>NZ_BAABBV010000004.1:0-657 GCF_039538145.1 Gryllotalpicola daejeonensis | reverse complement strand
GTCTTAGCGGTTCGGCTTCGTTGAGTGAATCGACCTCCCAGAGTCTGAGCGGCTCTGCGTCGACGTCGGTGAGTGAATCGACGTCCGAGAGCTTGAGTGGGTCTGCTTCGACCTCGTTGAGCGAGTCCGACTCGCAAAGCTTGAGCGGGTCTGCGTCGACGTCGCTGAGTGAGTCGACGTCCGAGAGCTTGAGCGGCTCCGCCTCGACTTCAATGAGCGAGTCGACGTCGCAGAGCTTGAGCGGTTCTGCGTCGACGTCGACAAGTGAGTCCGCTTCGCAGAGCTTGAGTGGTTCCGTGTCGACTTCGGCGAGCGAGTCGACCTCGGGCAGCCTGAGTGCATCGGCGTCCACCTCAATAAGCGAGTCGGCGTCCGAGAGTCTGAGCGGGTCTGCGTCGACCTCCTTGAGCGAGTCGACTTCGGGCAGCCTGAGTGGTTCTGCGTTGACCTCGGTGAGCGAGTCGACGTCAGGCAGCCTGAGCGCGTCGGCGTCCACGTCGGCAAGTGAGTCGACTTCTGAGAGCTTGAGTGGTTCTGTGTCGACGTCGTTGAGTGAGTCGACGTCGGAGAGTCTGAGCGGTTCGGCTTCGTTGAGTGAATCGACCTCCCAGAGTCTGAGCGGGTCTGCGTCGACGTCGTTGAGTGAGTCGACTTCGG
>NZ_BAABBV010000003.1:0-5426 GCF_039538145.1 Gryllotalpicola daejeonensis | reverse complement strand
CCGGGTGCGTACGGTCCTTGAGAACTCAACAGCGTGCACATTGTCAATGCCAATACCCCGGTGTCTGGCCTTTTTGGTTGGGCATGGGATTCCTTTTGGTTTATTTGATTATTTGAATGTCAGTTTTGATGTTCTTGTAGTCGGGTCGAACAGGCCGCAGTTTTTTTGTGGAGAGTTTGATCCTGGCTCAGGACGAACGCTGGCGGCGTGCTTAACACATGCAAGTCGAACGATGAAGGCTGGTGCTTGCACTGGCTGGATTAGTGGCGAACGGGTGAGTAACACGTGAGTAACCTGCCCTTGGCTCTGGGATAAGCGCTGGAAACGGCGTCTAATACTGGATATGACTTCTCATCGCATGGTGGGGGGTGGAAAGCTTTTTGCGGCTTTGGATGGACTCGCGGCCTATCAGCTTGTTGGTGAGGTAGTGGCTCACCAAGGCGACGACGGGTAGCCGGCCTGAGAGGGTGACCGGCCACACTGGGACTGAGACACGGCCCAGACTCCTACGGGAGGCAGCAGTGGGGAATATTGCACAATGGGCGAAAGCCTGATGCAGCAACGCCGCGTGGGGGATGACGGCCTTCGGGTTGTAAACCTCTTTTGGCAGGGAAGAAGCCGCAAGGTGACGGTACCTGCAGAAAAAGGACCGGCTAACTACGTGCCAGCAGCCGCGGTAATACGTAGGGTCCGAGCGTTGTCCGGAATTATTGGGCGTAAAGAGCTCGTAGGCGGTTCGTCGCGTCTGCCGTGAAATCCTCAGGCTCAACCTGAGGCGTGCGGTGGGTACGGGCGAGCTAGAGTGCGGTAGGGGAGAATGGAACTCCTGGTGTAGCGGTGGAATGCGCAGATATCAGGAAGAACACCGATGGCGAAGGCAGTTCTCTGGGCCGTAACTGACGCTGAGGAGCGAAAGCGTGGGGAGCGAACAGGATTAGATACCCTGGTAGTCCACGCCGTAAACGTTGGGCGCTAGATGTGGGGACCATTCCACGGTTTCCGTGTCGTAGCTAACGCATTAAGCGCCCCGCCTGGGGAGTACGGCCGCAAGGCTAAAACTCAAAGGAATTGACGGGGGCCCGCACAAGCGGCGGAGCATGCGGATTAATTCGATGCAACGCGAAGAACCTTACCAAGGCTTGACATATACCGGAAACGGCCAGAGATGGTCGCCCCCTTGTGGTCGGTATACAGGTGGTGCATGGTTGTCGTCAGCTCGTGTCGTGAGATGTTGGGTTAAGTCCCGCAACGAGCGCAACCCTCGTTCTATGTTGCCAGCGGTTCGGCCGGGGACTCATAGGAGACTGCCGGGGTCAACTCGGAGGAAGGTGGGGATGACGTCAAATCATCATGCCCCTTATGTCTTGGGCTTCACGCATGCTACAATGGCCGGTACAAAGGGCTGCGATGCCGTAAGGCGGAGCGAATCCCAAAAAGCCGGTCTCAGTTCGGATTGAGGTCTGCAACTCGACCTCATGAAGTCGGAGTCGCTAGTAATCGCAGATCAGCAACGCTGCGGTGAATACGTTCCCGGGCCTTGTACACACCGCCCGTCAAGTCATGAAAGTCGGTAACACCCGAAGCCAGTGGCCTAACCGCAAGGAGGGAGCTGTCGAAGGTGGGATCGGTGATTAGGACTAAGTCGTAACAAGGTAGCCGTACCGGAAGGTGCGGCTGGATCACCTCCTTTCTAAGGAGCATCTGACCGGCGTGAGCTGGTCCAGAACCCGTATCTCCAGCGAGTGTCTGGGGGCGGGGCTCATGGGTGGAACGTTGACAATGCCCCTGGTCGAGGTCTTCGGCTGCTAGTACGGTCTTCGGATTTGGAACGTGGCTGGTGGGTGAGGTCGGGGGGTGCGCGCTGTTGGGTCCTGAGGGACCGTGCCGGCTGCCTGTGGCGGCTGGACTCCTCTCAGGCCCGTCCGAGGGGGTTTTCGCCCCGGGTGGCGGGTTCTGCCCGTATTTTGAGAACTACACAGTGGACGCGAGCATCTTAGATCCGCGGAGTCTTTGGCTTTGCGGGTCACCAATTATGGTCTGATTCAAGTTTTTTGGATCGATTCTTTTTGACTCATGTTGTGGTGGCAAGTTTCTAAGAGCGAACGGTGGATGCCTTGGCATCTGGAGCCGATGAAGGACGTAGCAATCTGCGATAAGCCTCGGGGAGTTGATAAGCGAACTGTGATCCGAGGGTTTCCGAATGGGGAAACCTGGCCAGGCCCTTTGGGTGACCTGGTTACTCCCGCCTGAATGTATAGGGCGGGTAGAGGGAACGTGGGGAAGTGAAACATCTCAGTACCCACAGGAAGAGAAAACAAAATGTGATTCCGTTAGTAGTGGCGAGCGAACGCGGATGTGGCTAAACCTGTCACGTGTGATACCCGGCAGGGGTTGCGTGGTGGGGGTTGTGGGACCCTTCGAGGAGGACTGCCGTTCTCCTGCGGTGACGTGTGCGTGGTGTAGGCGAACAGCTTGGAAAGGCTGACCGTAGCGGGTGATAGTCCCGTAGCCGAAATGCTGCGCCGGCCGGAGGGTGTTCCCGAGTAGCACGGGGCCCGAGAAATCCCGTGTGAATCTGCCAGGACCACCTGGTAAGCCTGAATACTCCCAGATGACCGATAGCGGACAAGTACCGTGAGGGAAAGGTGAAAAGTACCCCGGGAGGGGAGTGAAATAGTTCCTGAAACCGTTCGCTTACAAACCGTCGGAGCCGGCTTGTTCCGGTGACGGCGTGCCTTTTGAAGAATGAGCCTGCGAGTTAGCGATACGTGGCGAGGTTAACCCGTGTGGGGAAGCCGTAGCGAAAGCGAGTCCGAATAGGGCGTTTCAGTCGCGTGTCCTAGACCCGAAGCGAAGTGATCTACCCATGGCCAGGTTGAAGCGACGGTAAGACGTCGTGGAGGACCGAACCCACCAGGGTTGAAAACCTGGGGGATGAGCTGTGGGTAGGGGTGAAAGGCCAATCAAACTTCGTGATAGCTGGTTCTCTCCGAAATGCATTTAGGTGCAGCGTTGCGTGTTTCTTGCCGGAGGTAGAGCTACTGGATAGCCGATGGGGCCCAAAAGCTTACTGACGTTAGCCAAACTCCGAATGCCGGTAAGTGAGAGCGCAGCAGTGAGACGGTGGGGGATAAGCTTCATCGTCGAGAGGGAAACAACCCAGACCACCGACTAAGGTCCCTAAGCGCGTGCTAAGTGGGAAAGGATGTGGAGTTGCACAGACAACCAGGAGGTTGGCTTAGAAGCAGCCACCCTTGAAAGAGTGCGTAATAGCTCACTGGTCAAGTGATTCCGCGCCGACAATGTAACGGGGCTCAAGCACGCCACCGAAGTCGTGGCATTGCCGCAAGAGACAGGCCTTCGTGGTCCAGTCGCGGTGATGGGTAGGAGAGCGTCGTGTGGGCGGTGAAGCAGCGGGGGAACCCAGCTGTGGAGGCCACACGAGTGAGAATGCAGGCATGAGTAGCGAAAGACGGGTGAGAAACCCGTCCTCCGAAAGACCAAGGGTTCCAGGGCCAGGTTAATCCGCCCTGGGTAAGTCGGGACCTAAGGCGAGGCCGACAGGCGTAGTCGATGGACAACGGGTTGATATTCCCGTACCGGCGAAGAACCGCCCATGCCGACCCAGTAATGCTAAGCATCCGATGCCGGCACTGCCGCCCTTGTGGTGGCGCCGCCGGCGGAGCGTGCGACCCGGTCTGGCGAGGCAAGCGTATTAACAGGTGTGACGCAGGAAGGTAGCCGTACCGGGCGATGGTTGTCCCGGGGCAAGGATGTAGGGCTGACGATAGGCAAATCCGTCGTCTGCATGCCTGAGATCTGACGCATACCCGTCAAGGGGAATTCGGTGATCCTATGCTGCCGAGAAAAGCATCGACGCGAGGTTCCAGCCGCCCGTACCCCAAACCGACTCAGGTGGTCAGGTAGAGAATACCGAGGAGATCGAGAGAATCGTGGTTAAGGAACTCGGCAAAATGCCCCCGTAACTTCGGGAGAAGGGGGGCCCGAAGCGTGAACCCACTTGCTGGGGGAAGCGTGGAGTGGCCGCAGAGACCAGTGGGAAGCGACTGTTTACTAAAAACACAGGTCCGTGCCAAGTCGCAAGACGATGTATACGGACTGACGCCTGCCCGGTGCTGGAAGGTTAAGAGGACCGGTCAGCTCCTTGTGAGCGAAGCTGAGAATTTAAGCCCCAGTAAACGGCGGTGGTAACTATAACCATCCTAAGGTAGCGAAATTCCTTGTCGGGTAAGTTCCGACCTGCACGAATGGCGTAACGACTTCCCAGCTGTCTCAACCGCGAACTCGGCGAAATTGCACTACGAGTAAAGATGCTCGTTACGCGCAGCAGGACGGAAAGACCCCGTGACCTTTACTATAGCTTGGTATTGGTGTTCGGTGCGGCTTGTGTAGGATAGGTGGGAGACTGTGAAGCGGGCACGCCAGTGTTCGTGGAGTCATTGTTGAAATACCACTCTGGTCGCTCTGGATATCTAACTTCTGACCGTGATCCGGTCAAGGGACAGTGCCTGGTGGGTAGTTTAACTGGGGCGGTTGCCTCCTAAAGAGTAACGGAGGCGCCCAAAGGTTCCCTCAACCTGGTTGGCAATCAGGTGGCGAGTGTAAGTGCACAAGGGAGCTTGACTGTGAGACTGACAGGTCGAGCAGGGACGAAAGTCGGGACTAGTGATCCGGCGGTACGTTGTGGAACGGCCGTCGCTCAACGGATAAAAGGTACCTCGGGGATAACAGGCTGATCTTGCCCAAGAGTCCATATCGACGGCATGGTTTGGCACCTCGATGTCGGCTCGTCGCATCCTGGGGCTGGAGTAGGTCCCAAGGGTTGGGCTGTTCGCCCATTAAAGCGGTACGCGAGCTGGGTTTAGAACGTCGTGAGACAGTTCGGTCCCTATCCGCTGCGCGCGCAGGAGATTTGAGAGGATCTGACCCTAGTACGAGAGGACCGGGTTGGACGAACCTCTGGTGTGTCAGTTGTTCCGCCAGGAGCACCGCTGATTAGCTACGTTCGGGATGGATAACCGCTGAAAGCATCTAAGCGGGAAGCCGGCCTCGAGATGAGATCTCCACACCTTCGGGTGAGAGGCTCCCAGCCAGACGACTGGGTTGATAGGCCGGATGTGGAAGCAGGGACGAAAGACCTGCGCAGCTGACCGGTACTAATAAGCCGACAACTTGACAACACACAACATGACTTTTGCGTGACTCGCGTCCACTGAGTGGTTCCCGACATACGGGCACCAGCCAACAAGCTGAACAGACCAGTGCCTGGTCGACATTGTTTCGGCGGCCATAGCGGGAGGGAAACGCCCGGACACATTCCGAACCCGGAAGCTAAGACTCCCAGCGCCGATGGTACTGCAGGGGCGACCCTGTGGGAGAGTAGGACACCGCCGAACACCTATTAG
>NZ_BAABBV010000002.1:0-747168 GCF_039538145.1 Gryllotalpicola daejeonensis | reverse complement strand
TTTCGGCGGCCATAGCGGGAGGGAAACGCCCGGACACATTCCGAACCCGGAAGCTAAGACTCCCAGCGCCGATGGTACTGCAGGGGCGACCCTGTGGGAGAGTAGGACACCGCCGAACACCTATTAGAGAGGCCCCATCCATTGCGGATGGGGCCTCTTGCATTTAACCCGCTGCTATTCGGGCGGGCGCTATTCGCCCTTTTGGTGCGCGATCACGAGCTTTCCGCGCACGTCGCCTGATTCGAGACGCGCATGTGCTGCTGAGGCATCCGGTAGGCCGAAGATCTCGTCGACGTGCGGGCGTACGGATCCCTGCTCGAGAAGCCGCGAGATGACGGCGAGCGTCGCGCCGTCGGGTGACGCGTGGTAGGCGGTCGTGCGCGCACCGGTCGGCGGGCTCTGTGTCTGGCGGGTTGGCAGCGATCCGGTGGGGCCGCTGACGACGAGGCCGTTGCTGCGGACCAGGGCGAGCGCGCGCGAGCGCGCGAGGTCGTCGCCGTCGTCGCTCAGATCGATGACGACGTCGACGGGATCGAGCTCGCGCTCGAGGGAGGCCGACACGGGGTCGATCGTTTCGCGCGCGCCGAGACCGCGCAGCCATTCGAGGTTGCGGGCGGACGCCGTGGCGATGACATGTGCGCCGAAGTACGCAGCGAACTGCACGGCGAAGTGACCGGCTCCGGTTTCGCCCCCATGGATCAGGACGCGCTGGCGCTCGTGCGCTTTGGCCAATGTGGTGACGATGCCCCAGGCCGTCAGAGCCGCGAGGGGAACTGCGGCAGCCTCGACGTGTGACAGCCCGACGGGCTTGGGCGCGATGCACAGGCTTGGCACAGAGGCGTACTCGGCATAGCTGCCGGCGTACCGCGGGACCGGGATCACGCCGTAGACCGCGTCACCTGGCCGCAGTGAATGCGCGGCGTAAGGGGTCTCAACGACGGTGCCGCTGAAATCGCAGCCAAGGACGGCCGGGAACCGGTCTATCGCGACCGCTGATCCCTGGCCAGCCCGCGCACTCGCGTCGAATGGGTCGACTCCGGCCGCGTGGATCTCGACGAGGACCTCATCATTGAGGCGATCCGGTCGAGGGACCTGTGCGATCGTCAACGCATCGGGACCGCCGAAGCGCTCGATCACCGCGGCGGTCATGAACTCGGTCACCATTCGTACCTCCAGGCCTCGGTACGAACGACGCTAACGACTGCGGATTACACTCCGATTGCGCCGCTGTGTCGCCTGGCGAACCCGTCGATCGTGGCGACGAGCTGGGCGGCAAGGCTGACGAGGGTCGCGATCGCGTCTTCATCGCGCTCGACCCAGCGGCACTCGGGCTCGCCGACAGGGACGAAGTCCTCGTGGCGCTCCCAGACGAAGAGCGTGCGCTCGGCCCCGAGCACGTACTGCTGCCACCAAATCTGACGCAGGTAGTGCCGCGGGATGGAGCGCCAGGGCTTGTTCGTCGTCTTGATCTCGGCGAGGACAAGCGCGCCGGCATCAGTGACCGCCAGCCCGTCAGGAGTCGCGAGGTGGCGCGTGTCGTGCTCTGCGTGAAAGAGGAGGGACGACGGGGCGATGCCGTGGTGGTCCAGTGTCCACGCCGCGATCACCGGCTCGCGGTCGCGGCCGTGCTCTGTGTACGCATTGCCGCTGAATCTGCTTCCGAACCACTTCTCGCGCGCAGCCGCCTCCACGGACCGCGGCGTTGAGAGCTTCGCGACGTCGGTCGCGGTGATGCCGCGGCTGCGGGCGCGAAGCCAGGCGACCCGATCGCTCGAGTCGGCGACGACACGGTCGAGGTGGCTCGAGCGGCGCGGAGCGGTCTCTTCTTCCTCGAAGCCGGGAAGAAGGAGATCGGTCACGAGACGCTATTCTTCCAGGCCGGCGGTGTAGCCGAGCCGCCGACGCGCCTCGTCGATGATCCGCAGCGTGGCGATGGCCTCGGAGAACGGGTGCAGCGGTGAGTCGTCGAGGCCGGCGGCGAGGTAACGTGCGAAGGCGGCAGCCTCGTACGCCATTCCGCCGCTGCCGCTGATCGTCGGGTGACCGGGGTAGCGCTCGGGCTCCCCGTCGTTCGGGTAGAACGTCAGCGCAGACGGCGACCAGAACGGGGCGTCGATTTCGATGCGTCCGGCGGTGCCGGAGATGCTCGCGGACCAGGGGGTGCGGGACTCGACGCCGACATGGAGGAGGGCGTGCGATGAGGCATCCGCCTCGAGAATCAACGAGACCTGCGCGTCGGAGCCGGTGGGGGACAGGGAGCCGGCGACGTGAAGGCGCGGGCTCTGGTTGAGGGCGGGCAGGGCGAACTGCGCGAACGAGATCGGGTAGACGCCGAGGTCGAGGAGAGCGCCGCCGGCTTTGGCGGGGTCGTACATGCGGCTCTCGGGGTCGAACGGCACGTTCACGCCGAAGTCGGCCGTGACGAGCCGGATCTCACCCAGCGCGCCGGATTCGAGCAGCTGGCGCGCCACGTCGGTGTGGGGCAGGTAACGCGTCCACATCGCCTCCATCAGGAAGACGCCCTTGGCGCGTGCCGCGTCGAGCATGCGCTCGGCCTCTGCGGCGGAGAAGCCTGCGGGCTTCTCGACGAGCACGTGCTTCCCCTCGTCGATCGCGAGCAGTGCGAGCTCGAGGTGGGCGTTGTGCGTGGAGGAGATGTACACCGCCTCCACCTCGGGGTTCGCCACGAGTTCGGCGTAGTCGCCGTAGGCGTTCGGCACGTCGAAGTCGTCGGCGAAGGACTGCGCACGGTCGAGGGAGCGGGAGGCCACAGCGACGACCTTCTGACTTGTGTGGTCGCGAAGCGCGGTAGCGAAGCTGCGGGCGATGCCGCCTGGGGCGAGGATGCCCCAGCGCAGCGTAGGGGCGTCGGAGGGGTCGGGGAAGCGCGGGGCGGGGAGAGACATCGGTGTCCTTTCCTGGTGGTGGTTGGGAGCTCAGTCAGAGGGATCGTCGAGGACGCGCTGGATCACCATGATCGCCGCGCCGAGCACGCCGCCGGTGGCTCCCGCGCGCGAATGGACGATGCTGAGGTGCTGCGTCGCAAGCGGCGTCGACTGACCGTAGACGACCTCGCGCACGCCCGCGAGAAGGTGCTCCCCCGCGCGGGCTACGCTGCCGCCGATCACGACGATCGACGGGTTCAGCAGGTTGACGACCGTCGCCAAGACTTCGCCGAGGTCACGGCCGGCCTGCCGGAGTCCCTGCACGGCGATCGGATCGCCACGAAGACCCGCGGCCAGAACGTCTTGGCTGGTGCGTGCGGGGACGCCGCGCTCGGTCATCCAGGCGGCGATGGCGGGACCGCTCGCCAGCGCCTCGAGGTCGGCATCGACGGCGCCGTGCTGTGGTGTGCGCCGCGTGAAAGGCACGCGCACGTGACCGAGGTCGCCTGCGGAGCCCTGGGCGCCGCGCTGCAGGCGACCACCGGAGATGATGCCGGCGCCGATGCCGGTGGACACTTTGACGAAAACCATGTCCGTGGCATCCGGCCACGTCATCGCGTGCTCGCCCAGAGCCAGGATGTTGACGTCGTTGTCGACGAGCACGGGGATGTCGAAGTGGTGCCGCAGGTAGCCGGGGACGTCGAAGCGGTTCCAGCCCGGCATGATGGGCGGATTCGTCGGCAGGCCGCTTGCGTGTTCGACGGGGCCGGGCAGGCCGACGCCGATGCCGACGAGGTCGGCGGCGGAGCGGCCGCTCTTCCTGAGCACGCGTTTGGCGGCGGCGATCGCCCAGTCGAGGATCGGCTCGGGGCCGTCGGAGATGGCCAGCTCGCGGGACTCCGTCTCGAGGATGCTGCCGGCGAGATCCGTCAGCGCGACGACGCCGTGGGTCGCGCCGAGGTCGACGGCGAGCACGGTGCGCGCCGACGGATTGAAGGCGAGCAGAGCGGGAGGGCGGCCGCCGGAGGAGAGCTCGCCGCCGGCGGGGACGACCAGGCCAGAGGCCACGAGGCCGTCGAGGCGGGCGGCGACCGTGGAGCGGGCGAGCCCCGTCAGCTCTGCGAGTTGCGCCCTCGTCTTCGGGGGGCCGGTGCGAAGCATCCGCAAGAGATCGCGCGCATCGGGGGCCACGAGTGGGCCGCGCGCGTCGCCGGACATGACGTCATTGAACCACAGCGGCGAAAGACGGCGGCATGCGATGGACTTTTGCTTGACTGCCGACAGAAGTCTGTTTGAATGAAGGAGCCGACACGTCTCTCGGCGATCTCAGACTTCAATGAAGAGGACGGTTCTGTGACCGAGTCACTGCTCTCTGTGCAGCTGTATACCGTGCGCGAGGCGCTGCAGGCTGATCTGCCTGGCACGCTCGTGCGCCTGGCCGAGCTGGGGTTCACCCAGGTCGAGGCCTTCAACATCGTGGGGCTTCAGGGGCTCGGAGAGGGACTCGCCGCCGCCGGCCTCACGACCCCGACCGCGCATCAGCGGTTCGTCGCGGAGGAGCAGGAGCCCATCTTCGAGAAGGCCGCGGGGCTCGGCATCCGCACGCTCATCGATCCGCACATCGCCGAGGAGCGCTGGCAGACCGCCGACGGTGTGAAGGCGATCGTCGATGACCTGGCGGCGGCTGCCGAGAAGGCGAAGGAGTTCGGGCTGGCGATCGGGTATCACAACCACGCCTTCGAGTTCGAGACGAAGATCGATGGGCGGCCCTCGTACGAGCTGTTCGCGGAGCAGTTGCCGGAGGGCATCGCGCTCGAGCTGGACACCTACTGGGCAGCGGTCGGCGGCACGGACCCTGTGGCGCTGCTCGGTGAGCTCGGATCCAAGGTGATAGCTCTGCACGTCAAGGACGGTCCCGCCACGCACGAGAACAAGGACCAGGTGGCGGTGGGCTCCGGGTCACTGCCGATCCGATCGATCATCGAAGCGGCGCCGAGCGCGCTGCGCGTGATCGAGCTGGACGACTCACGCGGTGACCGCTTCCAGGCCGTCGCCGACAGCGTCGCGTTCCTGAAGGCCGAGGGCCTGGCATGACGGGGACGGGCCCTGTCGGCGTCGGTGTCATCGGCGCGGGCAACATCAGCACGCAGTATCTGACCAACCTCACCTCATTCCCCGATGTCGAGGTGCGCTTCGTCGCGGACATCGACCTCGATCGGGCGCAGTTCCAGGCGCAGGCGTTCGGCGTGCCGGGGTTCGGCACCGTCGAGCAGCTGCTCGCCGACCCGGAGATCGAGATCGTCGTGAACCTGACGATCCCCAAGGTGCACGCAGAGGTCGCGCACCAGGTGCTCGCCGCCGGCAAGCACGTGTGGACCGAGAAGCCGATCGCGCTCGACCGCGAGAGCGGGCGCGCGCTGCTGACGGCGGCACAGTCCGCGGGCCTGCGCGTGGCGACGGCCCCTGACACGTTCCTCGGGGCAGGCATCCAGACCGCTCGTCGACTCATCGAGTCGGGCGCGATCGGAGAGGCGAAGACGGCGCTGACGCTCATGCAGCAGCCGGGGCCGGAGTCGTGGCACCCGAACCCCGACTTCCTCTTCCAGGAGGGAGCAGGGCCGCTGTTCGACGTCGGGCCCTATTACGTGACGACGCTGATCCAGCTGTTCGGACCCGTGAAGCGGGTCGCCGCCGTCGCCTCGAAGTCGAAGGAGCGGCGCACGATCGGCTCGGGCCCGCGCGCGGGCGAGACCTTCGAGGTGACCGTGCCGACGCACGTCACCGCGGTGTTCGAGTTCGAGGGTGGCCAGACGTCGCAGAGCATCTTCAGCTTCGACTCCCAGATCAGACGCACGCAGTTCGAGGTCACCGGCGTCGACGGGGCGCTCGAGCTCGCCGACCCCAACATGTTCGTGGGCGATCTCGTGCTGCACAAGGCCGACGGCACGCAGGAGACCATCGCGACCACCGGTGAGAAGGCGGCGCGCGGGACCGGTGTCGTCGAGCTCGCGCGGGCGATCCGCGCAGGCGTTCCCGAGCGGGCGTCGGGCGAGCAGGCCTTCCACGCCCTCGACATCATGGTCTCGACGATCGAGGCCGCAGAACGCGGCGAGTGGGTCGAAGTCGAGAGCACCTTCGTGCCCACGCCTGTGCTGCCCGAGTCGTGGAATCCCAGCGAGAAGACGCTCTGATGGGACACGGCCGTCAGCGCGCGGTCGACACTCGAGCAGTGACGCCGACAGGCGGGGAACCGCTCGGCGTCGGCATCGTCGGTGGCGGGTTCATGGCGACGGTTCACGCGCGAGCGGCTCGTGCTGCCAGGGCCCGGCTGGTCGGCGTGGTCGGCTCGTCGCCCTCCCGCGGGGCGCAGGCGGCCGACGTGCTCGGCATCGAGCGGGCATACGACTCACTCGAGGCGCTGCTGGCCGAACCGGAGGTCGACGTCGTGCACATCACGACGCCGAACGCGCTGCACGCGGAGCAGACCGAGGCGGCGCTCGCCGCGGGGAAGCACGTCGTGTGCGAGAAGCCGCTGGCGACGAGCGTCTCTGATGCGGAGCGTCTGGTGCAGGCATCCGTCGGTCGCATTGGGACCGTGCCGTTTGTATACCGGTTCCATCCGCTCGTGCGCGAGGCGCGGGCGCGTATCGCGGCAGGCGAGGCGGGACGCGTGCTCAGCGTGCAGGGCTCCTATCTGCAGGACTGGCTGCTGTCGGCCGACGACGACAACTGGCGGGTGGACGCCGCAGTCGGCGGTCGCTCGCGCGCGTTCGCCGACATCGGCTCGCACCTGGTCGATCTGATCGAGTTCGTGACGGGCGACCGGGTGGCGCGGGTGGCAGCGTCCGCGCGCACGTTCATCAAGACGCGGGCGCAGCATTCGCAGGTCGAGACCGAAGATGCCGTGTCGGTCACGCTCGAGACCGAAGGCGGCGCGATCGGCACGCTGCTCGTGTCGCAGCTGGCGCCGGGGCGGAAGAACCGGCTACACCTCGAGATCGCCGGCGCCGCCGAGTCGATCGCGTTCGACCAGGAGCAGCCCGAGACGCTGTGGGTCGGGCGGCGTGCGGGCTCACTGCTCGTGCCGCGCGATGCGGATCAGCTCGCGCCCGACGCCGCGCGACTCGTGATGACGCCGGCCGGGCACCCGCAGGGCTACCAGGACGCCTTCAACGCGTTCGTGGCGGACAGCTATGCGGCGATCGCCGGTGCGGCGCCCGACGGGCTGCCGCGCTTCGAGGACGGCCTGCGTGCTGTGCGCATCACGGAGGCCGTGATGGATGCCGCCGCGAGCGGCACCTGGAAGGAGATCTGATGGCTCGCGACTTCGCGCCGGGGCAGTCGGCGACACTGTGGATCTACGACCTCGAGGCGGATGCCCCGCGCGAGGTGCTCACGTCGGACACGCTGCTGTTCGAAGCGCCGAACTGGATGCCGGACGGCTCTGCGCTCATCGTCAACGGCGCGGGCCGGCTGTTCTGGGTGCCGGCCACCGCCACCGCTGGCGACGCCCAGCTGACCGAGATCGACCTGGGCGGGATCCCCGAGATCAACAACGACCACGTCATCGCCCCGAATGGGAGCGCGGTCTTTGTGTCGGCCGAGGACGGGCATCTGTATGAGGTGCCGCTCGATGGCAGCGGGCCCCGGCAGGTCTCGCACGACCACGGCGACTTCCGCCACTACCTGCACGGGATCTCTCGCGACGGCTCGACCCTCGCCTACATCGGGCTGTCATGGGACGGCGACCGGCGCGTCACCAATGTCTACCTGCTGCCGCTCGATGGCGGCGACGAGGTGCAGCTCACGGATGACCCCTATCAGGACGACGGCGCGGAGTTCGGGCCGGGCCCTGACGGCGACGAGTGGGTGTACTTCAACTCAGAGCGCGCGGGTGGTGCGGCGGGGCACGCGCAGCTGTTCCGTGTGCGCCCCGACGGAGCATCCGTCACCCAACTCACCGACGACGAGCGCGTCAACTGGTTCCCGCACCCCTCGCCCGACGGGGCGCACCTCGCCTATGTGAGCTACCCACCCGGAACCGAGGGGCACCCCGAGAACATCGCGGACGTGCGCCTCAGGTTGACCACACCCGCGGGCGGAACCGGCCGCGACCTTGTCACCGTGTTCGGCGGCCAGGGCGCGATGAATGTGGGCAGCTGGGCCCCGGATTCCTCGGCCTTCGCCTACGTGACGTATTCGGAGCTCTGACCTCAGCTCGCGGGCGTGATCTTGAACAGCTCGGCGCGGCGCTTGATGGTCTCTGCGCGGGCAAGGCGGGGCTTGTCGGAGCCGTCGCGGATGACGCGGCCGTCGGCCTCGAACTCGGCGAGGAAGTCGAGCGCCCAGGCGACGTCGGCCGGCGACGGGCTCATCGACTCGTTGATGACGGCGGGCTGCTCGTGGTCGAGGCAGAGCTTGCCGGTCATGCCGAGGGCGACGGCGTCGGCGGCCTGCTCGCGCAGGACAGGGTGGGTGCTGGCGACCGTGGGGCCGTCGATGGGGCCGGGCAGACCGCCGATGCGGCTGGCGAGCACCAGCCGGGTGCGCGGGTAGGCCATGGCGAGCGGCGTGTTCGAGGCGCCGGTGTCGCGGCGGTAGTCGCCGGACCCGAACGCGAGCCGGTAGGCGCCGCGCGCGCGGGCGATGTCCGCGGCGTCCTCGATGCCGAGCGCAGACTCGATCAGGAGGACCACGGGCGTGTTGCCGCCGAGGCGCTGGAACGTGTCGGTGACCTGCTCTGCCGCCTCGGTCTTGGCGAGCATGACGCCCTTGAGGCCGGGAACGCCCGCGAGTGCGGCGAGATCGTCGCTCCAGTCCACGGTGGTCCAGTCGTTGATGCGCACCCAGGCGCTGCCGCCCGAGCTCAGCCAGTCGACGACCTTGCCGCGGGCGGTGTCTTTCAGAGACTCGTCGATGGCGTCCTCGAGATCGAGCACGATCTGGTCAGCGCGACCGAGCATGGCCCGGTCGAAGAGCTCATCGCGCAGAGCGGAGACGAGCTGCCACGAGCGCGCGTTCTCGCCGTCGACGCGGTTCGCCTCGCGCGTGGCGCGGCGCTGCTCGAGCGCTGTGGCGTTGCTCTGTTCGGTCGAGGTCACGTGTCTCCCTGCGGTTGTTCGTTGCGTCGACGGTGGCGTTGCCTCATCGCGCGGTCACCTCAGCACGATACGCCCTGGCAGTTGGGCGGGCGATGTGACGGCCGCGAGGGAGAGACTGGCGGTATGGAGTCCACCCCGGCGCGCGACGCCCCGCGAAGCATCCGTATCTCTGCTGTCGAGGTCCTCGTCGTGAGGGGCGCGGCTCCGCAGCCGCCCGCCGGCGACAGACAGCGCCAGGTGCGCGCCGAGTCGTTCTACGACAGCAGGCGGCCGGCGTATCGATCGCCCGCGCCCGCCTGGACGGGCGGCGAGATGACGTCGCACTATCTGCGAATCGGCACGGATGCCGGGGCGGAAGGATTCTACGGGCCGATCGAAGCCGAGATCGCGTGGCTCATCGCCCGGAAGATCGCGCCGGAGCTGGTCGGTGAGGACGCGCTCGCAGGCAACGTGCACTGGGATCTGCTCGAGCGGCTCGAGCGCCATGGCCGGCATGGGCACTACAAGATGGCGCTCAGCGCGATCGACAACGCGCTCTGGGATCTGCGCGGCACGGTCTTCGAGGCGCCGGTCTGGCAGCTGCTCGGAGGCTGCGCGCGGGAGCGGATTCCCGCCTACCTCAGCACGCTCGGCAGCTCTCTCGAGCTCGACGAGGTGCGAGCGGTCGCGTCATCGGCGAGGGCAGAGGGCTTCGCGGGGCAGAAGTGGTTCTTCGGCGACGGGCCGTCGGCACGCGCGTGCCCATCGCGGCGGGCGAGCACATCTATGACCGGCAGGAGCTGCTTCCCTACCTCGCCGACAGCGTGCTCGCGGTCGCGCAGTGCGATCCGGAATGGTGCGGCGGCGTCACCGAGCTGCTGCGCATCTGTGCGCTCGCCGAGGTCTTCGGCGTGCCGGTGATCCCGCACGGCCACGGGATTCACGCAGCGCTGCACGTCGTCGCGAGCCAGTCGCCGGCACTGACGCCGAAGGTGGAGTATCTCGGGCGCCACATTCCCGGGCGCCACCACTTCGAGCTGGAGCCGCCTGCTCCGGTCGGGGGATCGTTCGCGCTTCCGCAGCGGCCCGGCTTCGGCATCCGCCTCGATGACGCGAAGGTCGACAGCGTGCAGACGCTGCGGTCCTGAGCTAGGCCGCGCGCTCCGTCTCGCCGATGCGGCCGAGACGGTCGATGTGCATCTCGACCTGCGCGAGCGCCGAATCGAGCAGGTAGTGCGACAGGTTCTCCCACCCGAGGCTCCAGTACAGGTGCGAGGCCACGTCCCACACGGACGGGCTGTCGAGCCGATCGAGCACGCCCGCGACCTCTGCCGTGCGACGCGCATGGTGGGCGCCCAGCTTCTCGCAGCGCGCCCGCAGACCGTAGAAGCGGTAGCCGTGGCCAGGGCAGACCTGGTGGTCATCGAAGCGCCCGACCCGGTCGAGGGCGTCGAGGTAGTCGCTGATGGGATTGCTGGGTGTCGGGCCGCCGAGGCCCAGGCCCGGGTTCAGCACGGGCAGCACGTGATCGCCCGTGAAGATCAGCTTCCGCTCGGCGTCGCGCAGGCAGATGCTGCCGTAGGTGTGCCCCGGCGTCCAGATCACCTCGATGCGGAATCCACCGGCCTCCGGGTCGCCGAGCTCGAGCTGCGTGCCGCCCTCGACGAGCCGATCCGCAGTGATCTTCGCCTTGGCGAAGCGCTCCTCCGTAACGCGGGCGAGCTCTTCGCGCCGCTCGTGGGGCACGCCCCAGCGATCGAAGCGCTCGGCGTCGACGCCGCCGAATTCACCGTCGATCGCGGCCTGCTCGAGGCGATGAAGCACGACGTCGGCGCCGGAGGCGGCGCGCACCCGGGCGCCCATGCCGAGGTGGTCGAAGTGCAGGTGGGTGACGATGACAGTGCGGATGTCTGCGACGGCGCGCCCGAGGCGGGCGAGCAACTGCTCGAGGCGCCGCCAGTTGGCATCGGTGTCGACGCCGGGGTCGATGAGGTGGATTCCGCCTGAGGCATCTGCCAGCGCATATGTGAGGGTGTAACGCAGCGGCTGGCCCTTGCTCGGGAACTCCGTCGGAAGGGTCCAGACCCCCGGTGCGATTTCGGTCGGCTCCGGTACGCCGCCGTTCAGCGCCGCGTCCTTCTCCGTCGTGTCGACAACCTGCTCAACCGTCATGTTCCGCCTTCCCCCGATCGGCTCTGGCCGGGTCAGTGAGCTCCATCATCGCAGTTCTCCCCAGCCTTGGCGTGCATAGCGCAACAGACGCACAGGGCATCCGTAGACGGCGCGGCCACTCGGAGGAATGATGAACGCATGCCCAACCTGCGAACCACGAAACTCGGCATCATCGGCGCGGGAGCCGTCGGAACCTCGCTCGCGTACGCGGCGCTCATCCGTGGTGCGGCGGACGAACTCGCGATCTACGACCTCAACCCGGCACGCGCTGAAGCGCAGGTGCTCGACCTCGCACACGGCACGCCCTTCGCCCATCGCACCAAGGTCACGGGCGGCGGCGACCTCTCATTCCTTGCGGCCTCCGACGTCATCGTCGTTACGGCGGGTGCCGCACAGCTGCCCGGCCAGAGCCGCCTGGACCTCGTCAACACCAACGCCGAGATCATCCGCGACCTGATGCCTCGGCTTGTGAAGCAGTCGCCGGACGCGATCTACATGATCGTCACGAATCCGGTCGATGTGCTCACGGAGGTGGCAGCGGATGTCGCAGGCCTCAGACGCGGGCAGGTGATCGGCTCGGGCACGACGCTCGATACTTCGCGGTTGCGCTGGCTGGTCGCAGAGGCGGCCGGCGTCGCTCCTCGAGATGTGCACTCGATGATCCTCGGAGAGCACGGCGACAGTGCGTTCCCGCTGTGGTCGAACGCGACCATCGGCGGCTCGCCCATCCGGGAATGGGCCGACGAGAGCGGCACCAAGATCTTCGATGACGCGAAGCTCGACGAGCTCGCGAACCAGGCCGTGCTCTCGGCCTACTCGATCATCGCGGGAAAGGGCGCCACGAACTACGCCATCGGCCTCGCCTGCGTTCGGCTCGTCGAGGCCATCCTGCGCGACGAGCACATGGTGACGCCGGTGAGCACCGTGCTGCGCGACTACGAGGGCCTCGACGGGATCGCGCTGTCGGTCCCCTGCGTCATCGGTGCCGGCGGTGTGCAGCGGGTGCTGCGCGTGCCCATGAATCAGACCGAGCACGACGCCTTCCATCGCAGCGGCAGCGCGCTGCGGGCGGTGCTGGAGGAGATCGGGCAGCTCTAGCCGGATCCTCTCAGGGAAGTCATAAGTTCGGCATAGACCGTTCGAATACAGGCGCGCATAATCGGCAGAATGAGCATCGACCTGTCCGATTCGCGCAGCGCGCAGGCACACCTCCATCACGCCGATGGGTCCCCGATCCGAGTGCTCGTCGTCGACGACGAGAACACGCTGACCGACCTGCTGCAGATGGCATTGCGCTACGAGGGGTGGGAGGTGAAGAGCGCCTCGACCGGCCACCAGGCAGTGACCGTCGCCCGCGAGTTCAAGCCGGACGCCGTCGTGCTCGACATCATGCTTCCCGACATCGACGGCCTGCAGGTCATGCGCCGCATCCGCGAGGCGGGGAACGAGACTCCCGTGCTGTTTCTGACCGCGAAGGACTCGCTCGACGACCGCATCGCGGGGCTCACCGCCGGCGGCGATGACTACGTCACCAAGCCGTTCAGCCTCGAAGAGCTGGTCGCTCGGCTGCGCAGCCTGCTACGCCGTTCCCGCGCACTGATCGCCGACACGAGCGACCCGCGCATCGTCGTCGGCGACCTCGTGCTCGACGAGGACAGCTATGAGGTGACCCGCGGCGGCGAGCCGATCAGCCTGACCGCGACCGAGTTCGAGCTGCTGCGCTACCTGATGCGGAACCCGCGCAGGGTGCTCTCGAAGGCGCAGATCCTCGACAGGGTGTGGTCGTATGACTTCGGCGGCACCTCGAGCGTCGTCGAGCTCTACATCTCGTACCTGCGCAAGAAGATCGATGCGGGCCGCAAGCCCATGATCCACACCGTCCGCGGCGCCGGCTACATGGTGAAGGCCGCGGAGTGACTCAGGACTCGAAATGACACAGTCGGCATCGGGGCCGGTACCCTCGGTGCCGATGAGCACCGGGGCGCCGCGTCGCGCGTTCGACATCCGCGCCGCCGTGACTCGAACCGCCCATTGGTTCCGCCACCCATTCCACTCGTGGACGCTGCGATCGAAGCTGGTCGCGGCCGTGGCGGCCCTCATCGCCGTTCTCGGTGTGGCGATCGGCCTCGTCAGCGTTGTGCTGCTGCACACCTATCTGATCGACCGTGTCGACGACCAGCTCCACCTGGCGAGCCAGCGCGGGCTGCAGCTCGCGGTCACGAGCTACGTGCGCGGGCAGCCTGTCGGCCTGCAGGACATCGTGACGTACACGGGGCAGCCGGGTGGCACACTCGCTGCGCTCATCCACGGCGGCCAGGTCGCGAGCAGCTACTACCAGCCGACGGGCGCCGAGGGCGGCGCGCACAAGGCGGTGGCCGACTCCGACTTCGTCACCACGATGACGTCCCTGCCCCAGAACGGCACGCCGGTGTCGGTCGACTTGGGTGGCAACCTCGGCGAATACCGCGTCGCTTCGGAGGATCTGCCTGACGGCCAGCACCTCGTCATCGGTCTTCCGCTCGCCGAAGCACAGGCGACTACTGAGCACCTCGCGATCACGATCCTGTTCGCGACGATCGCGGCCTCGCTTTTCGCCGCGGGCAGCGGCCTGCTGATCGTCAGGCTCTCACTGCGGCCGCTCGACCGCGTCGCCGGTGCTGCGACCACCGTGTCGACGCTTCCGCTTGACCGAGGCGAGGTTGCGCTCGGGGTGCGTGTCGCCGACGAGGACACCGACCCGCGCACCGAGGTCGGCCGCGTCGGCAGCGCCTTCAACGCGATGCTGGGGCACGTGGCATCCGCCCTCTCTGCGCGCGAAGCGAGCGAGCGCAAGGTGAGGCAGTTCATCTCGGATGCCTCGCACGAGCTGCGCACGCCGCTGGCGTCCATCCGCGGCTACTCGGAACTGACGCGGCGCTCGGGCGAGGTGATCCCGCCCGACGTGCAGCACTCGATCGGCCGCATCGAGTCGGAGGCGACGCGCATGACGGCGATGGTCGAGGACCTGCTGCTGCTCGCCCGCCTTGACGAGGGCCGCGAGCTCGACCGCGAGCCCGTCGACCTCTCGATGCTGCTCATCGACCTGCTCTCGGACGCCCACGCTGCCGGTCCCGATCACCAGTGGCTGCTCGATGTGCCGGGCGAGCCGGTCGAGGTCGTCGGCGACCGCACGCGACTGCACCAGGTGTTCGCCAACCTGCTCACCAACGCGCGCGTCCACACGCCCGCAGGGACGCAGGTGACGCTCGGGATGCGTGCCCACGACGGCTTCGCCGAGGTGACCGTCGCCGACGACGGTCCCGGGATCCCGCCCGAACTGCAGCCCGTGCTGTTCGAGCGGTTCGCCCGCGGCGACAGCTCGCGCTCGCGCAACACCGGATCGACCGGCCTGGGGCTCGCGATCGTGAAGGCCGTCGTGGATGCCCAGGGCGGGTCGATCTCGGTGGAGAGCGAGCCGGGGCGAACCGTGTTCGCCGTGCGGCTGCCGCTCCGGGAAGCGTAGCTCGGTCTCCATTCGGCTTCGCCGAGTCGACCAGCGAGGGACCGCCGAGTCGTCCAGCGGATAGGCTGGCGGTGGTCGTATCGATTCGATGAGACGGAGCAGTCAATGAAGATCGCCCTCACCGGTGGTTCCGGAAAGCTCGGCACGAACGTTCTGAACTATCTGCGCGACGCAGGTCACGACGTGACGAACATCGACCGCACGGGGGAGCGCGGTCCCGGGTTCCTGCGCGTTGATCTCACCGACTACGGCGCCGTCGTGTCGGCGCTCTCGGGCGTGCGTGATGGGGCATACCCGGACGGCGCCACACCATACGAGGCGATCGTGCACCTCGCGGCGATCCCCGCGCCGAACATCGTCAGCGACGCGGAGACCTTTCACAACAACGCGCTCGTCTCGTTCAACGTCTTCCATGCCGCGACGCGGCTCGGAATCCGCAACATCGTCTTCGCCTCGAGCGAGACGATCCTCGGTCTGCCGTTCATCACGCCGCCGCCCTACATCCCGCTCGACGAGGAGGTCGAGCTCCCCGAGTCGATCTACTCGCTGAACAAGTACCTCGAAGAGAAGCAGGCCGAGCAGCTCGCGCGCTGGTACCCCGACCTCAAGATCATCGGCTTGCGGTTCTCGAACGTGATGAATGTCGAGGATTACGCCGAGTTCCCTTCGTTCGATGCGGATGCCTCGCTGCGCAAGTGGAATCTGTGGGGGTACATCGACGCCCGCGACGGCGCGCAGGCCGTCGAGAAGGCGCTGCAGTACTCCGTCCCCGGGTTCGAGCGCTTCGTCATCGCCTCGCCCGACACTGTGATGACGCGGCCGAACGCGGAGCTCGTCGCCGAGGTCTTCCCCGGCGTCGAAGTACGCGGCGAACTCGGCGTCAACGACACCCTGCTCTCGATCGAGAAGGCGCGCCGGCTGCTGGGGTATGAGCCGAGGCACAGCTGGCGGAATCACGTGTAGACGTTTCGAGACGCGCGCTCCGCAAGCGCCGCGTGCTCCTCAACGAGCGAGGAGGGTCGGAGCACGTCTGAGCGTCTGTTACTATTGACGAAAGCCAAAGACCGCAGGTTTCCGGCGTGTCCAGAAATGGATTGCCGGACCAAGGCTCTCGAAAGAGGCGACCCGCGCAGGTTCACGTTCTGAAGATGCTGGGTTGAAGAACCACAGCGATCGAGAAGCTCCGTGCCCTGCGCTCGGAGCTTTTTTCTTTGTCCTTCTCCTTGCGGGCGGCGGCGGCCCGAGGCATCCGTCTCGGGTGAATCATTCATAAGGAGTGGCCATGGCGAACAAGGAAGCCGCGGTTGCCGAGCTCACGGAACTTTTCCAGAGCTCGACTGCCGTTCTGCTGACCGAGTACCGCGGTCTGTCTGTTGCGAAGCTGCGCGAACTGCGCCGCTCCATCAGCACTGACGCGTCGTACGCCGTGGTGAAGAACACGCTGTCCAAGATCGCAGCCAACAACGCCGGCATCACGGCGTTCGACGACGAGCTCGTCGGCCCGTCTGCGATCGCGTTCGTTCACGGTGACCCCGTCGCCGTGGCGAAGGGTCTGCGCGACTTTGCCAAGGCAAACCCTCTCCTCGTGGTCAAGGGCGGCTATTTCGATGGCAAGCCGCTGACCGCGGAAGAGGTTGGCAAGCTCGCCGACCTCGAGAGCCGTGAGGTTCTGCTGGCCAAGCTGGCAGGCGCCTTCAAGGCCTCGCTGTTCGGAGCCGCCTATCTGTTCAACGCCCCGCTGTCGAAGGCTGTTCGCACCGTCGACGCGCTGCGTGAGAAGCAGGAGTCCGCTGCGTAAACGCTCCTCGGTCTCCATTCGGCTTCGCCGAGTCGACCAGCGAGGAGCCGCGCGAAGCGGTGAGTACACATTCAACAAGGAGAAGAAACAATGGCAAAGCTTTCCACCGAGGAACTGCTTGACGCGTTCAAGGAGCTCACGCTCATCGAGCTGAACGACTTCGTCAAGGCATTCGAGGAGACCTTCGAGGTCACCGCTGCGGCTCCGGTCGCCGTTGCTGCTGCCGGCGCTGCCGGTGGTGCCGCCGCTGCTGAAGAGGCCGAGGAGAAGGACTCCTTCGACGTCGTCCTCGAGGCTGCCGGTGACAAGAAGATCCAGGTCATCAAGGTCGTCCGCGAGCTCACCTCGCTCGGTCTTGGTGAGGCGAAGGCCGTCGTCGACGGTGCTCCGAAGGCCGTCCTCGAGGGCGCCAACAAGGAGACCGCTGACAAGGCGAAGGCTGCCCTCGAAGAGGCCGGCGCCACCGTCACGCTCAAGTAGTCGGCGCCGGGCACTGCCCGGCCGCGATTACCCGGCATCTGCCGGACACAAAGGGCGTCGCACTTCGGTGCGGCGCCCTTTTCCTTGTTGATATAGATAGTGAAGCTATGTAAACTAGTCACCATGACCGATGCGGATGCCGTGCGCGAGACGCTCACCGACCTGGTGCAGGCGAGCGCGCGGCTCGTTCAGGCGATCCGGCGCATCACGCGTGACAACGGGTCGGACGAGTCGATCGCGACCTGGCGCACGCTGGGCGTCCTGCAGCGCAGCGGGCCGCTGCGCGTCGGGGCTCTGGCCGACGCGAGCCAGGTCGCGCAGCCGACCATGACCAAGCTGGTCTCCGGGCTCGTCGACCGCGGCTGGGTCGAGCGGCTTCCCGACTCCGCCGACGCGCGCGCCTCGCAGATCGGCATCAGCGACGCGGGAACCACTGCTCTGCGCGAATGGCGCGCAGAGCTGGCATCCGTTCTGCTGCCCTACTTCGGCGATCTCAGCGCGCGCGACCTCGATGCACTGCGCCGCACTGTCTCGCTGGTCGACACGCACATCGCGGGCATCGAGCCCGCTCAGATTCAGGAGGTGGCGTCCTAGATGGCGCACGAGAAAGCATCCGGTTCCATCCTCAAGCAGCCGATCGCCGTGTGGGCGATCGCCTTCGCCTGCGTGGTGTCGTTCATGGGCATCGGGCTCGTCGACCCGATCCTGCCCGCGATCGCGGCCGCGACCAAGGCGACGCCGACGCAGACCGAGATGCTGTTCACGACGTATCTGCTGATCACGGGCGTGATGATGTTCTTCACGAGCTGGCTGTCGAGTCGCATCGGCGCCAAGCGGACGCTGCTGATCGGCCTCGCGCTCGTCGTCGTGTTCGCCGCGCTGGCGGGCTCGAGCGAGACGGTGAACCAGATCATCGGATTCCGCGCCGGCTGGGGCCTCGGCAACGCGCTGTTCATCTCGACGGCGCTCGCGTCGATCGTGGGCGCTGCCGCCGGTGGCGCGGCGAACGCGATCATCCTCTATGAAGCGGCGCTGGGCCTCGGCCTGGCGGTCGGCCCGCTCGTCGGCGGACTGCTCGGCGGCATCTCATGGCGTGGCCCGTTCTTCGGCACCGCCGCCCTCATGGCCGTCGGCTTCATCGCAATCATCACGATGCTGCGCGGGCCGCAGGTGAAGCCGGCGCCGACGCCGCTGTCCGCGCCGTTCCGCGGTCTCGGCCGCCCGGCGCTCGCGATCATGGCCGCGACCGCGCTGTTCTACAACATGGGCTTCTTCGTGCTGCTCGCGTGGACGCCGTTCGCTCTGCAGGAGGTCGGGGTCTCGAGCGCGATGCAGCTCGGCTACATCTTCTTCGGCTGGGGCGTCGCGGTCGCGATCACCTCGGTGTTCGGCGCGCCCATGCTGACGTCCCGCTTCCGGCGCACGACGGTGCTGGTGACGGTCATCCCGCTGCTGGCAGTCGTGCTGCTGCTGGCCGCGCTCCTGCACACCAGCGTCGTCGCGCTCGTGATCCTCGTGATCGTCGGCGGTCTTTTCCTCGGCATCCTGAACACGGTTCTCACCGAGTGCTCGATGGAAGCCACGGACCTGCCCCGGCCGGTCGCGTCGAGCTCGTACTCTGGCGTGCGCTTCGTCGGCGGCGCCATCGCGCCGCCCCTCGCCTCGACGCTGGCGAGCCACTTCGGAACCTCGGCCGCCCCGTTCTGGTACGGCGTGATCGTGCTCGTCGTCGCGACGCTCATCGTGGTCTTCGGGCGGGGCAAGCTCGGGCGTGCAGATGGCGCTCACGAGGACCGCGAAGAGGTCGGCGAGGCCGTCGCGATCGGGGACGCCGACTAGGGACTCGCCGTCGTCGCGCGCTCGATGAGCGTGGTGGCCACGCGCAGCTGGCTCGGACGCGGCGTCTCGCCGGCGAGCTCGGCCAGCATGAGCTGAGCGGCGCGACGCCCCTGGCCGAAGGCGTCCTGTGCGATCGTCGTGAGCCCGAAGGTCTCAGCCAGCGCATGGTTGTCGATGCCGATGATCGACAGCTTCCCTGGCACGTCGATTCCGAGCTCGCGTGCGGCCAATAGGGCGCCGATGGCCATCTCGTCAGAAGCCGCGAACAGCGCCGTCGGTCGCGGATCGCGGGCGAGCAGGCGCAGGGCCGCCTCGCGGCCTGCCGAGATCTGGAAGTCGCTCTGCTCGATCCATTCCGGATGCACTGCGATGCCGGCGGCGCCCAGCGCCACCTCGAAGCCGCGTCGCCTGCGCTGCGGCACGCGCTTGTTGAGGCCGGGTTCGGGGATGCCGGCGAGGTGGCCGATGTCGCGGTGGCCGAGACCGATCAGATGCTCGGTCGCGGCGCGGGCGACGGCGAGCTCGTCGATGCCGAGGTGGCGCAGCCCCGGAACGGGGCCGCCGACGACGATCGTGGGGTGTCCGAGCGAGGCCAGCTGCTCGCGCTCGGCGGGCGTGAAGTCGAGGCAGAGGGCGATCACCGCGTCGGTGCGCTTGCGCAGGATCGAGCGATGGAAGACCCGCTCGCGGTCCTCGCCCTTGAGCCCGAGGTTGAACAGGATCGTGTCGTAGCCGACCGCTCGGAGCTCGGCGTCGATGCCCTCGAGCACGGTCGAATAGAACCACCTGCTGACGTTCGGCACGACGACGCCCATGGCGAGGGTGCGGCCGGTCGCGAGGCCGGACGCGCTCGACGACGCAACATAGCCGAGCTGCTCTGCGGTGGCCATCACGGCCTCGCGCGTCGCGGGGGAGACGTTGGGAAGTCCCCTCAGCGCGCGCGAGACCGTGGCGGTCGATACTCCGCTAGCCCTGGCGACGTCGTCGATACTCGTCAAGTGAGCCACCCCAGGCGGTCGAGACCGGCGCTCCGCCTCGGGCCTCTGCGGCAAGCATCCGTCGTCGCAGTGCGATGAGCAGCGCGAGGACGATCACCAGCCCGAGCAGCGCGAGCGCCCAGCCGAGCGCCGGACCGCCGGTCAGCTCGGTGACGCCCGTCACGACGAGGAACGCCGCGGTGAAGAATCCGATCACTCCGAGTGCCATGTCGAGCACCTCGATCGGCTTCCAGTTGAACATCGGGTCAGCCCTTCACCCCGCCGGCCGTGAGTCCGGCCACGATCCGGCGCTGGAAGATCAGCACGAGGACCACGAGCGGGACGGTCACGATGGTGCCGGCCGCCATGACGGCGGTGTACGGCTCCTGGTGCGGCAGGCTGCCCGTGAACGACGCGATCGCGACCGTGACCGGCTGCGTCTTGTCGCTCGAGAGCTGACTCGAGATCAGGTATTCGTTCCATGACGAGATGAACGCCAGGATCGCCGTCGTGAACACCGCGGGGGCGGCCAGCGGCAGGATCACCTTGCGGAACGCCTGCGCTGAGGTGCACCCGTCGATGCGCGCCGCCTCTTCGAGATCCCACGGCATCTCGCGCAGGAACGAGGTCAGCGTGTAGACGGTCAGCGGCAGAACGAACGAGATCTCGGGAATGATCAGCGCCTGGTAGGTGCCCATCCACCCGATGTTCGTGAACAGCTGGAACAGCGGGGTCAGCAGCGCGACGCCTGGGAACATCGAGGCCCCCATGATCACGCCGAGCACGATCCCCTTGAAGCGGAACTCGATGCGGCTGAGTGCATAGGCCGCGAAGGTGCCGACGAGCAGCGCGATGATCGTGACGGATGCCCCGATGATCAGACTGTTGAGCAGCGCGCGACCCAGGTGGTTGCCGAGGTTCGTCGACAGCGCCGTGACGTAGTTGTCGAAGGTCACGTGCGTCGGCCAGAAGGTCGTGTCGAAGGTGTAGCCCACGTCGCGGAACGATGTCACGACCATCCAGTAGAACGGCAGCAGGCACCAGACCACGATGACGGCGGCCTGGATCCAGGTGCGCACGCTCTGCGAGCGGCGGCGAGCGGTGGCCGAGCGGTTGACGTCGGGTTCGACCCGGCCGTCGGCGCGAACGCGCGTGCCCGCCCGTGCGGTTGCGGTGGTCACTTCAGCTCTCCCTTCTGCTGCGCCTGCGTCGTCTGCACGACGTTGGCGCCGAGGAACCGCACGAAGATGAACGCGATCACGAAGATGAACACGAACACGATCGTCGAGAGGGCGGATGCCGCGTTCGGACCCTGCCTCATCTGCTGCACGACCAGCACCGACCAGGTCGCGGTGGCATTGCCGCCGCCGAAGATGGCGGGCAGGTCGTACATGCGCAGCGCGTCGAGGATGCGGAACAGCACGGCCACGAGCAGCGCGGGGCGCACGAGCGGCAGCGTGATGGTCCAGAAGGATTTCCACGTGGATGCCCCGTCGACGCGCGCCGCCTCATAGACCTCGGCCGGGATGAGCTGCAGACCCGCGAGGATCAGCAGCGCCATGAAGGGCGTGGTCTTCCAGACGTCGATGATGATGATCGCGATGCGGGCCGGCCAGTCATCGCTCGTCCACAGGATCTTCGTCGCGAAGAGGGCGTTGACGACACCCGCGGCCGAGAAGATGAAGAACCACAGCTTCGCCGTGACCGCCGTCGGGATCGCCCACGGCACGAGGATCGCGGTGCGCACGAGCGAGCGGCCCGTGAAGGCGCGGTTCATGATGATCGCCATCCAGAACCCGATCACGGTCTCGAGCACGACGGTCGTGACCGTGAAGAAGAACGTCGTGAACGTCGCCGGCCAGAACTGGGCGCCGAGGTTGCCGGCGGGGCATGCGACGTACCCGCCGTTGCCGGAAGGGCAGCGCTGCAGCAGCCAGTGGGCGAAGTTGCTGAAGCCTGCGAAGCCGCCCTGGACGAAGAATCCGGTCGCGGGGTCGAGGCCGGCGTCCTTCTGGAACGACGTGATGACCGCGCTGACGATCGGGTAGCCGATCACGATGGCGAGCAGCACGAGCGTCGGAAGGATGAGGAACAGCGCATTGCGGGTGCGCAGGCGCTGAGCGCGCTGCAGCCCGCTTCTGCCCTGCCTGGAGCCCGGGGGCGGCGCGTCCGGAGTGCGCGCCGCCCCGATGGTCGCGGAGGACATGGGTCGCCTAGCTGCCCGCGCCCGCGGTCTTGATGGCCTTCTGCATGTCGCTCAGGGCGTCATCGACCGAGGTTGTGCCCTTGATCGCGGCGAAGGAGTCGTCTTCGATCGCCTTCGTGATCGCGGGGTAGAAGGGGCTCACCGGGCGGGGCACGGCGGTGTCGAGCGACTTCTTGAGCGTCGAGAGGTACGGCAGCTGCTTGTTCAGCTCGGGGTCGTCGTACAGCGAGGCGAGAGCCGGAGCGTTGGAGGCCTTGGTGACCGCCTGGCGCTGGATCTCTTCGGTCTCCATGAACTTGATGAAGTCGACCGCGGTGCCCTTGTGCTTCGAGTACGCACTCACGGCGATGTTGTGGCCGCCGAGGCTCGAGGCGCCGGGGCCGTCGACGCCGGGGAGGGGCGCGACCGCGAACTTGCCCTTGACCTTCGAGCTGCCGTCGGTCGACGCCAGCGAGTAGATGTACGGCCAGTTGCGGTGGAACAGCAGCTGCCCGGCTTCGAACGCCTGGCGGCCCTGCTCCTCCTGGTAGGTCTGTGCCGCGGCGGGGATGTTGCCGTCCTTGAAGGCGTCGACGATCGCCTCGAGGCCCTTCTTCGCCTCCGGCGTGTCGAGGGTCGGGGTCTTGCCGTCCTTTCCGACGATCGTGCCGCCGGCGGAGTTGATTGCCTCGGCGACGTTCACGGTGAGGCCCTCATAGTCGGCGTACTGGCCGGCGTAGCACCCGATGTTGTGCGCCTTCGCGATGGAGCAGTCCTTCATCATCTCGTCCCAGGTGGTGGGCGGCGTCTTGATGAGGTCGGTGCGGTAGTAGAGCAGGCCGCCGTCGGTGACCCACGGTGCGGTGTAGAGCGTGCCGCCGTAGGTGCCCGCCTTGACGGTCGCCGGCAGCATCTTCGAGGTGTCGAGCTTGAGGTCGCCCTTCAGCGGTGCGAGCCAGCCCTTCGCGGCGAACTCGGCCGTCCAGATGACGTCGACCGCGACGACGTCGTAGTCCGTGCTCTTCGCCTGGAAGTGCTGCACGAGGTCGTCGTGCTGCTGGTCGGCGTTGTCGGACTGCTCTTTGAAAGTCACCTTCTCTTTCGGGTGCTTGCTGTTCCACTCGTCGATGATCGGGCGGATCAGGTTGTTGTTGTCCTTGCCCTGGACGAACGTGATCGGGCCGTGGCTGTCGTCGCCCGAGCTCTGGCCGTTGCTGCCGCCGCTGTTGCCGGAGCAGCCGGAGAGGGCGAGCGCCCCCGCCGCGATTACTGCGAACCCTGCGACGAGCAGGGGTCGGCGTGATGCCTTCATGACACTCCTCATTGAGCTTTTGATTGCATGGCCCCTGTGCAGGGGCTAGTAGGGCAACTTAATCGAGGCCGGGCACGACTGCAAGCGCTTGCGTCAAGCGCTTGCAGTCGGCGTTTCCGACTTAACCGGTTATGCCTCGACGGCCCCTGCGGCGATCGCCGAGGCCGCGGCCGGGGCGCGTGCGGGCCGGCGCGCAAGCACGTGACCCAGGGTGAGCATGGGCTTCTCGAGCAGTCGCCAGCTCAACGCGGCGACGACGCAACTGCCCACCGTCGCGAGGCCGAACTCGAGCCACGGGTTGCGGGTGTGCGTCACGAAAACGATGAGCTGCTGGAGGGGGAATCCGTAGAGATACACCGCGTAGGACAGGTCCCAGCCGCGGAAGCCGCCGAGCGGGATCGGGGGCACGGTGATGGCGGCGGTGAGCACGAAGTAGGGGAAGATCAGCGGCGTGATGGCGCCGGCGACGCCGAGGATGCTGCACACGATCGCGACCACGACGAGCGCGGCCGCGACGGCGACCACCAGGCGGATGCGCTCGCGCAGCGTATAGAGCAAGGCGCCCATGAAGAACACCGCGACGAGCTCGACCGACTGGTGGAAGAGCGGGTTCCCGGTGAGGCGATTCAGGGGTGTCGAGGCGAACAGCGGCTGGATGTTCAGCACACCCGCGACCACGACGCCGGCCAGGCACACCCACCACGACCGGAGCCGCGTGAGCATGAGCACCATGAGCGTCACGTAGCAGGCGAACTCCACGGGCAGCGTCCACAGTGACGGGTTGATGCCGGGCCAGGGCTGGCCGGCGAAGACGCCCGGCGGGTCGAAGTCGCCGGGCACGAACATCAGCGTCTTGACGAGCGGATAGGCCCAGACCTTTGGGCTCGTGAAGTACTGGCGCAGCCCGACATCGGTCGCGAGCGGGCCGATGACGAACGCTGTCACGATGGTCATCGCGAGCAGCGCAGGCAGGATGCGGAAGATCCGCTTGACGAGGTAAGGAACCGCGTGGGGGCTGCGCGCCCAGCTCGAGGTGATGAGGTAGCCGCTGATCGAGAAGAAGATCAGCACGCCGACGTGGCCCCACGTGCCGCGGGTCGGATCGAGCCAAGCGGTGGGCTCGTTCTGGCCGACCGCGGCGAATGAGTGCGAGAACAGCACGAGCAATGCGGCGATGAGGCGCAGGAGGTCGAAGTTGTTGGCGTTGTGATCACGCAGCGCCGTTCTCGCCCTGCGGCCGCTGTGGCTCATCCCGTTCCCCCGCGCCTGCGGCGGCTCGTGTCGCCGCCGATGTCCCGCGGTCAGCCTAACCTCATACAGTGAGCGGGGTAGGCGCAGGGCGCGGGCATGGCGGGCGGATCGGGCGCGGCGACTATGCGGCGCAGCGGAAGCTGAACGCGCAGACGCCCCGCGTCGACCATCTGGTGCGCCGGATCGGCGACCTCTTCCGCCCCTATCGCGGCAGGCTGGTGCTGACCGCCGCGCTCGTGCTGCTTTCGGCAGCGCTGAGCGTCGTGCCGCCGCTGCTGACTCAGCGTGTGTTCGACGACGGCCTCTTCCCGGCATCCGGTCGTATCAATGTGCCCGTTCTCATCACGCTCGTCATCGCGATGGTCGTGCTCTTCGTCGTCTCAGGGGTGTTCGGGGTGTGGCAGACGTGGCTGACGGCCACCGTCGGCAACCGCGTGATGGGCGCCCTGCGGGTGCGGCTGTTCACGCACCTGCAGGCGATGGAGCTGAGCTTCTTCACGCGCACGAAAACCGGCGTGATCCAGTCGCGGCTGCAGAACGACGTCGGCGGGGTCGCGGGCGTGCTGACGAACACGGTCTCGAGCGTGCTCGGCAACACGGTGCAGGTGATCGCCGCGTTCGTCGCCATGGTGCTGCTCAACTGGCAGCTCACCATCGTCGCGCTCGTGCTGATGCCGTTCCTCGTCATCGCGCAGCGGCGGGTCGGCCAGGTGCGGGCGCGGATCGCCGGCGCGACCCAGGAGAGCCTCTCGGAGCTCACCGCCATCACGCAGGAGACGCTGTCGGTCTCAGGCATCCTGCTCGCCAAGTCCTTCAATCGGCGCAGGAGTGAGATCGCGCGCTACGCCGACGAGAACGAGACGCAGATCGGGCTGCAGGTGCGGCAGGCCATGAGCGGCCAGTGGTTCTTCGCGATGGTGCAGGTGTTCCTGTCGTCGATTCCCGCGATCGTGTATCTCATCGCCGGGTGGCTGATCACGGGCGGTGCGCACAATGTCACGGCCGGCACGATCGTGGCGTTCACGACGGTGCAGGCGCGGCTGCTGTTCCCGCTTCTTGGGCTCATGCGCGTCGCGCTCGATCTGCAGACGTCGGGCGCACTGTTCGCGCGCATCTTCGAGTACCTCGATCTGAAGCCGGCGATCACGGATCGAGAGGATGCCGTGAGCGTGACGACTGCGGAGGAGGAGTGCCGCACCGATCGCTTCGAGACGCGCGCTCCGCAGGCTTCGCCTGCTCCGGGGCGATCGGACCACCGCCCGGGCATCGGGATCGCATTCGAGGACGTCGTGTTCCGCTACCCGGACGCGCGGGAGGGGGAGCGCGCGACGCTCGATGGGGTGTCGTTCGCGATCGAGCCCGGCCAGTTCGCCGCATTCGTCGGACCGTCTGGGGCCGGGAAGACCACGATCTCCTATCTGATTCCGCGCTTCTATGAGGCATCCGCCGGCGTCGTCAGATTCGCGGGACGCGACGTGCGCGAGCTGCGCGGCGAATCTCTCGTGTCGCACATCGGCATCGTGAGCCAGGAGACCTACCTGTTCCACGCCTCGATCGCCGAGAACCTGCGCTATGCGCGGCCAAGGGCGACGGATGCCGAGTTGGAGGCCGCGTGTCGGGCGGCGAACATCCACGAGACGATCTCGTCGTTTCCCGACGGCTATGACACCCTCGTCGGCGAGCGGGGCTATCGGCTCTCCGGCGGCGAGAAGCAGCGCATCGCGATCGCGCGTGTGCTGCTGAAGGACCCCGAAGTCCTGATCCTCGACGAGGCGACGAGCGCGCTCGACTCCGTGTCCGAGCGAGTGGTGCAGCAGGCGCTGGATTCCGCGACCAGCGGGCGCACGACGATCGCCATCGCGCACCGGCTCTCGACCATCGTGGCCGCCGATGTGATCTTCGTGATCGACGGGGGACGGCTCGTCGAGAGCGGCACGCACCCCGAGCTGCTGGCGCTCGGCGGCGTCTATGCACGGCTGTACACGCAGCAGGTGCAGGCGGCGGTGTAGGCGGGTACCCCGAGAGTTAGACTCGGCTAACTCTGGGAGGACGAATGGCGATTGAGACGGATGCCGCGGACGAGGCATCCGTTCGGCCCGCGCTCGACGGCCGCGGCGGTTGGTGGCGCCGCCTCGCGCTGCTCGGGCCGGCGTTCGTCGCCTCGATCGCCTATGTCGACCCCGGCAACGTCGCCGCGAACCTGACGGCGGGCGCGCGCTACGGGTTCCTGCTGCTCTGGGTGCTCGTGCTCGCCAACGCCGCGGCGATGCTCGTGCAGTACCTCTCCGCGAAGCTCGGTATCGTCACCGGCCGCAACCTGCCGGAGCTGCTCGCCGAGCGGCTGAACCGGCCGGCCCGCCTCGCGTTCTGGGCGCAGGCGGAGGTCGTCTCGGCGGCGACCGATCTCGCCGAGGTGCTCGGCGGCGCGATCGCGCTGCAGCTGCTGTTCGGGCTGCCGCTCGTCGTGGGCGGGGTCATCATCGGCGCGGCGTCGATCGGGCTGCTCGCGCTGCAGACCCGGGGCCAGCGCCGCTTCGAGTTCGCGATCATGGGACTGCTCGCGGTCATCGCCGTCGGCTTCGTGGCCGGTGCCGTGATCTCGCCGATGGACTGGGCAGGGTTCGCCGCCGGGCTCGTGCCGCGTTTCGAGGGCAGTGACACCGTCGTCCTCGCCGCCTCGATGCTGGGCGCGACCGTCATGCCGCACGCGGTCTACCTGCACTCTTCCCTCTCGCGCGACCGGCACCGCACCGACAAGTCGCAGAAGCACCGCCGCGCGCTCCTCGCGGCGAACCGGGTCGACGTCATCTCGGCCCTCGTGATCGCGGGCATCGTCAACATCGCGATGCTCGTCCTGGCTGCCAACGCTCTGCGCGGTGTCTCAGGCACCGACACGATCCCCGGAGCGCACGCGGCGATCACGCACGCACTCGGGCCGACCGTCGGCGTGGTCTTCGCGATCGGCCTGCTCGCCTCAGGCTTCGCCTCGTCGTCCGTCGGGTCGTATGCGGGCGCCGTCGTGATGGGGGCGCTGCTGCGTGTGCGCATCCCCCAGCTCGCGCGGCGGGTCGTCACTCTCATCCCCGCGCTGATCGTGCTGGCGCTGGGCGTCGACCCGACGTGGGCGCTCGTGATCAGTCAGGTGCTGCTGTCGGTCGGCATCCCGTTCGCGATCATCCCGCTGATCAGGCTGACCGGGTCGCGCGCGGTGATGGGGGCCGACGTGGATGCGCCGGCCACGCGCGTCGTCGCCGCGGCGGTGGCGGGGGCGATCGTCGTGCTGAACGTGGTGCTGATCGCCCTGGTGATCGCCGGTTAGCGCGACACCCAGATCGCGGCCGACTCCTCGGCCGTGAGATCGGCCGGCTTCGTGAGCGTGGCACCCGGGCGGATGCCGCGGCGCCCGAGCTCGCGCAGCATCGTCGGATCGGCGTCAGAGATGCGCTCCACCGTGAGCGGGACTCCGGAGGGAGCATCCGTCAGCACGACCGCATCGGGCAGATGCGGCAGGCCGCTGCTCGTCGGGATCGGGTCGCCGTGTGGGTCGCGCGTCGGGTGGCCGAGCAGCCCGTCGATGCGGTCCACGAGCGTGTCTGAGACGGCGTGCTCGAGATTCTCGGCCTCGTCGTGCACCTCGGACCAGTCGTAGCCGAGCGTGTCGACGAGGAAGGTCTCGATCAGCCGGTGCCTGCGCACCATGCCGAGCGCATGCTCGCGGCCGAGATCGGTGAGCTCGATGCCGCCATACGGCTCATGAGCGAGCAGGCCCGCCTCCACGAGTCGCCGCACGGCGTCGCTCGCGGTGGCCTTGCGCACCTTCATGCGCTCCGCGAGCCAGGTCACCGTCACGGGCCCCGGCGCCCACTCGGTGGCGCTCCAGATCACCTTCAGGTAGTCCTGGACGGTGCTCGACAGCTCGGAGAGCGGCATGCGCCAAGTTTACGAAGCGCGTCACAGCCATTGGCCGGCGGTGGGCTGGCTCCCTAGGCTCGGCCTGGTGACTGACGGATTCGCCACGCGAGCCATCCACGCCGGCCAGCAGTTCGACCCGACCACTGGGGCGATCATCCCGCCGGTGTACCTGACCTCGACATTCGTGCAGGACGGCATCGGGAACCTGCGGAACGGCTACGAGTACGGCCGCGGCGGCAACCCCACCCGGGACGCGCTGCAGACGCAACTGGCCGCGCTCGAGGGCGGCGCGCGCGCCTTCTCGTTCGCCTCGGGGCTCGCCGCCGAGGACGCGGTGCTGCGCGCGACGCTCAGGCCCGGAGATCACGTGGTGCTCGGCGCGGACGCGTACGGCGGCACGAACCGGCTGATCACCAGCGTGTACGGGGCATGGGGCGTGCGCCTCACGACCGTCGAGCTGGGCGATGCGGATGCCGTGCGCGCGGCGCTTTCGACGGAGAGCACCCGCCTGCTGTGGATCGAGTCGCCGAGCAACCCGCTGATGAAGATCAGCGATATCCCGCAGCTGGCGCGGCTCGCGCACGAGGCGGGCGCGCTCGCCGTGATCGACAACACCTTCGCGTCGCCCGCGCTGCAGCAGCCGATCGCACTCGGCGCCGACGTCGTCGTGCACTCGACGACGAAGTACCTCGGCGGCCATTCCGATCTCATCGGCGGCGCCGTCGTCATCGCGCCCGGCCGCGGCGAGCTCGAGCAGTCGATCGGATTCCAGCAGTTCGCGGTCGGCGCGGTCTCCGCGCCGTTCGACGCGTTCCTCACGATCCGGGGCATCAAGACGCTCGAGCTGCGTATGCGGCAGCACTCGGCCAATGCGCAGACCGTGGCGGAGGCCCTGGAGGAGCACCCGAAGGTCGAGCGGGTCTACTACCCGGGGCTCGCCTCGCACCCCGGGCACGAGCTAGCGGCCCGGCAGATGTCCGGCTTCGGGGGGATGCTCTCTGTCGCGCTCGCCGGAGGTGAGGCATCCGCTCGCCGCTTCTCGGAATCCACGCGCATCTTCCAACTCGCCGAATCGCTCGGCGGGGTCGAGTCGCTCGTCGGCTACCCGAGCGTGATGTCGCACGCGTCGCTCAGGGGCACGCCGCTGGCGGTTCCCGAGAACGTGGTGCGGCTCTCGGTCGGAATCGAGAGCGCTGAGGACCTCGTCGCCGACCTGCTCGCCGCGCTCGAGCGGTTGTAGTCCGCCTAGAGTCGCTCGATGATCATCGCGTTGGCGGTGCCGCCGCCCTCGCACATCGTTTGCAGCCCGTAGCGCCCGCCGGTCTGCTCGAGAACCGAGAGCAGCGTGGTTGCGAGGCGCGCGCCACTGGCGCCGAGGGGATGCCCGATCGAGATCGCGCCGCCGTTGACATTCACCTTCGCCGGGTCGGCACCCGTCTCGGCGAGCCACGCGAGCACGACGCTCGCGAACGCCTCGTTGACCTCGAATGCATCGATGTCGGCGAGCGAGAGACCGGCCCGGGCGAGGACCTTCTGCGTGGCGGGGATGACGCCGGTGAGCATCATGAGCGGGTCGTCGCCGACGACGGCGAAGGAGTGCAGCCGGGCGCGCGGCCTGAGGCCCAGACGCGCAGCCGCCTCTTCGGACGCCAGCAGCACCGCGGCCGAGCCGTCGTTCAGCGGTGATGAGTTGGCGGCCGTCACCTTGAAGTCGAGCTCTGGGTAGATGCTCGCCCAGTGCTCGTTCTTGAACGGCGTGCGCAGCTGGCTGAGCGACTCGAGAGAGCCGCCGGGTCGGATCGTCTCGTCGCGCGGCAGCACGTCGTCGCCGATCCCCGGAACGCGCACGAGCTGGTCGGCGAACCGGCCGTCGCTCCACGCCGCGGCCGCCTTGGCGTGGCTGCCGAGGGCGAATTCGTCGAGCTCGGTGCGGCTGAGCTTCCACCTGTCGGCGATCAGCTCGGCACTCACGCCCTGGGGAATGAGTCCGCCGCGTTCGCGATAGCGCTCCTTCACCGACGGGCCGGCGAAGTCCTGCCCGGCGGTGTGGCTGCCGATGGGAATGCGGCTCATCGACTCGACGCCCGAGGCGATCACCACGTCGTACTGCCCGGCCATGACGCCCTGCGCCGCGAAGTGAATCGCCTGCTGACTGCTGCCGCACTGGCGGTCGACGGTGGTCGCCGGCACCGTTTCGGGGAAGCCCGCCGCGAGTGTCGCCCACCGGGTCGTATTGCTCGACTGCTCGCCGATCTGGCCGACGGTGCCGCCGATGACGTCGTCGACGGCGACGGGGTCGATTCCTGTTCGATCGACGAGGCCGCGCAGCGCCACGGCAGCGAGTTCCACGGGGTGCACGTCGTGATAGGCCCCGGTGGGCTTTCCATGAGCGACGGGCGTGCGGACCGCATCGACGATGACGGCTGAGCGCGGCATCCGGATCTCCTTTGGAGCGTGAGTGACGTCGTTGTCACCATCAAGGATGCCCATAAATTAGTTCGCATGAGTGAACTAAGGGGCAACACGATCGAATTCGACGGCTTCACGGGCTACGTCACGCGCCCGACGGGCGAGGTCAAGGGCGGTCTCATCGTCATCGAGGAGATCTGGGGCCTCGTCGACCACATCAAGGACGTCGCCGACCGGTTCGCGGCGCAGGGCTACCTCGTCGTCGCGCCGGACATCTTGAGCCACGTCGGCATCACACCCGAGGTCGGCAACGAACTACTGCGTCTGCGCGAGAGCGCCGATGCGGAGGAGCGCAACCGCGCCCAGCCGGCCATGCGCGAGAAGATGGCGCCGCTCAACCAGCCCGAATACGGCTCGTGGGCCGTCAGCGCGCTGAAGCAGGTCGTCGACTGGCTCGAGGCGCAGCCCGAGGTCGCCGGCCGTGTCGCCGTGACCGGCTTCTGCTTCGGCGGCACCTATTCGTTCGCGCTCGCCGCGGCGGACGACCGGGTGCGCGCCGCCGCCCCGTTCTATGGCGCGCCGCCGCAGGCCACCGAGTTCGACGGATTCGCCTGCCCGGTGCGCGCGTTCTACGGCGAGCAGGACGAGCGGCTGATCACGGGGCTTCCCGAGGTGGAGAAGCGGATGTCTGAAGCCGGCGTCGATTTCGAGGCGACGGTCTACCCGGGCACCGGTCACGCGTTCTTCAACGACACCAACCCCCACGCGTACAACGCAGAGGCGGCGACGGATGCCTGGCAGAAGGTGAACGACTTCTTGGCCACGACCCTGGCCTGAGGCATCCGACCCGCCTAGCGTGGTGGGCATGGAGCAACGCGAGCTGTTGATCGACGCTTTCGGCCGGATTCGCGGCATCGTCCACCGGGTGGTCGAGGGGGCGAGCGCTGAGCTGCTCGGCTACCGCCCCGACCCCGAGGCGAACACCATTGCCTGGCTGGTCTGGCACCTGACCCGTGGGCAGGATTCACAGATCGCCGACGTCGCCGGCACCGATGAGCTGTGGCTCGGCGAGTGGGCGGACCGCTTCGATCTGCCGCTGCCACGCGACTCGACGGGCTACGGCCACACGAGCGAGCAGGTCGCGTCGGTGGTCGCCTCGCCCGAGCTGCTGCTCGGGTACCACGACGCCGTGCACGACGCGACGGTCGCGTACCTGAACGGGCTCAGCGGCGAGGATCTCGACCGAGTGGTCGACACGTCATGGGATCCGCCCGTGACGCTCGGCGTCCGGCTGATCTCGATCATCGGTGACGACTGGCAGCACGCCGGTCAGGCGTCGTACGTGCAGGGGCTCGCGCAGCGCGCGGGCGTCGAGTAGACCGGGGATGCCTGTTCAGCGGTAGCGGTAGAGGCGAACCCGCTGCACGGCGAACCGGCCCGGCTCGAGGCGAACATGCCGCCCCTGGTGGGTCTGGTCGCCGTTCAGCCAGCGCAGGTGCCGCCACTCAGGATCGAAACGGCCCTCTTCGCAGGACAGGATGCCGACGGTGTCGGCCGCTGCCGGTGAGTGGAACGTCAGCGTGACGCCCATGCCCGCGACGATCAGCTCATCGGCCGAGGTGCGGATGACGATGGCCGCGGCGGGCAGGAGCCTGCTGCCGTGGGCATCCCCGGACTCGTTGATGACGCCGTCGGCGAGTGACGGAGCGGCGACCCGCTCATAGCTCGCCTCGAGCACGACGTCGGCAAGGCGCACGCGGTGCGGTGCCCGCATGTCGTCCGTCGGGGGAATGAGGCCGGCCATCGACCCGTCGCCCGCATGGGCTGCGATCAGCGGCGTGAGCTGGGCGACGAGATCGAAGGCGCCGGCGAGCAGATCCTCGGCGTCGCCTGAGATCGACTCGATGCCGAAGGGCGAGAAGCCGAGTGCGGCGTGCCTGCCGAAGGCATAGAGGGCGTTGGCGGCGGCGTCGACGCTGCGCAGCGCCTCAGGAACGAACAGCGGGTTGCCGCTGGCGACGTACGCGTCGGCCCACTCCGCGAAGTTCGGGAAATAGATGTCCGGCGCGATGAAGTCGAGGCTCGGCGCGCCGGCGCGCCAGACCTCGGCCAGATGCGGCAGCGGGCCGGCGCTCGGGTACTGCCCGGGGGCGGCCCCTGGGCGGATCAGCGCCGCGTTGGTGTACATCGGCAACGGCAGCTCGGCTTTTCCGGCTGCGGCGATCACCTCGACGTAGCGCGCGAACGCCCACGCTTGGAAGCGCTCATCGGTGGCGGGGGAGGCGCCGAACACGTCGGCCCATGACCCGGGCTGCGCGCCAACGGGCAGCAGCTCGGCCGGCACCTGGCCGCCGAATGCCTCCTCTGCCTGCGGGCAGTGGTCGCGCGCTTCGGGCATCATGCCGATCTCGTTCTCGACCTGGACCATGATCACGGTGTGTTCGTCGTCGGCCTCGCGCAGGTGGCGCATGAGCGCGGCGAACGCCCGTGCGTCGGCATCGCGGTTGTCGTCGGCGAAGGCGGACAGGATCTCAAGCGCCGCTCCGCCGGACGTGCGTGCCCGCGGGAAGCGCTCGGTGTCGGTCTTGACCCAGGCCGGCACATACGACGACATGCTGTTCTTCCAGCTGCCGAACCACAGCAGCACGAGTCGCATGCCGTGCGCGCGGGCGTCGGCGAGCAGCTCGTCGAGCGTCGTCCAGTCGAAGCAGCCCTCGGCCGGTTCGACGACGTCCCAGTACACCGGCGCGACGACGGTGTTGAGCCCGAGTGCCTCGAGCTTCGGCCAGAACGGCTCGAGGTACGAGCGCTCGGCGCTCGAGTTGCCGAGTTCGCCGCCGCGGATGAGGAATGGCGCGTCGTCGACCATGAGCAGCGTCGCCGTGCCGGATGACACGAGGTGGGGCAGAGACATCGGTTCCTTGTGACGAATGGTCGGGGTTCGAGCGATCGAGTCGGGCGCCTCGGGCAGATGACGGATCAGCAGATCAGACGAGCGGCCACACCGTCAGGCGGCCGCACATGCCCCAGCGCTCGGGGCCGCTGAGCGGCGCGAGGGTTCCGACGCCGCTGCCGTACAGGCTCTCGGTGCCGGCTGCGGCCAGCGATGCGAGCGCACTGCCGGTGGCCTCGCTCTGCGCGGCAGGGCCGCCGCGCCAGATAGCCTGCCAGCGCGCGGTCTTGGGGGCGACCAGGCGGGCTGCCGCTGTGTAGAGCGCGCTCAGTGCTGCGTCGAGATCAGCCTGCGCCTGCGCGCGCAGCTCGGCCCAGCCCTCGAGTGCGAGGTCGCGCCGGGCGCGCGCCGCGCGCTCGAGCTCGGCCTGGTCGTCGGTCTGCGGCAGAGCGGCGGCGGCGGCATAGCGCTCGGGATCCCCGAGCACCTCGGCCGGGAACGTCAGCACCGCGTCGCCCGCCTCGGGCAGGCCCGCGTTCGACATGAGCGTGAGGATGTCGAGATCTCCGCTTCCGTTGATGAGCCGGTGCACCGTTCCAGGCGTGAACCACACGACGGCGCCCGGATGCAGCGGCGTGGTCTCCAGGCCGCGCGAGCTCAGGCTCTCAAGCTCGCCCGACCCTGCCAGCACCACGTAGCCCTCTGTCGAGGTGGTGTGCAGGTGCGGCGAGCCACCCATGCGCCCGTCGCTCGTCGGCCAGTCGTAGACCCTCAGCCGCGAGACGGCAATGCCACCGGGAAGGCCGCGCGCGAGGGCCGCCGCAGCGGCCCCCGGCGCCTCCGAGGCCGAAGCCTCATCCCCGGGTTCTCCCATCCCGAAAGCCTCACTCATTCTGCGACCGCGAGGGCCTCGCGCCAGGGAGCGCCACTGCCCTCCATGCTCGAATAGAACGGGGAATCCGTATCGATGTCGCCGCTCGCGACGCGAACGCCCGTGAACGACGACGCATAGATGCCGGCGATCAGCTCGAGCGTGCGACGCGCAGACGTCGTCTCGACCGGCAGGGGAAGCCCCTGCTCGCGCGCGTCGATGACGGCGGCGAACTGCGCCGCGTGGCCGGAGTTGCCGTGCGGGCCCTCGGCCCACAGTGCCTCGACCTCTGCCTCGTGCCCCGGCGCCGCGGTGATCTTCCAGTTGTCATCGCCGTAGCCGTAGAGGTGCTCGAGCTCGACGGTCGCGAACTCGAAGTCGAAGCGCAGGTAGCTGGTCTCGCGGGGCGACAGCAGGCTGTTCACCACGGTCGCCACGGTGCCGTTCTCGAACGTGACGATCGCGGTCGACAGGTCCTCGGTGGCGACCGGGCGGGCCTGCCGCGCCGAGACGGCGACGACCTCGGCCCAGGGGCCCAGGATCGACAGCATGGTGTCGATCTGGTGGATGCCGTGGCCCATGGTCGGGCCGCCGCCCTCTATGTCCCAGTTGCCGCGCCACGGCACGTCGAAGTAGGAGTCGGGCCGGTACCAGAGCGTGTTGCACACGGCGACCATCGGCCGTCCGAGCTTCCCGTCGGCCAGGCGCTCGCGCAACCAGGTGGCCCGGCCGCCGAAGCGGTGCTGTGAGACGGTCGCGAAGTGGGCACCGGAGGCGCGCTCGGCGGCGGCCAGCTCGTCGATCTCGGCGAGCGACAGGGCCGGCGGCTTCTCGGAGAGCACGTCGACGCCCGCCGCGAGGGCGATGAGAGCCTGCTCCTTGTGCAACCCCGGCGGCGTGCACAGGTGCACGATGTCGGGCTTGCCGTGCTCGAGCAGCTCTTCGAGGCTCGCGTAGCCGGCCTCGACACCGAACTCGGCCTGGAAGCCGGCGAGGCGGTCGGGGTCGACGTCGACCGCGCCGACGATCGCGGCGCGGCCCGCGAGCTTGGCGATGTTGTCGGCGTGGATACGGGCGATGCCGCCGGTGCCGACAATGCCGATACGGACGGGGCGGCCGGTGGTGGAGTCGCTCATTGCGCCACCGCCTCTGCCGGGACGCTGACGCCCGCGTCGGCGAGCACCTGCACGCCGGTCTGCGCCAGCTCGGCCATGCGAGCGGCGTCGCTTCCGCCGTCGGCGATGACGACGGCGTAGTCGAGGGTCAGGCTCTCGCCCTGCTCGAGCGTGCGCACCTCGTCGAAGAACGGAGCGGGGTTGAGGCAGGCGAACGGCTCGGAGCGGGCGAACCACTTGGTGGGCAGGTCGCCGCCGTAGGTGCCGTCGATGAAGACGACGGTCGACTCTGCATCGATCTCGTCGTGCTTGCCGCTGAAGCCGGCCCACAGGCTCTGGGTGCCGCGCAGCTCCTCGCCCTCTGTGCCGTCTGCGCCGACCATGTAACCGCCCGTGAACGAGCGGGGCCCGCGCCAGGACAGGCCGCCGTAGCCGGCGTTGTCGCGGCCCTCGGTGGTGGGCGAGCCGATGTGCAGCGCAGCGCCCGAGACGTTGGTGATCGTGCTCGACCACGTGAGTGTCCACGCATCCTCACGCGTGCCGACGACGGCGCGGATCGTGCGGACCTCATCGACGACCGGGGCGCCTGCGTTCTCGCCCGACTTGGGCTCGCTCACCCAGGTGAGGCGATGCGAGAACGTGGCCGATGACTCGTCGACGGATGCCTCAAGCAGCTCTGCGTGCTCCATGGAGCCGTTGTTGTCCAGGTTCGCGTAGCCGGTGGCTCGCGTGTAGGTCACGCCGCCCCAGAAGTTGTGGGGGCCGACGTTCGGCAGCGACAGCGCGATGCCCTTGTGCCACACGTGGTCGTGCGGGCGGAAGACCGTCACGAGCTTGCCGGAGCGCGTCCGGATCGGGTGAAGGTACGGGCGCGGCGACTCGTACTGCACTTCGGTCGGGCGGTACACGTAGCGGAACAGCTCGACGCCCGCGCGCACCGCGACCTCGGAACCGACGTCGTGGAGCAGCGAGAGTGGGCTGGGTTGGCTGGCCATGGACGGAAATCCTCTGAATCCTCGTTGATTTTGTTGCCATCGGGACTTTCGAAAACCGAAAGTTTTTCGATACCCTTGATCGACAAGCGAGCCTATTCGGATCGCCACAATCGCGTCAAGGCGAAGACATCTTGAGAGGAACCCGATGGCGGCATCGCGAGGAACCCTGGCCGACGTCGCCAAGGCGGCAGGAGTGTCGGTTCCGACCGTCTCCAAGGTGCTCAACGGGCGCGCGGACGTGTCGGAGGCGACGCGGGCCAAGGTGCAGCAGGCGCTGCAGGACACCGGGTACACGGCCAAGCGCCTGCAGGGCAACGACCTCGCCGGCGTGATCGACCTGATCATCGAGGGGGTCGACTCGCCCTGGGCGCTCGAGATCGTCCGCGGCGCAGAAGCGGCGGCGGCGCACCGGGGCTCGGCCGTCGTCGTGACCTCGTCGGTGAACCCCGGCTTCGACCTGCGCAGCTGGCTCGACGCGGTCGCGGCGCGACACTCCGACGGCGTGATCGCCGCTCTTCCGACTCTCGGCGCGGAGCAGCTGCGCGCCCTTCAGGAGCTCAAGGCGCCGGTCGTCGTGATCGACCCGAGCGGCGACGTCCCCGACCGCTTCGCGACCGTCGGCGCGACCAACTGGGCGGGCTCGTTCGCAGCCACAGAGCGGCTTCTCGAGCTCGGGCACACCCGCATCGGATTGATCGCGGGGCCCAGCAATGTGCCGGCCGCGGTGCAGCGGCTCGAGGGCTACGCCTCGGCACTGCGACGCAACGGAGTCGCCTTCGACCCTCGGCTCGTCACGGAGGCGGAGTTCCGCGTCACGGGCGGCCACGCGGCGGCGACGAAGCTGCTCGATCTGCCCGAGCGGCCGACCGCGATCATCGCGAGCTCCGACCAGCAGGCCGCCGGCCTGTACGAGGCCGCGCGCGAGCGCGACATCCGCATCCCCAGTGAGCTGTCGGTCATCGGCTTCGATGACACCGTGCTCTCGCGATACCTGTCGCCCGCGCTCACCACGGTGCACCAGCCGCTTGCCGACATGGCGGCAGAGGCGATGCGCCTCGTCCATGAGTTGGCCGCGAACCCCGAGGCCCGCGTGGCGCGACACCTCGAGCTCGCGACGACGATGATCGAGCGCCGCAGCGCGATCTCGCTCAGCTCCTGACCGCGCGCGAGCACTCAGTTCCCGAGGTCGCGAACGGCCACTTTCTGGGAAACGCTTACCCAGAGGACTTGACGCGGAAAGCGCTTGTCCGTTAGCTTCGCTTTCGATCGCTCCCCGAAAGCCTTTCGCAGTTCGATTGCGGGCTTTCGGCGGCAGCGCAGACCCACGACGCGGTGGACCGATCACCGCCGCGTCGCCGAGCGAGAGGGACGACGCGGATGTCGACGATGACGCCCCGTGCCACCGCGGCCGCGGCGGTCGGGCGCACTCAGAAGGTGCGCCGCCGCCCGTGGTACCGCAACTGGCAGCTGTATTCGCTGCTGGTCCTGCCGGTGGCCTACTTCATCATCTTCCGGTACCTGCCGATGGCCGGAAACGTGATCGCCTTCCGCCAGTACATGCCGGGCGGCAACATCTTCGGCGAGTACTGGGTGGGCTTCCAGAACTTCCAGCAGGTGCTGAGCGATCCCGTCTTCTGGGGTGCGTTCCGGAACACGGTCGTGCTCGGCGGTCTCGCGCTGATCTTCGGGTTCCCGGTGCCCATCGTGCTCGCGCTGCTGCTCAACGAGTTGCGTTCGGCCGGGTTCAAGCGCTTCGTGCAGACGACGACCTACCTGCCGCACTTCCTCTCGATCGTGATCGTCGCCGGAATGATCCTGCAGATGACCTCGCTCACCGGCGCGATCAACCATCTGCTCTCGCAGGTGGGCATCCACCCGGTCGACTTCATGACGCAGCCGGGGTGGTTCCCCGCGATCTACGTCGGCAGCGAGATCTGGCAGACCATGGGTTGGGGCACGATCCTCTACCTGGCGGCGCTGACTCAGGTCGATGAGAGCCTCTACGAGGCTGCGCGCATCGACGGAGCGAATCGCTGGCAGCAGGTGTGGCACGTGACGCTGCCCGGCATCGCGCCCACGGTCGTCACCCTGCTCATCATCAACATCGGCAGCTTCATGAGCGTCGGGTTCGAGAAGATCCTGCTCATCTACAACCCCACGCTGTACTCGACGGCCGATGTCATCTCGACCTACCTGTACCGCTACGGAATCGTGTCGGGCAGCTTCAGCTACGCCGCCGCCGCGGGCATGTTCGAGGCCGTCATCGGCCTGGTGCTCGTCGGCGCAGCCAACTTCGTATCCAAGCGCATCGTAGGAGCAAGCCTGTGGTGATCGAGACTCAAGCGGCCGCAGAAATCGGACCCGCCACCGAAGTCGCGCTCGCGGGAACGCCCGTGAATCCGAAGCGCCGGCGCACCTCGCTGTCGCGCACTCGCGGCGAGAAGATCTTCGCCGTCGTGAACGTCGTCGTGCTGCTGCTGGCCGTCGCCGTCACGCTGTTCCCCTTCGTCAATGTCCTCGCACAGTCGCTGTCGAGCCAGAAGTTCATCGACCAGGGCACCGTGACGATCTGGCCGCAGGGCTGGAACTTCCAGACGTACAAGCTGGTGGCATCCGACTCGACCTTCTGGATCAACTACCGCAACACGATCGTGTACACGGTGGTCTCCACGGCAGTCTCGATGCTCCTGTCGACGATGTTCGCCTACGCGATTTCGCGCAAGGACCTGAAGGGCCGCGGGTTCTTCATCGGGCTCGCCCTCGTGACGATGCTCTACAGCGGCGGCATCGTTCCGACCTACATCCTCGTCAACAAGCTGCACATGACGAACACGATCTGGGCGATCGCGATCCCCAATGCGATCAGTGTCTTCAACGTCCTCGTGATGAAGTCGTTCTTCGAGAACCTGCCGCACGAGCTCATCGAGGCGGCCGAGATCGACGGCCTGAACACCTACGGCACGCTCATCCGGATCGTGCTGCCGCTGTCCAAGGCGGTCATCGCCACGATGATCCTGTTCTACGGCGTCGCCAACTGGAACTCCTGGTTCCCCGCGTTCCTCTATATGGACCACTCGAGTCTCTATCCGGTCACGGTGTACCTGCGGAACCTCATAGCCGGCGCCTCGGGGGCGCAGAACGCGGGCGCTGCGGCCGACTCCGACCTGACCCAGATCGGCGCCAACATCAAGGCCGTCACGATGATCCTCACGGTGCTGCCGATCCTCTTCGTCTACCCGTTCATCCAGCGCTACTTCGTGTCCGGCGTGATGCTCGGCTCGGTCAAGGGCTAGCTCGGCGCAGGCATCCGCTCTTCTTCTCCCGCACCACAACAACCAAGAAAACTGCAACACCAATGGAGGTCTCGCAGAAAATGTCGATCAAGGTATCTCGCCGTGACGTGCTCGTGATGGGCCTTGCCGGTGCCGCAGCCGGTCTGCTCGCCGGCTGCTCGTCGGGCGGCGCTTCAGGCGGCACCCCCGTGGTCTCGGGCAAGACCGCAGGCATGATGAAGGACTACGCGGCAGGCAAGCAGTTCACGGCCAGCAAGCCGCTGAAAGTCACCATGCTCTTCCAGGACAACCCGGCGTACCCCTACAAGAAGACGTGGAAGATCTTCTCGCAGATCAAGAAGGACACGAATGTGACTCTTGAGCCGACGGTGGTGCCGTTCGCGGACTACTCGACCAAGATGTCGGTGCTGATCAACTCGGGCAATGCCCCCGACATCATCGCCAAGAGCTACCCGGGCACCGAGACGCAGTTCGTCGGCGGTGGCGCGATCCTTCCCGTCTCGGAGTACACCAAGTACATGCCGAACTTCACCAAGAAGGTGAAGGACTGGAACCTCGACGCCGACCTGGACTCGATCCGCCAGGGCGACGGCAAGTTCTATGTGCTGCCGGGCCTTCACCAGACGCTGAACCCCGACTACACGCTGTCGTGGCGTGACGACGTCCTCGAAGACCTCGGCCTCGAGGCCCCCGATACCTGGGACAAGGTCAAGACCACCCTGCAGGCGATCAAGGATGCCAAGGGCGTCACACCCTGGACGGAGCGCTACGGCGTTGCGAGCGCCATGAACATCGCGGCCGTGACGTACGGCACCATGGCCGGCTACGACGCGGCCACCAGCGGCAGCTGGGGCCTGGGCACCGGTCTGCTGTTCGACTTCGACAAGAAGAAGTTCAGCTACACGCCGGCGGACGAGAACTACAAGGCGCTGATCGCATACTTCGCCGACCTGGTCAAGAACGGTCTGCTCGACCCCGACTCGTTCACGATGACGGACGACAAGGCCGGTGCCAAGTTCACGACGGGCAAGACGTTCGTCATCAGCACGAACTCGCAGCAGCTGCAGCTCGACCGCACCGCACTGGACAAGAGCCTCGGCGCCGGCAAGTACAAGATCTCGAAGGGTCCGATCCCCGGCGGTCCCAACGGCAAGATCATCGCGGGCAGCCGCCTCGAGAACGGCATCATGCTGTCGACCTCCGCATCCAAGAAGGACGACTTCGAGGCCTTCCTGCAGTTCGTCGACTGGCAGTGGTACTCCGATGAGGCGCAGGTCATGGCCAAGTGGGGCATCAAGGGCGAGACCTACGTCATCAAGGACGGCAAGTACGAGCCCGCCCCCGGCTGGAAGCTGGCGGCCTACGGACTGGGCGACCAGAGCGCAAAGAAGGACATCCGCAACGACGACGGCTTCGGCTGCGGCAACTTCGTCTACGGCGGCACGACCCAGATCGTCGAGTCGACCATGGCGGACGAGGAGCTCGCCTGGCAGAAGACCGTCGCGAACTACAAGCTCGCCAAGACGCCGCCGTCGGTGCCCTACACGCCTGTCGAGGCCCAGCAGGCCGCGCAGAAGCAGACCGCTCTGATCGGCTCGACGACCACCTGGACGATGAACTTCATCCTGGGGAAGAAGGACCTTTCCTCCGACTGGGACGCCTACGTCAGCGAGCTCAAGGCCAAGGGCATGCAGGAATACGTCGACAACGCGAACAAGGCGTACGACGCGGCCCAGAAGAAGAAGTAGAACTGCACCATGAGCGCGCAGACGACGAGGGAGTTCACGACCGGCCCGCTGTATCGGGCGGCTCAGGCGGTCTACTCCGTCCTGGGGCCGACGGCCGGCTTCCTCATCGCCTGCCTGCCCTTCGCCGCCGCGATCGTCGCCGGGCACAGCACGGTGGCGATCGCGGTCGGCGGCGTCGTGATCGGGCCGGCCTGGACCGCGCTGCTGTATGCCACGCGGGTCATCAGGGCCGACCCCGAGCGCGGCCCCTTCACCTCGTTCTGGCGGGGATACCGCCTCAACTGGCGACAGACGCTCGCCGTCTGGCTGCCCTACTGGCTGCTGTTGACCGCCGCGGGCGCGGACGTCGCGTCTCCGGCATCCCCGCTCGCATTGCGTGCCGTGATCGCCGTGATCGCCGGAATCTCGCTGCTGTGGATGAGCGCGGTGCTGCTCATCATCAGCCGCTACGCGTTCCGCACGCGCGACGTGCTGCGCCTCGGCGGCTACCTGCTCTTCGGCGCGCCGCGTTCGACCGTGACCGATTTCGCGCTGCTCATCGTCGCAGGTGCCACGATCTACCTGTCGTCCGAGTTCGTGCTCGGCCTGCTCGCCGGGGTGTTCGCGCTGTTCGCGATCGCCGGGGCGCAAGGCGCGTTCGAGCTGGTCGACGCACGATTCACGACCGACGGGAGGCAGGATGGCGCGCGATGACGCCCGCCGGCCCCCCGCGACCCTGCAGGACGTGGCCCGCGATGCAGGGGTCTCTCTCGCAACGGCGTCGCGCACGCTGAACGGCAGCGCCCGCCGCGTGAAAGAGGAGTACCGCGCACGCGTGCTCGCCGCCGCCGAGCGCCTGAACTACGCACCGAACCTGCAGGCACAGGCGGTCGCGCGCGGCCGCACGAACACGGTCGGCATCATCGTCAGCGACATCACCGACCCGTACTTCGCTCAGATCGCGGGCGGCATCATCGCCGCGGCCGAGGCGGGCGGCATGGGCGCCAGCATCAGCGTCTCCGGGCGCGACCCCGAGCGAGAGGTGCAGCTGGTCAGCTCTCTGCGCGGCCTGCGCCCCGCGGGCATCGTGCTGGTCGGCAGCCGAGTGACGGATGCCGCGGTCACGGCCCGGCTCGAGACGCAGCTGCGCGACTTCGAGGCAGAGGGCGGTCACGTCGTGCTCGTCACGCAGGCCGGCCTGCCGTTCGACACGATCGCCTTTGACAACGTCGAGGGGGCGCGTGCGCTTGCGGCTCGCCTCGCGACCGCGGGCTACGCCCGCGCGATCGTGCTGGCGGGCCCCGAGCGACTGATGACGTCGCGCGAACGGGCAGACGGATTCCTCGAAGGGTGGGCCGTTGCGAAGCATCCGGCGGACGCCGGGCCGTTCGAGGACACGCTCGACGTGCCCGTCGTGCACAGCGAGTTCACGCGCGCGGGCGGGTACGAGGCGATGGGCCGCGCGCTCGCCGACCACGGTCGCCCCGACCTCGTCTTCGCGGTCACCGACCTGATGGCGGTCGGCGCGATGGCACGGCTGCGCGAGGCGGGCATCGAGCCGGGGCGCGATGTCGCGGTCGCCGGCTTCGACGACATCGAGACCCTGCGCGACGTGACGCCGGGGCTCACGACGGTGCGGCTGCCGCTCGAGCAGGGCGGCATCGCGGCGGTCGACCTGATTCTGCATCGCACCGGGTCGCAGTCGCTCATGCGGTTGCCGGCGGAGGTGGTCGTTCGGGAGAGCACGCCCGCGGGTGTCGAACACGAGTGAGCCCGCCACGAACGGGGCGCGGCGGGCACCCCGTCCCCCAGGCGGCCCTCGCAGGCATCCGCCCCATGAATCTCGGCGCCGACGGCGCCGCGCACACATCAATCTGCAACCAACGGAGGTCAGCAATGTCGTCTGAGTCGACGATCGGCATCATCATGAACGGCGTCTCGGGGCGCATGGGGTATCGGCAGCACCTGGTGCGCTCGATCCTCGCGATCCGGGATGCGGGCGGGGTGGTCCTCTCGGACGGCCGCCGGGTTCAGGTGAAGCCGATTCTCGTGGGGCGGCACGAGGACAAGCTGCGAGACATCGCGGCACGTCATGACATCGCGGACTGGACGACGAACCTCGATGAGGCGCTCGCGGACCCGCAGTGGGATGTCTACGCGGACTTCCTCGTGACCGAGGCGCGCGTGCCGGCGATCACGAAGGCGATCGCGGTGGGCAAGGCGGTCTACACCGAGAAGCCGACCGCCGGCAACTTCCAGGATGCCCTGGAACTGGCGCGGCTCGCCAAGGCGGCAGGCATCAAGAACGGCGTCGTGCACGACAAGCTCTATCTGCCCGGCCTGCGGAAGCTCAAGCGGCTGATCGACGACGGGTTCTTCGGCCGGATCCTGTCGGTGCGCGGCGAGTTCGGGTACTGGGTGTTCCCGGGCGACGGGGTGCCGGCGCAGCGCCCGTCGTGGAACTACCGCGCCGAGGACGGCGGCGGCATCGTGCTGGACATGTTCCCGCACTGGAACTACGTGCTCGAGAACCTGTTCGGGCGGGTCGAGTCGGTGTACGCGCAGACGGCGACGCACATTCCGACGCGCGTGGACGAGCGCGGGCAGACGTATCAGGCGACGGCCGACGACGCGGCGTACGCGATCTTCGGGCTCTCAGGCGGTGTGATCGCCGAGTTCAACTCGTCGTGGGATGTGCGCGTGAACCGCGACGAGCTGCTGGAACTGCAGGTCGACGGCACCGAGGGCTCGGCGGTCGCCGGGCTGTTCGGCTGCAAGGTGCAGCACCGGTCGGCGACGCCGCGACCGACGTGGAACCCCGACATCCCCGACGGGCACGACTACGCGGCGGACTGGCATGAGGTGCCCGAGACCGAGGTGTTCGAGAACGGCTTCAAGGTGCAGTGGGAGGAGTTCCTGCGCCACGTCGCCGAAGACGCACCGAACCGCTACGACTTCCTCGCCGGCGCCCGTGGGGTGCTGCTGGCCGAGACGGGGCTCGAGTCGGCGGCGAAGGGCGCGCGCCTGGACATTCCGGAGGTGACGGCATGACTGCGCTGACGCTGCTTGCCGCAGACGGGGCTGTCAGCCAGGTCGAGCTCGCGGCCTCGCCGGCGCTCACGCGCCCGGCTGAGCCGCTGCGCTCGCGGGTGGCGTATGCGGCCGCGCACGTGGTGCCGAAGGTCCATGGTGACAACACCCCCGGTCAGCCTGCAGATATCGACTGGGATGCCACGCTCGCCTTCCGCCACCACGTGTGGTCGTGGGGTCTCGGCGTGGCCGACGCGATGGACACCGCGCAGCGCAACATGGGCCTGGATGCGGCCGCGACCCGCGAGCTCATCTCGCGCAGCGCAGCCGAAGCGCGGTCGGTCGGCGGGGCGCTCGTCGTCGGCGTCAACACCGACCACATCGAGACCGAGCGCATCTCGCTCGACGAGGTCATCGCGGCCTACCTCGAGCAGCTCGCCTTCACCGAAGACCAGGGGGCGGGGGTCGTGCTCATGGCGTCGCGCCACCTCGCGCGCGCGGCGACCGGCCCCGACGACTACCGCCGCGTCTACGACGCCGTGCTCGAGCGGGCCCAGACGCCGGTCGTGCTGCACTGGCTCGGCGAGGCCTTCGACCCGGTGCTGCGCGGCTACTTCGGCTCACAAGACGCGCAGGCTGCGGCATCCGTTCTCATCGACATCATCGCCGCCCACCCCGAGAAGGTGTCCGGCGTGAAGATGAGCCTGCTGGACGCCGAGAAGGAGATCGCGGTGCGCGCGCGCCTGCCGCACACGGCGCGCATGTTCACGGGCGACGACTTCAACTACGTGAGCCTGATCGCCGGGGATGCCGCGAGCGACGGTGCCGTGCAGGAGCGCGGCTCCTACTCCGACGCGCTGCTCGGTGCGTTCGCGGCGGTGGCGCCGCTGGCGTCGTCGGCGATCCAGCGCCTCGACGCGGGGGACCGCGACGGCTACTTCGAGCTGCTGCAGCCGAGCGAGGCGCTGTCGCGGCAGGTGTTCGCCGCGCCCACGTTCTATTACAAGACCGGCGTCGCATTCCTGTCGTGGCTGAACGGCCACCAGCCCGGCTTCCAGCTCGTCGGCGGCCTGCACTCGGCACGGTCGCTGCCGCACCTGTCGGAGATCGTTCGCCTCGCGAATGCGGCCGGAGCGCTGGAAGATCCGGAGCTCGCGGCCGCGCGGTGGAACGCGTTCCTTGCCGTCTCGGGAGTCGAGACCCCGCGGACGGTGCTGCTGTGAGCGCGCAGGCGCCCGCGTCTGCGGCACCGCACCCGCGCCTCAGCCTCAACCAGGCGACCATCAAGTACGCCCCGCTCGCGGAGGCGCTCGACGTCGCGGCCGCTGCCGGCTACACCTCTTTCGGCGCGTGGCGCGAGCCCGTCGCCGAGGTCGGGCTCGACCGCGCGGTCCGGCTCGTCGAAGCATCCGGGCTGCGTATCTCGTCGCTTTGCCGCGCGGGATTCTTCACGGCGCAGCCCGGAGCCGCTCGCGATCGCGCACTCGACGACAACCGTCGCGCGATCGAGGAGACCGCGGCGCTGGCCGCCGCCGGTGCCCCCGGCTCGCGCGCCGTGCTGGTGCTCGTCGCCGGCGGGCTGCCGGAGGGGGATCGCGACCTGGTCGGGGCCCGGGCGCGGGCGGCCGACGCGATCGCGGCGCTCGCGCCCGATGCCCGCGCGGCCGGGGTGACGCTCGCGATCGAGCCGATGCACCCGATCTTCGCCGCCGACCGCGGCGTGGTCTCGACCCTCGGCCAGGCGCTGGACATCGCGGAATCCGTCGGCCCGGAAATCGGCGTCGTCGTCGACACCTACCACGTGTGGTGGGATCCGGAGCTTCCCGCGCAGATCGCGCGGGCCGGGGCATCCGATCGGATCGCGAGCTATCAGGTGTGCGACTGGATGACGCCGCTGTCGGCCGACTCGCTGCTGTCGCGCGGGTACATGGGCGACGGCCACATCGATTTCGGGGCAGTGACGCGACGGGTGACCGATGCCGGCTACGACGGCGACATCGAGGTCGAGATCTTCCGGCAGGAGATCTGGGACGCGCCCTACGCCGACGTCGCCGTGCGCGTCGCGGCGGCGTTCGATGCGACCGTCGCTCCCGCCCTCGGCAGCTGACGTCGCGACCGTCAGCGCAGCGTGGCGAGCGTGTCGACGATGCGCGCGAACACCTGCTCATCGACCGCGACAGACGCCTGGCGCAGCGCGATGACCGCCGCGCCGACCACGCCGTCGGCGACGACGCGCACCTCGCGGGGCAGGCCGCCCGAGGTGCGCGCGTCGCCGATCCGAGCGACGAGCTCGTCGTGCTGGGCCACTGTGCCGCCGCCCAGCACGACGGGCCCGTCAACCTGTGCGTCGTCGACGGTTGCGAGCGTGTGCGCGAGAGCGTCTGCGGCGTCGCGCACGATCCGCGCGGCAACGGCATCGCCGGCTCGGGCGGCGTCGAAGGCGAGCCGTGCGAACTGCGCGAGCTGCACGGGGCGCAGGGCGTAGAGCGTCTCGACGAGGTGCTGCAGCACCGCCGGCCGGCCCTGGTAGAGCGTGTCGTCGGCGGTGAGTCCGAGCTCGGCGAGCAGCAGCTCGGTGAGCGCTGTCTGCGGGCCGCGCCGGTCGAGGTCGGTCACGGCGGCGCGGGCGACCCGCTCGCCGATCCAGAACCCTGAGCCCTCGTCGCCGAGCAGCCAGCCGAGGCCGTCGGCGGTGCAGGCGACCTCGCCGCCCTCGACGCGCACGGCGGTCGCGCCGGTTCCCGCGACGAGCGCGTAGCCGTCGAGGCGCCAGGTGCCCGAGCAGAACGTCGCGAGCAGGTCAGGGGCGAACGCCACGGGCGCACTCACGCCCAGTGGCGCGAGCTCTGCGGCGAACAGCTCGGTGCCCGAGAGCGCGCTCGCGCCCGCCATCGCGAGCAGAACGGATGCCACGCGCGGGCCGCTCTCGCCACCGGCGGCATTCGCCTGCCGCAGTGCCTGGCCGGCCGCCTCCGCGACGGAGCGCGCTGCAAGCGCGGGCCCCGCCGAGATGGGGTTGCCGCTCGCCGAACGGCCGTAGCCGTGGCATCCCCCATACTCATCCACCGCGACGCAGCGCGTACTCGTGCCGCCCGCATCGACGGCGAGGAAGAGCCTCAACATCCGTTACTCAGTCGTGACATTCGGTGATTGCCCCCGTAACAGGCCTGCGAATAGTTTTCATGGAAACACGTCAACGGTGACATGGATTTTCAATGACGGGACGTCAATGACAGAACTCGCGGCACCATCGAAGCACAGCGCAGACGGATTCGGCGTCAGCAGCCGGATCCAGGCTGCGCTGCCGGAGATGTCCGCGGCCATGGCGAAGATCGGCGCCCTGCTGCTGGAGAATCCGGCTGCTCCGCTCGAGCTCTCGATCACCGAGCTCGCGGAGCGGGCGGGCACGTCGCCCGCCACGGTCACCCGCTTCTGCCGCCTGATCGGCTACGCCGGCTACCCGCCGCTGCGGGTCGGCGCGGCCGCAGACCTGGGGCGCTCGAGCGCCGCGACCTGGCAGTCCGACATCGGCCGCGCCTTCGACCCGGCCGACAGCGCCCTCGAGGTGCTGACCGCCCTGGTCAGCTCGCACACCGCGGCGCTGCAGTCGACCGCCACGCAGCTTGACCACGCGGCGGCCGAGCGCGCCGCCGCCGCGATCGCCGGCAGTGGCCATGTCGACATCTACGGCATCGGCGGGAGCGCGGGGATCGCCACCGAGCTGCAGGCACGGCTCTACCGCATCGGGCTCAACGCGCACGTGTGGAGCGAGGTGCACGAGGGGCTCACGAGCGCTGCCATCCAGGGCCCGGGCGCCGTGGCCGTCGGCATCTCGAACACCGGCCGCACCGGCGAGATGATCGAGATGCTCTCGCTCGCCCGGTCGACGGGAGCGTTCGCGGTGGCGATCACCGGCAACCCCGAGTCTCCGCTGGCATCCGTCGCCGATGTGCACCTGACCGCCTACGCGCCCGACGCCTACCTGCAGCCCGACGACCTGTCGGCCAAGCATGCCCAGCTTCTCGCGATCGACCTGCTCTATCTGCTGGTCGCGCAGCAGGACTTCTCTCGCACCACGACGACGCTCGCGGCCTCCGCCGCGGCCGTCGCCCCGCACCGGCGCTCTCTGCGATCGAAAGGACGAACCACCGCATGACAGATGCTTCGAGCGGCCTCGCGGCCGAATTCCACCGGCAGGTGAGCGAGCGCATCGACGCGCTCGACACCGCGGCGCGCGCCGGCGCGCTGGACGCCGCCATCGCGCTGCTCGCCACGTCGCTGCAGAACGGCGGCGTGCTGCAGGCCTTCGGGACCGGCCACTCGCAGGCCTTCGCGATGGAGATCGCGGGGCGGGCGGGCGGCCTGATCCCGACGCACTCGCTCGCGCTGCGCGACCTCGTGCTGCTCGGCAAGCGGCCGCTCGAGGCGCTGCACGGCGGCACGATCGAACGCGACGAGACCGTCGTCGACGACCTGTGGTCGCTGTACGACTTCCGCCCGGAAGACGTCTTCCTGATCGCCTCGAACTCGGGCGTCAACGGGTCGATCGTCGGGCTCGCGCTCAAGGCGAAGGAAGAGGGGCACGCGGTCATCGCGGTCACGAGCCTCGCCCACACGAACGCCGTCACGCCGAAGCATCCGAGCGGCAAGCGGCTGTCGGAGGTCGCCGATGTCGTCATCGACAACCTCGCCCCGTATGGCGACACGACCCTTGAGCTGCCGGGCGGGCTCGGCGTCGGTGCCGTGTCGTCGATCACCGCTGCGTACATCGCGCAGCTGCTCACGATCGGCGCCGCCGAGCGGGTGCAGGCGGCCGGCGAGGTGCCGCCCCTGTTCATCTCGGCCAACATCCCGGAGGGCGACGAGCACAACCGTGCCCTGCAGGAGAAGTTCGGCGACCGCATCGGCCACCTCGCATGACCATCAACCCCACGAAGAACCAGAACAACCCAAGAGTGAAAGGCAGCACTGATGTCTGAAGAACCAGGCCGGCTGAATCGCCGCACCTTCGTCCGCGGCGCACTGGCCACCGCAGTGTTCCTGCCGCTGGCCGGAACGCTCGCCTCCTGCGCCGCACCGAGCGGCGGTGGCGGCGGCTCCACGTCGGGAAAGAAGTCGGACAAGAATCCGTTCGGCCTCTCCGACACCGCGTCCGTCGAAGCCGTCATCTTCAACGGCGGCTACGGCTACGACTACGTGACCTATGCGGCGAAGCAGGTCAAGAAGCAGTTCTCGAAGGTCGACATCAAGGTCAGCCCCTCGACGCAGATCGCGCAGCAGCTGCAGCCCCGCTTCGTCGGCGGCAACCCGCCGGACCTCATCGACAACTCGGGTGCGAACAACATCGGCTTCAACACGATCGCCGACCAGCTCGAGACACTCGACGACGTCTTCGAGGCCGACAACTACGAGGGCACGAAGATCGCCGACACCCTCTACCCGGCCGTCAAGGACCCCGGAACGTTCTCGGGCAAGTTCGTCGCCCTGAACTACGTCATGACGGTTTACGGCATGTGGTACTCGGCGTCGCTCTACGAGGAGAACGGCTGGACCCCGCCGAAGACGTGGGACGAGGCGCTCGACCTCGGCGCCAAGGCCAAGGCTGCGGGCAAGTACCTGTTCGTCTGGGGCAAGGAGGCGGCGACCTACTACCTCACGATGGCGCTCGACTCCGCCATCAAGGAGGGCGGCCCCCAGGTGCGCATCGACCTCGAGAACCTGAAGCCGAAGGCGTGGTCCGCCCCCGAGATCCAGAGCGTTTTCAAGGCGCTCGAGACCGCGGTCAAGAGCGGCTACTTCGTTCCGGGTGGCGCGGGAACCCAGTTCACCGCGGCCCAGGCGAAGTGGAGCAACGACCAGCAGGCGATCCTCTACCCCTCGGGCGGCTGGATCGAGAACGAGATGAAGAAGGCCACCAAGGACGGCTTCAAGATGACGGGCGCGCCGACGCCGACCGTCACCAGCAGCTCGAAGCTTCCCTATGAGGCGCTGCGCTCCGCCGCCGGTGAGCCGTTCATCGTGCCGAAGCAGGGCAAGAGCCCGGCGGGCGGCAAGGAGATCCTGCGGGCGATGCTCTCGAAGGACGCGGCGACCAACTTCTCGAAGACGCGCCTCGCGCCGACGATCGTCAAGGGCCTCGTTCCCGACGACGGCTTCGGTTCGACCGCGCTGGTGTCGCAGACGAAGATGCTGGATGCTGCAGGCGACAACGTCTTCAACTACCAGTTCCTCGACTTCTACGGCATGAACCAGGACCAGCTGGTGGTCTGGAACTCGTTCCTCTCGGGGCAGACGGACGCCGCCGGCCTCACCAAGGGAATGCAGGACATCAGCGACAAGGTCGCCGCGTCCTCCGTCCCCAAGCTGAAGGTGAACAGCTGAGCATGACAACCACCACGACGACGCCGGGCGGCGGGGTCACCCCCTCCGCCCGGCGTCGCCGGCCCCGGCCGAGCTGGAACCGGATCAGCTTCATGCTGGTCTTCCTCGTGCTGCCCCTCGCGATCTTCGTGATCTTCGTGGTCTCGCCGTTCGTGCAGGCGCTGTACTACTCGATGACCGACTGGACCGGCTTCTCGCCCAACATGAACTTCGTCGGCCTCACGAACTTCGTGAACCTGTTCCAGGACACGACGTTCCTCAAGGCGCTGCGCAACAATGCGCTGCTCGCGGTCGTCGTGCCCTTCGTCACGATCGTGCTGGCGCTGCTGATCGCGATCGTCGTCACCGTCGGCGGCCCGAGCCGCGGCACGATCCGCGGCGTCCGCGGTGCGGGCTTCTACCGCGTCATCTCGTTCTTCCCCTACTGCGTTCCCGCCATCGTGATCGGCCTGATCTGGGCGCAGGTCTACGACCCGGCCGCCGGTCTGCTGAACGGATTCCTCACCGCCATCGGCCTCGACGGATTCAAGAACTTCGCGTGGCTCGGCGTCGTCGCCACGGCGATGCCCGCCTCGATGTGGGTGATCATCTGGAGCTTCGTCGGCTTCTACACCGTGCTCTTCGTCGCGGCGATCAAGGGCGTGCCCGCCGAGCTGCTCGAGGCGGCCCGCATCGACGGCGCCGGCCGGTTCCGCACCGCGATCTCGGTGACGATCCCGATGATCCGCGACAACGTGCAGACCGCCTACATCTATCTCGGCATCGCCGCCCTCGACGCGTTCGTCTACATGCAGGCGCTGAACCCCGGCGGCGGGCCGAACAACACGACGCTCACCATGAGCCAGGAGCTCTTCAATGTCGCCTTCCGCAAGGGGCAGTTCGGCTACGCCACCGCGATGGGCGTCGTGCTCGCACTCGTGACCCTGCTGTTCGCCGCGATCGTGTTCACGGTGAACCGCCTCACCGGCGGCGGTGACGACTCGCGGCGCTCGTCCCGCGTCGCCCCTGCCGCGGCCCCCGCCCCTGCGGCGGCGGCACCGACGGCCGCGGCGGCCCCGATTCAGAAGGGCGGTATCTGATGACCGCGACCACGACGGCCGAGCCGTCCATCACGACGCGGCTGCGGCTCAGCACCACTCGCGCCAATCGCGGCGATGCGGCTGTGGCATCCGTCTCTCATGTCCTGCTCGTGATCTGGTCGATCCTCGTGATCGTCCCGTTCCTGTGGGTGCTGCTGTCGTCCTTCAAGACGACGAAAGAGATCCTGTCGTCCCCGTTCTCGCTGCCCGCGCACTGGCAGTTCGACAACTACGTGCACGCCTGGACTGATGCCGGCATCGGGCGGTTCTTCCTCAACACGATCATCGTGGTGGGCTTCGCCCTGGTCCTCGTCATGCTGCTCGGCGCGATGTGCGCCTACGTGCTGGCGCGGTTCCAGTTCCCCGGCCGCCGCGTCATCTACTACGCGATGCTCGCGGGGCTGACCTTCCCGCCGTTCCTCGCGATCGTGCCGCTGTTCTTCATCCTGCGCAACGCTGGGCTGCTCAACACGCTGCCCGGTCTGATCCTCACGTATGTGGCCTTCGCCCTGCCGTTCACCGTGTTCTTCCTCTTCTCGTTCTTCAAGTCGCTTCCAGAGGACGTCTATGAGGCGGCGCTGATCGACGGCGCGGGGGACTGGCGCGCGTTCTTCCAGGTGATGCTGCCGATGGCGCGCCCGGGCCTCGCCTCCGTCGCGATCTTCAACTTCCTCGGCCTGTGGAATCAGTTCCTGTTGCCGGTGGCGTTGAACTCCGACCAGAGCAAGTACGTGCTGACGCAGGCCATGGCGTCGTTCGCATCGCAGGCCGGCTACGCGGTCGACTTCGGTGCGCTGTTCGCGGCGGTCGTCATGACGGTGATCCCCGTGCTGATCGTCTACGTCGTGTTCCAGCGCACGCTCGAAGGGTCGGTCTCGACCGGCACCTTCCGCTGAGCCGGCGAGCCAGCGAGGGCAGAGGAAGCGCAGCAGCGGTAGCGCGCGTGTGCGGCGTTCGTAACGCACCCGCAATCGTCGACCCTGATGATGGCGAGAGAGGCGGCCGACGCAGCGAGAGGGTGAGCATGACGGATTCCAGCGACATCCTGATCATCGGCGGCGGCATCGCCGGTCTCTCGCTCGCGGCCGCGCTCGGCGACCGCGCCTCCGTGCGGCTGCTCGAGCAGGAGCAGGGGCTCGCCCACCACACGAGCTCGCGCTCGGCCAGGCAGATGCAGCCGAGCTACGGACCCGAGCCGGTGCGCGTGCTGACCGAGGTGTCGATCGGGCTTGTGCGCGAGATCGAGGCCAGGCTGGGCGCGCCGCTGCTGCGCCCGAGGCCCCTGTACTGGCTCGCGCTCGACGACGCCGTCGACCTCGAGCCGCTCCGGGCAGCCATTCCGGGGTTGCGCAGAGTGGCGGCCGCTGAGCCCGGGTCGCGGCTGCCGATTCTGCGCGCGGAGCGCGTGAGGGATGCCCTGCTCGACCCGCTCGCGCAGGAGGTCGACGTGCCCCGGCTGCTCGACTGGTACGCGGGCGAGGCGCGGCGCGCAGGCACCGAGATCGTGACGGATGCCCGCGTGTCGGCACTCACCCGCCACGGCGAGCTGTGGACGGCCACGGTCGGCGACGGCCCGGACGCCCGAACTTTCTCGGCCCCGATCGTGGTGAACGCCGCCGGCGCCTGGGCCGACCAGGTCGCCGCGCTCGCTGGCGTCGGCCCCGCGGGCCTCGTGCCGCTGCGCCGCACGGTGGCGCTCGCGCGTCTCGATGCGGCCATCGACCCGGACTGGCCGATGGTCAATGACGCAGGCGGGTCCCTCTATTTCCGGCCGGACGGCGACCGGCTGCTCTCGTCGGCGCTGGAGGACACCCCGGCCGAGCCGCACGACGCGCAGCCGCTGCCCGAGGTGGTGGCGCGCGTCACCGAGCGTCTCGCCGCGGTCGTCACGCCCCGCGTCGAGTTCGAGAGGGCGTGGACGGGGTTGCGCACCGGTGCTCCGGACGGCGTGCCTGTCGTCGGCTTCGACAGCGAGGTGCCCGGGTTCTACTGGCTCGCGGGGCAGAGCGGCTATGGCATCCAGACCTCCGCGGCCTTCGGCGCGCTCGCCGCGGCGGACCTGCTCGACCTGCCGCTCGACGCCGCGGTCGCGGCGGGCGGCGCGGCCGTCGCGCCGTCGGCAGCAGCCGCCGCCTTCGGCGCGCTGGCGCCGGGCCGCTTCGGCGACGCCGCGCTGCGCGGCTCGGCGGCCTGAAGCACGGCAGACTGGGGGAGTGCGCCTCGTCATCGCCCCCGACTCATTCAAGGGCTCGCTGACCGCCGGCGACGCCGCGCAGGCGATCCGCGACGGCTGGCTGTCGGTGCGGCCCGCCGACGAGGTGGTGCTCGCGCCGATGGCGGATGGCGGCGAGGGCAGCCTGGATGCCTTCGAAGCCGCCGTTCCTGGCGCACGCCGCGAACCGGTCATGGCCGTCGGCCCCGACGACCGGCCGGTGCTCACCCACTGGCTGAAGCTGCCCCCGACGGCCGAGCTGCCCGGTGGCACCGGTGTCGTGGAGCTCGCCGCGACGAGCGGGCTTCCCCTTATGCGCGACGGCCTGCGGCCGTTCGACGCGCACACTTTCGGCCTCGGCCAGGCGATCACCGCCGCATTGACGCTCGGCGTCTCGCGCCTCTTGATCGCGGTCGGCGGCAGCGCGTCGACCGATGGGGGAGTCGGCGCCCTCACGGCGATGGGAGCGCGATTGACGGATGCCTCAGGCGCCCCCGTCTCGTACGGGAATCTCGGGGCGGGGAAGGTCGCGCGGGTCTCGTTCGATGAGGTGGCGCCCCTGCCGCCCGCCGGCGCCGTCGTGCTGACCGATGTCGACAACCCGCTGCTCGGTCCGCGCGGCGCGGCGGCCGTGTTCGGGCCGCAGAAGGGCGCGTCCTCCGACGCCGCCGTGCGCGCGCTCGAGGCGAACCTTGCGCACTTCGCGTCGGTGGTTCCCGACGGCCGGCGGCTTGCCGAGACGCCGGGCGCCGGCGCCGCGGGCGGCGTCGCGTTCGGCCTCCTCGCGTGGGGTGCGATCATCTCGCCGGGTGCTCCGGCGGTGGCGTCAGCCCTCGGCCTCGCCGACACGATCGCCGGCGCCGACCTCGTGATCACCGGCGAGGGGCGCTTCGACGGGCAGTCCGAAGCGGGCAAGGCACCGACGCACGTTGCAGGCCTCGCGCGCACCGCCGGTGTGCCGACTGCTCTCGTGGCGGGCGCGGTCGAGGCATCCGTCGCACAGTTCTCGGCGGCCGCGTCGCTCACGGAACTCGCCGGATCGACGGCGGCAGCCCTCGCAGAGCCCGCGCGCTGGGCGTTCGAAGCCGGCGCAGCGCTCGCGCGCCGTGTGTGAGTCGGGCTGCACGCGTGTGAGCCGGGCGGGATGCGTGCGAGCCGGGCTGTACGCGTGTGACGCGAAAGGGGGCAGACCCGAAGATCTGCCCCCTCATCGGCGGAATTATCCCCAGGTGTGGAGTGCCTGAGGATATCTCACCTGAGTTCACTCAGCGTTAGCCGCGCGTAGCCTCGCCGTTCAGCACGGCATCCGCGTAGCGGCGGTACTGCTGTGCGATCTCGGGGCGGAAGTCCGGCTCGGGCGTCGCCGCGGTCGAGACCGCCCACGACGGGCGCGAGCCGGTCAGCGCCCAGGCGGCCTGCACCGCCCCGCCGTCGGCGACGTACTCGCCCGGCTCGGGGATGACGACCGGCGCATCGAACACCTGCGCTGCGACGGCCTGCACCGCCGGGTTCTGGGCCGCGCCGCCGATCAGCAGCACGCGGCCGACCTCGACCCCGACTCCGCGCACGGCGTCGAGACCGGCGCCGAGGCCCGAGAGCATGCCCTCAATGGACGCGCGCGCGATGTTCTCGCGGGTGGTCGAGGCGATCGACAGGCCGTGCAGGCTCGCCTTCGCCTCGGGCAGGTTCGGCGTGCGCTCGCCCTCGAAGTAGGGCACGAGCACGACTCCGTCGCTGACCGGCTGCGCGGCCAGCGCCAGCTCGGCGAGCTCGTCGAAGTCGACGCCCAGCAGTTTCGAGGTGGACACGAGCACGCGCGCCGCATTCAGCGTTACGACGATGGGCAGGTAGTGGCCGGATGCGTCGGCGAAGCCGGCGACCGTGCCGGTGGCGTCGGCGCTCGGCTGGTCGGCGACGGCGAACACCGTGCCGCTCGTGCCGAGCGAGACGACGACATCGCCGGAGGCCGCGCCGAGGCCAAGGGCCGCACCGGCGTTGTCGCCTGCGCCGGGGCCGACGAGCACGCCGGCCGGCGTCTTCCCTGCGGCCTCGCCGGGGCCGAGCACGCGCGGCAGCACCACATCGCGGCGTCCGAGTGCGCGCTCGAGCAGGTCGAGGTCGTAGTCATTCGTGAACGGCGACCAGTAGGCGGTGCCCGAGGCGTCCGAGCGGTCGGTCGTCAGAGCGTCGAGGACGGGGCCGAGCGGCGATTCGCCCTCGGGGCCGTAGCCGAGCAGGCGCCAGGTCAGCCAGTCGTGCGGCAGGGCGACGGCCGCGACGCGCGCCGCGTTCTCGGGCTCGTTGTCGGCGAGCCAGCGCAGCTTGGTGGCGGTGAACGAGGCGACGGGCACGAGACCCGCGCGCTTCGCATAGGCATCCGCCCCGACCTCGTCGGTGAGCGCGGCGGCTGCGCCCGCCGAGCGCGTGTCGTTCCACAGCAGAGCCGGGCGGATGACGCGCCCCTCTGCGTCGAGCACGACCATGCCGTGCTGCTGGCCGGCGATCGAGATGGCGGCGACGTCGTCGATGCCGCCGGCCGCGGCGATGGCCTCGCCGAGCGCGGCCCACCAGGCCGCGGGGTCGACCTCGGTGCCGTCGGGGTGGGAGGCGCGGCCGCTGCGTACCAGCGCACCGGTCTCGAGGTCGCGGATGACGACCTTGCAGGACTGCGTCGACGAGTCGACGCCGGCGACCAGAGTCATGTGGTTTCCCTTATTACGTGAGAGCTATTACGTGAGAGCGCTGTGGCGCGTGGAGATATGGAACGAGGGGGCGGGGCCGGAAGCCCCGCCCCCTCGAGCGAATGAACTGCTTAGCCGCGAGCGCCGAGCAGGTGCTCGGTCGCGAGCGCCTGCAGACGGACGAAGCCGAAGCCCTTGCCGCCGAGGTAGGCGTTGGCGTCGAAGTCCTCCCACGTGCTGCGGTCGGCCTTGAGGGTGTCGATCGTCTCGCCCGGGTTGAGGGTGCTCTGCTCGAGCTCGAAGACCTTGGCGGCCTCGAGGGCCTCCTGGACCTCGGGGTCGGCGCGGAAGGCCGCGGCGCGCTCCTTGAGGAGCAGGTAGTTGCGCATGTTGGCCTTAGCCGACTCCCAGACGCCGTTCTCGTCCTCGGTGCGGCTCGGCTTGTAGTCGAAGTGACGGGGGCCGGTGTAGGCCTGGCCGCCGTTGACGCCGCCGTTCTCAAGCAGGTCGACGAGGGCGAACGCGTTGTGCAGGTCGCCGTGGCCGAAGACCAGGTCCTGGTCGTACTTGATGCCGCGCTGGCCGTTCAGGTCGATGTGGAACAGCTTGCCGTGGTACAGCGCCTGGGCGATGCCCGAGGTGAAGTTCAGACCGGCCATCTGCTCGTGGCCGACCTCGGGGTTGAGGCCGACGAGCTCGGGGTGCTCGAGCGAGTCGATGAAGGCGATCGCGTGGCCGAGCGTCGGCAGCAGGATGTCGCCGCGGGGCTCGTTCGGCTTCGGCTCGATCGCGAACTTGATGTCCCAGCCCTGCGAGAGGACGTAGTCGCCGAGGAAGTTGGCTGCCTCGCGGTAGCGCTCGAGCGCGGCCTGGATGTTCTTCGCCGAGTCGTACTCGGCGCCCTCGCGGCCGCCCCACATGACGAAGGTCTTGGCGCCGAGCTCGACGCCGAGCTCGAGCTGGCGGATGATCTTGCGCAGCGTGTAGCGACGCACGGCGCGGTCGTTCGAGGTGACGCCGCCGTCCTTGAAGACCGGGGCCGAGAAGGTGTTGGTCGTGACCATCGGGACGATCAGGCCGGTCTCGGCGAGCGCCTTCTTGAGGCGCTCGATGTAGGCGTCGCGCTCGGAGTCGCTCGAGCCGAACGGGAACAGGTCGTCGTCGTGGAACGTCAGACCGTACGCGCCGATCTCGGCGAGCTTCTCAACGACGTGCTCGATCTCGAGGTGGTTGCGGGTCGGGCCGCCGAACGGGTCGGTGCCGTTGTAGTTGACGGTCCACAGACCGAACGAGAACTTGTCCTCGCGGGTGGGGGTGAGAGTCATGGTGTTTGTCCTTCAACTTCCATGGTGAGACGGACGGTTTGAGTTTGTTGTTGCGATAAACATATCGCGGATCGAGCCGAAGTTCCACCGAGGGTGACCTCGTAGTCGCCTGCGAATCCCCGCAGGCGGAAGCGCCCCTCCGCATCCGTGTGGACGGCTGTCTCGCCCAGCCACCACTCGCCCTTGATGAGGTCGTGCAGTGCGTGGTACCCCGGCTTCGTCGAGCCGTCAGCCCGGAGGAGCCCGATCGGCGCACCGAGCCAGGCCCCGGCATCCGTCACACCCCAATAGGTGATCGACGCAACCTGCGGGTGCGACACCAGTGAGCGGTAATGACGCGCCAGCTCGTCGGCCTGACGCGCCTCGCCCTCAGGGGTCGACGGCCACGAGGGGATCCGGTAGTCGTTCAGGTCGACGATCTCGGGCGGCATCAGGTGCCCCGAGACGAGCGAGTTCTCGGTGAGGTGCAGCGGCAGACCGTAGCGCGCGAAGCGGTCGACCATCGCCAGCATCGTGTCCTCGCCCCAGTACCCCTGGTGCATGTGCGTCTGCAGGCCGATCGCGTCGATCTGGATGCCGGCCTCGAGCACGCCCTCGATCAGGCACTCGTACGCGCTCGACAGGTCGAAGTCGTTGATGAGCAGCGTCGCGCGCGGGTTCGTCGCCCGCGCCTCTTCGAACGCCATGCGGATCATCGGGATGCGTCCCTTGGCTCGCGCGAGCGGCGTGATCGCGTTGTCCCCGTTCTCGAACACGGGCATGATGACGGCCTCGTTGATGGCATCCCAGGTGTCGATGAGCCCGGCGAAGTCGGCGACGTCGCGCCGGATGCGCTCGCGCTGCAGGCGCTCGACCTCCTCCAGCGGCCGGCCGAGCAGCCAGTGGGGCTGCACCGTGTGCCACACGAGCGGGTGCCCCTTGAGCGAGATGCCACGCTCGCGCAGGAAGCGCGCCGTGGCCAGCAGCTGCTCGGTGGCGGGCTCGCCCTCGCGCGGCTCGAAGCGCCCCCAGTAGAACGGCAGCGTCGCCCAGTTGAAGAGCTCGCTGTACCGGTCGGCCAGCTCGGCGTCGCCCGGCTTCCCGTGGCCGCCCGCGAGGCCGATGAAGTCGAACCCGATGTTGCCGAACGCGAAGGCGTGTCGCGTCTGCGAGATGGTGACGTCGGTGTCGGCGAGCGGATGCCCGGCCGAGTCGGTCAAGGTGACGATCGCCTCGCCGATCCGGTGGTCGGGCTGGGTGGCGCGGCAGGATGCGAGCTGCATCGGCGGGGGTGACTCCTTGTCGGTGATGGGTGCGGCGTGGCTCTCAGGCGGCCGGCGGCGGAGCGGTCGACTCGCGGATGACGAGCTCGGAGCGCAGGTGCTCGTGCCTGGTGCCGGATTCCTGCCCGTTGAGCTGCTCCACCAGCATCCGCAACGCCGTCGCACCCATCTGCCGCAGCGGCTGCGCGATCGTGGTGAGGCGTGGAGCGGTGGCCGTCGATTCGGGGATGTCGTCGAAGCCGACGATCGACAGCTCACGGGGCACGTCGATGCCGAGCTCGCGCGCAGCGTCGAGGGCGCCGAGCGCCGAGAGGTCGTTGGCGGCGAAGATCGCGGTCGGGCGCTCGGTGCGGTCGAGCAGGTCGATCGCGCTGGTGCGCCCGACCTCCCTGCGGTAGTCGCCGTCGAGCACGAGCGAGGGGTCGAACGGAATGCCGGCCTTCTCGAGGCAGCGGCGGTAGCCCTCTTCTCGGCGGTAAGACGACTCGAGATCCACGCGGCCGCGCAGGTGCGCGATGCGGCGGTGGCCCAGCGAGATCAGGTGCTCGACGGCGGCGCGCGCCCCTCCGACGTTGTCGGCATCGACGGTCGAGGGGCCGCCGCGCCCCGTGTGCGGGTCGATCGCGACGACGGGAATGGGGGTGTCTGCGGTCACAGCCGTCGGCGTCACGAGGATGGCGCCGTCGATCAGGGTGCCCGCGAGGCGCGAGAGCGAGCGGCGCTCCCACCCGATGGGCGGCGCCTGATCGACCCAGCCGGAGTGCGCAAGCAGTTCATAGCCCGTGCCGTGAGCTGCGGCGCCGATGCCCTTGAGCAGTTCCGCGGAGTACGGCTCGAACTCGGTGACGAGCACGCCGATCACGTTGGTGCGGCTGCGGCGCAGGCTGCTTGCGATGAGCGAGGTCTCGTAGCCGAGCTCGTTGACGACCGCCATGACCTTCTCGACGGTGGAGGGGGCGACGCCGTAGCGGGCGTTGACCACCTTGGACACCGTGGCGACCGAGACTCCGGCTGCGCGTGCGACGTCGGTTATCGTCACCCGTCCGAGGACAGGGGGGACGCCGGCATCCACGCTCATGGTGAACAAGGTAGCGCAGCCTGAGAGTCGCTCACAGCAAGTGCGACTACGTATATAAAACGTTATCGACATCGTTTTGCATTTCGTGTCGAGATCGCGGATGCTTTTAGCCGCGGTCACAACAAATTCTGCACTGCCGTAATCCGAGCGGCTCTCGCAGTCCGCAAAATCACCACAGCGTCAAAGACGACAACACAAGGAGTGTTTCCACGATGATGAGGAAAGCAACGGGCGCGGCGGTCGTCGCGCTCGGTCTGGGCGTCGCCCTGGCCGCCACCGGCTGCGCCGGCTCTGGCAGCGACAACAGCAGCGGTTCGTCCTCGGACGGCAAGGTCACGCTGACCCTTTGGGACAACTCGACCACCGGCCCCGGCCAGAAGTTCTTCGCCGACGCGGCTGCCGCCTACCACAAGGCGCACCCGAACGTGACCATCAAGGTCCAGTCGATCCAGAACGAGGACCTGGACGGTAAGCTGCAGACCGCCCTCAACTCCAACTCCGCGCCGGATATCTTCCTGCAGCGCGGCGGCGGCAAGATGAAGGCCATGGTCGACGCCGGCCAGATCCAGGCGCTCAACCTCTCGTCGGCTGCCAAGGCCAACGCGGGCGACGCGGCTCTCGCCGGTGAGTCGATCGACGGCAAGGTCTACGCCGTGCCGTTCGACTTCCTTCCGGAGGGTATCTACTACAGCAAGGACCTCTTCCAGCAGGCCGGCATCACCCAGACGCCGACCACCATCGACGAGCTCGAGGCCGACGTCAAGAAGCTGCAGGCCTCTGGCACCGACGCGATCGCCGTCGGCGCGAAGGACGCATGGCCGGCCGCACACTGGTACTACAACTTCGCCCTGCGCGAGTGCAGCCAGAAGGTGCTGAACCAGTCCGCCAAGGACCTGAAGTTCGACAACAAGTGCTGGACCAAGGCCGGCGACGACCTCGCGTCGTTCCTCAAGATCAACCCGTTCAACAAGGGCTTCCTGACCACCTCCGCTCAGCAGGGTGCGGGCTCGTCGGCCGGTCTGGTCGCGAACCACAAGGCCGCCATGGAGCTCATGGGCGGCTGGGACCCGGGCGTGATGGCCGGTCTGACCGCTGACCAGAAGGTGCCCGCCGACCTCGGCTGGTTCCCCTTCCCCGCGGTCGACGGCGGCAAGGGCGCCCCGAGCGCGCTGCTCGGCGGCATCGACGGCTACTCGGTCTCGAAGAACGCGCCCAAGGAGGCGACCGACTTCCTCGAGTTCCTGATCACCACCGACGAGCAAAAGGCCTACGCGACGGCGTTCAACTCGATCCCCGTCAACAAGGACGCGCAGTCGGTCGTCACCGACTCGTACAACGTGTCGGCGCTTGAGGCCTTCAACAAGGCCGACTACGCCTCGCAGTACCTCGACACGCTGTACGGCCAGAACGTCGGCAACGCGATGAACACGGCTGTCGTCAACCTGCTCGCGGGCAAGGGCAGCGCCGCTGACATCGTCAAGGACACCAACGACGCCGCTGCGAAGGGCTGAGTAGTAACACCATGAGCAACACCACCCTGGGTACTGACACGGTCGCAGACCGTCAGTCGCAGGGCTCCGTCGAGGTCGGGGGCGCAGCAGCGTCCCCGGCCTCGCCGCGGGCGGCGAAGCGTCGCTCCGGCCGGGGCCGCATGCGCCTTGAGATCGCCGTCCTTTCGGGTCCCGCGATCATCATCTTCCTGGCGTTCGTGATCTTCCCGGTCGCGCTCGCTGCCTACTACGGCTTCTTCCGGTGGCACGGCTACGGCCCCGCCACGGACTTCGTCGGCTTGAACAACTACAAGCTGATCCTCACCGACCCCGCCTTCCAGCAGGTGCTGTGGCACAACCTGCTGATCGTCGTGCTGTCCCTGGTCATCCAGGGGCCCCTGTCTATCATCCTCGCGCTCCTGCTGAACCAGAAGATCAGGGGCCGCGGCCTGATCCGCGTGCTGATCTTCGTTCCCTACGTCATCTCCGAGGTCATCGTCGGCACCGGCTGGAGCCTGATGCTTCAGAGCAACGGCGCCATGAACGACTTCCTGCACACGATCGGCCTCGGCGGCCTCGCTGCCGACTGGCTCTCGAACCCCAGCATCGCCATCTGGTCGCTGATGGGGATCATCTCGTGGAAGTACATCGGCTTCGCGGTCATCCTGATGCTGGCCGGCCTGCAGTCGATCCCCGAGGAGCTGTTCGAGGCCGCGCAGATCGACGGCGCCTCCTACTGGCAGATCCAGCGCCGCATCACGCTGCCGCTTCTGGGCCCGACCATCCGCATCTGGGCGTTCCTGTCGATCATCGGCTCGCTGCAGCTGTTCGACCTGGTCTACATCATCTGGGGGCAGTACATCGCCTCCACCGCCGGCACCTCGACCATGGCGACCTACATGGTCGCCCAGGGCCGCATGGCCGGCAACTACGGCTATGGCAGCGCCGTCGCCGTCGTCATGTTCCTGATCTCGCTGATCATCGCGCTGGTCTACCAGCGCTTCGTCCTGCGCCGCGACCTTCAGGGCGCCGTTACCGATGGAGGCAAGTGATGAGCGCCACGACCGCTGCTGCGACCACGGCCACCGCGCCCGCGAAGACGAGCAAGAAGCACCCCGCGCAGCGCGGTGAGACGCCGCAGAAGTGGGGGAATCCCTTCACCTACTTCATCGCCCTGCTCTTCATCGCGGTGACCCTCGCCCCCGTGCTCTACATCGTGCTGGGCGGCTTCCGCACGAACTCGCAGATCACGACGAGCCCGGCCGGCGTGCCGAACCCGTGGGTGTTCAGCAACTACCTCGACGTGCTCAAGTCGTCGACGTTCTGGGGCGAGTTCGCCAACTCGATGATCGTCGCGGTCGTCACGACGGCCGGCGTCGTCGTGCTCGGCGTGATGGTGAGCTTCGTGCTCGCGCGCTACGAGTTCAAGGCGAAGGGCGCGATCTACTCGCTGTTCGCCGCGGGCCTGATGTTCCCGCTGGTCATCGCGATCACGCCGCTGTACATCATCATCAAGGACCTCGGCCTCGTGGACAATCTCATGGGCGTCGCGATCCCGCAGATCGCCTTCGGCCTGCCGACCACCGTCATCATCCTGGTGCCGTTCCTGCGCGCCATCCCGAAGGAGATCGAGGAGGCTGCGTCGATCGACGGCGCGAGCCGGCTCGGGTTCTTCTGGCGCATGGTGATCCCGCTGTCGCTGCCCGGTGTCGTCACCGTCGCGATCCTCGCCTTCATCGGCGCGTGGAACAACTACGTGCTGCCGCTGTACATCCTGAACTCGTCGGGAAACTTCACCCTGCCGCTCGGCGTGCAGGCCTTCTCGTCACAGTATTCTCAGGACACGGCAAAGGTGCTCGCGTTCACGTCACTCTCGATGCTTCCTGCGCTGATCTTCTTCTCGATCTTCCAGAAGCGCATCGTCGGGGGACTGACGGGCGCAGTAAAGGGCTAGACCATGACCACCACCGAAGGCGGCGCTCCCGCCGCGATGCCCCGTGTCTCCGAACGGGTCGCAGCGCTGCACGCGCAGATGACCCTCGACGAGAAGCTCGCTCAGCTCGTCGGCTACTGGCTGGACCAGAACGGCGTCGTCGCTCCCATGCAGAGCGAGATGTCGGCCGGCCAGAAGGGTGGCGAGCAGCTCTCCGAGATCACGAAGGACGGCCTCGGGCAGTACACCCGCGTGTACGGCACGCGGCCGGTGGAGCCTGCGGAGCGCGCGGCGTGGCTCTGGAACGAGCAGCGCCGCCTCAAGCGCGAGACGCGCCTCGGCATCCCGGCGCTCGTGCACGAGGAGTGCCTCACCGGCCTCGCCGCGTGGCAGGCCGCGACGTTCCCGACGCCGCTGGCGTGGGGCGCCTCCTTCGACCCTGAGCTCGTCGAGCAGGTCGGCCGAGTGATCGGCGACTCGATGAAGCAGCTCGGAATCCACCAGGGGCTCGCGCCCGTGCTCGACGTCATCGCCGACCCGCGCTGGGGTCGCGTCGACGAGTGCATCGGCGAGGACCCGTATCTGGTCGGCACGGTCGGCACCGCCTACGTGAAGGGGCTGCAGTCGGCGGGCATCCACGCGACTCTCAAGCACTTCGTGGGCTACTCGAACTCGCGCGCGGGCCGCAACCACGCGCCGGTCTATGCCGGCCAGCGTGAGATCGCCGACACCTATCTGCCGCCGTTCGAGATGGCGATCGCCGATGGCGGCGCCAAGTCCGTCATGAACGCGTATGTCGACGTGGACGGCGTGCCGATGGCCGCCAACACGCCGCTGCTGACGGATGTCTTGCACGACCGCCTCGGATTCGACGGTGTCGTCGTCGCGGACTATTTCGCGGTCGCCTTCCTCGAGGTCATGCACGCGATCGCGAAGGACCGCGGCCAGGCCGCAGCCCTCGCGCTCGAGGCCGGCATCGACGTCGAGCTGCCGACCGGCGACGCCTATCTCGAGCCGCTCGCCGCACGCATCCGCGCAGGCGAGTTCGACGAGGCCTACGTCGACCGAGCCGTGCTGCGCGTACTGCGGCAGAAGGAGGAGCTCGGCCTGCTCGAGCCCGACGTCTACGAGGACGAGCCGCCGACCGAGATCGACCTCGACTCGCCTGAGCACCGGCGCCTCGCGCGCAAGCTCGCCGAGGAGTCGATCGTGCTGCTCGCCAACGACGGTACGCTGCCGCTCGCAGACGGCCCTGCACGCTCGAAGATCGCGGTGATCGGCCCGAACGCCCACCGCGCCGAGGCGCTGCAGGGCTGCTACTCGTTCGCGAACCACGTGCTCGCGCACCACCCCGAGTACCCTCTCGGATTCGAGATCCCCACCGTGTTCGACGCGCTTCCGCAGGCGTTCGAGGGCGCGGGGCTCGAGGTGCCCGAGTTCGTGTTCGCCGCCGGCTCCGACAACGAGAGCGACGACACGTCGGGCTTCGCCGAGGCGACGGATGCCGCGAGCGGCGCCGACCTCGCCATCGTGGTCGTCGGCGACCAGGCCGGGCTGTTCGGCCGCGGCACGGTCGGCGAGGGCAACGACTCCGAGTCGCTCGAGCTGCCCGGCGTGCAGCGCCAGCTGGTCGAGGCGGTCGTCGCGACCGGCACCCCCACCGTGCTCGTGCTGCTCACCGGCCGCCCCTACGCCGTGGCGTGGGCTTTCGATGGCGAGGCGAAGCCGGCGGCGGTGCTGCAGGCGTTCTTCCCCGGCGAGGGCGGCGGTCTCGCGATCGCCGACGTGATCACCGGTGCGGCGAACCCCTCCGGGCGCCTGCCGGTCTCGCTGCCGCGGTCGACCGGTGCGCAGCCGTACACCTACCGCCACCCGATCCTGGGCGGCCCGTCCGACGTCACCTCGACCGACTCGACGCCGCTGCGCCCGTTCGGCTACGGTCTCGGCTACACGACCTTCGCGTACGACGGGCTCGAGGTGCAGGCATCCGTCGCCGCCGGAGGCACGTTCGAGGCATCCGTCACGGTCACGAACACGGGTGACCGCGACGGCGCCGACGTCGTGCAGCTCTACGGCCGGGACGTGCTCGGTACGATCGTGCGCCCCGTGGAGCAGCTCGTGGGCTACGCCCGCGTCGAGCTCGCGGCGGGGGAGTCGAAGCGCGTGACGTTCACCGTGCCGACGACGCGCTTCGCCTTCACGGACCGCAACCTGACCAAGATCGTCGAGCCGGGCGACATCGAGCTGTGGGTCGGCGCGCACGCCGGCATCCGCCCCGTGAAGGACGCCGCTGTCGAGGATTCGACGGGCGGCGCCATCGTCAACGACAAGAAGGCCGCCGTGCGCGACCTCGGTGGCGCCTCGACGCCGCGCCAGGTCGCCCAGATCACCGGCGCGCCCTACCCCGTGACGGTCGCCGACCCGCGCGTGGTGGCCGTCGCGATCGCCTAGCCGCACCGCCCGAGGGGCGAGTTCAGGTCCCCGGAGCCCAGCTCCGGGAGGCCGAGCTCGCCCCTCCGGTCGTTTAAGGGGGCTCGGTGGCCTGGGGCAGAGCGAGAAATGTTTCGCGCTTCGGGGCGGAAAATCTCGCCTGGGTCACGATTTCCTGTGAGCCCGGAAAGCGGCCTACCCACGTACGGGGGACATTTCGCGCTCGATTTACTGAACCGGTTAGCCTTTGGGGTGGCCAATCTCGCTCTGACCGGGGAATTCCTTGCTGAACAAGGCGAATCCGCCCTTCTGATGGCCCGCGTGGACACCCCGCCGAGGTCAATTGACATCCCCTCACCCGCAGGCTAGAAATAGCCACGTCACTCTTGACACCGAGGCCTGCTCGGAAATTTTTTGTTCAAGGAAGAGCAAAAGTCCCGCGCTTTAGACGGGACGGAAGGATCGACTGATGGCACAGCAGTCAGGCGGCGCGTTCACGCGTCGCACGTTCATCGGAGTCGCCGGCGGGGTCGCGGCAAGCACCCTGCTCGCAGCCTGCAGCCGCGCAGGCGGCAACGGCGGCTCGGGTGGCGGTGGCGGCGCGAAGTCCGCCAAGTTCTGGAACATGCCCTGGGGCAGCGACGCTTTCCTTGCCGAGGACAAGCGCATCGTCGCCGCGTACAAGCCTGACTCCGGGCTCCCCTCGTTCACCTACCAGCAGATTCAGTGGGCGAACTTCACGCAGACCTTCCAGTCGGCGGTCGCCTCGAACACCAACCCGGCCGTCTCGTCCGGTGGTGGCACGCAGGCGTTCCAGTTCGCCGCGCAGGGCAAGATCGCCTACGCGGACGACCTGTTCGACTCGTGGGAGGGCGACCTCAAGGACGACTTCCTTGACGGCCTGCTCGACACCATGAAGACCGACGACGGCTACGCCGCGATCCCCTACAACCTGGACGTGCGCTGCTCCTGGTACAACAAGACCCTCATGGAGGAGGCGGGCGCCACGCCCCCCACCACGTGGGACGAGTACCTCGAGACCTGCGCCAAGCTCAAGGCCAAGGGCTACTACGGCTTCGGCCTCGGCTCGGGTGCCGGCTCGTTCACGGGCTCGCACATCCTCACCGGCTTCATGATCAACAACGGCGGCGGCATCTTCAACGACAAGCTCGAGCCCGACCTGGTCACCCCCGAGAACGAGGAAGCCATCGACTTCATCCTCGAGCTCGTGCACAAGGGCTACTCGGACCCGAACTCGGCGACCTACACGTCGGCGAACGTCCAGTCGCAGTGGAAGGCGAAGAAGTTCGCGTTCGGCTGGGACGGCGCGGGCCTTCCCGCCAACGTCGGCCCTGTGGCGCCCGACCTCGTCGTCGGCGAGCCGCTGAAGAGCCGCTCGGGCAAGCAGGGCTTCCTGTACTTCCCGAACAACATCATGATGTACAAGAACACCCCCAGCCAGAAGGGCTCGGAGGCGTTCCTCACGTACTACTACAAGAACATGAAGACGCTGTGGACCAAGAAGACCGGTATCGGCCTTCCGCCGCTCAAGTCCATCGCGAACACGCCTGAGGTCTCGGGCGACTCGAACAACAAGACGATCCTCGACAAGTGGAACCCGATCTACCACACCTGGGGCGCCCCCGGCACCTCCGGTCTGTTCGCGAACGTCGCGTACACGGTCGACGGCACCCAGCCGATGATCACGTTCACCCAGTCGATCCTCGGCGGCAAGGTCAAGGCCGCCGACGCTCTGAAGACTCTTCAGAACCAGATCGAGCCCTTGATGAAGAAGTAGGCCTGAGCCGGGTGGGCCCTGCCGCCTTCGGGCGCGGGGCCCACCCGGTTTTCGCTTTCCCCCACTTGCCCTCGAGGGTGTTTCAAAGGAGTTTTTCGAATGTCGACCGAGTCGGTCACCCGCAGCCTGCAAAGGGCGCGGAACGGCGTGGGTGTCGGTGGCGGCGGCGCGCCGGTGCGTCAGCGCCGCAACAAGGCACTGAACCACGGCACCACCTTCTTCTTCTTCGCGCTGCCGTCGCTCTTCCTGCTGCTGCTGCTGAACCTGTACCCGGTGATCTACGCGGGTTTCCAGTCAGTCCACAACGGCGATCTGATCGACCCGGGCGACTTCATCGGCCTGCACAACTACCTGACGGTGCTGCAGACGGCCGACTTCTGGCGCGCAGCGCGCTTCACGGTCATCTTCACGATCGTGGGCGTGTTCGGCAGCTGGGCGATCGGCCTCGGCATCGCGCTTCTGCTGCGCACCAAGATTCCTGCCAACCCGGTCTTCAAGGTGCTGCTGCTCCTTCCCTGGGTTGTGCCGACCGTCGTGTCCGCGACCGCGTGGAACTGGCTCGTCGCGACGCCGCAGGCGCCGCTGCCCGTCATCGCCAAGGCCATCGGCTTCGGAGACGTCTCGTTCCTCGGCGACCCGCTCGCCGCCCAGGTCCTCGTCTGCATCTTCAAGGTGTGGATCAGCTTCCCGTTCATGATGATGATGCTCAGCTCGGCGCTCGCCGCGGTGGACACCAACGTCTATGAGGCATCCCGCGTCGACGGTGCAGGCACGTGGCAGACCTTCACCCGCATCACGCTGCCGATGATCTCGCGCACCACGTACGTCAGCTGGATCCTCATGACGATCTTCTGCGTCAACGACTTCCCGACGATCTACCTGCTGACCGGCGGCGGCCCCGTCAACGCGACCCAGTCACTCGTCGTCATGGCATACCAGACGGTGTTCGCCAACCAGCAGGTCGGCCCCGGCGTCGCCATCGCGTTCATCATGACGATCGTCCTCGTGATCGTCTCGGTGGTCCTGTACCGCCAGATTCGAAAGGCCAGCATCGAATGAGCACCGAAACCGCAAACATCCGCCTGGCCGGCGTGGCAGGCAGGCGCCGCCGCCTCGGCGAGCTCGGCGAGCGCGGCAAGTGGTGGCGCTTCCTCGCGATCGTGTTCATCACGGCCGTCGTCATCGTGCCGGTCGTGGCAGTCTTCATCCTGTCGCTCACGCCGGCCTTCGGGTCGACCGAGACCGGTCTGACCTTCGCGAACTACGGGCACATCTTCACGGCCACGAACCTGAGCTACTGGCTTGAGAACAGCCTCTTCGTCGCGCTCGTGACCGTGGTCGTCGCGGTGGCCGTCGCCGCCCCGGCCGGCTACGTGCTCTCGCGCGGCCGCAACAAGCTCATCTCGGGCTACGCACTGATCCTGTTCGTCATCCAGTCGCTGCCGGTCGTGACCGCGGTCATCCCGCTGTTCTTCCTGTTCGTGAAGCTGAACCTGAACGACAACCTCGCGGGCGTCATGATCATCTACATCGGCTCGACGATGTCGGTCGCGATCTGGATGATGGCCGCCTACTTCGACTCGATCCCGATCACCCTCGAGGAGGCTGCCTGGATCGACGGCGCAAGCGTGTTCGGCTCGTTCACCCGAGTCGTGCTGCGCAACTCGCTGCCCGGCATCCTCTCCACCGCGATCTTCTCGTTCCTGCTCGCATGGAACGACTACCTGATCGCCGTCGTGTTCCTCAAGAGCGACGTCAACTACACCCTGCCGATCGGTCTGCAGACGTTCTTCCAACAGAACGCCACTGACTGGGGCAACGTCATGGCGGTCGCCGTCATCATGATGCTGCCGCCGATCATCGTGTTCGCTGCGCTGAACCGGTACTTCAGCGTCGGCGGCATCGGTGGGTCGCTCGCGGGTCGTTGACGACGTGGGCAGCGACGATCGGGAGGGGATCGTCGAAGACCGGGCGCTTCGCGCCGCGGTCGACCGCATCATCCCTGCGGATTCCTGGCCAGCCGGCTGGGATGGGGGAGTCGCCGAGTATCTGAGGGTTGCGGGCCGGGAGCCGCTGGACGCGGTTCCCGGCCTCGCGCCCCTGGCTGCGCGGCTCGACGCCAGTGCGGGCGACGTGCGGCCGGGTGCAGGCTTCGCCGATCTCACACCGACTGAACAGGATGCGATCCTGGGCGCGCTCGAGGAGGGCGCGCCGGGGGGCGAGGATTTCGCAGCGCTGCTGCGCATCGCCTACGAGGGGTACTACGCCGCGGATGCGCGACGGAAGGACCCCGTCGGGCTCGGCATGATCGGGTTCCGGCATGTGCCAGAGGGTACGGAGGTCGTGGAGCCCACGCTGCCGACCGGTCTGGCACCGGCATCCGTCGCTTCGCACTACGACGCGATCGTCATCGGAAGCGGGCCGGGTGGCGGTGTCGCGGCGCAGGTGCTTGCCGAGGCCGGGAAGTCGGTCCTGCTCGTCGAGCGCATGCCCGCGGTGCCGAACCGCGAACTGCGGGGCGATCACCTGCACGACAAGCGCAACGCGGTCTACAGCGTGCGCGTCGGGCCCGGCGCTGGTCACCCCCGGGTGCACGAGACCGATGCCGGCGACGAGCTCATCGACGGCACGGGCGATGCGAACCGCTACGGTCTGAACGCCGACGCGTTCGGCGGCGGCACGCGCATCTGGCAGGGCATGGCCTGGCGGTTCATGCCCGAGGACTTCCGGATGCGCGAGGTCTACGGCAACCCGGAGGGCGCGAGCCTCGCGGACTGGCCGATCAGTTATGACGACCTCGAGCCGTTCTACACCCGCGCCGAGTGGGAGCTCGGAGTCGCGGGCGTCGAAGGCGCACTGACGTCGCGGATGCCGCGGACGAAGGGCTACCCGATGCCCCCGTTCGGCACGGAGCCCGCGCGCGACCTGCTCGCGGCGGCGGCCGATCGGCTGGGCTGGGGCTGGGGCCCGATTCCGCTCGCGCTCAACAGCGTTCCGCACGACGGCCGGCCGGCGTGCGTGCGGTGCGCCCAGTGCGTCGGACACGCGTGCCCGGTGAACGCGAAGAACGGCGCGCACAACACCTTCATTCCGCGCGCGGTCGCCACCGGCAACTGCGCGGTGCTGTATGACGCAGAGGCGATCGAGGTGGCGGATGCCACAGGCGGGGCATCCGTCGTCATCATGGCGAACGCCACCGCGCCGGGCGCCGAGCCCGTCCGACTGACGGTGCGCGCCGACGTGGTCGTCGTCTCGGCCGGCGCCGTCGAGACACCGCGCCTGCTGCTCGCCAGCGGACTGGGGAACGACCACCTCGGGCGGCACATCCACGACCACCGCGCGTCGACCGTGCTCGGCACGGTCGACCAGAAGGTCAAGAACTTCATCGGCCCCGGCCACTCGATCGCGACCCTCGACCACGTGCACTCGCCGAGTGTGCCGTGGGGCGGCGGCGTGCTCGTCGACCTGATGAGCCTGCTGCCGCTGACCAGTGCGCTCGCGCCGGCGCCGGGGATTTCGACCTGGGGCGCGAAGCACAAGGAGTGGATGCGCGACGGGCGCGCCTATTCGTTCGGCGTCTTCGGCATGGGACAGGAGATCCCGCTGCCGACCTCGCGGGTCTCGCTCGCCTCTGGCGTGCTCGACCGCTGGGGGAAGCCCGGGGCGCGGATCCGCAAGGACGTGCACGCCGCGTCGCGCGAGGTCGAGGCCGGGCTCGCGCGTGAAAGCATCACGTGGCTCGAGGCGGCCGGGGCCCAGCAGGTGCGCCGCCTGGTCGGCAGTGAGACCGGCAAGGTCAGCGCCTCGGCGGCGGGCGAGCACAGCTGCGGCACCGCGCGCATGAGCGACTCGCCAGAGTCGGGCGCGACCGATCGCTTCGGTCGGCTGTGGGGCGCTCACCGCGTCGTCGTCTGCGACTCGTCGCTGCACCCGACCAACGGCAGCGTGAATCCGACGCTGACCATCGTCGCGAACGCCTATCGCGTGGCGACCCGGCTCGTCGAGGACTGGCCGCGATGAGCCGCTCGGACGCCACCCTGACCAATGTCGCGCGCTCGGCCGAGGTCTCGCCCTCGACGGTGTCGAAGGTGCTGAACGGGCGCTCCGGCGTCTCGGCGAAGACTCGGGCGCGGGTCGAGCAGGCGCTGCGCAGCCACGGTTACAGCCCGCCGGGTGAACGCCACCGACAGCCGTTCATCGAGCTCGTCTTCGAGCGCGTCGAGTCCGTGTTCGCGATCGAGATCATCCGCGGTGTGCAGCGCGCGGCGGTCGCGCGCGGCCTGAGCCTCGTATTGAGCGAGACCGGCAATCGTCACACGCCCGGCCCGGAATGGCTCGATCAGGTGCTGCGGCGGCGACCGTCTGGCGTGGTGCTGGTCTTCAGCGACCTGCCGGTGTCGGCGAAGGAGCGGCTCTCGCTGCGCGGCATCCCGTTCGTCATCCTCGACCCCGCCGGCGACCCTGCGCCCGACGTGCCGTCGGTGGGCAGCGCGAACTGGTCGGGCGGCGTGCAGGCAGCGCGCCATCTGATCGAGCTCGGGCACCGCTCGATAGCGGTGATCGGCGGCCCGAACGACATGATGTGCTCGCGGGCGCGTGTCTCCGGCTTCCGCGCGGCGCTCGACGAGGCCGGTGTCCCGTTCCGCGAGGATGCCCTGCGGTGGGGGAACTTCCTGCGCGAGGACGGCCTGCAGCTCGGCCGCGAGCTGCTGCAGCTGAAGGACCGGCCGACCGCGATCTTCGCCGGCAACGACCTGATGGCGCTCGGCGTGCTCGAAGCGGCGCGGATGCTGGGGCTGTCGGTGCCCCGCGACGTGTCGGTCGTCGGCTACGACGACCTCGAGATCGCGCACTGGTCGGGACCGCCGCTCACCACGGTGCGCCAGCCGCTCGCCGAGATGGGCGAGCAGGCCGCGCTGCTCGCGCTCGACGCGCAGGACGGCGCGCTGCGCGCGGCCCGCGTCGACCTGGCGACGAGCCTGGTGGTGCGCGAGAGCACGGCGCCGCCGCCGAAGCGCTGAGCGCGGCAGGCGCCGGCGGCTCGTTTCGAGACGCGCGCTCCGCAAGCTCCGCGTGCTCCTCAACGATCGTGGCGGGTGAACTCTCTTCGAATTCGCGAAAACTACCGCTGCGTTGTGCGATAGGTTTCTTGCGAGACGAAGGAGTCCGATGACTGCAACCACCCCACTGCGCGTCGCGCTGATCGGCACCGGCTTCATGGGCGCCGCCCACAGCCAGGCATTCCGAGTCGCGCCGCGATTCTTCGACCTTCCCCGTGGCATCGAGATGACGGTCATCGTCGGCCGCGATGCCGCCAAGACCCAGGCCGCCGCCGAGAAGCTCGGCTGGGCAGAGGCCTCGACCGACTGGCGCGAGGTCGTCGCCCGCGACGACATCGACCTGGTCGACGTCTGCTCGCCCGGCGACAGCCACGCCGAGATCGCGATCGCCGCCCTCGCCGCGGGCAAGCACGTCCTGTGCGAGAAGCCGCTGGCGAACACCGTCGAGGAGGCGAAGGCGATGGCGGATGCCGCGCGCGAGGCCGCCTCGCGAGGCATCCGATCGATGGTCGGGTTCTCGTATCGCCGCGTGCCCGCGCTCACGTTCGCACGCCAGCTCGTACAGGACGGCCGCATCGGCGAGGTGCGCCAGGCGCGCGCCGCGTACCTGCAGGACTGGCTCGTCGACGAGAACGGCCCGATGACGTGGCGCCTCGACAAGAAGCTCGCGGGCTCCGGATCGCTCGGCGACATCGGCGCGCACGCCGTCGACGCCGTGCAGTTCATCACCGGCCAGATCGTCGAGCAGGTCTCCGGCCACCTGCGCACCTTCGTCACCGAGCGCCCGCTGCTCGGCGAGACCGTCGGTCTCTCGGGCACCGCCTCTGAGGAGCGCGGCCAGGTCACCGTCGACGACGCCGCCTGGTTCACGGGGCAGCTCTCGGGCGGCGCCGTCGCCTCGTTCGAGGCCACGCGCTATGCGACCGGCCGCAAGAACGGGCTCAAGATCGAGATCTTCGGCTCGCGCGGCGCGATCGTCTTCGACCTTGAGAGGATGAACGAGCTCGAGTTCTACGACGGCACCGACGCCGCGGGCGAGCAGGGTTTCCGCCGCATCTTCGTCACCGAGCCCGAGCACCCGTACGCCGCGGCGTGGTGGCCCACCGGCCACGGGCTCGGGTACGAGCATCCGTTCTCGCACCAGGTGCGGGACTTCGTCTTCGACATCGCGGAAGGACGCCAGCCGCTGCCGTCGTTCGACGACGGGCTGCAGGTGCAGCAGGTGCTCGACGCGGTCGAGCGATCCGCGGCGGATAGCGCCCGCTGGACCGCCGTTTCCTGACGACCGTTTTCACGCCTCTACTGGCTTCACGTCTCAACTGGTTTTTCACGTCTCAAAGGAGAGCTGAGCAATGGCACGACCTGTCACCCTGTTCACCGGCCAGTGGGCCGACCTGCCGTTCGAGGAAGTCGCGCGACTCGCGGGCGAATGGGGCTACGACGGCCTCGAGATCGCCTCGTGGGGCGACCACCTCGACCCGAACCGCGCAGCCGTCGACGACGACTACGTGCAGAACCGCCTCGACATCCTCGAGAAGAACGGCCTCAAGGTCTACGCGATCTCGAACCACCTGAAGGGCCAGGCGGTCTGCGACGACCCGATCGACCAGCGCCACCGCGACATCCTGCCGGACTCGGTCTGGGGCGACGGCGACCCCGAGGGAGTGCGCCAGCGCGCCGCGGAAGAGATCAAGAACACCGCCCGCGCCGCCGCGCGCCTCGGCGCGAAGGTCGTCACCGGCTTCACCGGGTCGTCGATCTGGAAGTACGTCGCGATGTTCCCGCCCGCCTCGCAAGAGCTGGTGGATGCCGGCTATCGGGACTTCGCCGAGCGGTGGAACCCCATCATCGACGTGTTCGACGAGGTCGGCGTGAAGTTCGCACTCGAGCCGCACCCCAGCGAGATCGCCTACGACTACTGGACCACCAAGGCGACCCTCGAGGCGATCGGCCACCGCGAGTCGTTCGGCCTCAACTGGGACCCGTCGCACATGGTGTGGCAGGACCTCGACCCGGTCGGGTTCCTCTGGGACTTCCAGGACCGCATCTACCACGTGCACTGCAAGGACACGAAGAAGCGCCTGAACGGCCGCAACGGCCGGCTGTCGTCGCACCTCGCGTGGGCGGATCCGCGCCGCGGCTGGGACTTCATCAACACGGGTCACGGCGACGTCCCGTGGGAGGACGCCTTCCGCATGCTCAACGCGATTCAGTACGAGGGGCCGCTCTCGGTCGAGTGGGAGGACGCCGGAATGGACCGCCTGAAGGGCGCGCCCGAGGCGCTCGCCTTCGTGCGGGAACACGCGATCGAGGCATCCGCCACCGCATTCGACGCGGCCTTCAGCACCAAGAACTAGCAACGCCACCTATATACACAAGGAAGAAGCAAGCATGACGCAGCGCAATGCGCTCATCGTCCGCGGCGGCTGGGACGGCCACGAGCCGGTCGAGACCACCGAATCGTTCATCCCGTTCCTCGAAGAGCACGGCTTCCGCGTCCGCGTCTCAGAGGGCACGCGGGTCTACACCGACGACGCGTACCTCGACACGGTCGACCTGATCGTGCAGATCAACACGATGAACACCATCGAGCAGGGCGAGTTCGCGGGCCTTCGCCGCGCCGTGCTGAACGGCACTGGCCTGGCGGGCTGGCACGGCGGCATCGCCGACTCGTACCGCAACAACGCCGACTACCTGCACATGGTCGGCGGCCAGTTCGCCCACCACGCCGGCATCGAGCCGTCGCTGCGCACCGGCGAGCAGTCCGACAACTACCTGCCGTACACGGTCAACATCACCGAATACGGCAAGTCGCACCCCATCACGCAGGGCATCGAGGACTTCGACCTCGTCACCGAGCAGTACTGGGTGCTGTCGGACGAGTACAACGACGTTCTGGCCACGACGACACAGAGCGTGCGCCCCTGGGATGCCTGGAACCGCCCGGTCACCGCGCCGGCGATCTGGACCCGGCAGTGGGGCAAGGGCCGCATCTTCGTGTCGGCGCCCGGGCACAAGCTCGAGGTCGTGAACGACCCGAACGTGCGCACGATCATCGAGCGCGGGCTGCTGTGGGCGGCGCGCGGCTCTGAGCTGGCCGAGGGGGTCAGCGAATGAGCGCGGATGCCGCGACCGACGTGCTGCGCGTCGGCGTGATCGGCGTCGGCGTGATCTCGAAGCAGTACTTCGAGAGCCTGCCGAAGCTGCCGAACCTCAAGCTCGTGGCCGTCGCCGACCTCAACGAGCAGCGGGCTGCGGAGGTCGCCGCAGAGCAGGGCGTCGTCGCGCGTACCGTCGACGAGCTGCTCGCCTCTGACGACATCGACGCGGTCATCAACCTGACGATCCCGGCGGCGCACGTCGAGATCGGCCTGCGCGCGCTCGCCGCAGGCAAGCACGTGTTCGCCGAGAAGCCCCTCGGGCTCTCGACGGAGGAGGCGCGGCCGCTGATCGAGGCGCAGAGCGGCACGGACCCGCAGGGCCGTGGGCTGCGCGTCGGCAGCGCCCCCGACACGGTGCTCGGCACCGGCATCCAGACGGCACGCAAGGTCGTCGATGACGGCACGATCGGCGAGGTGCTGGGCGCCGCGGTGCACTGGTCTGCGCCGGGGCATGAGCGCTGGCATCCGGCCCCCGCCTTCTACTACCAGCCCGGCGGCGGACCCCTCTATGACATGGGGCCGTACTACCTGACGAGCCTCGTGCACCTGCTCGGGCCCGTCACCCAGGTTTCTGGCTCCGCGCGCCGCTCGACGCGCGAGCGCAAGATCGCCACGGGGCCGAACGCCGGCCAGGTGCTGCCGGTCGACGTCGACACGCACATCACCGCCCTGCTGCAGCACGAGTCGGGCGTCGCCTCGACCGTCACCGTCAGCTTCGAGGTGTGGGGCACGCGGGCGCCGAAGTTCGAGGTCTACGGCTCGCAGGGCACGCTCGCCGTGCCTGACCCGAACCGGTTCTCGGACCCCGTCGAGGTGCTGCTCGCCGAATCGGAGGAGTGGACCGAGGTTCCGGAATCCGCCGGCTATCGCGACGCCGGGCGCGGCTACGGCCTCGCCGACCTCGCGGCCGGGCTTGCGGCGGGAACGCCGCACCGCGCCTCGGGCGAGCTCGCGTTCCACGTGCTCGACATCATGGAGTCGATCCTCGTGGCGGCGCGCGAGAAGCGCATCGTCGAGCTGACGAGCACCGCTCCGCGCCCGGAGGCCGTTCCGCTCTCGGACACCCCGTAGGCTCGCCTGGATGACTGCGACAGACGGCACCGCGGCGGCAGGCGGCGAACGCGCGACGCTCTCGCGCATCGCCGACGAAGCCGCGGTGTCGCTGTCGACCGTCTCGAAGGTCTTGAACGGGCGCGCGGGCGTCTCTGACTCGACGCGCGCCCGGATCGAGGCTCTGCTCTATGAGCACGGCTACAACCGCCGCGGCACCGCGCAGCCGAGCTCGCTGATCGAGGTCGTCTTCGGGCAGCTCGGCACCGAGTGGACGCTCGAGATCATCCGCGGGGTCGAGCGGGTCGCGCGCGAGCACGGCCTCTCGGTCGTCGTCACCGAGAGCGGCGACCGCCACGCGCCCGCCCCCGACTGGATCGAGGGAGCGCTCGAGCGCCGACCGGTCGGCGTCGTTCTCGTGCTCTCGGGCCTGCCGGAGGATTCGCGGCGGCAGCTGCGGGTGCGCAACATCCCGTTCGTGATCATCGACCCCGCCGGCGACCCGCCGCCCGACGTTCCGGCGATCGGCGCCGCGAACTGGTCGGGCGGCACTCTGGCGGCGCGGCACCTGCTCGAACTCGGCCACCGCCGCGTCGCAGTGATCGCCGGGCCGGACGACATGCTGATGTCTCGCGCGCGGCTGTCCGGGTTCCGCTCGGCGCTCGATGCCGCGGGAGTGGCCGTGCCGCCCGAGTACGTGCGCGTCGGCGACTTCCAGCTCGAGAGCGGTCTCGAGCATGGCCTCGCGCTGCTCTCGCTGCCCGAGCCGCCCACCGCGATCTTCGCCGAGAGCGACTTGCAGGCGCTCGGGGTCTACGAGGCTGCGCGGAGCCTCGGTGTCGTGATTCCCGATGAGCTGTCGGTGATCGGATTCGACGACCTGCCCGTCGCCGCGTGGGTGGGGCCGCCGCTCACCACCGTGCGCCAGCCGACCGCCGACATGGCGGAGCAGGCGACCCGCCTGGCGCTGCGCCTGCGCGACACCTCGACCCACGAGCATCTGCGCATCGACCTCGCGACACAGCTCGTCGTGCGCAGCAGCACGGCCGCGCCGCGGAAGTAGGGCGCGGCGCCGCCGGCGGCCGAGTCGCGGCTAGGGCGCGGCGGCCGGCGGAGCGGTGCTCGCCCGAACCTTCAGGCTCACCGGCAGGTCGACCCGGCGCGCGGGCAGGTCCAGCTGTTCGCGCTGCGCCGTCACCAGGCTCAGCGCCTGCTCCGCCATTGCGTCGATCGGCACATGCACCGTGGTCATCGGCGGGCTGGCGGATTCGGCGTTCGAGAGATCGCCGTAGCCGACGACCGAGACGTCGCCCGGTACGTCGAGGCCCATCGCGCGAGCAGCGTCGTAGACGCCGAGCGCCTGCAGGTCGCTCGAGCCGAAGATCGCGGTCGGCCGGTCGGGCAACTCGAGCAGGGCACGGCCCTGCTCATAGCCGTCGCTGTGGATGAACCGACCGGGCTTGATCCACTCGGGTCGCACCCGGATGCCGGCGGTCTCCATCGCCGTGCGATAGCCGGCGAGCCGCTGCGCCGAGGCACGCATGCCCTCCGGGCCCTTGATGATCGCGATGCGGCGATGGCCGAGTTCGAGCAGGTGGCGCGTCGCCGCATATCCGCCGTCCCAATCCGCGGAGCCGATCGTCGTGGTCTCCTTCGGCGGCGCGCCGAACGGGTTGATGGTGACTATCGGCAGCTCCCGGCTGCGCAGCCGCGTCGCAACGCGGGCGCTGAGCTCGCTCATGAGCAGGATGACGCCGCGCGGTTGCCGATGGATGACGTCGTCCGCCCACGAGGCGGCAGGGCGGTGATCGGCATCGGCACCGGTGACGACGAGCCCCATGCCCTGCGCGCGCACGGCGCGCTCGATGGCGGCGATCATCGAGGCGCTGAAGGCGTGCGCGATGTCGAAGCAGAGCACCTCGATCAGCGGCGCCGGCAGGTGGGTGCGGGTGCGGCGACTGTAGTTGTTCTCGCCGAGCAGCGCGTCGACGCGGCTGCGTGTCTCCTCCGAGACGCCGTCACGGCCGTTCAGCACCTTCGAGACGGTCGCGATCGAGACGCGAGCGAGAGCGGCGATCTCGGCAAGGGTGGCTCGGGGTGCGGCGCCGCGCGGGGTCTCCTCCGCTGCAAGCTCATCCGTCACCATCGCAGATTATCTAGAGGCGCGCTCAATTTGCAGACAGGTCGGTCTATGCAGGGGCTTTCGGGACGAATTACGCAGTCGATTTCAGTAGTCGGCCTGCAATAGCGTCGACAGCATGAAGGCGCAGCAGCTCACGGGATCGATCACGTATCACGGTGAGGGGCCCTGCTGGGACCCGGTGGGCGAGCGGATGCTGGTCGTCGACATGCTCGCCGGGGCGGTGGTCGATCTCTCATCGCTCGAGTCGCCTGCGCGCTATGACGTGGGCAGTTCCGTGGCGGCAGTCGTGCGGCCACGCCGGGGCGGCGGCTTCGTCGTGGCGACGGAGCACGGCTTCTCGCTGTTCGACGACGGCTTCCGGCTGCAGCGCGAGCTGGCGCAGGTTCTCGACGACCCGGCGATCCGGCTGAACGAGGGCGGCTGCGACCCCGCTGGTCGGCTGTTCTGCGGCGGGATGGCCTATGCGCAGACGCCCGGCGCGGCATCCGTCTATCGCCTGGAGCCCGACGGCGCGGCATCCGTCGCCCTGGAGAACGTGACCATCTCGAACGGCCTGCAGTGGAGCCTCGACGGCGCACTCGCGTACTACATCGACACCCCGACCAAGCGCATCGACGTCTTCGACTACGACCTCGAGACCGGGGCGTTCCACAACCGGCGCGCGCTCGCAGACGTGAGCGGCTTCGACGGCGGCCCGGACGGCATGACGATCGACGCAGAGGGCGGCCTGTGGGTCGCGTTCTACAACGGCGGCGCGGTGCGGCGGTTCGACGCGGAGACCGGCGACGTCACGGAGGTCGTCGAGATCCCGGGCCCGCGTCAGGTCACGGCGCCGGCGTTCGGCGGGGCATCCCTCGACACGCTCTTCATCACGACGTCGCGCGAGAACCTCGCCGACGGCGACCAGCCGGAGGCGGGCGCAGTCTTCGCGGTGCAGCCCGGTGTCCGCGGAGTCGCGCTGCCCGCGTTCGCCGGTTAGCGGGCGCGACCCACCGTGACCACGGGGTTCGTGAGGCGGCCGACGCCCTCGATCTCGATCGTGACCTCGTCGCCGTCGCGCAGCGTGAACTCTCCGGGCGGCACGAGACCGGTGCCGGTGAGCACGATGACGCCGTCGGGGAAGTCGAGGCCGCGGAAGAGCCAGTCGGCGAGGTCCTCGAGACGGCGCGCGAGCTGATCGGTCGAGGTGCGGTCGTCGAAGACCGCGACGCCGTCGCGCTCGATGAGCAGGCGGATGCCGAACGGCGGCTGCACCGTCCAGGCCGGCACGATCTCGGGCCCGAGCGCGCAGCCGGCGGTGAACACCTTCGCCTGCGGCAGGTAGAGTAGGTTCTCGCCCTCGATCGAGCGGCTCGATGAGTCGTTGCCCGGCACATAGCCGACGATCTCGCCGGCCGAGTTCACGACGATGCCGAGCTCGGACTCCGGAACGTCCCACGTCGAGTCGGCGCGCTTGCCGACCGGCTCGCCGTCGCCGACGACGCGAACGCCCGTCGACTTGAAGAACAGCTCGGGGCGCTCCGCGCCGTAGACCTTGTCGTAGGGCGTGCCGTCGCTCGCCTCTTCGATGCGGCCGTCGCGGCTGCGCAGATAGGTCACCCCGGCGGCCCAGACCTCCTGCTGCGGGTCGATCGGCGCGAGCACGCGCGACGAGGGGATGCCGGGCCCAGCGGCGCCCTCGACGACGGCGCGCGCCTCGGTGGCGGGCAGCCGCAGCAACTCGGCGAGGCTCATGCCTAGCGGGGAATACTCGTCGCCGCGGCGCACGGCCCAGAGCACGTCGCCGTCGACCTCGAGGCGGGCGAGCGCCAGCGCGGGGCGCTCGGCCCAAGCATCCGTACCCGTCGAAGCATCCGTATCAGTCATTGCTAGTGCGACTCCCTCGTCACGATCGATCCGCTCGACCCCACCAGGAAGTCGAGGTCGGCACCGGTGTCGGCGCCTTGGACGTGCTCGATGTACAGCTTCTGCCAGCCGCGGTCAGCCTTCGCGAACGACGAGACCTCGCGGTACGCGGGCTTGCGGGCCTCGAGTTCCTCCTCGGGGACCAGTAGCTCGAGCTTCCGGTTCGGCACGTCGAGCGAGATGAGGTCGCCGTCTTGCACGAGCGCGAGCACGCTGCCCGGCGAGGCAGCCTCGGGCGCGACGTGCAGCACGACCGTGCCGTATGCCGTTCCCGACATGCGCCCGTCGGAGATGCGCACCATGTCGCGCACGCCCTGCTTGAGCAGCTTCGGCGGCAGTGGCGTGTTCGCGACCTCGGGCATGCCGGGGTAGCCCTTCGGGCCGCAGCCGCGCAGCACCAGCACCGAGTCGGCGTCCACGTCGAGGTCGGGGTCGTCGATGCGCGCGTGGAAGTCCTCGATGGAGTCGAAGACGACGGCGCGGCCCGTGTGTGTGAGGAGCTCTGGGCTCGCCGCCGACGGCTTGATGACGGCGCCGCGCGGGGCGAGGTTCCCGCGCAGCACTGCGATTCCCGCCTCGTCCTGCAGGGGGTTCTCGCGCAGCGAGATCACGTCGCGGTCCCACACGGGGTGCTCGCCGAGGAAGGAGGTCAGCGGCGCGCCGACGACGGTCTGGGCTGCAGGGTCGAGCAGGTCCTGCACCTGGTCGAGCACGGCGAGCAGCCCGCCGGCGCGGAACAGGTCCTCCATCAGGTAGCTGCCGGAGGGCTGCAGGTTCACCAGCAACGGCACCTTGCCGCCGATGCGGTCGAAGTCTTCGAGGGTGAGATCGATGCCGAGACGGCCGGCGATGGCGAGCAGGTGCACGACGGCGTTCGTCGAGCCGCCGATCGCGGCGAGGGTGACGATCGCGTTGTGGAACGACTCTTTGGTGATGACCTGCGAGATGCGGCGGTCTTCGAGGGCGAGCTCGACGGCGAGACGCCCGGAAGCATGGGAGGCCTCGAGCAGCCTGCTGTCGGGGGCCGGAGTGCCGGCGACGCCGGGGATCGTCATGCCCAGCGCCTCGGCCATGATGCCCATGGTCGAGGCGGTGCCCATGGTGTTGCAGTGGCCCTTCGAGCGCACCATCTGCTTGTCGAAGCGCTCGAACTCCTGCTCGCTCAGGTTCCCGGCGCGGACCTCCTCGGACAGCGCCCACACACCCGTGCCGCAGCCCGAGCGCTCGCCGCGGAAGTAGCCGTTCAGCATCGGGCCGCCCGGGACGACGACCGCGGGCAGGTCGACCGACGCCGCGCCCATGAGCAGCGCGGGGATCGTCTTGTCGCAGCCGCCGAGCAGCACCGCCGCGTCGATCGGGTTCGCGCGCAGCATCTCTTCGATGGTCATCGCGGCCATGTTCCGCCACAGCATCGCGGTCGGCTTCACGAGCGTCTCGCCGAGCGAGGTCACGGGCAGGTTCACCGGCACGCCGCCGGCTTCCCACACGCCCTGCTTGACGTACTCCGCGACCTCGTTCAGGTGCGCGTTGCACGGGGTGAGGTCGCTCGCGGTGTTGGCGATGGCGATCTGCGGGCGGCCGTCGAAGGCGTGGTCGGGCACTCCGCGTCGCATCCATGCGCGGTGAATGAAGGGGTCGCGCCCCGTGCCGCCGTACCAGTCCTGACTGCGCATCGTCGCGCCCTCCTTCGAGTCCACCTCTATCTTGTCGGATCGTTTCGACCGGTGCGTTCTGCGCGCGCGTCAGCGCGCGTCAGGCGTGGCGCGTGGGGGAGCGACGGATGCCCCAGGGTGGCACCTGCACGCGACCAGAACCTGCGTCGCCGGGCCGTTGCGCCCCTCGAGCCGCGCGATCAGCGCCTCGGCCGCCGCACGGCCGAGCTCGTGACCTGGGCCGACGTAGGTCGTGAGCGGCGGCTGGGTCAGCGCAGCCAGCGACGTCGCGGTCGCGATGGTCGCGATCGACATGTCGCGGGGCACGTCGATTCCCCGGCGAGGCAGCGCGCTCAGCAGCGCCAGGCTCGCCGCGTCGTGCTGCGAGACGATCGCGGTCGTTGCCGGCGCCTGCACGAGCAGCGTGTCGGCGACGCCGGCCACCGCGTCCGGATCGTGCGAGATCCGGATCACCGCCCCGTTGAGCCCGCGTTCCGCGATCGCGTCGCGGAATGCCTCCTCCGTGCGGACGGGTGGCGCGTAACCCGCGAGGGGAGTGCCCCCGAGGTCCTCGAGCACGAGCGTGATGTCACGATGGCCGAGCTTCGCGAAGTCCTCGATCACCGTCGCGACGGTTCGTTCGAAGTCGATGTCAACGTAGTCGATGCCGCTCAGCTCGCGGGTGCGGCCGATGAGCGCGAACGGCGCAGCGGCCTGCTGCAGGTGCGCGACGCGCTCGTCGTCCAGCTGCACCTCCATCAGCAGCACCCCGTCAGCGAACCCCGCTTCGATGAGCGACGTGATCTCGGTGCTCACGTTGTCGCTGTGCAGCGGCCACAGCACGAGGTTGTAGCCGTGCTCTTCGGCGGCGGTCGCGGCGGACTCGATGAACGCGTGATGGTTGCGGTGGTCGAGCATCGGGTAGATCAGGGCGAGGATGTGCGACTTCCGGCTCGCGAGGGCCCGAGCCATCCGATTGCGGCGATAGCCGAGCTCTTCGATCACCTGCAGCACGCGCTCGCGCGTCTCCGGCGTCACGGGCTTCGTGTTGTTCACGACGAACGAGACCGTCGAGATCGACACCTTCGCCTTATCGGCGACCTGCTGCATCGTGACCACAGTGACGCCCTTCTTCCGCGGCCGGGTTCGCGGTGCGGCAAGTATCGCATTGAATCGGATGCTTTTTGGTAAAGCGCTTGACTTGGCCACGGGAAGGCGGTCAGACTGCCGTCAGTCAAGCGCTTGACCCCCTCGGCCGACTCGCGGCCGAACCGAGCACTCGGCCCCTGCTTGATCTCTTGTGATGCAAAGGAGCTCACTCGTGAAGAAGTCACGCACTCTCGTCGCGGCCGCCGGACTGGCCGCCCTCGCCCTCACCATGACCGCCTGCTCCTCCGGCTCGGGCAGCGCGTCGACCAGCGGCGGCAAGGTCACGCTCAACGTCGAGGACTACTACAACAGCGACCCAGGCATGAGCGGCTGGAACTCGATCTACAAGGAGTGCGGCACCAAGGTCGGCGCGACGGTCAAACCCGTGCACATCGCGGGGGCGGCGCTCATCTCGAAGGTCCTGCAGCAGGCATCCTCGCGCACCATGCCCGACGTGCTCATGCTCGACAACCCCGACGTGCAGCAGATCGCGGCCACCGGCGCGCTCGCGCCGCTCAAGAACTTCGGCATCTCGGCGCCCAAGGGCGACGTGCCCGCCGTGGTGAAGGCCGGAACGTACAAAGGGCAGGTCTACGGCCTGGCACCGGTGATCAACTCGATCGCGCTCTACTACAACGCGGACATGCTGAAGGCCGCGAACATCACGCCACCCAAGACCTGGGACGAGCTGCGGGCCGACGCGAAGAAGCTGACGAATCCGAGCAAGGGCGTCTACGGCTTCGCGATGAGCAACGTGAACACCTACGAGGGTGCGTGGCAGTTCCTGCCGCTGTTCTGGACCAACGGCGGCGACGAGAAGAACATCGACACCCCGGAGGCCGCGCAGGCGCTGCAGTTCGACGTCGACCTGCAGAACGACGGCTCGATGTCGAAGAGCTCGGTCAACTGGAGCCAGCAGGACGTCAACAACCAGTTCATCGCGGGCAAGGCCGCGATGATGATCAACGGCCCGTGGCAGCTGCCGGTGCTGAACTCGACGAAGGGCCTGAAGTTCGACAGCGTGCCGATTCCGACGCGCACCCCGGACCAGAAGATCACCTCGCCCCTCGGCGGCGAGACCTTCAACGTTCCGCAGACCGGCGACAAGAACAAGATGGGCGTCGCCGCGAAGTTCGTGCAGTGCCTCAATGAGCCGGCGACGCAGCTCAAGATCGCGAAGTTCTCCGGCAACGTGCCGTCTGATGAGGCGGCCGCTGCGGAATGGGGCAAATCGCACCCGCAGGTGCAGTCCTTCGTCGAGACGGTGAAGACCGCGCGCGCCCGCACCGCGGAGCTCGGGCCGAAGTGGCCGAACGCCGCGACCGCCATCTACACCGCGGTGCAGCTCGCCCTCACCGGGAAGGCGAGCCCCGAGGAAGCCCTCAAGCAGGGACAGGCACAGAACAAGTGACGTCCGTGACCGGAACCGCCCGACGCCGGGTGCGCGTCGGGCGGTTCCTCACCAGCTGGGCTTTCGTCGCACCCGCTCTGCTGTTCGTGCTGGTCTTCTTCGGCTACCCGATCGTGCAGAACGTCGTGATGTCGCTGCAGAACTACACGACGACCACGTTCTACACCGGCGAGGCGCCGTTCGTCGGATTCGCGAACTACGCCGACATCTTCAGCAACCCGATCTTCGTGACCACGGTCATCAACACCGCGCTCTTCACGGTGGGGTCGATCGTGCTGCAGTTCTCGATCGGGCTCGGGCTCGCGCTGTTCTTCAAGCGGCACTTCCCGCTCAGCGGCTTCCTGCGCTCGCTGCTGCTGCTGCCGTGGCTGCTGCCGCTGATCGCGTCGGCGGCGGTGTGGAAGTGGATCCTCGACCAGGGCAGCGGGGCGCTGAACCAGTTCCTCGCCGTCTTCGGCGTCGCGCCGGTGCCGTGGCTCGTGAGCCCGAGCCTCGCGCTCGTCGCCGTCATCGGCGTGAACATCTGGCTCGGCATCCCGTTCAACACCACGATTCTGTACAGCGGGCTGCAGGCCGTGCCCGAGGAGCTCTATGAGGCGGCGTCGCTCGACGGCGCGGTGGGGTGGCGCGCGTTCTGGCACATCACCTGGCCAAGCATCCGCTCGGTCGTCAGTGTCGTCATCGTCCTCGGCGTCGTCTACACGCTGCGCGTCGTCGACATCATCCTCGGCCTCACCGGCGGCGGCCCCGCGAACTCGACCCAGACGCTCGCGACCTGGGCCTACCAGAACTCGTTCGTGCAGTTCGCGTTCGGCCGGGGCGCGGCGATCAGCAACGTGCTGATCGCGGTGTCGCTCATCTTCGCGATCGTCTATCTCTACATGAACCGGAAGGAGGTCGATGAATGACCGAGACCCGCGCACTCCTCCTCGGGAACACGCCCCGGCGGGCGCCTGCGCGCAAGTGGCCGATGACCGTGCTCGGCGTGATCTTCCTCGCCATCATGGTCTTCCCCGTCTACTGGATGATCAACAGCAGCCTGCAAGCCAACTCGGGGGCCGCGACCACCGACTGGCTGCCCTTCCACCTGACCTTCGCCGGCTACCGCGCGGCGATCACCCAGCAGGGGCAGAACCTCGCCACGAGCCTGATCGTGTCGGTGAGCACCGTGATCCTGACGCTGATCGTGGCCACGCCCGCGGCCTACGGCCTCGCCCGGTTCAAGATGAAGGGCACCACGGCGTTCGTGTTCGTGCTGCTGATCACGCAGATGATTCCGACGATCGTGATCGCCAACGCGCTGTACACGCTGTTCAACCACCTCGGGCTGCTGAACTCGTACCTCGGCCTGATCCTGGCGGACACCTCGGCGCAGATCCCGTTCGCGATCATCCTGATGCGCGCGTTCATGGTGTCGATCCCGACGAGCCTCGTCGAAGCGGCGCTGGTCGACGGCGCCAACAACTTCCGCGCGTTCCGATCGATCGTGATCCCGATCAGCAAGAACGCGATCATCACGGCGGCGCTCTTCACGTTCCTCGGCGCGTGGGGCGATTTCCTCTTCGCCCTTACGCTGACGAGCACGCCCGCCGTGCGCCCGATCACCCTCGGTATCTACAACTACCTGGGGGCGAACGGCACGACGGAATGGGGGCCGGTCATGGCCACGGCCGTGATCGCGTCGATCCCGGCCGGGCTGCTGCTCATCATCGCGCAGAAGTACATCGCCGCGGGAGCGCTCGGCGGAGCGATCAAATGAGGCGATCGGATGCCTCGGCCGCACACAACCAGAAGGAGAACCTATGACCCCCACCGCATCTTCCGCAGCCACCGCGCGCCCGCTTCGCGTCGTCGTCTGGGGCGAGAACCGCCACGAGCAGGTCGAGCCGCACGTCGCCGAGCTGTACCCCGACGGCATGCACAACGCCATCAAGTCCGGCATCGAAGAGAACCTCGGTGAGGGCGCGGTCGTCACCACCGCGCTGCTCGACGACCCCGAGCACGGCCTCACGGAAGAGCGCCTCGCCGAGACGGACGTGCTCACCTGGTGGGGGCATGCGGCGCACGGCGAGGTCTCGGACGAGGTCGTCGAGCGCGTGCACCGCCACGTGCTCGAGGGCATGGGGCTCGTCGTGCTGCACTCCGGCCACTGGTCGAAGATCTTCCAGAAGCTGATGGGCACCAGTTGCACCCTGCGCTGGCGCAGCGAGAACGACCGCGAGCTCGTGTGGACCGTCGACCCGACGCACCCCATCGCGCAGGGCGTTCCGCACCCCATCGAGATCCCGCAGCAGGAGATGTACGGCGAGCAGTTCGACATTCCCAAGCCCGACGAGATCATCTTCATCTCGTCGTTCTCGGGCGGCGAAGTGTTCCGCAGCGGCATCACCTACCGCCGCGGCAACGGCAAGATCTTCTACTTCAGCCCCGGCGACCAGGACTTCCCGGTCTATCACCACAAGGACGTACGGCGCGTCATCGCGAACGGCGTGCAGTGGGCGGCATCCGTTCGCCCGAAGCGCGAGCTGCCGACGCTGCTGCGCTACGAGACGGGTGACTTCTTCCACGGGCGCGGCTATCAGGGCGCGATGGCGAACCACGCAGAGGCTGCCGAATGAGCCGCCGCTTCGCCACCGTCGAGGCGCCCGGTCCCTTGCAGGTCGTCCAGGTCGGCGCGGGCAGCATGGGCCGGCACTGGCTGGACGTGATCGGTGCGACGCCCGAGGTCGAGCTCGTCGGGCTCGTCGACCTCGACCTCGACCTCGCCCGGCGGGCGGCGGCCGAGCGGGGCATCGAGCCTCTCATCGGCGACTCGGTCACCGCGGTCGCCGCGGAATCCGGGGCGCAGGCGGTCATCGACGTGACCGTTCCGCCCGCCCACCATGCGGTGAACACCGAGGCGCTGTTCGCCGGCCTGCCCGTGCTGTGCGAGAAGCCGATCGCGCCGACCGTGGCGCAGGCACTCTCGCTGGCGGCCGCTGCCGAGGCATCCGGTCAACTGCTCATGACGAGCCAGTCGCGGCGCTACTACCCGGCGCTCGCCGAGTTGAAGACCGTCCTTCCCGCCCTCGGCGACGTCGGGATCGTGACGACCGAGTTCTTCAAGGCCCCGCACTTCGGCGGTTTCCGCGACGAGATGGAGCACCCGCTGCTCGTAGACATGGCGATCCACGCGTTCGATGTCGCGCGGTATCTGCTGGACGCGGACCCGGTGTCGGTCGACTGCCGCACCTTCAATCCGAGCTGGAGCTGGTACCGCGGCGACGCCGCCGCCAGCGCCGTGTTCGAGTTCGAGGGCGGCACCCGCTACACGTTCACGGGCAGCTGGTGCAGCCCGGGCTTCGAGACGTCGTGGAACGGCAACTGGCGCATCAGCGCAGCGGGCGGCACCGCGCTGTGGGACGGCGAGGGGCGACCTCGCGTCGAATTCGTGTCGGAGGGCGGCGCCGCAGCGGCAGCGCTTGCCGCCGGCTCCGGGGCCGGCGCAGGGCAGCCCGGCGCAGGGCAGCCCGGTGCGGGGGACTCCGGTACCGACGGCTCCGGCAGCGCGGCGAAGCCGCGATCCGAGATCGCCGGCGCGCTCGACGAGTTCGTCGACGCGGTGCGCACCGGGCGCACGCCGTCGGGGGACGTGCACGCGAACGTGTTCAGCCTCGCGATGGTCGAAGGGGCGGTACGCTCGGCCGAGCGCGTGGGCACCGTCACGCTCGACGAGGTGCTCGAGGATGCGTACCGCGCGGCGCTCGCCGACGAGCGCCGCGCCGACGTGCGGGCAGCCCTCGAGTCGTGGGGCACGGCCGCCGCCGGGCTGCGCGCAGGCGGCGCCGCTGAATTGCAGGAAGCCGCTGAATTGCAGGAAGAGGACGGTCGATGACGACAGCACAGCCCATGGCCGCGGCGCGCACGGGGCGCGTCGCGCCGATCGCCGGCGAGATCACCCTCGGGGACGGCCTGCTGGGGCGGTGGCAGCGGCGCAATCGTGAGGCCACGCTCCCGCACGGCATCGAGCAGCTCGAGGTGAGCGGTGTGCTCGACAATCTGCGCAGGCTCGTGGGCGAATCGGATGCCCCCTTCCGCGGTCTCGTCTTCGCCGACAGCGACCTGCACAAGACGCTCGAGGCCGTCGCATGGGAGCTCGGGCACGCCGAGGACGAGCGGCTGCGCGCCTTCTACGAAGAGGCCGTCGCGCTGCTCGCACGGGTGCAGGAGGACGACGGCTACCTGGATTCCGCGTTCCAGCGCCCCGACCGCGAGAAGGAGCGCTGGAGCGACGTCACGAACGGGCACGAACTCTATTGCGCGGGGCATCTGATTCAGGCATCCGTCGCCGCCAAGCGCGCGCTCGACGACGATCGCCTGCTCGCCATCGCAACGCGCATCGCAGACCTGCTCGTGCGCCGCTTCGGTGGCCCGGACGCGCAGGGGTACCCGGGGCACCCCGAGGTGGAATACGCCCTCGTCGAGCTGTCTCGGCTGACGGGCCGCGGCGACTATCTCGAGCTGGCGAAGGCGTTCATCGACCGCCGGGGCTCCGGCTGGCTCGGGCGCGGCGGCTTCGGCCCGATCTACTACCAGGACGACACCCCCGTGCGTGAGACCGCCATCATGCGCGGGCACGCGGTGCGGGCGCTCTATCTCAACAGCGGTGTGGCCGACGTGTATCTCGAGACCGGCGACGAGACGCTGCTCGAGCCGCTCACGACGCAGTGGGACGACATGGTCACCAAGCGCAGCTACCTCACGGGCGGCACGGGGTCGCGGCACAAGGACGAGGCGTTCGGCGACGCCTACGAGCTGCCGAGCGAGCGGGCCTATGCCGAGACCTGCGCGGGCATCGCGGCGATGCACTGGGCCTGGCGCATGTATGTCGCGACGGGCGACCTGAGCTACGGCGACTTCTTCGAGACGGCGCTCTACAACGTGGTCGCCGACGGGATCTCAGAGGACGGCACCTCGTTCTTCTACAGCAATCCGCTGCAGCTGCGGCCCGACCACACGACGGCTCAGCAGGAGGCCACCGCCTGCCGGCTCGACTGGTACTACTGCGCGTGCTGCCCGCCGAACCTGATGCGCACCTTCGCGAGCATCGAGGGCTATATCGCCGCCGCGCGCGGTGACGAGCTGCAGCTCGTGCAATTCACGCGCGGGCGCATCGAGGCGCAGCTCGACTCGGGTCGCACGGTGCTCGAGATCGACACGGACTACCCGGTCGACGGGCGGGTCGCCATCAGAGTGATCGAGGGATTCGTCGGGGGAGATCTCGCGCTGCGCATTCCCGGCTGGGCGTCGGGCCGGCGGATCGCCGTCGACGGTCAGGCGGCCCCGGCCGAGGTGCGCGACGGGGCGGTGCGCCTTCCCGGCGCGCTCGCCGCGGGCACCCTGATCGAGCTCGAGCTCGACCTGACCCCGCAGGTGCTGGTCGCCGACCCGCACGTCGACGCGGTGCGCGGGTCGGTGGCGGTGCGCCGCGGCCCGATCGTCTACTGCGCAGAGCAGAGCGACAACGGCGTGGACGTCGACCGGGTCGCACTGGACCCGTCGCAGCCGGTCACGGCGGGCGACGCATCGACGCCGCTCGGGCCGGTGCTCGAGGCATCCGCGCACGCCCAGCCCGAGAGCGACCGGCTGTACCGGCCGTGGCGCCCGAGGACAGGTGCTCCGGGCGAGCACGGCGAACCGCTCACGGTGAGACTGCGGCCGTACGCCACCTGGGGCAACGGCGAGCCCGGCGCGATGCGGGTGTGGATTCCGGCGGTCGGCTAAGTAGTCAGGATTAAGGAGTCAGGATGCCGCGGCCGACCGCGCCGCCGACGAGGCGGTCGTACGCCTCGGCGACCGAGGTGAGAGGCATCCGGTCGCCCAGCAGCCGGCCTAAGGGAAGGCGGCCCGCCAGGTACAGCGCGAAGATGCGCGGCAGGTCGATGAACGGATTGCTCGACCCGTAGAGCGACCCCACGACGCGCTTCTGCCGCTGCACGAGCTGGTTGAGCGGCACCGCGAATTCGGTGTCGACTGCGCCGAGCCCGACCGCCACGACCGTGCCGCCCGCTGCCGTGCAGTCGAGCGCCTGCCGCAGCGTCGCCGGGCGGCCGATCGCCTCGATCGCCCACGGCACCCCGCGACCGTCGGTCGCAGCCAGCACCGCGGCCGTGGCATCCGTCTGTCTCGAATTGACCGTGACGGTCGCGCCGAAATCGCGCGCGAGTTCGAGCTTGTGGTCGTCGATGTCGATCGCGATGATCGGGTGCGCGCCCGTGAGCGCTGCGCCCATGATCGCCGAGAGCCCGACGCCGCCCGCGCCGATGACGAGCAGCGGGCGGCCGGCCGCGTGCGAGACGACATTCCATACCGCGCCGACGCCGGTGATGACGGCGCAGGCCGAGATGGCGGCGATCTCGGCCGGTACCCCGTCGGGCACGACGACTGCTGCGTTCTCGTTCACGACGACGTGGTCGGCGAAGCACGAGACGCCCATCAAGTGATGCAGGGCGCCGCCGTCGGGAAGCGAGAGGCGCGAGGTGCCGTCGGGCAGCCCTCCCGTCGCCGCCTGCACCTTGCCGAGCTCGCACAGCACCGGGTTGCCAGACAGGCACGCCTCGCAGCTTCCGCAGCGCGGGCGCCAGAGCAGGGCGACGCGGTCGCCGACGCTGATGCGACCGGATGCCTGCGGCCCCACCGCTTCGACGACACCGGCCCCCTCATGCCCGAGCACCAGTGGCAGCGGCGCGGTGAGGTCGCCGGTCATGTAGTGGTAGTCGCTGTGGCAGACCCCCGCGGCCTCGATGCGCACGAGGATCTCGCCCACCCGCGGCTCGGCCAGCTCGACCTCTTCGACGACGGGCGGGGTGCCGGGGGAGCGGAGGACGGCGGCGCGGACCTTCATGCCGCCATCCTCGCGCACCGTGCGCAGTGGAGGCGCCTCAAGGGCGCTCCCAGGCGGACGCGGGACAATAGAAGGTCGTGTCTTCGCCAGTCCCCACCTCACCGATCGCCCTTTCCGCCTCCTCTCGCTCAGCCGATTCGGCCCACGAGAGCGGTGCGACGGCGAAGCGCACCCTGCCGGTCATCGCACTCAGCACCCTCGTCGTCGGCACCATGGTCGGCGCGGGCGTCTATTCGCTGCCCGCCGACTTCGCGGCGTCGACGGGCGTGGTCGGCGCCCTGATCGCCTGGATCGTCTCGGGCCTCGGCACGCTCATGCTCGCGCTCGTCTTCCAGCGCCTCGCCGTGACGCGGCCGGATCTCGATGCCGGCATCTTCGCGTATGCGAAGGCAGGGTTCGGCGACTACGTCGGGTTCTTCTCGGCGTTCGGTTACTGGGCGAGCGCCATCGCAGGCAACGGCACCTATGTCGTGCTGATCGGCTCGACCCTCGGGCAGGTGTTCCCGATCCTCGGCGAGGGGAACACGCCGGCATCCGCCCTGCTCTCGACCGCGATTCTTTGGGCGTTCCACTTCCTGATCGTGCGCGGCGTGCGGCAGGCGGCGCTGATCAACACCGTCGTCACGATCGCGAAGATCGTGCCGATCGTGGTCTTCATCGTGCTCGTGGCGCTGGTCGGCGTGAACTGGCACACCTTCTCGGCGAACCTGTGGGTAGGCGCCGGGGATGCCTCCTCCCTCGGCGCGCTGTTCGGGCAGGTGCGCTCGAGCATGCTCGTCGCGGTCTTCGTCTTCCTCGGCGTCGAGGGAGCATCGGTGTACTCGCGCTATGCGCGCAAGCGCCGCGACGTCGGCCGGGCGACGATGCTCGGCTTCGGCAGTGTGCTGCTGATCCTGATGCTGGTGACGCTCGTGGCGTACGCCGCACTGCCCGTCGCGACCCTCGCGGGTGAGCACCAGCCCTCGATGGCCGGAGTGCTCGCCGCCGTGGTCGGCCCGTGGGGTGCCGTGTTCGTCTCGATCGGGCTGCTCGTGTCGGTCCTTGGGGCGTTCCTCGCCTGGACGCTCATGGCGGCCGAGGTGTTCTTCAACGCCGCCCGCGCCGGTGACGCGCCCGCGATCTTCGCCCGCGTGAACCGCGCCGGTGTGCCGAGCAGCGCCTTGCTGCTCACGACCCTTGCCGTGCAGCTGCTCATCGTGGTCTCTCTGTTCTCGAGTGATGCGTTCCAGTTCTGCCTGATGCTGTGTGCCGCGCTCGCCGTGGTGCCGTATGTGCTGACCGCGGGGTTCGCGCTGCGCGAGTCGATCGTCGGGCGGCGATCGGGGCAGGCATCCGGTCGCTCATCGATCGGGCCCATCGCGGTCGCGGCGCTTGCCCTCGTCTACACGCTGTTCCTCGTCTACGCGACGGGCGTGACCTACCTGCTGATCTCGGCGATCGTCTACGCGCCCGCGTCGCTGCTGTTCGCTGCGGCGCGCCGCCGCAGCGGCCGCCGGATCTTCCGGCCGTGGGAGGCTGCGCTCGCCGCCTTCACGGTCGCCGCCGCGATCGCCGGCCTGATCGCGCTCGCCGCAGGCTGGATCTCGATCTAGCGGGCGGATGCCTGTGCGCGCCGTGTGCGCGGGGCAGAGTCCTGCCCGGGGATTCGCTGGGCCGCTTCGAGCGCGGAGTGTTTACGCGGCGGTGGTGAGAGCTTGTCTCGGGGTGTGGACGGCTTTGACCCATGCGGTGGCGTGGCTGCCGAAGATCCACCGGATTTCGGGGGTTCCGTCCTCGCCCATGCGCAGTTGGTAGGGGCCGGTGTCGATGTCGTGGTGGTGGAACCAGCACAGGAGGGTGAGGTTGAGGATGTCGGTGGGTCCGCCGTCTCGGTCGGGTCTGATGTGGTGCACTTCGCACCATCTGGCCGGGATGGTGCAGCCGGGGATGATGCAGCCTTTGTCTCTGACGGCGAGTGCTTTGCGCTGCCAGACGGTGGCGCATCGTTTGGTGTCTCCGAGGTTGAGGATCTTCCCGGCCGAGTCGATCTGGACTTCCTGGTAGCCGCCGGTCTCGGCGATCCGCTTGGCCGTCTTCGCCGAGATGGGTTCTGTTTCGCCGTCGATGCGGGCCGCCCCGTGCCCGGTCTCGAACTCGTCCTTGGACACCACCACCAAGACGGTCGGGTGGGCTCCGCCCATGGTGGGTGTTTCGGGTGCGCGGGCGGCGGCGAATACGGCGTGGAGGATGTCGGCGCGTTTCTGGTCCGGGGTGCGGGTATCCGCCGGCGGCTGGGTCTCGGTCGCGGTCAGCAGCGGCGTGCCGCTCGGGCCGCGCAGCACACTCCCACCGGTGCCGCGAGTGCCGCCAGTGCCGCCAGTGCCGGCGGCGTCGCCGTTCGCGGTGGTCTCGCTCGCGCCGCCCTCGCCATTCCCGGCCCCGGCACCGTCGTCAGCTGCCGGGGTGAACCTCACCGATGCTCCGGCGCGCGGGTTGAGGTATGCGTCCAGGACGGCGCGGATGGCCGCGGCCTGTTCTACGGGCAGGGCGCCGGAGAACTTCACGAGTCCGTCTGTGGCGCGGCCCAGGCGGAAGAACCGTTTCTCGACGGCGGCGTTCTCCACCGGTTCGATGCCGTCCGGGTCCAGGACCAGCGCCCAGGCCTGGGCGGCTTCGACGACCGCAGTGGCCGGCAGTACCCGGGAGAGGTCCACGAGGTTCTCGCACGCTGAGTGAACCAAGGCGGCGTCGGCGCGGTCGCAGGCGGGAAGCAGCGGTTCGATGATCGCAGCGGCTTGCGCCCGCCCGAGCACACCGTCGTCGACCGCGGCCTCGAGCACCGGCAGCTTCGCCAGCCGCCGCGCCTCCAAGATGCGCTCGCGGGCGTCTTTCGCGGAGGTGCGGGTCACGGTCTCCAACGCACCCCAGGGCTTCCTCGCCCCAAGCTTCCTGGCCAGAGACTCCTCACCCAGGGTCTCATCGGTGCGGTTGTCGAACTCGCGGGCGACGGCCACGCCCAGTGCGTCGGCCTGCCGGATCAGCGCCTCCGCGTCCTGCGCGAGCCCCACCAGCTGGTCATCCGTCAGCAGCGCCAGCGAGACCGGCAGCACCGCATCCAGGCGCTCGAACGCCTCACGCAGACCCCCGCCCACAGCAGCCACGGCACGACCCTTCCGGTCATAACTCCGAACACCGCACAGGCGAAGCCTGCGATCGGTGCTCGTACTCTCATCCACGTGGCGCGGGGACTTACGAACGGTGTAACACGGATTCGATGCAATGGGGACAAAATTCTAAAAATAAGCGAATATAGATTCGGCTCACCGGTTCTGCCCCAGCACGCGTCACCACGGGTTTCTCATACGCTGCAGTGTTTTCCCCGAACGCTGACATTCATAGACGGGTCGTCCTTGCTCAGCGTGCGCTCCAGCGTGCAGGCGCCGTCGAGTGCGACCGTCACGTGACCGAGTGGCACGCCATCGACGCGCCGCGACTCTGTCCCCGACAGGGTGAGCACCTTCGTGTAGCCGTGCCCGGCGGTGATCGTCACGCGCCCCGTGGGTGACGCGGCGTTCGACACCTCGACGGTCACAGAGCCGGTCTTCGGCACAGCGACGTGCGAGCACCCGCTCAGGCTCAGTGCCAGCATGACCGCGGCCGCCACGGCCTGGGCAGCTCGGCGATGGACCGCGACGGCAGGAATCAGCATGTCGCCATCCCCCTCTCGCCTAGTGCTCCACCGGAACGGCCGCGGTCGTCGAGTCGCGGATGCTGAGGCGAGCGCCGATCAGCCGCGGCTCGAGCGGCTCTTCGCCCTCGTCGAGCAGCGCCACGACCCTGTCCATGGTCGCCCGACCCAGCGCAGCGAAGTTCTGATGCACCGTCGTGAGGGGCGGCTGGAAGTAGGCCGCCTCCGGTACGTCGTCGAAGCCCACCACGCTCACGTCGCGCGGCACGCTGAACCCGCGCGAGCGCAACGCCGCGATCAGGCCGAGGGCCATCTGGTCGTTGGCGGCGAACACCGCGGTCTCTCCGGGGGTCACGGGCAACTCGATTCCCGCCGCGTAGCCGCTCGCCGGCGACCAGTCACCGTCGAGGCGCAGCCCGTGCGGCGCGCCGGCGCCTGCCAGCTCGTCGGCCCATCCGCGGATGCGCTCGATGGCGTCCGGATTCCTCACCGGGCCGCTCACGTGCGCCACGGTGTCGAAGCCGAGCCCCAGCAGGTGGCGCACCGCGAGTCGGGCTCCGTTGTACTGGTCGATGCCCGTCGAGCGCGGGTCCCACGAGCGCCGCGCATCGACGAAGACGATCGGGGTGTTGGTCTCGACCGCGTTCGCGAGGTCTGCCACGGCCACGTCCACGACCACGATGACGATCGCCTCGACGTTCTGCCGCAGCAGAGCCTCGACCGCGTCGCGGGCCGCCGACGGCTGGGCCTCAGGCACGGTCACGGTCATCACCGCGTAGCGAGCGGCGCGAGCGGCGTCGCTGAACTGGTTCGCGACCATCGAGGGGCCGTAGTCCGCGGCATCCGACGTGATCAGCCCGATCGTCCGCGACCGCTTGGTGACCAGGCTGCGTGCGGCGGGTGAGGGCTGATAGCGCAGCTGCAGAATCGCCTCTTCGACCCGCGCGCGCGTCTCCGGCTTCACACTCGGGTGGCTGTTGATGACGCGCGAGACGGTCTGATGCGAGACGCCCGCCAGTCGCGCGACGTCGAAGATGGTCGCGGACCTCGCCACCTTCTCACTCATCGTCATCACCGCGACTCGAGCGCGCGATCAGCGCGAGCACGTCCTCATAGCTGAGCGCGTCGTTCTCGAGCACGCCGACCAGCCGGCGCTCGCGCATGACCCCGATGCGATCGCTGACCCGCAGAAGCTCCTCAAGTTCCCCCGAGATGAACACCACCGCCATTCCCTCTTGCGCGAGGGACAGCATGAGGCGCTGCAACTCGACCTTCGCCCCGATATCGATGCCTCGGGTCGGCTCATCAAGAATCAGCAGCCGCGGAGCCACGGCGAGCCAGCGCGCCAGCAGCACCTTCTGCTGGTTCCCGCCGGAGAGCGCGCCGGCGCGCAACTGCGGGTCTGCCGGAACGATGCCGAGCGCCTCGATCCAGCTCTGCGCGAGCTCGCGGCGACGCGCGGCACTCGCGCGCCGCATCCAGCCGCGCTGCGCCTGCAGCGCCAGCAGGATGTTGTCCTCGATGCTCAGGTCCTCGATGATGCCGCCGTAGCGCCGGTCCTCAGCGGAATAGACCACTCCGCGCGCGATCGCCGCGCGCATCGCCCCAGGGCGCAGCTCGGCCCCCTCGACGGTGAGCCGCCCGCTGCCATGACGGTCGACGCCGCTGATGAGCCGCGCGAGCTCGGTGCGGCCGGAGCCGAGCAGCCCGGCGAGGCCGAGCACCTCGCCCTCGCGCACGCGCAGGTCGAACGGAGCGACGACGCCGTCGCGCCCGAGCCCCCGTGCTTCGAGGAACACCGGCTGCCGGTCGTCGGGCTCTGACTGGCGCAGCTCGAACTCGTCGAGCGACTCGACATGCCGCCCGAGCATCTTCCCGACGAGCTCTGCCTGCAGGATCTCGCGAGTGAGGTACTCGCCGACCAGCCGGCCACCGCGCAGCACGGTGAGGCGGTCGGAGACCTCATAGACCTGCTCGAGGAAGTGCGTGATGAACACGATCGCCACGCCGGCTTCCTTGAGCGTGCGGATCACGCGGAACAGCTCGGTGACCTCTGACTGGTCGAGGCTCGAGGTCGGCTCGTCGAGGATGAGCACGCGCGGCTGCGTGCGGACGGCTCGCGCGATCGCGACGAGCTGCTGCACGGCGGCGGGATGCTGCTGCAGCGGGCTCGCCGGATCGATGAAGATGTCGAGCGCCGCGAGCGCCGCGACGGCTTCCTCGCGGGTGCGCCGCCAGTCGATGCTGCCGAAGCGGTGCGGCTCGCGGCCGAGCATGATGTTCTCGGCCACCGAGAGGTTCGGCAGCAGGTCGAGCTCTTGGTAGACGACGGCGATGCCCGCAGCGGCGGCGGCCCCAGGGCTGCCGAAGGACACCTCTGCTCCGTCGAGCCGCAGCGTGCCGGCATCCGGTATCACCGCGCCCGTGAGCGCCTTGATCAGCGTCGACTTGCCCGCCCCGTTCTCGCCGATGAGCGAGTGCACCTCGCCGGGGAACAGGCGCAGGTCGACGCCGTCGAGGGCGAGCTGGCCGGGGTAGCGCACGGTCAGCCCGGTCGCCTCCAGCACAGGCGCGACGGACATGACGGCTCTCCCTTGCGGCGGGTCGCCTTCACGATATCGCGCAGCGACCGCCTCGCCCCTCACCCGCGGCGTCGTGCCGACAGCGCCCGTTGGAACACGACGAAGACCAAGAGCAGCACGCCGATCACGATGTACGTCCACCAGGAATCGACGCTCATGTAGGTGATCGCGATCTGGATCAGCCCGTAGACGAGCACACCGGCGAGCGAGCCGAGCACGTAGCCGCTGCCGCCGCTCAGGATCGTGCCGCCGATGACAACCGCGGCGATCGCCTGCAGCTCCATGCCGAGGCCGGCGAGCGGATTCCCCGACTGCGTGTACGACGCGAAGAGCACACCCGCGATGCCGGCTCCCGTGCCGCTGATCACATAGATGAGGAACTTCGTGCGGCCGACCGGCAGACCCATCAGGCGCGCGGACTGCTCGTTGCCGCCGATCGCGTAGACCGTGCGCCCGAAGCGCGTGTAGTGCAGCACCCAGAAGGCCAGCGCGACGAGCAGCAACGCGAGCACCACCCCGGGCGTCGTGTACCACTGGCCGCCGCCCCAGCTCGTTCCGAGCAGCCAGTTGAGGCCGTCGTTCTTGATCGGCAGCGACTTGAGGCTCGTCACGTACGCGAGGCCCCGGGCGAGGAACATGCCCGCGAGCGACGCGATGAACGGCTGGATGTCGAAGACCGCCACCATGATGCCGATCACCGCCCCGATGAGCGTGCCGGAGAGCACCATCAGCGGCAGCACGACGACGGCGGGCAGGCCCGCGGCGAACAGCTGCGCGCCGAGCAGGCCGCTGAAGGCGATGACAGAGCCGACCGACAGATCGATGCCGCCGGTCAGGATGACGAACGTCATGCCGACCGCGAGCACGATGAGGTACGGGTTGTTGTCGAACAGCGACGAGACCAGCCGTGGCGTGACGAAGTCGCCGAAGTAGAGCTGGCCGGCGAGCAGCATGAGCAGCAGGATCGCGACGGTCGCGATCACGGGCAGCCACGCGTTCACGCGGCGCAGAACAGGGCCGGTCTGGATGCCGCGGAAGCCCGCGGACTGGACGGGGGATTCAGCGCTCATCAGGCCGTCGCCGCCTTCTCTGCCTCGATCGGGCTCTCGGTGCCGAGCCCTCCTGCTGTGGGGGTCTGCCTGGTTCGTCTGTGTCTCGAGCCGATCGCCGCGCGCACGCGCTGCGACTGCGTCAGGCAGATCGCGATCACGACGATCGCCTTGAAGACGGGCGTGATGGCGGGCGGGATGCCGAGGAAGGTGATCGACGTCGTGAGCGTCTGGATGATCAGCACACCGACGACCGTGCCGGCGATCGAGAAGCGGCCGCCCGCGAGCGAGGTGCCGCCGATGACCACCGCGAGGATGGCGTCGAGTTCGATGTTGAGACCGGCGTTGTTGGCATCCGCCGCCATGATGTTGGAGCTGTAGAGGATGCCCGACATGCCCGCGAGCAGACCGGAGAGCGCATAGACGATCCAGATGATGCCGCGCGCCTGAACGCCGGCGAGGCGGCTCGCCTCGGGGTTCACGCCGACCGCCTCCATCAGCATGCCGAGGGCGGAGCGGCGCACGACCACGGCGACGAGCACCGTCACGGCGAGCGCCACGAGGAACGCCACGGGCAGCCCGAGCAGGTGCCCTGAGGCGAACTGCGCGTAGGGAGGGCTGTTGATCGTGGTGATCTGGCCCTTGGTGATGAGCATCGCGATGCCGCGCCCGGCGAACATGAGCAGCAGAGTGGCGATGATCGGCTGGATCTTGATCACCGAGACGAGGAACCCGTTCCAGGCGCCGAGCACGAGCGTCACAGCGAGGCCGAGCAGCACGGCGATCGTGACCGTGCCGAGGTCGCCGGGGTGCGACGAGCCGCCGATGAAGGTGAGCGAGACGGCGCCCGCCACGGCGAGCACGGCGCCGACCGAGAGGTCGATGCCGCGGGTCGCGATGACGAGCGTCATGCCGAGGGCGACCAGCATCAGCTGCGAGCTGTTGCGCAGGATGTCGATGAGCGAGCCGTAGAGGCCGCCCTCTTTCACGGTGATGCTGAGGAAGGTCGGACGCGAGATCGTGTTGATCAGGATGAGGGCGACCAGCGCCACGACGGGCCAGAACAGCCGGTGGTGCACGATGCGAGAGGCGTTCATGCGGCGCTCGTCTCGGCCCGGTCGGCGTCGCCGGCGATGAGGTTGACGATGTCGCTCACTGTGGTGTCCTCTCCATTGACGACTTCAGCGATGACGCGGCGGTCGCGCAGCACGTAGATGCGGTGCGAGACGCGAACGACTTCCTCCAGTTCGGAGGAGATAAACAGTACTGCCACGCCGGTGGCGGCGAGGTCGGTGATCGCCTTCTGGATCTCGGCCTTGGCGCCGACGTCGATTCCGCGCGTCGGCTCGTCGAGGATGATGAGCTCGGGGTCGGTGGCGAGCCACCGGCCGAGCAGCACCTTCTGCTGGTTTCCGCCCGACAGGTTCTTGATCGGCACCTCGGGGTCGGCGGGGTGGACCCCCATCGCCGCCACGTACCTGCCGACGAGCTCGTCCTGCTGCGCCCGAGACAGCGGCCGCGCCCAGCCGCGCTTTGCCTGCACCGCAAGTACGAGGTTCTGCCTGACGCTCAAGTCGCCGATGATGCCCTCGCTGCGCCGGTCTTCAGATGAGAAGGCGATGCGGTTCCCGAGCGCGGCGCGCGGGGTGGTCAGGCGCCGGGGCGAGTCCTTCACCAGAGTGCGGCCGGCGTCCGCGCGGTCCGCGCCGTAGATCAGCCTGGCGAGCTCGGTGCGGCCCGAGCCGAGCAGCCCCGCGAGGCCCACGATCTCGCCGGGGTACAGCACGAGGTCGGACGGCCCGACCGACCCCTTTTTGTAGAGGCCCTCCGCCGTGAGCACCGGCGTACCGGACTCGGCGTCGCCGACCTCTGACGCGCGGGCGCCGATCGCCTCGAGCTGCGAGAGCTCGTGGCCCAGCATCCGCGAGACCAGGTCCCACCTGGGCAGCTCAGCCGTGCGGTACTCGCCGACGAGCCGGCCGTTGCGCAGCACCGTGATGCGGTCGGAGATCTCGTAGACCTGCTCGAGGAAGTGCGTGACGAAGAGCACCGCGGTGCCGGCATCCCGCAACCTCCTCACGATCGCGAACAGCTGCTGCACCTCGCTGCGGTCAAGGCTCGACGTCGGCTCGTCGAGCACGAGCACGCTGCTGTCGAGCACCGTGGCGCGCGCGATGGCCACCAGCTGCTGCACGGCGAGCGAGTGGCTGGAAAGCTGCGAGCGCGGGTCGATGGTGAGGCCTAGCCTGGCCATCGCCTCGGCGGCGGCAGCATGGGTGGCTCGCCAGTTGATGCCGAAGGTGCCGCGGGCCTCGCGCCCCAGCATGATGTTCTCGCCCACGGTGAGGTTCGCGCAGAGATTGACCTCTTGATAGACGGTCGCGATGCCCGCGGCCTGCGCGTCGGCGGTGCTCGAGAAGACGCGCTCGGCGCCGGCCACGGTGATCGAGCCCTCGTCGATGCGGTACACCCCCGTGAGCGCCTTGATGAGCGTCGACTTCCCGGCGCCGTTCTCGCCCATCAGGGCGTGCACCTCGCCCGCGCGCAGCACGAGGTCGACGTCGTCGAGGGCTTTGACGCCCGGGAAGGTGATGGAGATGTGCCTGAGCTCTGCGATGACCTCGCCGGCCATGCTCGTCCTCTCTGATTGGGCGCCGCTGGCTGCGCCGCACGCCGTGCGGCGCAGGGAGGGCCGCTCCCTAGGTAGCTGAATTCGTGACAGGGGATGCCGGGAGCGGGCCGCACTGAGACGGCCCGCTCCCGGGAACTGTCAGTATTTGCGGGTCGGCAGCGCAGCCTTCGCGGCAGCCTGGTCGAACGCCTGGTCCTTCGCGAGGTAGAGCTTGTCGACCTTCTTGCCGGCGACGACGTCCTTGACGACCTTCGCCACATCGTCGCCGAGCAGCGGGTTGCACTCGACCACGTAGTTGAACTCGCCGTTGGCCAGGGCGGTCAGACCGTCGTGCGTGCCGTCGGTCGTGACGATCTGGATGTCCTTGCCGGGGGTGAGCCCTGCCGCCTTGATCGCGTCGAGGGCGCCGAGGCCCATGTCGTCGTTCTGTGCGTAGAGGATGTTGATCTTGTTGCCGTACTTCTGCAGGAAGCCCTCCATGACGGTCTTGCCCTGGGCGCGGGTGAAGTTGCCGTCCTGCTGGTCGAGCGTCTTGATGTCAGTGCCCTGCAGCGCCTTCGCGCAGCCGGTGGTGCGGTCGTTGGCGGCGCTCGAGCCCGCGGTGCCCTCGAGCACGACCAGGTTCGCGCCCTTGCCGTTGAAGTTGTCGGCGATCCACTTGCAGGAGGTCTCGCCTTCCTTCTCGAAGTCGTCGCCGACGCGCGAGGTGATGTACTGCTGGTCGGCCTTGTCGACGTCGCGGTCCTCGAGGATCACCGGAATGTGCGCCTGCTTGGCCTGCTTGAGCACGTCCGTCCAACCGGTCTCGACCACCGGGGCGAAGACGATGGCGTCGACGCCCTGGGTGATGAAGCTGCGGATCGCCGCGATCTGGTTCTCCTGCTTCTGCTGCGCATCCGAAAACGTCAGCTTGATGCCGTTCTTCGAACCGAGCGCCTCCTGCAGCGACTTGGTGTTGGCGGTGCGCCAGCCGCTCTCGGCGCCTTCCTGGGCGAACCCGACCTTGATCTGCTTCGAGCCCCCGCCGCCACCGGCGGTCGAGGCGGCGTTACCGGAGCAGCCGGTGAGGGTCAGAGCGACGGCGGCGGCAGCGGCGGCTGCCATCACCAAGGTCCTCTTCATGTGTGACTCCTTTGTCAAATGAACCGTCCCGCAACCTTGCGGTGGTGTGCCGGACGCGGTCCGACGGTGGCGATGTTAGCCCTCACATTCTCGGAATGTCTATTGCGGATTCTGGGTCGCGATCCGTGCGCCGCGGGGCGTGGAACCCCGGAATCTCGCGGATCCAGGGCGGTCGAGCGTCAATGGCGGGAAACACGATGTGATCACATTTTGATCACATGTGCGTTGCCGATGCGCTCACCGGCCCTGGCCGTGCCGCGTCGACGATGGCGGGCGAGGCGCAATAATGGCCCGCGTGAACGCGGTGGGCGACTCGGAGCATTCGCGGGCCGCCGCGCCCAGCATCCGCGACGTGGCGCGAGCCGCCGGCGTCTCGCACATGACGGTGTCGCGCGTGCTCAACCGGCACCCGAACGTGAGCGAGGCGACGCGCGAGCGCGTTCAGCAGGCGATCACCGACCTGCACTTCCGCCCCAGCCGCACGGCGCGCGCCCTCGCGCACGGCTCGTCGCGCGTCATCGGCGTTCTCGAGGCCACGGGCGCGCGCTTCCACGGCCCCGCGTCGACGATCGTGGCGATCGAGGATGCGGCGCGCACCGAGGGCTTCTCGGTGATGATCGCCGTGATCGACGCAGCGGATGCCGCAAGCGAGGCGGCCGCGGTGGAGCACCTTCTCGACCAGGGCGCCATCGGCCTGATCCTGGTCGGCCCCGGGACGACGGCGAGCGGGTCGATCGCCGAGGCGGCGAGTGGAGTGCCCCTCGTGGTGATGCACGCCGCCGAGGGTGCCGACCGAGGGGCGGCCGACCAGTTCGAGGGCGGCCGTCGTGCGGCGCGCCACCTGCTCGAGCTCGGGCACACCGCGATGGCTCACATCGCCGGCCCGGCGGGCTGGCTCGAGGCCGAGTCGCGGGCGCGCGGGTTCGCCGCCGAGCTCGCCGCCGCCGGCCTGGCACCGGTGAGCGTTGCCGTGGGGGATTGGACGGCGGAATCCGGCTACCGTGCCGGCCTCGAGCTGCTCGCGGCCGGCGGCTTCACCGCGGTGTTCTGCGCCAACGACCAGATGGCGCTGGGGCTGCTGCACGCCGCGCGGGAAGCCGGCGTCGACGTGCCGGCGCAACTGAGCGTGATCGGCTACGACGACATCAGCGAGGCGGCGCACTACGCGCCCGCGCTGACCACCCTCCGCCAGGACTTTCCCGAGCTCGGGCGCCGCGCCATCGCGGAGCTGCTGTCGCAGCTCGGCGGCGGCCCGGCCCCTGAGCCGATGCCGGCCCCTGAGCTGATCGTCCGGGAATCCACGAGCGCACGCCCGTAGCCGGAGCGCATCGGGCCTGTTTGCGGCCCGCGCGAGCGTGTGCTTATTGTGTTACCGGTAACACGGTTGTTACCGGTAACAGCGACCCCGACGACGAGGAGACCGCAGTCGATGACGACTGACGCGCCGCACGACACCGCCGCAGAGTCCGCGCAGGCAGCAGCCAGCGCGATCGCCGATGGCACCGCCAGCCTCGGCATCGAATTCGGCTCGACGCGCATCAAGGCGTGCCTGATCGCGCCCGACGGGGCGGTGCTCGCGGTGGGCGCCCACGAGTGGGAGAACGAGCTGGTCGACGGCCGCTGGAGCTACTCGCTCGATGCCGTCTGGGCAGGGCTGCAGGCCGCCTACGCGGAGCTTGCCGACGATGCTCAGGAGCGCCACGGCGTGCGCCCCGAGGTGCTCAGCGCCATCGGCGTCTCGGCCATGATGCACGGCTATCTCGCGATCGACGAAGACGGCGAGCTGCTCGTGCCGTTCCGCACCTGGCGGAACACCTCCACGGGTGTGGCTGCCGCAGAGCTCACCGAGGCGCTCGAGTTCAACGTGCCGCTGCGCTGGTCGGTCGCCCACCTCTACCAGGCGGTTCTCGACGACGAGCCGCACGTCGGGCGCATCGACAAGCTCATGACGCTCGCGGCATACGTCCACTGGAGGCTCACCGACCGCTTCGTCGCGGGCGTCGGCGACGCCTCCGGGATGTTCCCGATCGACCCCGCGACCGGTGGCTACGACCAGGTGAAGCTTCGAATCGCGGACGAGCTGATCGGCCGCCACCACGATGGGCTGAAGCTCAGCGCACTGCTGCCGGAGGTGCTGCCGGCCGGCGCAGAGGCGGGCACGCTGACCGAGGCCGGGGCGAAGCTGCTCGACCCCACCGGAACGCTGCGCGCAGGCATCCGCCTCTGCCCTCCTGAGGGCGACGCGGGCACCGGCATGGTCGCCACGGGCGCCGTCGCCCCGCGCACCGGAAATGTCAGCGTCGGCACGAGCGTGTTCGCGATGATCGTGCTCGAGGGGGCGCTGTCGGCAGTGCACCCGGAGATCGATGTCGTCACCACGCCCGACGGCGCGCCCGTCGCAATGGTCCACTGCAACAACGGCGCGAGCGAGCTGGCCGCCTGGGCCGGCGTCTTCGGCGAGTTCGCCTCGGCGCTCGGCACGCAGGTCGACAGCGACGCCGTCTTCGGCGCGCTGCTCAGCGCGGCCGCGGGCGGCGACGCCGACGGCGGCGGTCTGCTCGCCTACAACTTCCTCTCCGGCGAACCGATCGCCCGCCTCGAGGCCGGCCGGCCGCTGATTGTGCGCACGCCCGACAGCCGACTCACCCTCGGCAACTTCATGCGCGCGCAGCTGGGCTCGATCTTCGCGACGCTGAGCATGGGCATGGCGGTACTCGAAGGCGAGGGCGTTCAAGTCGACCGGATGCTTGCCCATGGCGGCATCCTGCGCACCGCCGGCGTCGCGCAGCGCGCTCTCGCTGCGGCTCTGCGGGTGCCCGTCGCCGTGCGCAGCTCGGCGAGCGAGGGCGGGGCGTGGGGAATCGCGCTGCTCGCCGCCTACCTCGACGCCGCGGCCGAGCTGAGCCTCGCGGACTTCCTCGAGCAGCGCGTCTTCGCCGCGCAGGATGCCAACGAGGTCGACCCCGACCCGGCAGAGGTCGCCGGGTTCGAGACGTTCCTCGAGCGCTTCCGCGCAGGGCTCGCCATCGAGCGCGCCGCGGTCGAGGCATCCGTTCAGCACGACAACGCTCAGCACGACAGCAGGCAGCACGACAACGCTCAGCACGACAGCGCTCAGCACGAGAACAAGGAGGCAGGCGAATGACCGACGGCGCCGAAGATGACCGGCAGGCTGCGATCCAGACGATCCGCGAGCAGGTGGCCGCGCTGCATGCCGAGCTCGTGCGCTACGGGCTCGTGGTGTGGACGGGCGGGAACATCTCGGGCCGCGTTCCGGGCGAGGACCTGTTCGTGATCAAGCCGAGCGGAGTGATGTACGACGAGCTCAGCGCCGACAACATGATCCTCTGCGATCTCGACGGCAACGTGATCCCGGGCACCCCGGGAAGCGACCGCTCGCCCTCGAGCGACACCGCCGCGCACGCATACGTCTACCGGAATATGCCGGGCGTCGGCGGCGTCGTGCACACGCACTCCGACTACGCGGCGGCCTGGGCCGCGCGTGGCGAGGCGATCCCGTGCGTGCTGACCGCGATGGCCGACGAGTTCGGCGGCGAGATCCCCGTCGGGCCGTTCGCGATCATCGGCGACGACTCGATCGGCCGCGGCATCGTCGAGACCCTCGACGGCCACCGCTCGCGCGCCGTGCTGATGCAGAACCACGGCGTCTTCACGATCGGCAAGGACGCGAAGGACGCGGTCAAGGCCGCGGTGATGACCGAGGACGTCGCTCGCACCGTGCACCTCGCGCGCCAGCTCGGCGAGCCGATCCCGATTCCCCAGGACAAGATCGACGCCCTCTTCGACCGCTATCAGAACGTCTACGGACAGAAGCCCCAAGGATCACTGTGACCACTCCCTTCACCAACGCTGTGCCGTTCAACGACTTTGGCAGCTTCGAGGTCTGGTTCCTCACCGGCAGCCAGCACCTCTACGGCGAAGAGACGCTGCGGCAGGTCGCCGAGCAGTCGCAGGCGCTCGTCGCCACGCTCGACGCCGCCGCAGACGTGCCCGTCAAGATCGTGTGGAAGCCGGTGCTGACCGGCGCAGACGGCATCCGCCGCGCGATGCTCGACGCGAACTCCGACGACCGCGTCATCGGCGTCATCACCTGGATGCACACCTTCAGCCCGGCGAAGATGTGGATCGCCGGCCTGCAGCTGCTCGCCAAGCCGCTGCTGCACCTGCACACCCAGGCGAACATCGAGCTGCCGTACGGCGAGATCGACTTCGACTTCATGAACCTGAACCAGGCGGCGCACGGCGACCGCGAGTTCGGCTACGCGCTGACCCGCCTCGGCATCCGCCGCAAGACGGTCGTCGGCCACGTCTCGAACCCGCGCGTGCAGGCGCGCGTCGGCACCTGGGTGCGCGCGGCCGCCGGCCGGCACGCGCTGGCGACGCTCAAGGTCGCGCGCTTCGGCGACAACATGCGCCAGGTCGCGGTCACCGAGGGCGACAAGACCGAGGCGCAGGCGCGCCTCGGCGTCGAGGTCAACACGTGGGGCGTGAACGAGCTGGCCCTGCGCGTCGAGGCGGCGACGGATGCCCAGATCGACGCCCTCGTCGACGAATACCTCGCCTCGTACGACGTCGTCGACGAGCTGCTGCCTGCCGGCGAGCGGCACCAGTCGCTGCGCGATGCCGCCGCGATCGAGGTCGGTTTGCGCGGCTTCCTCGAAGAGGGCGGCTTCGGCGCCTTCACCGACACCTTCGAAGACCTGGGGTCGCTCAAGCAGCTGCCCGGGCTCGCGGTGCAGCGCCTCATGGCCGACGGCTACGGCTTCGGCGCAGAGGGCGACTGGAAGACCGCCGTGCTCGTACGCGCGGCCGCCGCGATGGGCGCGGGGCTGCCCGGCGGCGCGAGCCTCATGGAGGACTACACCTACGATCTCGTCGACGGGAAGGAGGCGATCCTCGGTGCGCACATGCTCGAGGTCTCGCCGTCGCTGACCTCGACGAAGCCGAGCCTCGAGATCCACCCGCTCGGCATCGGCGGCAAAGACGACCCGGTGCGGCTGGTGTTCTCGGCTGACCCCGGGCCCGCCGTCGTCGTGGCGCTAGCCGATCTGCGCGACCGCTTCCGGCTGACCGCCAACGTCGTCGACGTGGTCGAGCCGCGAGCGCCGCTGCCGCACCTTCCGGTGGGGCGCGCGGTGTGGCATCCCCGGCCCGATTTCGAGACGTCCGCAACCGCCTGGCTCACCGCCGGCGCCGCGCATCACACAGTGATGTCGACTGCGGTCGGCCTTGAGGCGTTCGAGGACCTGGCGCGGATGCTGGGCATCGAGCTCTTCACGATCGACGAGCACACCCGGGCGCGCGACGTCGAGAACGTCGCCCGCTGGAACAACGCGTACTGGCGGCTGGCCCAGGGCATCTGAGCAGGCCGCCTCGACGTGGGGCGGCGCTGTGCCAGATTCCGCCGCCCCATCACCCGTCGATGACTCTCGTCACCGGCACAACGAAACACGGCAAGGAGAAACAATGAGGTTCCCCCTCAAGAGAATCGCAACGGTGGCGGCAGCCGCCGGCCTCGCGCTGACGCTCGCCGCCTGCTCGGGCAGTGGACGCGGCGGAACGGGCGGCTCGGACTCGGGTGCAGCCAAAGACGGCGGCAAGGGTTCGCTCATTGGCATCGCGATGCCGACGAAGGTCGACCAGCGCTGGATCCAGGACGGCGCCAATGTCGTCAAGGAGCTCAAGGCTGCCGGCTACAAGACCGACCTCGAGTACGCCGACAACGACATCCCGACCCAGGGCCAGCAGATCGAGACGATGATCACGAAGGGCGCGAAGGTCATCATCATCGCGTCGATCGACGGCGGCGCGCTCGGCCAGCAGCTCGACGACGCGAAGGCAGCCGGCGTCAAGGTCATCGCGTATGACCGCCTGCTCACGGGCGACAAGAACGTGGACTACTACGCCACCTTCGACAACTTCAAGGTCGGCGTGCTGCAGGCGAACTCGCTGCTCGCGGGCCTCGGCTACCTCGACAAGGACGGGAACAAGACCGGCAAGAAGGGCCCGTGGAACGTCGAGCTCTTCGCCGGAAGCCCCGACGACAACAACGCGACCTTCTTCTACAACGGCGCCATGAGCGTGCTCAAGCCGCTGATCGCCGACGGCACCATCAAGGTGACGAGCGGCCAGACCGGCTTCAGCCAGATCGCGATCCAGGGCTGGGACCCGGCGACCGCCAAGAAGCGCATGGACGACCTGCTCGCAAAGAGCTACTCGACCGGCTCTGTGAAGCTCAACGGCGTGCTGTCGCCCTACGACGGCCTCTCTGACGGCATCATCTCGGCCCTCGAGTCGGGTGGCTACAAGGTCGGCGACGCCGACTGGCCCGTCATCACCGGCCAGGACGCCGAGGTCGCGAGCGTGAAGCAGATCATCGCCGGCTCGCAGTACTCGACGATCTTCAAGGACACGCGCAAGCTCGCGAAGCAGGCCGCCCAGATGACCGAGGCGCTGCTCAAGGGCGAGAAGCCCGACGTCAACGACACCAAGTCGTACGACAACGGCAAGAAGGTCGTGCCGACCTACCTGCTGCCGCCGGTGGTCGTCACGAAGGACAACTACAAGGAGCAGCTGCTCGACAGCGGCTACTACACCGAGTCCGACCTCAAGTAGCGCTTTCACGCCCATGTGATTAGGGGGCACGGATGCCTGCGGCTGCACTCTCATGCCAGAGAGCGGCGGCGCAGGCATCCGTGCCCCATATAATCCGTGCCCCATATAAAGGAGGAGAAATGGTCGACGACGCGATCCTCGAGATGCGCGCCATCACCAAGGAGTTCCCCGGCGTCAAAGCGCTCTCCGATGTCAACCTCACCGTTCGGCGTGGCGAAGTGCACGCCATCTGCGGTGAGAACGGCGCGGGCAAGTCGACGCTGATGAACGTGCTGTCGGGCGTGTACCCGCATGGCAGCTATGACGGTGACATCGTCTACGACGGCGAGGTGGTGCGCTTCGGGTCCATCAGCGACTCCGAGAAGGCGGGCATCGTCATCATCCATCAGGAGCTCGCGCTCAGCCCGTACCTCACGATCGCCGAGAACATCTTCATCGGCAACGAGCGGGCGTCGGGCGGCTGGATCGACTGGAGCAAGACCGAGACGGATGCCGCGCAGTACCTGTCTCGGGTGGGGCTGAACGACAACCCTGCGACGAAGGTCATGGACATCGGCGTCGGGAAGCAGCAGCTCGTCGAGATCGCGAAGGCGCTCTCGAAGGAGGTCAAGCTGCTGATCCTCGACGAGCCGACCGCCGCACTGAACGACGACGACTCCGCCCACCTGCTCGATCTGATCCTCGAGCTCAAGAACCAGGGCGTGACGGCGATCATCATCAGCCACAAGCTGAACGAGATCAAGAAGGTCGCGGACTCGGTGACGATCATCCGCGACGGCCGCACGATCGAGACACTCGACGCGCGCAGCGACGAGGTGACCGAAGACCGCATCATCCGCGGCATGGTGGGTCGTGACCTGACCCACCGGTTCCCCGAGCACGAACCGAAGATCGGCGGCGAGCTGCTGCGCATCTCGGACTGGACGGTGCACCATCCGCTCGACCGCGAGCGCGTCGTCGTCGACCACGCGAACCTCGTCGTGCACGAGGGCGAGATCGTGGGCATCGCGGGGCTCATGGGCGCCGGGCGCACGGAGCTCGCGATGAGCGTCTTCGGCCGCAGCTGGGGCATCGACATCTCGGGAACCGTGCTGAAGCGCGGTCAGGAGATCGACGTGCGCACCGTGCAGAAGGCGATCAAGCACGGCCTGGCCTATGCCACTGAGGACCGCAAGCAGCTCGGCCTCAACCTGATCGAGGACATCGCGAGGAACATCTCGGCGGCCGCCCTCGAGCAGCTGGCACGCGCCGGCTGGGTCGACCGGAACCGCGAGCACGTCGTGGCGGAGCAGTACCGCCGCGAGATGAACATCAAGGCGCCGACGGTGTCTGCGCTCGTCGGCAAGCTGTCGGGCGGCAACCAGCAGAAGGTCGTGCTCTCGCGCTGGATGTACACCGACCCCGACGTGCTGGTCCTCGATGAGCCCACGCGCGGCATCGACGTCGGCGCGAAGTACGAGATCTACACGATCATCAACCGGCTCGCCGACGAGGGGAAGGGCGTCATCGTCATCTCCTCCGAGCTGCCGGAGCTGCTCGGCATCTGCGACCGCATCTACACGCTGTCGGAGGGCGTCATCACCGCCGACATCCCTCGCTCCGAGGCGACGCCCGAGCGACTCATGCAGTACATGACCCGAATCCGAGAAGAGGACCACGTATGAGCACCACGACGAGTGCGTCACCTGCTCGCCCGAGCGCTCTGCAGCGCGGGCTCGCTTTCCTGAGCGGAGAGCTGCGCCAGATCGGCCTGTTCATCGCCCTGATCGTGATCGTCCTGCTGCTGCAGGTGCTCACCCAGGGCGTCACGCTCAGCCCCCGCAATGTGTCGAACCTCGTGCTGCAGAACAGCTACGTATTGATCCTCGCGATCGGCATGGTGATGATCATCGTCGCCGGGCACATCGACCTCTCGGTCGGCTCGGTCGTCGCGACGATCGGCGCCCTCGCGGGCGTGCTGAACAACAAGCTCGGGGTGCCGTGGTGGCTCACGATCATCCTCTGCTTGATCGGCGGCGCGGTGATCGGCGCCTGGCAGGGGTTCTGGGTCGCGTACTTCAAGATCCCGGCGTTCATCGTGACGCTCGGCGGCATGCTGCTGTTCCGCGGTCTCGCCCAGATCCTGCTGCGCAACACGCAGATCTCGCCCTTCGACGACGCCTTCCGCAAGATCGGTTCGGGCTTCCTGCCCGACCTCGGCGGCGGCACCTCGTACCTCGAGCCGCTGACGATGATCATCGCGATCGTCGCGATCATCGCGCTCGTGGCGCAGGGGATTCGCGGGCGCCGCTCGCGCGCCAAGAACGGCCTGCTGCTCGAGCCGCTGCCGTGGTTCGTCGTGAAGACCGCGTTCATGGCCGTGCTGCTGTTCGCGATCGCCTGGCTGCTCGCGAGCTACCGCGGCACGCCGATCGTGCTGATCATCCTCGGCGTGCTCGTCGTCGGCTACTCGGCCGTCATGGCGAACAGCGTGTTCGGTCGCCACGTGTACGCCATCGGCGGCAACCTGCGCGCCGCCGAACTCTCCGGTGTGAACGCACGGCGGGTGAACTTCCTGCTGTTCGTCAACATGGGCGTGCTGTCGGCTCTCGCCGGCCTCGTGTTCACCGCACAGCTCAACCTTGCCGGCCCGAGCGCCGGTGACGGCTTCGAGCTCGACGCCATCGCCGCCGTGTTCATCGGCGGCGCGGCGGTCACCGGCGGCATCGGCACGGTCGGTGGGGCGATCGTCGGTGGTCTCATCATCGGCATCCTCAACAACGGCATGACGATCCTCGGCGTCGGCACCGAGTGGCAGGAGTTCATCAAGGGCCTCGTGCTGCTCGCCGCCGTCGCGTTCGACGTGTTCAACAAGCGCCGCGCATCGCGCGCCGGAGCGTAGCCGGCGCCATGGCCGCATAGCGCTGCCGATTGCGGCGGATGCCTCGAACGGCGCACGTTTTGTCAGAAAACGTGCGCCGTTCGCGCATTTGACCGCGGTGCCGTGCCCAGCCGGCGGCAGGCGCGACCGCCGGGCGGCTGCCTGATCAGCGGCGCGCGGCCAGGAACTCCGCCTGCTTCAGCCACTGGTAGGTCTGACCGCCCTCGTGCCCGTTGTAGGCGTAGACCTCGATCGCCTTGTCGGCCGACGCGAGCGCGTTGAAGCCGGCGAAGGTGGTCGACGGCGGCACGACGTCGTCCATCAGCGCGACCGAGAACAGCGCGGGCACGGTGATGCGCTTCGCGAAGTTGACGCCGTCGAAGTACGCGGCGGTGTTCCACACCGTCTCGGTGTGCTCGCGATGCACCGCGAGGTAGCGGGCGAGCTCCTGGTAGGGGTCGGAGACCGCGACGTCGGTGCCGTGCTCCCACGCGCACAGGAACGCGACGTCGGGCATGAGCGCCCACACGTCGGGGGAGAGGCCCGCGGCTGCGATCGCGATGCCGCCGCCCTGGCTGCCGCCGGTGACGGCGATGCGGGTCGGGTCGATGAAGTCCCACGTGCGCACCTCGTCGATGAGACGGGCCGCGTCGGTGAACACCCGGCGATAGAAGTGCTGCTTCGGGTCGAGGATTCCGCGCGTCATCCACCCCGACACGGCGGCGTTCGAGCCGTGCGGGTCGGACGTGTCGCCGCCGGTGCCCCAGCCCGAGCCCTGCCCGCGGGTGTCCATGAAGACGTAGGCGTAGCCCGCGAGCGCCCACAGCGCCCGCTCGCCCACGATGCCGCGGCCGCCGTTGTAGCCGTTGAACTCGACGACGACGGGCAGCTTCTCGCCCTCGCGGCCCTTGGGGCGAATCGCCCACGCCTTCACCGGCTCTGCATTGAACCCGGGGAAGGTCAGGTCTTCGACGATCAGCTCGGTGATCGGGGTGTCGGCGGGGGTGCGGGTGGCGCGCGCCTTCTCGCCAGCGAGGTCGGCGGCGGTGCGCGCCTCGGCGAGGGTCTCACGCCAGAAATCGTCGAAGTCCGCGGGCTCGCGGACGGTGGGGCTGAAAGCTCGCAGCTGCGCGAGCGACATGTCGGTGAGCGGCATGCTTTCGACCCTATGCGACGGCTGCCCATACGATCGGGACATGGTGCGCGTGCTCGTCGTTCAGAACTCCTCGGGCAGCGGCGTCAGGCGCTTCGGGCCGTGGTGGGCCGACGACGGACTCGAGCTCGAGGTGCGCGCCGGCGCCGACGGCCTGCCTGAGAAGCTCGCGGGCTACGACGGGCTCGTGATGCTCGGCGGCGGCTTCCTGCCGAGCGACGACGCGCGCGCCCCGTGGCTGCCGCGCGAGCGCGCACTCGCTACCGAGGCGCTTGCGTCAGGCATCCCGACCCTCGGAATCTGCCTCGGCGGCCAACTGCTGGCGGAGGTCGCCGGCGGCGAGGTGCGTGGCAGGCACGGGCGGCCCGAGCGCGGGTCCACCGCGATCTCCTTGACGGATGCCTCGGCCGGCGACGCCCTTCTGGAGGGCGTCGCCGGGAACATCCGCATGATCGAGAACCACCAGGATTCGATCACCGCGCTGCCGGCCGACGCCGTGCTGCTCGCCAGCAGCGCCGACCACCCGAATCAGGCCTTCCGGCTCGGCGCCGCGGCGTGGGGCCTGCAGTTCCACCCTGAGGTGGCCGCGGCCGACCTCGCTCGCTGGACCCCCGAGGACTTCGTCGCAGAGGAGGGCGTCGACCTTCCGGAGGTGCGCGCCGCCGCCGACGAGGCGGAGCCGCTCGCGGCATCCGTCGCCCGCACGATCGCGCGCAACTTCGCCCGCGTCGTCACTCGCCCCTGATCGCGTGCGCCACCAGGTTCCGCTTTGCGCTACTCGGATCCGAGTAGCGCAAAGCGGAAGGTAGTGGCGCAACCGGGGTCGGGGCGGCGGCTAGGGCTGCGCGACGAGCGGGATGCGCCCCAGGCCGTCCACCGCGGGGATCGCCCCGAGCAGCCGCTTCGTGTAGGGGTGCTGCGGCGCGCCCCAGATGGCGTCGGTCTCGCCCTCTTCGACGACCTTGCCGCGGTTCATCACGAGCACCCGGTCGGCGATCGTGCGCACGATCGCGAGGTCGTGGCTGATGAACAGCAGCGACGCCCCCGACTCGAGCGCGACCCGGCGCATGAGCTGCGCCACGCGGGACTGCAGCGAGGCATCCAGCGACGCGATCGGCTCGTCGCCGATCAGCACGTCGGGCCCCGTCGCCATCGCGCGCGCGATCGCGATGCGCTGCCGCTGGCCGCCCGAGAACTGGAACGGGTAGCCCGCGGCCGCCGACCGCGGCAGCTCGACCTGGTCGAGCAGCTCACCCACGGTCGGCGCGGTCGTCGGGTGGATCCGGCGCGCGTCCTCGATCTGCTTGCCGATGCGGCGGCGCGGGTTGAGCGAGGCGTACGGATTCTGGAACACCATCTGGATGCGCAGCAGCCGCGGGTCGCGCCCCGAGAGTCCCATCGAGCCGACCGGCACGTCGCCGAACGTCACCGAGCCGCCCGACAGCGGCACGAGGCCGCAGATCGCCCGCGCGAGCGTCGACTTGCCGCAGCCCGACTCGCCGACGAGCCCCAGCACCGCCCCGGGCGTGAGCGTGAAGGACACCCCGTCGACCGCGTTGAGCGCCGCGCGCCCGGCCACGTTGTAGGTGACCCGGACATCGTCGATCGTGAGCTGTTCGCCCATCATTCCGTCCCCTCAGACGCGCCGGGCGCGCCGAGCGCACCGGCCTCTGCCAGCTCGTGCATCGGCAGCGACTCGATCAGCTCGCGCGTGTACGGGTGCGTCGGCTGCCGGATCACGTCGTAGCGGGACCCGTGCTCGACGATCACCCCGCCGCGCATCACGGCGATCTCGTCGGCGAGCGATGAGAGCACGCCGAAGTCGTGCGTGATCAGCACCACGGTGAGGCCCAGATCGTCGCAGAGCGAGCGCAAGAGGGCGAGGATGCCTGCCTGCACTGTCACGTCGAGGGCGGTCGTCGGCTCGTCCGCGATCAGCAGCTCGGGGTCGCAGGCGATCGCGCTCGCGATGGCGATGCGCTGCAACTGGCCGCCGGAGAACTCGTGTGGGTACTTCTTGAGGGCCCCGGCCGGGTCCGGCACCCCGACGCGCTCGAGCAGCGACTCGGCGCGCGCGAGAGCCTCGCGCTTCGGGAGCCCGAGGTGGTGCCGCTGGTGGTCGGTCAGCTGCCGGCCGATCGACAGCATGGGGTGCAGGCTCGCCGTCGGGTCCTGGAACACCATCGCGATGCGGGTGCCGCGCACCGACCCCCATTCCCGCGCCGGCAGCCCGACGAGCTCGCGGCCGTCGAAGAGCACAGACCCGGTGACGACCGCGTTGTCGGGCTGCAGCCCGATCAGCGTCATGCCGGTCATCGTCTTCCCGGAGCCGGACTCACCCGCGAGGCCCGTGACCTTCCCGCGCGGCAGCTCGAGGTCGATTCCGTTCAGGATCGGCTTGCCGTCGATCGTGAGCCGCAGGCCGGCGACGGTGACGGCGGCCCCCTGCGGGGTGCCGCGGCCTGAGGAATCCCCGGCCCCTGATCTCGAAGCCACGTCGCTCACAGCGCGCCTCCCTCATTCAGCCGCGACTGCGTGCGCGGGTCGAGCGCGTCGCGCAGCGCGTCGCCGAGCAGGTTGAACGCGATCACGAGCGTGAAGATCGCGAGCGACGGGAACGCCGAGATCCACCACGCCGAGAAGTTCTGCAGGCCGTCGAAGGTCATCGAGCCCCACTCCGGCTGCGGCGGCACGGCGCCGAGGCCGAGGAACGAGAGCGACGCGAGCGCGAGGATCTGGTTGCCGAAATCGAGCGTGGCCAGCACCAGGATGGGCGAGGCGATGTTGGGCAGGATGTCTCGCCCGAGACTCGTGAACCAGTTCGCGCCCATCAGCCGGCCCGCGATGACGTACTCCGACGAGCGCGCCGAGATCACGAGCGAGCGCGTCACGCGGGTGTACTGCGGCCAGTTGACGATCACGATCGCGACCATCGCGTGGGCGATGCCGGGGCCGGTGGCGGCGACGATGATCATCGCCAGGATGATCGACGGGAAGGCGAGCACCAGGTCGGTGACGCGCATGATGATCTCATCGACCGCGCGGCCGAAGTACCCCGCGATCAGGCCGAGAACGACGCCGATGACGAGCGAGGCGATGACGAGCACGATCGGCGCCGGCAGCGACACGTGCGAGCCGGCCAGCACGCGCGAGAGCACGTCGCGCCCGAGCAGGTCGGTGCCGAACAGGTGCGCGCCGCTCGGCGGCTCGTTCGCGCCGCCCACCTGCTTCAGCGGGTCGTAGGGCTCGATGAGGTCGGCGAAGATCGCGACGAGGATCCAGAGCGCGATCACGACCGCGCCGACCATCGCGAACGGCGTGCGCCACTGCGCGGGCACGCTGAGCCTGAAGCGGCGCTTCGGCAGGACGGCGAACGGGTCCTGCGTGGGCTCGGGCGGGGCGACGGATTCCTCGGCCTGCCGGGTCTGCGTCGCGGTGTGGGTCTGGGCCTGGGCCTGGGCCTGGGCCTGGGCCTCTGCGGGCGTCTGCTGTGCGTCGCTCATCAGCGCCTCCTGACGCGGGGGTCGATGATGCCGTAGAGGATGTCGATGACGAAGTTGATCGTGATGTACACCGTTCCGATCACGATGCCGACACCCATGATCGCCGGCATGTCGAGGTGGGTCGACGCCTGCAGCGCGTACTGCCCGAGGCCCTGCCACGAGAACACCGTCTCGGTCATGACCGCGCCCGACAGCAGCGAGCCGAAGGCGAGGCCGATCATCGTGAGGATCGGCAGCAGCGCACCGCGAACGATGTAGCCGGAGACGACCTGGCGCTCGGGCAGACCCTTGGCGCGGGCGGCCGTCACGAACTCGCTGCCCGTGACGTCGAGCAACGCAGAGCGGAAGAACTTCACGAGCGTCGCGAGCGTGTAGAGCGTGAGCACGAGCACCGGAAGGGCCAGGTGCGCGAACGCAGAGCCGAGCAGTGACCAGTCGCCGGCGATGGCGGCATCGACCGTGTACAGGCCGGTGACATGCGGAGGGGGATTGAAGACCGGGTTGAGCCGGCCGGAGCCGGGCAGGACGCCCCACACGACCGACAGCAGATAGAAGAGGATCATCGCAAGCCAGAACAGCGGCACCGAGAGCCCGGCGAGGCTGCCGAGGCGGATGATCACGTCGGCGATCGAGCCCCGGTGCAGCGCCGCGTAGATCGCCAGGCCGAGGCCGATGATCACCGAGAGGACCATCGTGTACAGCGCGAGCTCGATCGTGGCGGGGAAGGCGACCTTGAGGTCGTCGAGGATCGGCATCTGAGTCTGGTTCGACGTGCCGAAGTCGAAGTGCAGCAGCCGCACGAGGTATAGGCCGTACTGCACGGGCAGCGGCCGGTCGAGGCCGAGGCGGTGCTCGGTGGCGGCCACGATGCGCGGGTTGTTCATCGCGGTCTCGCCGAGCACCGACGCGACCGGGTTCGCTGGCACGAGGTTGGTCAGGACGAAGGTGATGAACGTGACGCCCCACAGCAGCAGCAGGCTGATGCCGAGGCGGATGGTGATGTAGCGCAGCAGCGGGTGGGCCCCGAAGAAGGACCCACCCGTGCTGCGGGTATTACTTGAGGTCACTGAACTTGACGTTCCACAGCGGGTTGTAGACGACGCCCTTCACCGACGGCGAGTAGGACTCGAGCGCTCCGGGCTGCAGGATCGGGATGAACGGGCCGACCTTGTTCATCTCGGTCTGCACGTCCTGCCAGGCCTTCTCGCGCGCCGAGTTGTCGGTCGTGGTCAGCGCCTTGTCGAAGAGCGGCTTCAGCGTCTCTGCGCTGTCGATGCCCTTGCCGGTCGCCCAGCCGGCGCGCAGGCCGACGTTCTGGTCGGGGCCGAAGGCGACGTAGTCAGAGGCGTCGGGGAAGTCCGCGCCCCACTCGGCGAAGCCCGCCTGGAAGGTGTGTGAGCGGAATGTCGCGAGCGCGGTGGCGCCGGGCTGCGGCTCGAGCTGCAGGTTGATGCCGATCTCTTTCAGCTGCGCCTGGATCGTCTGCGCGATCGTCAGGAAGCTCGCGTTGCCCGCGGTCGCCTCGCTGTCGACGAGCAGCTTGATCGCCTGGCCCTTGTAGCCCGACTTCTCGAGGTCGGACTTCGCCGTCGCGGGGTCGTAGCTGTTGCTCGGGTCAGACTTGAGCGAGCCGAAGACGCCCTGCGGCACGACGCCGCCGGGCTGCACGGAGCCGGGGCCGACGAGCTTCAGGATCTTGTCGTAGTCGATGCCGTGGCGCACCGCGTTGAGGAAGTCCTCGTTGGCGACCGGGCCGCCGAACTGCGGCATCTGGTTGAACCACGCGTACAGCGTGTAAAGCGAGGCGCCCGAGGTGGTCTTGATCTTGCCGGCACTCTCGAGCGACTTCGCGTCCTGCGGGGAGACGTCGGTCGCGAACTGCGCGGCACCCGACTGCAGGTTCACCTTCTGGGTCGCGCCCGTCGCGTTCTGGACGACCACCTTCGTGTAGACCGGCTTGTCACCTGCGTAGTGCGGATTCGCCGTCAGCACGACCCGGGACTTGATGTCGCTCGAGCTGATCTCGTAGGGGCCGGAGCCGGCCGAGTGCGCGTCGAGGTAGGACTGCGCGGAGTCCTTCTCGTCGGTTGTTCCGCCGTTCGCGGTGACGACGGACTTCTCGACGATGCCGAGCGACGGGTTCGGCAGGATGAACGGCAGCGCGGGGTTCGCGACCGAGCTGGTCAGCGTGACGGTGTTGTCGTCGGTCTTCGCGATCTCGATGTTCTTGCCTGCGGGGTCCTGCAGCAGGAACGACGGGTTGCCGGCGAGGCCCAGGAGGCGCTGGTACGAAAAGACGATGTCGTCGGCCGTGACCGCTTTGCCGTCGGAGAAGGTGTGCTTGCCGTTGAGCTTGAGGGTGACGACCTTGTCGTCGTCGGAGATCGAGTAGGTGGTGATCTCGGGAACGGGCTTCGAGAGGTCGTCGCCCTTGTAGGTCAGGGCGGTCTCGTAGAGCTGCGCGTCGATCAGGTTGCCGGTGAACTCGAAGTCGCGACCCGGGTCGAGCGTGACCAGGTCGTAGGTCGTGTCGACGACGAGGTTCTTGCCGGCACCGGATGATGAATTGTTCGAGCTTCCACCAGAGCCGCACGCCGCGAGGACGAGCGCTGCTGCTGTGCCGACGACCGCGACGGCGGCCACTCGTCTGAATTGGTGCATTCCTGTTCCTCCGTCTGCGAGTACGCCGATGTACACGCGAGCTTCCCAGCACAGTGTTACGCATCGATTACCACCGAAAGCGCTTACGTTTCGCGTGTCCCGCCGGGAAGAACGAGCCCCGCTTCCCGGTAGGGTTTCACTTAACCGATTCACCTCATCGTGGGTCGATGCGACGCCAGACATCAATGGAGAGGTTTCCGTTCGTAATGAGCACCACCGACGACTTCCGCGTGAGCGGTCTGACCTTCCCCGAGGGCTTCACCTTCGGCTCGGCCACCGCTGCCTACCAGATCGAGGGCGCCGTCGCAGAGGACGGGCGGAAGCCGAGCATCTGGGACACCTTCAGCCACACCCCCGGGAAGGTCGCGAACGGCGACACCGGTGACGTCGCCGTCGACTTCTACCACCGCGTCGACGAGGACCTGGATCTCATCAAGAGCCTGGGCTTGCGGGCATACCGCCTCTCGATCGCGTGGCCCCGCATCATCCCCGACGGCACAGGCGACGTGAACGAGGCGGGCCTCGCCTTCTACGAGCGTGTCATCGACGGGTTGATCGCGCGCGACATCGAGCCGGTCGTCACCCTGTACCACTGGGACCTGCCGCAGACCCTCGAGGACCGCGGTGGCTGGACCAACCGCGAGACGAGCTACGCATTCGCCGAGTACGCCCGCGTCGTCGGCGAGCGCCTCGGCGACCGCATCTCGGTGTGGACGACGCTGAACGAGCCGTGGTGCGCGGCCTACCTCGGCTACGCGAACGGGCATCACGCCCCCGGCATCCAGAACGAGCTCGCCAGCCTGCAGGCGGTGCACCACCTCAACCTCGCGCACGGACTCGCGCTCATCGAGCTGCGCAAGGTGGTGACGAAGCCGGACGCCAAGTACTCGGTGACCAACAACCTGGCCTCCGTCTACGCGGCAGACCCGAGCAATCCCGAGGACGTCGACGCCAAGCGCCAGATCGAGGCGCTGCGCAACCGCGCCTTCACCGACCCGCAGCTGCGGGGCGTCTACCCGGCCGACCTGCTCGAGGACACGAAGCACATCACCGACTGGTCGTTCGTGCAGGACGGCGACCTCGAGCTGATCCACCAGCCGGTCGACGTCGTGGGCATCAACTACTACAACATCGACGTTGTGAAGCGCAGTGCTGAGGAGCACCCGAGCCAGGGCACGCCCTTCCCGGGCGCGACGCGCGTGGAGTGGGTCGACGTGCCGGGCCCGGTCACGGCGATGGGCTGGAACATCCAGCCCAAGGGTCTCTACGACCTGCTGGTCTCGACGCACGAGCTCTACCCCGAGTACGACCTCGTGATCACCGAGAACGGCGCCGCCTTCGACGACGGCGTGGTGGAAGAGGGCGGCGAGCGCCGGGTGCACGACCCGGAGCGCACCGACTTCCTGCTGCGTCACTTCGCCGCCGCCCACCGCGCGATCGAGGCCGGCGTTCCGCTGACCGGCTACTTCGTGTGGTCGCTGATGGACAACTTCGAGTGGGCGTTCGGCTACGAGAAGCGCTTCGGCATCGTCCACGTCGATTATGAGACCCAGGTGCGCACGAAGAAGGACAGCGCACTCTGGTACGCGAAGCTCGCCGCGACGGGGACGATTCCCGAGGCGTAGGGGTCGAGCCTGCCGTGCAGGGCACAGTCAACCGCAACGGCAATGCCTGCTCGGCATCCTCGCGAGGGCGCTGAAGCGCAGGAAGAGGGAGCTACGTCCCGCGCTCGGGCCTGGCGTCCTTCGGCAGCTCCTTGCGCTCCTCGCGGCTCAGCTGGGTCGCATCAGGCAGACCTTTCGGAGGCCTGCCGCTGTACCAGAGCCCGGTCTGCTCGTACCACTGCACCTTGCGGTAGTGATCGTCGAGCGCAGTGCGGGCGGCGCCTCGGATCACGGCATAGAGCGTCCACGCGATGAACCCGAACAGCAGCACGTAGAGGATGAGGGCGATGAGCGGCGCCAGCGCGAAGCCGACCATGGGATTGTTCATGCTGCTCCGATCGAGTGCGATTCGCTTCAACCTAGTCGCGCGTCTCGGTCGCGTCGAGAGCGCGGCGCACGCTGCGTGCGCGGCACCGCGCCCCAGTTCGTGGGATGCTCGGAGGCGACCATCGGCGAGCTCGAGAAAGGGGTGCGCGTGAGCCCGACCAGGCGCGGCAACAACCTCGACAGCGTGCGCATGCACAACCTGTCGACCGTGCTGACGATCGCGCACCACGTCGGCCCGGTGTCTCGGTCGGACGTCACGCGCGAGACCGGCCTCAACCGCTCGACCATCGGCGCGCTCGTCGGCGAGCTGGTCGAGCTGGGTCTCGTCACGGAATCCGGCCCCAACGCGAACCTGCGCGTCGGCCGCCCGAGCCCGGTCATCTCGCCGAACCCGCGCATCGCCGCGCTCGCCGTGAACCCCGAGATCGACGCCGTCACCGTGGGTCTTGTCGGGCTCGACGGCCGCGTGCAGCAGCGCCGCCGCGTCGCGCTCGATCACGTTCCGAGCCCCGACGAAGCCGTCGCCGCGGCGGCCGACGCGATCGCCGGGCTGGTCGAGACGGCATCCGTCGACCACGTTGTCGGCATCGGCGTCGCCATGCCGGGCCTCGTGCGCCAAGCCGACGGCCTCGTGCGCCGGGCGCCGCATCTCGGCTGGGTCGACGTTCCGTTCGCACAGCTGCTGGCGGATGCCACGGGCATGCCCGTCCGCGCATCGAACGACGCCCAGCTGGGCGCCTATGCAGAGCACGTCTTCGGCGCCGGCGTCGGCGTGAGCGAGCTCATCTACGTCAACGGCGGCTCGAGCGGCATCGGCGGCGGGGTGATCCTCGGCGGCGCGGCGTTCACGGGTGCGGCCGGTCACGCAGGTGAGCTGGGGCACGTGCGCGTCGGGTCGTCGGACGCGGTCGATTCCGGCGGGCTCGCCGGCACCTTCGAAGCCGAGGTCAGCCGCGCGCGCCTGCTCGACCTGCTCGGCCTCGAGGGCGCGAGGGTCGATGCTGACAGCCTGACCGCCGCCGTGCTGGCCTCCGAGGACCCGGCCGTGCGCGAGGAGGTGCGGCGCCAGCTCGGGCTGCTCGGAATCGCGCTCGGTACCGCCCTCACGCTCTTCAACCCGCGACTCGTGGTGCTCGGCGGATTCCTCGCGACCCTCTATCAGGCCGACGGCGCCGTGCTCGACCGGGCAGTGGCGCAGTCGACGCTGCCCGAGACGCTCGAGGGCGTGCAGATCACGCGCACGCGGCTCGGCAGCGACATCCTGCTCATCGGCGCCGCCGAGCTCGCGTTCGAGCCACTGCTGACCGACCCGGCGTCGATCGGCTCGCCTACTTCTTGATCTCTGAGGTCAGCGTCTGCTGCAGCGTCTTGAGCGCCTCTTGAGGGGTCGCCTTCAGCGACAGGACCTGCTGCGCGAACGTCGACATCGCCGGAGTGCTGTCGACGAGGGTGACGTTCGAGAAGAGGGCGGCGCCGCCGGGCGCGGCCCACGTCTTCGCGATGGGCTGCCAGTCCGAGATCATCTTCGCGGCGTTGGCGTCTGACTGGAACTCCGGCGTGTTGGCGATCGATTTGAGAACGGGCAGGCCGATGCCGGTGTTCTTCGTCCACAGCGGCGACATGTTCTTGAAGTAGTACGTGAGGAACGCCTCTGAACCCTTCTGGCTCGGGGTGTTCTTGTACATCATGATGTTGTTCGGGAACGAGAGCGTGCCCTTCGTTCCGTTCGCCGAGGTCAGCGGATCTGCGACGAACATGTCCTTCCGGGCCGCGGCCGAGACCTGCTGTGCGAGGCCAGGCGCTTCGAACCCCATCGCGAACTTGTCGGCGCTCCACTGCGCGTAGGCGTTCGAGGTCGTGTAGCCGGCGGTGCGCGGGTCGACGTAGCCCTTCCGCACCAGCTCGACGACCCAGTCGAGCGCGTCGGTGTTCTCTTTCGTCACGCAGTTCGGCTGCTGGTCCTCATCGAAGAGGCCGCCGCCGTTGTTGATCATGATGCTGACGAGCGCCTGGAACGCATTGCCGTTCGTGCCCGAGGCTGCGCCGAAGCCGTAGATGCCGAGCTTCTTCAGCGCCGCGCAGGCATCGAGGTACGACTGCCAGTCCGTCGGCGGCTCGACGCCGGCTTTCTCAAGGAGCGACTTCCGATACCAGAGCACGCGCATGTCGAGGTTGTACGGCACGGCGACGTAGCCCTTCGGGGTCTTCATCGTGTCGAGAAGCCCGGGCAGGAAGTCGTCGTAGAGCCCATTGGACTTCCACGAGTCGAGCAGGTGATCCGCATAGGCGATCTTGTTCTGCTCGGCGAACTGGAAGGCCTGGGTTCCGCTTCCACTGCTGACGGCCGGCCCGGTGTTCGAGGCGATCGCCGACGCGAAGGTCTGCGTGAAGTTCGCCCAGGCGATCGACTGGTACGTCGCACGCGGCAGCGAGCCGCTCGGCTTGTAGGCCAGGGTGATCTTCTTGTCGGTCGGGGCGAACTGGGTGCCACCCCATGGCATGTTCCAGAACGCGATCGGCTTGCCGCCCGAACCCGAGTCCGAGCCCGCCCGTGTGCACCCCGCCAGTGCGATGGTCGCCGCCGTGCCGGCTGCCGCCGTGAGCAGCCCCCGCCGTGAGATGTCTGTCTTCTGAGGCTGCTTCATTGCTGTTTCCCCTTCGGCGGTTGCCACCGCTCTGCGCTGAACGACGGGCCTCCGCAAGAAGTTGCGCAAAGAATCGCGAATGCGGAGCCCTGTAGTCATTATTTGCACGGCGAAGCACGACGCGCAACGATCGGCGCAGCCAAAAGTTGCGCAAATATATTGAGACGGATGCCTAGAAATATTGAGACGGATGCCTAGGCGGAACGCGCCGGCCCGGTCGACGCCCGCACCACCAGCTCCGCCGCCATCTCGAGGCGCGGGCGCGCGCGGTCGGTGGGATTCTCTGCTCGGGCGAGGTCGAGCAGCATCCGCACAGCGCTCTCGCCCATCTCGCGGCTCGGCTGGCGCACGGTCGTGAGCGGTGGGCTGATCCAGTGCGCCTCGGGCAAGTCGTCGAAGCCGACCACACTGACGTCCTCGGGGACGCGCAAGCCGCGTTCCGCGAGCGCGCTGTACACGCCGAGGGCCATCGAGTCAGAGCAGGCGAAGATCGCGGTGATCGTCGGGTCCTTGTCGAGCAGTTCGTGGGTGTCGGCGGCCGCGCGATCCTCTTTCCACCGGCCGGGCGCCACGGCGACGGCGGTGTCAGGGGCGCCGACCGCCGCGACCGCCGAACGGAAGCCATCGACGCGTGCCCGGCTGTAGATGTGCTTCGGGGAGCCGGCGATGACGCCCATGCGGCGGTGCCCGAGCGACAGCAGATGCTCGGCAGCGAGCCGCCCCGCGTCCCAGTTGGCGAGGCCGATGCCCGCGGTGCCCCCGGGCGCGGCCTGCATCGGCTCGATGAGCACCATGGGAATGCCGGCGGCGCACAGCGTGCTGAACTGCGCTGTGCCGGGGTCGAGCAGCACCCCGACGATGCCCACACTGCGGCGGCGGAGGATGCGGGATGCCCAATCGGTGTCCGGCTTGGCGAGGGTGAGCACGACGTCGAGCCCCGCGCTCGCCGCCTCGTGGCCGATGCCCGCGAGCACGAGGTTCGCCCACGAGCCCTCGAGGTGCGTCACGACCAGCTCGAGCAGGTTCGACAGCCCGCTGTCGCCCGACGCGGCGTCGGCCGTGAGTGCGCTCTTCATGCCCTTGCGCACGTAGCCGACCGCCTGCACGGCTGCCATGACCTTGGCGCGCGTCTCTGCGGAGACGTCGGTGCCGCCGCGCAGCACCTTCGACACCGTGGGAATGCTGGTGCCGGCTGCCTCTGCGACCGCCGAGAGGGTCGGTCGGGCGCTGATCGGCCGTGGAGACATGCCGCCCACCATATTGCGCGCGCAGTGTCGGTGAACCCGGCGGCGCCGTGAAAGGCTAGGAGAACCCGGAATTTCCTTCGAAAGGACCCCTTAATTGGCGCGCGCCCACATCGAGCTCGACAAGCAGGCCGTCATCGCCCCGGTCAACCGCCGCACCTTCGGATCCTTCGTGGAGCACCTCGGGCGCTGCGTCTACGACGGCATCTATGAGCCGGGGCACGAGACGGCGAACGAGGACGGCTTCCGGCTCGACGTGGTCGAGCTGGTGAAGGAGCTCGGCAGCACCACCATCCGGTACCCCGGCGGCAACTTCGTATCGGGGTTCCGGTGGGAGGACTCCGTCGGCCCCCGCGACAAGCGCCCCGTGCGGCGTGACCTCGCATGGCGCTCGATCGAGACGAACCAGGTCGGCCTCGACGAGTTCGCCCGCTGGCTGAAGCTCACCGACTCCGAGCTGATGCTGGCCGTGAACCTCGGCACCCGCGGCATCCTCGAAGCCCTCGACCTCCTCGAATACGCGAACCATCCTTCCGGCACCGCGCTCTCCGATCTGCGGATCGCGAACGGGTCGCCTGAGCCGCACAACGTGCGCATGTGGTGCCTCGGCAACGAGATGGACGGGAACTGGCAGACGGGGTTCATGTCTGCGGACGACTACGGCAAGCTCGCCGCACGCACTGCCCAGGCGATGAAGACGGCTCAGCCCGACCTCGAGCTCGTCGTCTGCGGGTCGTCGGGCTCGGGCATGCCGCACTTCGGCGACTGGGAGCGCACGGTTCTCGAGCACAGCTACGAGTTCGTCGACTACGTCTCGTGCCACGCGTACTACCAGGAGTACAACGGCGACCTCGGATCATTCCTCGCGTCGTCTCTCGACATGGACTACTTCATCGACACCGTGGTGGCCACCGCCGACCACGTCGGTTACAAGAAGCGGTCGAGCAAGAAGATCATGCTCTCGTTCGACGAGTGGAACGTGTGGTACCTGCACAAGTCGGATGAGGACGGCGACAACCCGGACCCGGCCGCCGCGGCCTCCGCCGAGTGGCGTCACGCTCCGCGACTTCTCGAGGACGTGTACTCGGTGGCGGATGCCGTCGTCGTCGGGAACCTGCTGATGACGTTGCTGAAGCACAGCGACCGGGTGACCTCGGCGTCGCTCGCGCAGCTCGTCAACGTGATCGCGCCGATCATGACCGAGCCGGGCGGCCCGGCGTGGCGTCAGACGACCTTCTACCCGTTCTCGATCACGAGCCGGCTGGCGTCGGGGAACGTGCTCAGGCCGGTGATCGAATCGCCCACCTATGACACGGCGCGTCACGGTCAGGCATCCGTCATCGACGCGGTCGCCACTGTCGACGACGACCACGCCGCCGTGTTCCTCGTCAACCGCGACCTCACCGAGCCCGCGACGGTCACGATCGACGTGCGCAGCCTCGGGCTGGCGCGCGTGACCGAGGCGGTCACGCTCGCCGATGCCGACCCGTACGCCAAGAACACCCTGAGCGAGCAGAACCGGGTGGCTCCTGCGCCCAACGACAGCGCCGCGCTCGCCGACGGGGTGCTGACGGTGACGCTGCCGCCGGTGTCGTGGACCGCGATCGCGCTCGGCTGAGCTGCCGGGGAAGCGCATGCCACAGGGCAGTGAGGTCGGCCGCCGCCGCGAGGAGATGTGCGCGCTACGAGACGGGACGCGTCTGCGGACCGTTCTGCTCTCGCCGCCGGGGGACGGGCCGTGGCCGGCGCTGCTGCTGCGGCATCCGTACAACGTCGAGAACGACGAGCGCGAGGGCCTGATCGACGTCGCCCGCCTCGTCGCGGCGGGCTACCTGGTCGCGCTGCAGGACGTGCGCGGTCGCTTCGGCTCGGAGGGCGTCTTCGACCCCTGCGTGCAGGAGCTGGACGACGGCGCGGACGCCGTCGCGTGGCTCGCCGGCCTTCCGGAATGCGACGGCACGGTGGGCATGTGGGGGTCGTCGTATGCCTCCGACACGCAGTTCTCCGCACTCCTTGGCGGCGCGACCGCCCTGCGCGCGATCGCGGCCACGGTCACGCCGTCCATGTCGGCGCTCGATGGGTTCCGGTTCCGCGGGGGAGTGCCCGAGCTCGGAAGCTCGCTGGCCTGGACGCACTACGCGATCGCCCCGAACTGGATCTCGCGGATCGGGGAGCCGTCGGCGCGCGACGACGAGGAGCGTCGCTGGCGCGCGACCGAGGACGCGATCTCAACCGGCGCGGCGTTCCGCCCCGGGTGGCCTGGCGCCGCGGAAGTCGAGGGGGCCGTCGCATGGGGACTGGGGATGCTTCGCGCCGAGCTGGACTCGGACCTGCACCGCATCGGCAAAGTGGTCGACCGGATCGACGAGATCGACGTGCCGGTGCTGCTCGTCGGCGGCTGGTTCGACGTGTTCCTCGGCGCGACGCTCGAGCTCTATCGCCGGCTGCATCGCCGTGCGCAGCGGGGTGAGGGGCCGGCGCCCCACCTGATCGTCGGCCCGTGGTCGCACAGCAACATGTCTGGAGTGATCGGCGGTGTCGACTTCGGCGCCGCTGCTGCCGCGAGCGAGCTGTGGGGCGACGGCAGCCTGACCGAGCTGCACGTCCGCTGGTTCGACGCCGCTCTGCGTGACGCGGAGCCGGAAGGGCCGGCGGTTCACGTGTTCGTGATGGGGGCGAATCGCTGGGTCGCTCTCGACGAGTTCCCGCCCGCCGGTGGCGAGTCGGTCGAGCTCTTCTTCGAGCCCGGCGGCGGTCTGACGGCCGCCCCGCCGTCCGCGGGCGAGCGGCGGCTGCGCAGCGACCCCTTCGACCCGGTGCCGACCGTCGGCGGCGCGGTCCTGCTGTTCGGCTCATACGACGCGGGCCCCTTTGATCAGCGCGCGATCGAGGGCCGTGCCGATGTCCTCTCCTGGCGCACGGAGCCGCTCGACAGCGAGCTCACCGTGCTCGGCGGCGTGCAGGCGGTCGTCCATCTCGCCACGACGGGGACCGACGCCGACGTCGTGGTCCGGCTGTGCGACGAGTACCCCGACGGACGCAGTGTCGTCATCGCCGACGGCATCCAGCGCGGGTCCGCACGCGAGGTCGACGACGTGACCGGCGCGGGGCCGCGGCGCGCGCTCGCTCCCGGTCGCGACGAAGAGTTCGTCATCGACCTGTGGTCGACCGCGCACACCTTCCTGCCCGGTCACCGGGTGCGGGTCGATCTCGCTCCGAGCTCGTCGCCGCGCTGGCAGGTCGGCACGAACGTGTTCGATCCTGAAGGGTCCGGCGCCGGTGCCGTCCCCGCCGAGTACCGCATCGGTCACGGCCGGCCCCGGCCGAGCCGCATCATTCTGCAGACGGTGTCACAAAAAAGGCCCATTTTGGTGCCACTGTCGACTTACTGACGACCGGGAGCGTCGCGTAGCATTGACCTGCGCCCTCGAATCGATTCGATGAGATTCGATGACCCGCGGCCGGCGCTCCGCCCCGCACCACTCGCACAGGACCTCGCTTGACCTCCACCGCACCTCTCGACCTGACCCTGTCCGCCTCCGACGAGCCGGCACCGCACCGCCACCCGGGCGACGCGCTGAGCGCGCGACAGCGGCTCAGCTACGTGCTGATCCTCGGCGCGCTCACGGCGCTCGGCCCGTTCACGATGGACACCTACCTGCCGTCGCTGCCGACGCTCCAGGTCGACCTCAACACGACGACGTCGCTGACGCAGCTGACCCTGACCGCCACGACGGTCGGCTTCGGCATCGGCCAGCTGCTCGTGGGTCCGTGGAGCGACCGCGTCGGCCGGCGCCTGCCGCTGATCCTCGCGACGAGCCTGCACATCGTGGCCTGCCTCGGCGCCGCGCTCGCCCCGAACGTCGAGGTGCTCAGCGTCTTCCGCTTCCTGCAGGGCTTCGGAGCCGCCGCTGGCGGTGTCGTCGCCCAGGCGATGGTGCGCGACCTGTTCGGCGGCCGCCCGCTCGTGCGCATGCTCTCGAACCTCGCGCTCGTGAACGGCCTCGCGCCGGTCATCGCCCCTGTCGTCGGGTCGCAGCTGCTGCTGATCATGCCGTGGCGCGGCATCTTCTGGGTACTCGCGGCCTACGGCGCCTTCGTCGTCAGCTGCGTCGCACTCTGGATCGTCGAGACCCGCCCCAAGTCGGCCCGGGGCCACTCGGTGCACTCGACGACCCGCGCGCGCTACAAGGCGGTGCTCACCGACCGCATCTACATCGGCATCGTGCTCGTCGGCTCGATGAACTTCGCGGGCCTGTTCGCCTATCTCTCGGCGAGCACCTTCCTGTTCCAGGACCTCTACAGCTTCTCCGCGCAGCAGTACGGCCTGCTGTTCGCCGTGAACTCGGTCGGCATCATCATCGGCGTGCAGACCGCGGGGCGCCTGTCGCACCGCATCGGCCCGCAGTGGATCCTCGCCTGGTCGACGGCCGTCATGCTCGCGGCATCCGTTGTCATCGTCATCAACAGCGCGGCGGGTCTCGGCGAGTGGGGCGTGATGGTCCCGCTCTGGTTCTTCATCTGCGCGTGCGGCTTCGGATTCCCCACGGTCGGCGTGCTCACGATGAATTCGCACCCGCACGAGGCGGGGACCGCGGCGTCGCTTCTCGGCGCGTTCCAGTTCGTGCTCGCGGGCGTCGTCGCGCCGATCGTCGGCCTCTTCCACCTCACCAGCGGCCTGCCGATGGGCGCGATCATGGTGGTCACCTCGACGCTGTCGGTGCTCGGCCTCTGGCTCGTGGTGCGGCCTCGCACGGTGCCGGACATCGGTCACTAGCCCCAGAGCGCGCTCAGCGCGTGCCAGGCCGTGTGCCAGTCGCGGATGCGCTCAGCCGGCATCCCGGTGACGGATGCCACCACCTCGACGCGCCGCGCGAGCCGAGCCGGCTCGTGGTTCGCCGCGAACGAGCCGTGTGGGTTGCACAGCAGATTCGCGTAGTCGAAGCCGCTCTCGCCGATGAGCGCCTTGGGGTCGATCGCCTTCCAGACCGGCCCAGCGTCGTCGCCGAAGTCGAGCACGTTGCCGTGATGGATGTCGCCGTGCAGCACCACCTCGTCCCACGGGTCGTCGAGCAGCCGCAGCGCCGTTTCGCGGGCAGCGGTGAGACGGTGATCGGATCCCTGGAGCAGATCTCGGAACCAGCGGCGAAGCGGCACCAGCTGCACCTTGTCGTCCGGCGCGGTGTGGAGTCGCAGCGCCGTCTCGGCGAGCACCCGCGTCGCGGCGTCATCGTCGCGCCCCGCGAGCTCGGTCAGCGACCGCGGTCCGCCCGCGCGCTCGAGCAGCACCGCCGGTCCGAGGTGCTGCAGCACTCGAGCGGACGCCGTGACGCCGGGGCCGGCCGGCGACGCGTCCGACCACCACGCCATGAGGGCGTTGCCGCGCTGCTCTTCGAGCACGCGCGCGAGCTTCAGCACGGCCGGTGTCCCGTCGGCGGTGCGGACGAAGGTGACCTCGCTCGAGCGGGTGACGACCGGCGGGGCATCCGGCGTCAGCTGCCAGGCGTCGAGATAGGCGGCGGTCGCGTCCACGTGCCCCAGTCTGCCCGGTAGGCTGGAGCACAGGAGGACCCATGACTGTCATCAAGCTCGTGCTCGCCGCAATCTTCTTCGTCGGCGGCTTCGTGCTCTTCGCTGTCGCCCCCGAGCTGCAGGGCTGGCAGGCCGCGGTGTTCTTCGGCGGCATCGTCTCGATCGCGCTCGCGTTCGCGCTACCGATGAACGTCTTCTCCCGATCGTAGGGCGCGATTCCTTCACGGCGATGAGGCGGGTGCGACTGCCGTGAGACGAGTGCATGCAGTCGTCAGCGGTGACGTGCAGGGCGTGGGGTTCCGCTATGCCGCGGCCGAGCACGCACGCGAGCTCGGCGTCGCCGGCTGGGTGCGCAACCTGCCCGACGGGCGCGTCGAGGCTGAGGTCGAAGGCGAGTCCGGCGCGGTCGAGCGCATGATCGCGTGGCTCGAGCGCGGGCCGCGCGCGGCGCGCGTCGCCGCCGTCGAGGTCGCCGAGACGCCCGTGCTCCACGAGGACGCGTTTCTCATCGAGCACTGACGCAGTCGGGTCGATCCCCGACGACGCGAGCCCGCAACACCCCGGAACGGTGGGACTGCTATGTTCACCAGCAGTTCACCTTCCATACACCTGAACGGGGGCCACCGTGACTCGCACTTCGAATCGCCTTCCCATCCTCATCGGCGCCGCATTGGCAGCCGGCGGGCTGGTGCTCGGCGGCACCTTCGCCGCCAGCGCCCACCCCGGCCCGCCGTCTGCAGCGAAGCAGACGGCGGTCGATCGCCAGGCGGCGGGCGCGCTCGCCATGAACGCCGCCGTGCCGACCGACGGCAACGCAGAGCCGAACATCGGCATCGTCGAGGATCAGATCAAGGCGTACTACGGTGCGGCGACGACCACCTACGACATCCCCGGCGTCGGCGACGACGTCACGGCGACGATCCCGTCGAGCACCTCGAATTACGCCAAGCAGATGGCGAAGATCGTCTCGGGCGCCGAGAAGTACTTGAGCTCTCCGCAGGCGCGCGCCCCCAAGGGGACCAAGCCGGCCGTCGTCTTCGACGTCGACGACACGCTGCTGAACACCTACGACTACGAGGTCGCGAACGCGTTCGGCTACAACCCGACGGTCAACGGCTATTGGGTGAACGCGGGCGCGTTCCCGGCCGTGCCCGGCATGGTCGGCCTGTACAAGTTCGCCAAGGCGCACGGCTATACGGTGTTCTTCATCACCGGCCGCCCCGAGGCGCAGCGCGCCGCGACCGAGGCGAACCTGGCGAGCACCGGCTACGGCACGATCGACGACTCGAAGCTCTTCCTGAAGCAGCCCACGACGCCGCCGTACCTGAGCTGCGCCGCCGCGAGCTGCACGACGATCGAGTACAAGTCGGGCACGCGCGCGCACATCGAGTCGCAGGGCTACACGATCGTCGCCGACTTCGGCGACCAGTACTCCGACTTGACCGGCGCCGCGCACGGCGAGCAGTACAAGCTGCCGAACCCGATGTACTACCTGCCGTAGGCGGGCGCGCGGGCGCAGACTGAACGCATGCGCGCACGCGGGCGACGGATGCCTCGGCCGGCGCTTCTGGCGTCGGCCGGTGTCCTCGCACTGCTGCTCGCGGGCTGCACAGGAGGGGGCGGCCAGGTGGCCGCCTCCTCTCCGCCCCCGACACCGGGGCAGGCATCCGCCCCTGCTTCGCCCATGCCATCGCCTTCGGTCACTGCAACCGCGCCGATCGCCGCCACGCCGCTCTGGGCGAGCTATCACGGCGACCAGGCGCGCACAGGCGCCGCGCCCGGGCCGTCGCCGGCGAGCGTGCGGCAGCTGTGGAAGGCGGACCTCGGCGCCCAAGTCTTCGGACAGCCCGTCGTGATCGGGTCCAGGGTCATCGCGGGCACAGAGTCCGACGAGGTCGTCGCCCTCGACCGCACGAGCGGCAAGAAGCTCTGGCAGTACACGCTCGGCACCCCGCTCCGCGACGTGCAGGCGAAGGCCGGCTGCGGGAACATCGACCCGCTCGGAATCACCTCATCGCTCGCGATCGACCCGCAGCGTGGCGAGGTCTTCGCAGTCGGCGAAGTCGTCGACGATCGTGGGGTGGTGCACCACCACCTCGTCGGACTCGCCGTCGCCACCGGGGACGTGATGCTGAGCGAGGACGTCGACCCTCCGCTGCGCACGGGTGAGAAATCCGTTCACCTGCTGCAACGCGCCGGCCTCGCGCTCGGAAACGGGCGCGTCTACATCGGCTACGGCGGCAACATCGGCGACTGCGGCTACTACCACGGGTGGCTCGTGGGCGCGTCGGAGACGGCGAAGGGCGACCTCGTCAGCTTCAAGGTGGCGCCCGACGGCGAGGGCGGCGCGATCTGGCTCTCGGGCGGGGCGCCCGCCATCGGCGCAGACGGCAGCGTCTATGTCACCACGGGCAATGCGAACCCGTTCCCGCCTGGGCGGGACAGGCTGCAGTACACCGAGAGCGTCGTGAAGCTCACGCCCGACTTGAAGGTCGCGCGAGCATTCAAAGATCCGGATGCCGGCGGCGACGAGGACCTCGCCACGGGGAACCCCATGCTGCTGCCGGGCGGCATCGTCTTCGCGGTCGGGAAGACCGACGTGGGGTACGCGCTGCGGGCCTCTGACCTGTCGCGCGTGGCCGAGGTACGCGGCGTGTGCGGCAGCGACCCCGACGGCGGCCCGGCATTCGACGCAGCCACGGCACGGCTCTTCATTCCGTGCCGCGGGGGAGGCATCCAGGTGATCTCGACCGGCTCGTGGACGCTCGGCCCGCGCTTCGCCGGGGCGAACAGTGCGCCGATTGTCGTGGGCTCGTCCCTGTGGGCCACCTCATATCCCGAGGGCGGACTCGTCGAGCTCGACACGAGGTCGGGGCAACGGCGCCAGTCCATCGCGACCGGCCCGGTGCCGAACTTCGCGACGCCCTCCTTCGCGGGCGGCGCGCTGATCCTCGGCACCCGGGCCGGCGTCGTGGCCTTCGGCTAGCCGGCGCCCCCGAGCGCCGGGGTCGAGGTGACCGGTGAGCCGCCGGCCGTGTCGCGGAAGAGAGCCGCGAGGCCGTCGCGGCCGGTCACACCGAGCTTCACGCGCGCGTGGTGCAGGTGCGACTCGACCGTGCGGATCGAGAGGAACAGCTCGCTCGCGATCTGCGCGTTCGAGCGGCCCGCCGCCGCGAGCTTCGCGATCATGATCTCGCGGCCGCTCAGCACCTTCGACGCGGCCGCCTCGAGTGCAGGCGCGATCGGCGTGATCACCGCGGAGCGCTTGGGCGCGTCGGGCGCGCCGGGCCGGCCGGCCTCTGCGGGTGCAGCAGGTTCAGCGGGTGCAGCGGTGCCGTCGTCGCTGCGCGGCGGCTCGGCCGAGGCATCCGCTCGCTCGCCTCCCTCGGCCTCGCGGCGCACCAGCTCGGCGAGCAGGGGGCTCGCCGCCTCGAGTCGCAGCGCGATCGTGCGCGCGAGCAGCGCGGCGCGGGTGGGCTGCCCTTCGGCGACCGTGAGCCACACGCGGGCGCGGGCGAGCGAGAACGATGCGCGCCGGTCATCGCTGGAGCGCACGCGCGGCGCCACGCGCCGCACGAGTGCGTGGGCCTCGGCGAGGTCGCCGGTGCAGGCAAGGGCCCGCGCGTACTCGATCTCGATCCAGGTCTGCAGGCGCTCGGGGATGACGTCCGTGTCGAGGCACTCGAGCGACTGCCGCGCCGCGGCGGCGTCGCCCTGGGCGAGCGCGTGAAGCGCCTCGAACCACTTGGCGAAGGCAAGGTTCTGCGTGCTCTGGCCGCCGAGGGCGACGGCCGCGTCGACCACGTCGCGCAGCATGTCGGCGATCTCATCCGCGGGACTGCGGCGGATGAGTGCGTTCATCAGCAGGCAGGCGCGCACGCAGAACGTCGCCGTCAGCGCCGAAGCGTGCGTGCCCGAGCCGGCGTATTCGGCGGCCTCGATCTGCGCCATGCGCAGCAGCTCTTCGGCTTCCTGCGCGTCGCCGGCGAGCGCCCGTGCGAGGAACCCGGCGGCGAGCGCCGACGCGCGCGTCCCGCGATGCTTCGGAAGCGCCGCGACGAACGTCGGAAGGGCGCCGGTCGCCGAGCCGTGGGTGCGTGGGCGCGACCTGGCGAAGAATCCGGGAAGCGCGAGCTCGCGCGCCCACTGACGCGAGCCGCCGAGCCAGTCCTGCGCGCGTGCGGCGACCTCGGCGAACGCGGCGGGGTCTCCGAGATGCCAGACGAGCACGCAGTTGTAGCGGTTGAGCAGCATGCGCGCCTCGCGCTCGGTGCGCACCAGCGGCTCGGCCTCGCGCAATTGCGCGAGCGCCTCCTCGTGATCGTGCAGTGCGGCGTAGGCGCGCGCCTTCTCGATGCGCGTCATCGCGTCGCCGAGGCCGCCCGCGTGCGGGCAGCGGGCGAGCAGCGCGAGAGCCTGCTGTGCCCGGCCGGCGCGCGTGAAGCCGCGAGCGGCAGAGTGCAGCACCTCGAGCACCTGGCGCGGCTCGTAGGCCTGGACGACGTGGCAGGCGTCGAGCCGCAGCCAGGTACGCACGAGGAACACGCACTCGATCGGGGAGCGCCGGCCGTCGGGTGCGAACGACATCAGTGCCTCGGCGGCCCGCTCCAGTGCGGTGCGCTCCTCTTCTGCGGTGAGCAGGCTGGCGGCGACGTCGGCGATCGCGGGGATCACGTGCAGGGTGTCGTCCTCTGCCCGAAGCTCGAGCAGCTCGGCGTCCGCCAAGGTGGTGATGTCTCCACGGCGCACCACCTCGCGCGCCCGGTCGAGAGAGACGCCGGTGAGCTGCCCGAGAACAGCCAGCGCCGCGAGCAGCGAGCGGTCGCGGTGTGCGACGCGAGGACGCAGCAGCTCGATCGCCTCGGCCGGCGGCAGCTCGCGGGCTTCGAGGTCGAGCAGGTCTGGAAGCTGCCCGAGGCGGTGCTTGCGCACGGCATCCATCACATAGATCTTGATCAGCGCGGGAAGGCCGCCGCTCGCGCGCCGGATCTTCTCGCCCCAGAACGGCCCGAGCGCCTGCGGCGCCGCGAGGGCGGCCGCGAGCTTCTGCGTCGACTTCCCCGACAGCGGCCCGAGACGCAGGCGCTGGCCGTCGGCGCCCGAGAGCCAGGCGTGCACGATCGGTGCGATCGCCGCGGCCTGCGCAGGCTCGACCTCGCTGACCGGCAGGCCGGCGAGGCACAGCGTGATCGCGCCCTTCTGCGCGTCGGTGCAGAGCAGGTCGAGCAGGCGCGGATCGAGGCGGTGCGCGTCGTCGACGATGATGATCGGATGCCTCGCCTCGAGCTCGGCCAGATCGGCGACCGCGTTCGCGCTGTTGGTCAGTAGCACTGAGGCGCCGCCGTCGCTCAGTGCGGCGCGCAATGCGGCAAGGAAGCGGGTCTTCCCTACGCCTGCGACGCCGGTGATGAGCAGTCCATTGCTGCTCTCGAGTGCCTGTCGGGCGAACCGCAGCTCATGGCTGCGCCCGATCAGCTTCCCGTCCTCCATCGTTCCCCCCAGATCGATATCAGTGCGGAGTTTTCAGTTACCTCTCATTGCTAATCCGGGATACCGAATCTGTCTGCCCCACAACAGGGGGATATCTGACAACTGTCGTTAAAGTCGAGGGTTCCTAGACTTTCGTCTTTTCAGTAGCGGCTCAGTAGCGGCTCAGTGGTCACTACCGAAGACCCCCGGGGGAAGCGCTTCTTACGTTCGACCCATTCCGGTCCACACGGCGATGACAGGTCGCCGCCGGAACACACCCTTGGGGGAGGTTGAAATGCACACCACTAGTCCTGCCGGCCGCCGCATCGGCATCGCCGGCACAGTGACCGGAATCGGGCTCGCGCTCGCTCTGGTCATTCCGTCCGGCGCGAACGCGGCGCCGGTGGTCTCACAGGCCAACGGCCGGCTCATCGACACGACGCTGCTGTCGACCGATGCGCTGGACAGCATCGCGTCGCTCGGCGGCGCGAAGGCGGTGAACTCGGACGGCACCGATGCCGTCACGAGCAACACGCCGCTCGACCCGACCGCGCTCAGCTCGCTGGATCTGCCGATCCAGGGCGTGAACCTGTTCGGGAACCAGGGCATCATCCAGCTCGGCGGCGTCGGCCAGTTCGCACAGGCCAACGGCGACGGCTCGTCGGTCGCGTTCTCCGGCGCTGTCACGCAGGCGAGCAGCCTCGCCGGGATCGGCACCGATGTCACGCCGAGCAACATCGGCAGCCCGGCGCCCGGCTCGAACGCCGAGGTCAAGATCGGCAACCCGGCGACCGACCCGGCGACGATCGACGTGCAGTGGGGGCTGCTGGCGGCATCCGCCAAGCAGACGGTCGACGGCACGCAGACCGGCTCGTACACGGCTGAGGCGAAGACCATCCAGGTCGGCGGCACCGTGCTGAGCCCCGCGCTCGCCGCGATCGACGGACCGCTCAAGACGCTGCTCGGCGTCGCGAACGGCCTCGGCGTCGACGTCGACGACCCGATCGCGGGTGACACCGTGACGGTCACGATGGACGACATCCTCGCGGTCGCGGGGGTCTCGAGCATCAACGATCTGCCCGCGGGCACCGACCTGGTGCAGTACGTGCCCCAGGCGGTCGCGAACAAGATCAAGGAGATGGTCAACGACACCTTGACCTCGGTGAGCACGGCGGCCTCGGGCCTCGGCCTGGTCGGGCTTCCGCTGTCGACCGCGCTCACGACGGCCAAGGCGGCGATCAACCCGCTGCTCAGCGCGCTCAGCACGAACGTCGTCGCGCCGCTGTCGACCGCGCTCACCGCAGTCGCCCAGCTCAAGGTCAACGTGCAGACGCACCACACCGACGGCTCGTTCACCGAGACCGCTCTGCAGGTGGGTCTCGGCCCCGACGGATCGCTCGGCCAGGTCAACCTCGCCAACGCGACCGTCGGCCCGAACGGCGGCCTCGTGGCCGTGCCCGTCGTCAACTCCGCCAGCGCCGGCATCGCCGGCGGCGCACTGGCCGCGGGTCTCGCGATCGTCTGCGCGACGGTGCTCGCACGCCGCCGCAACGCGCTCGTCCAGACCGCACGCAACTAACCGACAGACAGCGTCAAGGGGGACGACGCCATGTATGCACGGATCGGCGGCACGCTCGCAACAGGCGGCGTGCTGGCAACCACAGGCACCAGCGTGCCGTTCGCCGCGGACTTCATCGCGGTGGCGGCCCTGATGGCCGCAGGCCTTCTCCTGCTCCGCTCGGCCTATCTCACCCGCAGCCGTCTCCCGCGGCACGCGGGGGATTCCGGGGCCGATCGATCCGCCGCCCAGGCGGCCGGCACGCTCCCCGTGCCGGCCGCCACGGGCGGGCCCGTCGCGCCGGCCGAACGGTCGGGTTCGGCCGGCCGGCGCGGTCGCCGCGGGCAGCGCTCGGGGAAGGCAGACCGATGACCGCGAGCGAGTCGCTGCAGGCGCTGGCCTTCGTGATGCTGGTCATCTTCCTGAGCTACGTCTGCATGATCCTCGTGCCGTTCCTGCGCAGGAAGCAGGACGCGGATGGGGACCCGGCGCAGTTCGCCTGGCACGTGTTCGTGCCGTGCCGCGACGAAGAGACGGTCATCGAGGACACCCTCGACCGCCTGGTCGCGGACTTCCCGCTCGCGCACGTCTGGATCGTCGATGACCACTCGACGGATGCCACGGCCGAGCTCGTCTCGCGCCGCGCGAGCACCGACGCACGCATCCACCTGGTCGCCCGGCGCCTGCCCGACGCGCGCCAGGGGAAGGGCGCAGCGCTCAACGCGGCATACCGCGCTCTGAACAGCTGGCTTCCCTCCGACGCGGACCGCGACCACACGGTCATCATCGTGGTGGACGCCGACGGACAGCTCGCACCGAACGCGCTGCACCAGGCGGCCGGGCAGCGCGCTTTCGGCGACCCGACCACGGGCGCGGCGCAGGCCGCGGTGTGGATGTCGAACCGCAACGAGGACAGGCCCATCCCCGGCGCGCGCGGGCTGCGTCAGTGGTGGGGCCACTACCTGGTGCGCATGCAGGACATCGAGTTCCGCACCACCATCGCCGCGATGCAGTGCCTGCGCGGCCACACCCTTTCCGTCGGCCTCGGCGGCAACGGCCAGTTCACGCGCCTCGCCACGCTCGACGCCATCGCCGGCGCCGCTGCCACGCCGTGGCACGGCTCGCTGCTCGAGGACTACGAGCTCGGCATCCACGTCATGCTCGCCGGCTATCGCAACGTGTACCTGCACGACACCCACGTCGCGCAGGAGGCGCTGCCCTTCACCGGCAAACTGCTCACCCAGCGCACCAGGTGGTGCCAGGGCGGCATGCAGTGCACCAAGTACCTCGGCCAGATCTTCTTCTCGCGCAACTTCACGAACGCCGGGGCGATCGAGGCGGCGTACTTCATGCTCATGCCGTTCCTGCAGCTCGCCGGAACGATCCTCTGGCCGCTCGTCTTCCTGATCTCGGCGGCGCAGGGCGCAGTGGCCCCCGGCGGCATCGACGCCTGGCTTGCGGCCACCGTCTGGGTCGTACCGCTCATGGTGCTCACCGGGGTGCTGCCCTTCGCGCTCTGGGCCCTGATCTATTGGAAGCGCGACGAGCGGCGCGGTTCGATCCTCACCGCGCTCGGCTGGGCCCTCGGCTACTGGCTGTACATGTACCAGAGCTACGTCGTGGTGATCCGCGCCTTCGTGCGCCTCGTGCTGGGCCGCAACGGCTGGTCGAAGACGAAGCGCATCGCGGAGTATGCGGCGCCAGCCGCGGACCAGACCGGCGCTGCCGCGGCGCCAGCCGCAGAGACGATCCCGGTCGCGGCACCTCAGCTGGAGGTGGTCCGATGAGCACCGTCGCCCTGAACCGCCCCGTGCGTGCCGCGGGCCGCGCAGCATCCGTTCTCATCGCTCTCGCCCTGCTCGCGCTCGCCGCCGTTCTGCTGGGACTCCAGCAGCAATTCCGCGAGATCGAGGCGCGGGTCGCCGCAGTGCTGATGAACCCGATGGTGCACGGCGGCACCGCGCCGGCCGGCTCGATCGTCTGGTTCGGCCTCGGCACCGACCAGGTGACCGGCTTCCAGATCACGACGCTGTGCTCGACCGTGATCCTCGTCACGCCGCTGCTCGCCATCGCCGGCGTGCTGCTGCTCGTGCGCCCACTCGCGCTCGGCCGCGTGCTCATCGGCCTGGCCGTCGGCGTCGGCATCGTCACGGTCTGCAACCTGCTGCGCTACGGCTTCGCCGCCTTCGCGATGCAGGGCTGGGGTAATGACGGATTCGAGCTCGTGCACCGCTATCTCGGCTCGCTGCTCGTGATCGCGGGCTTCATCGCGGCCTTCATCCTGCTGCTGCGCGTCGCCACGACGCGCCGCGCCCCCAAGCGTGGACGGCACTCATGACGGGCATCACCGTCGGCGTCGCCTCCACTTCGCGCCCGGCGCCGGCGCATGCGCGGTCCCCCCGCCCGCGTCGGCGCCGGGCGAACCCCCTGACCGTCTGGCACGTCGTCGCCGGGGTCGCGCACCTCGCCCGGCCGGTGCTCGAGCTCGTCTGGGGCGCCGCCTCGCTGCTCTTCATGGGGTTCGCCACGACCGTCGTGGTGATGTTCGCCGCGGTGAGCGGGGCGGCCGGCGCCGCCGCGACAGGCGCGAGCGCCGCCGCTCGATCCGGGGCGGGGGCGACGGGCGCCGTGTCGACCGACCCCGTCTCGGCCGTCGACGGTGCGCTCGCCGCTGTCGCGGCAGACACCGCGTGGGTCGGGCCGGCCTTCGCCGCCGTCCCGGTGCTGATCGCACTCGTGCACCTCGCCGCCATCGTGCTCGCGACCTCGGTGCTCGTGCGCCGTCGCATCGGCCTCGGCAGCCGCGTCGCCTCGGGCGTCGTGCTGATCGTCATCGCCGCCGCTGCGGTGCGCTTCTGGCAGACCGTCGTCACCGGCACCGCCCCGGGCCCGGACGTCGTCGCCTGGGTCACCCTCTTCCTCATTCCGACCATCGCCGTGCTCATCGTCGAGCTCGCGACCACCACTCAGCACTCCAGGAAGCACCATGTCTAAGCAGACCCCGCACATCATGGCCGTCTACGGCACGCGCCCAGAGGCCATCAAGCTCGCCCCGGTCATCCGCGCCCTGCGCGCCGACCGCCGCTTCGAGACCACCGTCGCGGTCACCGGCCAGCACGGCGACATCCTCGACCGCATGAATCGGTTCTTCGGGGTCGACGTCGACTGCGATCTGGGGATGCTTCGACCTGGCCAGTCCTTCGCAGAGCTCACCTCGCGCATGTTCGCGGGGCTGCTCGCCCTGTTCGAAGAGCGCCGGCCGGACGCCGTGCTCATGCACGGCGACACCTCGTCGTCGGCGCTCGCGGCGCTCGCGGCCTACTACCAGGGCATCCCGGTCATGCACCTCGAAGCCGGGCTGCGCTCGGGGGACCTGATGTCGCCGTTCCCCGAGGAGGGCAACCGGCGCATCGCCGGCCAGCTCGCCGCGCTGCACCTCGCGCCGACGGCGAGCGCCCGCGGAAATCTTCTGGCCGAGAACGTGCCGGAGTCGGCGATCGCCGTCACCGGCAACACGGTCATCGACGCGCTGTTCGAGACCATCGATCGGGCGTCCGGGCGGCTCTCGCCGTCGGTCGCGACCGCGGTCGAGGCCGGGCGGCGCATAGTCCTCGTGACGGCTCACCGTCGCGAGTCCTGGGGGCAGGGGCTGGGCAACACCGCCGCAGCGCTCGCCGATGTGCTCGACACACACGACGATATCACGGTGGTGTTGCCCATGCACCCCAACCCCACAGTGCGCGAGGCGCTGCTGCCCGTGCTCGGAAACCGGCAGGACGCTCTGCTGATCGAGCCCCAGGACTACCCGGAGTTCTGCGCTCTGCTGAACGCCGCCCACATCGTCGTCACCGACTCGGGCGGCGTGCAGGAAGAGGCGCCCGCGCTCGGCAAGCCCGTGCTCGTGACCCGCGACACGACGGAGCGACCCGAGGCGATCGAGGCGGGGGCCGCGATCCTCGTGGGCACCGACAGGTCATGCATCCGCTCGCACCTCGATCGACTGCTCGACGACCGGCTCGCCTATGCGGAGATGGCCGCCGCGGTCAGCCCGTACGGCGACGGCCACGCGACCGCGCGCGTCGTCGCGGCGATCGCCGCCCACTTCGGCGTGGGGTCGCGGGTGCGGGATTTTCACCCGCTGGCCCTCGCGGCCGACTTCGCCGCGGTCGCCTAGGAGGGGGTGCTCTCAGCTTTTATTCAGACGATCTCTCAGTTTCACGTCAGACGTGACCGCCTAACGTGGTGATCCGCGGCCACGGCTGGTCGCAGGCGCTGGCGGCGATGCCACCCGAGGTGGCAGAACCCGAATAGCTGCGCCTCACGCATCGCGCGGTGAGTCAACGCATTGACGCGGCGGTCGACTTCGGTCGACAGTGCCGTCATGTCTGTGCGCGACGAATCCACCCAGTGTCGGACTCGATACGGGGGTATTCGTCCATGAGCATCACTCTGCCTGCACGCGGCATCGCCGGCGTCATCGCCGCGACCGCCGCCCTTCTGACGGGCCTGGCCGCGCACCCTGCGGCTGCCGCGGCCACCGCAACTGCGACTGCGACTGCGCCTGCAACCGCAACCGCCTCGACGGTCGCGACGCGTGCCGCCGTGCCCGCCCTGTCGACCATGAAGACGGCGGCGCCGGGCTTCCGCGCCGCGTTCTGGTCGCCGTATTTCATCGACGGCTACAACGACGCCGCGCAGATCGCCACCGCCATGGCCGCCCAGAAGGCGGCGGGCGACACCGACGTCATCATCGAGTGGTCGGTGCACTACGACGCGAAGGATGCCGCCTACCCGGCAGCGAAGTCGCTCGGGTTCCCGCAGTGGAACGACGCCGTGCCGCAGATCGTGGCGGCGGCGAAGAAGGCCGGCATGCACGTGTGGCTCGGGCTCGCGGTCGCGCCGGACTCGGTCAACAACATGAGCCGCTTCACGAATCAGACCTGGCTGAACGCGTTCACCACCACGCAGGAGAAGGTGGCCGACGACCTCTACGCCAAGTACGGCTCGTCGATCTCCGGCTGGTACATCCCGACGGAGCCGGCTCAGGTGAACGTCGCGACCTCGGCGCGCGCGACCCAGTTCGGGAAGTACCTCGGCGCGGTCAGCGACTACCTGCACGCGCACGACGGCCGCAAGCCGGTCATGGTGTCGCCGTCGATGCCGACCGCGATCTCGGCGGGTCTGACCGCGCAGCAGTTCGTCTCTGAGCTCGCGCCGCTGATCGCGGCATCCCACGTCGACGTGCTCGACCTGCAGGACGGCTTCGAGATGACCGCGTGGACGCCCGCGCAGGAGGTCGCGGCTTTCCAAGCGGCGAAGAAGCTGACGGATGCCGGCCGCATGCAGCTCTGGGCTGCCGTCTACACGCCGGTGAGTGACGGCAACGGGGCGGTGCCCGTGAGCAAGATGCAGCCGTACCTCAAGGCGCTCGGCGGCGCCGGCGTGCCGCTGACCGAGTGGGAGTTCACCTCCTACATGGACCCCGACGCGACGGTCGCCCAGGGTGCGGCGATGACGGCGAACTACAAGGCCTACAAGGCGTACCTCGGGCTCAAGTAGCAGTCACGCCGCGAGCAGCGCGGTGAGGCGCGCGACCTCGGCCGCGACCGCCTCGCGTGCGGGCGCCACGTACGTGCGGGGGTCGGTCACCGCCGGGCCGCCGTCGAGCACGCGGCGCACCTGGCCCGTGAACAGCCCGTTCAGGTGCGTCGAGATGTTGATCTTGGCCATGCCGGCCGCGACGGCGCCCGACAGCTCGCTGTCATCGAGACCTGACGAGCCGTGCAGCACGAGCGGAACCGGCACGGCCGCTCGCAGCGCGGCGATCAGCTCGCGGTCGACGTGGCCGGTGCGCTCCTGCATCGCGTGCGAGGTGCCGACCGCGACCGCGAGCAGGTCGACGCCCGTGGCCTGCACGAACGCGGCCGCCTCTCCCGGGTCCGTGCGGGCACCGGGCGCGTGCACGCCGTCCTTCCCGCCGACCTCGCCGAGCTCCGCCTCGACGACCACGCCGCGCGCGTGCGCGCGTTCGACGATGCCGCGGGTCGCGCTGACGTTGTCCGCGTAGTCGAGTCGGGAGGCGTCGAACATGAGGCTGTCGATGCCGAGTTCGAGCCCTTCGAAGACCAGCTCGGCGCTCTCGATGTGATCGAGGTGCACGAACGCAGGCACCGACGCGGCCCGGGCGATCGCGATCGTCGCGAGCGTGATCGGGGCCAGCGCACCGTGGTAGCGCACGCAGTTCTCGCTGATCTGGAGAATGACGGGTGCACCGGCGCGCTCGGCCCCGGCGACGATCGCCTCCGCGTGCTCGAGCAGCACGACGTTGTAGGCGCCGACCGCGGCGCCCCTGGAACGCGCCGCCTCGACGGTGTCTCGGATTCCAACGCGCGTCATGGGTTCTCCTTCGCAGGCAGGGGCAGTTCGGTGAGGAAGCGCTGGTACGCGGCGAGATGGATCTCGCCGGCGACGGGGCGCAGCACGGCCGCCGCGCCGAGCGCGTTCGCCTGGCGCAGGGCCTCGTCGATGCCGAGGTCGGTTGACAGTGCGAGCGCAAGGCCCGCCGTCGCGGCATCCCCGGCACCCGTGGGGTTGCCCGTGACGCCGGGAACGGCAGCGAGCTCGAGTCGGCCGTCGGGCAGATAGGCGCAGATCCCCGCTGACCCGCGTGACACGACGACGGCGCCTGCGCCGCGCGCGAGCAGCGCTCGCGCGCCTTCGGCCTCGCTGCTCGCGCCCGTCGCGTCGAGCAGTTCGTCACGATTCGGCTTGACGACGGATGCCTGCGCGGCGGCCGCCGCCAGCAGAGCCGGCCCCGACACATCGACGATGGTGCGCGCCCCGCTGAGCCGCGCCTTCTCCACCCAGCCGGCGACGAGCTCGGGGCTCGCGGCCGGCGGCAGTGAGCCTGAGATCACGACGAGCGCTGCGCTCGCCGCCGTGGCTGAGATGACATCGGTCAGCTGCTGCCACTCGGCCGGGGTGACGTGCGGCCCGGGCTCACCGAACATCGTCGGGTGGTCGATGTCATCGACGACCGTGACCGTCGAGCGGGTTTCGTCGGCGATCGGCACGATGCGCGCCGCGAGTCCGAGCGCGTCGAGGCGCTGCTGCACCCACGAGCCCGCTGCGCCGCCGAGCGGCAGCACCGAGACGGTCGGGCTGCCGATGTCTTCGAGCACCCGTGCGACGTTGAGCCCTTTGCCGCCCGGCATCCGCCGCACTTCGCGCACGCGCTGCGTGGTGCCGATGGTCTGCCGGTCGACGCGGTAGGTGACGTCGATGGCGGGGTTCGGCGTGACGACGACGATGCTCATCGTGCGGCCTCACCGGCCGTCGCGGTGCGGCGGGCGAGCACCGCGGCGCCGATCGCGCCCGCTTCGTCACCGTGGACCGCGCGGACGAGCTCGACGGGCGGGAAGCCATCGGTCCGGGCCGAGACCGCGGAGCGCAGCGGAGCCAGCAGCACCTCTCCGGCTTCCGTGAGGCCCCCGCCGAGAACGATGCGCGAGCATCCGAGGACCGCGACGTACCATGCGGCGGCCTCAGCGAGAGCGACGACGGCGTCATCGAGCGCGGCGCTGGCGCGCGGGTCGCCGGCGGCGGCGCGGTCGACGGCCGTCCGGGCGTCCGGGGTGCCGGCAGCGGCCGCGACGGCCGCGGCCGAGGCGACCTCTTCGAGGCGGCGACCGCCGAATCGGGCATCCGTCAGCCTCAACTGCCCGACCTCGCCCGCCCAGCCATCGGGGAACTGCACGTCGCCGTTCGCGACGACCGCGGCGGCGATGCCGGTGCCGATCGGCAGGAAGACGACGGGCCCCGCGACGTCGCGCGCGGCGCCGCTCGTGGCCTCGGCCAGCGCGCCGGCGCGCACGTCCTGTCCGAAGGCGAGCGGGGCGTGGATGCCGCGTCGCGTCAGCGCCGCGCGGGTCAGCTCGACGACCGGCACATCGCGCCAGCCGAGATTCACTGCGAGCACCGAGCGCCCCGTCACTGCGTCGACGATTCCGGGCACGACGAGGCCGATCGCGTCGAGCTCGCCCTTCTGGGCGGCATCCGCCGCGAGCTCGGCCACCAGCTCGGCGAGACGCAGCGCCTCGGCGTCGCCCTGCGGTGTCGGCGCGCGCCGGGCGTCGAGCAGCTCGCCACTGCGGGTCTCGAGCCGCAGCTTGATCGTGGTGCCGCCGACATCGATGCCGAGGACGGCGCGGGGCAGACTCACCGCAGGATGACGGAGCGCGTGAGCGAACGAGGGTGGTCGGGGTCGAGCCCGCGTCGCAGCGCCACGCCGATGGCGAAGCGCTGAGCGACGATGAGTGCCGCCAGAGGGTCGAGGTCGTGGTGCACGAACGTCGCTCCCGTCGCGGCCACATCGGCGTCGAGGCCCTCGGGGAAGTCGCCGAGCGCCCACACCAGTCGGCCGGGCTGTGCGATCGCGATCGGGCCGTGGCGATAGTCCATCGCGGGGTACGACTCTGCCCAGAACTGAGCGGCCTCACGGGTCTTGAGCGCCGCCTCGAAGGCGAGACCGACGGCCGGGCCGGTGCCGACGAAGCTCACCTGCTCCGCGTCGAGCAGCGCGTCGACCGGGACGGCGAGGGCGAGCTCGGCCTGCGATGCGAGCGCCTCGATGTCGTCGCCGAGGGATGCCCGCAGCAGCGCCAGCGTCGTCGTGGCGAACCGCGTCTGCACGACGGACTGCTCGTCGGCGAAGGGGAGCTCGACGACCTCGTCGGCGACCTCGGTCGCGGGCGAGCCGGGAACACCGGTGATCAGCACCGTGCGACCGGCGACCTGCGAGAGCACGTCGATGATCTCGGTGGTGGTGCCGGAGCGCGAGATCGCAACGACACGGTCGTACTCGCGCGTGGCCGGGTACTCGGAGCCGGCGAAGGCGTCGGTGACGCCGTGGCCCGCACGCTCGCGGGCCACGGCGTAGCTCATCGCGATGAACCAGCTCGTGCCGCAGCCCACGACGGCGACGCGCTCGCCGGGCTGGGGAAGGTGCTGCACCACATCGGGCAGGGCCGCGGCGGCGGTGCGCCACGTCTGCGGTTGCGACGACAGTTCGGTGGCGACGAAGAGCTCGGACATGGGTCCCTTCCGTTCTGAGCAGGTCCGCTGAGCGGTGAAGCCAGTATTGCGGATCATTCGTGATCGAAACAGCTGAAGTCAATCAAACTAGATCATTGCACGTTTGCCTACGTCCATAGAATGGGCGAACGAATGACAGGAGAACAGTCGTGGCACGCATGACACCCCAGCAGCGACTCAACGCGCTGCTCGAGTTCGTGAGCGAGCGCGGGAACGTGACGATCGCGGACATCGGCGAGGCCCTCGACATCTCCCCGGCGACGGCGCGTCGCGACCTCACGACGCTCGCCGACCAGCGGCTGGTCACGCGCACGCACGGGGGCGCCGCCGCGCTCGGCGCCGGCTACGAGCTGCCACTGCAGTACAAGATCGCGCGCCAGGCGGAGGCCAAGACCGCCATCGCGCGTGCGACCGCCCGTCTCATCCAACCCGGCCAGACGGTCGGAGTGAACGGCGGCACGACCACGACGGAAGTGGCGCGCGAACTCGGAAAGAGCGATCGGTTCATCCGGTCGGACGGCGAGAACGGCATCACGATCGTCACCAACGCGCTCAACATCGCCTATGAGCTGTCGGTGCGGTCCAACGTGAAGATCGTGGTGACCGGCGGGGTCGCGCGGCGCCAGTCCTACGAGCTGATCGGCTCGCTCGTGGAGGACGCCCTCGCCGAGTTCGCGCTGGACGTGGCCGTGCTGGGGGTCGACGGGCTGAGTGCGCAGTACGGCGCGACGACCCTGCACGAAGGTGAGGCCGCTGTGAGCCGATACTTCACCGCCGTCGCTCGCAAGGTCATCGTGGTCGCCGACGCCACCAAGCTCGCGCGGTCGACCTTCGCGCGCATCTGCCCACTCGACCGCATCGATCTGCTCGTGACCGACCAGCAGGTGGCCCCGGGGTTCGCGGCCGAGCTGCAGAGCGCCGGCGTCGAGCTCGTCGTCGCCGACTAGCGCCTGGCGACTCGGGCGGGCCAGGACAGCCGGCCCGTCGCACGACGCCGACGCCGGTGGCGCCTAAGCCGACGCCGACGCCGACGCCGCGACGTTTCAGGTTTGTAAAAGCTTCTCGATTGATCGTGTGATCATTCTTGCGTCCCCATATTGTGCAGTTATGAGCGATTCGGCATCATATAGATCACAAGTGCGCGAAGGAGCGAGGACGGACTGATGACGGTGAACACTGCCCGAACCATCCGAGTCGGTGTGATCGGCATCGGCCAGCGCGCGGTCATCGCCCGTCATGTCGCGGCATCCGGTGTCGATGCGGTGGTGGTCGCGGCATCCGACCCGTCTGAAGTCGGGCGCAGACGCGCCCGCGAGCTCTTCGGCGCCGACCTCCTCGTCGCCAGCAGTCACCGCGAGCTGATCGATGCGGGCGCGATCGACGCGGCCATCGTGACCTCGCCGGACTGGACGCACGCCGAGATCGCCGTCGACCTGCTCCGCGCCGGCATCGCCGTCTACCTCGAGAAGCCGATGGCGATCACGCTCGACGAGGCGGACGCCGTCATGGCGGCCGCAGCGCAGTCGCGCACCCCGCTCTACGTCGGTCACAACTTCCGCCACTCCGCCGTCGCGCGCCTCATGGGCTCGCTCGTCCGCCGCGGCGACATCGGCGAGGTGAAGGCGGTCTGGTGCCGGCACTTCGTCGGAAACGGCGGCGACTACTACTTCAAGGACTGGCATGCCGAGCGCGATCGCGTGAACTCGCTGCTGCTGCAGAAGGCGAGCCACGACCTCGACATCATCCACATGCTCGCGGGCGGCTACACGCGGCGCGTGGTCGGCATGGGTCAGCTCAGCCTCTACGGCGACGTTGCCGACCGCTCGACGCACGAGGGCGAGCTGATGACCGACTGGTTCTCGTACGACAGCTGGCCGCCCCTGGCCCAGACGGGGCTCAACCCGACGATCGACGTCGAGGACATCTCCATGGTGCTGATGACGCTCGACAACGGCGTCATGGCCAGCTACGAGCAGTGCCACTACACGCCGGACTACTGGCGCAACTACACGGTGATCGGCACTGAGGGCAGGCTCGAGAACTTCGGTGACACGGCCGACGGCGTCGTGCGCGTCTGGAACAAGCGCCGCTCATGGGACCTCGCGGGCGACGCAGAGTACGCGATCGCCGGCAATGCAGAGGGGCATGAGGATGCCGACCAGCTGACCGTGACCGAGTTCCTGCGCAGCCTCGTCGGCGAGGCACCGGAGCTGTCGCCGATCGCGGCGCGCGAGGCGGTCGCTGCCGGCGCCCTGGCCACCACCTCGCTGCGCGAGGGCTCGCGCCCGATCGACGTTCCCGAGCTGCCGCGCGCCATCAGCGACTACTTCGCCTTTCTTCCCCTTGCATCACCTGCATCACCCACTGCATCACCTGCATCACCCACCGCCGTCGCCCAGTGACGGCCTACCCCCAAGAAAAGAGATCGAGCATGCCTGCCACACACACGCGCGTGATGCGCGGCCGCCGTGCGCTCGTCGGCATCGTCAGCGCGCTGAGCGCCGCCGCCCTGCTCGCGGGCTGCAGCCAGGGCGCCTCGTCCACGGGCGCAGCGAACGACACCACCTACAAGGCGGTCGCCAAAGACACCAAGGCGAACCTGACCTATGCCGTCTGGGATCAGACCCAGGTCAAGGCGATCGACGCGAACCTCAAGGGCTTCAACGAGCAGTACCCCAACATCAAGGTGACCGTGAGCGTCACGCCGTTCGCGGACTACTGGACGAAGCTGCAGACCGAGGCATCCAGCAACTCGCTCCCTGATCTGTTCTGGATGAACGGGCCCAACTTCCAGCTCTACGCGGCCAACGGGAAGCTCGCCCCGATCACCGGCGAGGTGAAGGCGGGCGCGATCGACCCCAAGAACTACTCGTCGTCGCTGGATGAGCTGTACACCTACAACAAGGTCGAGTACGGCGTGCCGAAGGATTTCGACACGATCGGCGTCTGGGTCAACAAGGCGCTGTTCCAAGAGGCGGGCGTCGCCCTTCCGAGCGACGACTGGACGTGGGATGACTTCCAGAAGACCGCGACGGAGATCTCGCAGAAGCTCAAGTCGAAGGGCATCTACGGCGTCTCGGCCGGCATGGACGGGCAGACCACCTATTACCCGACGATCTTCCAGGCAGGCGGCTACGTCGTGTCGCCCGACGGCACGAAGTCGGGTTACGACGACCCCGCGACCGAAGCCGGCCTGCAGTTCTGGGCCGACCTGATCAAGTCGGGCGCGTCGCCGAACATGAAGCAGCTCACCGAGACCGCGGGCGACCAGTGGTTCGTCTCCGGCAAGTCCGCGATGTACCAGGGCGGTGACTGGGCCCGCAGCGAGATCGCCGCGGCGCCGATTGCGAAGGACGTCGCCGTGTACCGCCTGCCGAAGGGCAAGGTCGACGCCAACGTCATCCACGGCGTCGCCAACGTGGTCGCCGCGAACTCGAAGAACAAGGGCGCGGCCCAGGCTCTGCAGGTCTACCTCGCCAGCAAGGAAGCGCAGCAGCAGCAGGGCGACATGGGCGCGGTCATCCCCGCCTACAACGGAACGCAGACCGCCTTCGCGGACTCGATGCCCGGCGTGAACCTGCAGCTGTTCCTCGACGAGGTCAAGGTCGCGAAGCCGCTGCCGGTGTCGAAGAACACCGCGGCGTGGAACACGCTCGAGACGAACCTCCTTCCCGACGCCTTCGACGGCACCAAGTCCGTCAGCGACGTCGGCAAGGACCTCGCCGACCAGATGAACGCAGCACTCGCCAAAGAGAAGTGAGCTCGTCGCTGAATCAGCGATGATCGGCACCACGCCGGCCGGTTGTGCACGGGCGCAGCCGGCCGGCGACGGCGAGCGGGAAGGAACACGATGACCACATTGCGAGCGGATGCCTCGCGCAAGCGGCGACGATATGACGGGGCGTGGCCCTGGCTGTTCGTCCTTCCGCTGCTCATCGGCGTGGCGGGCTTCTACCTCTGGCCGATCATCCAGACCGCCTACTTCTCGTTCACCACGTGGGGCGTGTTCGGCGGGTCGACCTGGGTGGGCGGTGCGAACTACGCGCAGCTGTTCACCGACCCGCAGCTGTACCGCTCTCTGCTCAACACGGTGATCTACACCGCGATCGTCCTGCTCGGCGTGCCGATCTCGGTGTGGTTCGCGAGCTTGCTCAACACGCCGGGCCTGCGCTTCGCGCAGTTCTATCGCGTCCTGTTCTTCCTGCCGTATGTCGCGATGCCGACGGCGATCTCGCTCGTGTGGCGCATGATCTTCAACGGCGACTTCGGTGTCCTGAACTGGTTCCTCGGGCTGTTCGGCATCGACGGCCCGTACTGGCTGACGACGCAGTGGTTCGCGCTCATCGCGGTCTCGATCGTCGGCCTCTGGTCGTCACTCGGGTTCTCGATGATCCTGCTCGGCTCGGGCCTCAAGAACATCCCGCCGGAGCTCTATGAGGCAGCAGAGCTCGACGGCGCCTCGCGCAGCAGGCAGTTCCGGTCGATCACCGTGCCGCTGCTGACGCCGAGCATCTTCTTCGTGCTCATCGTGACGATCATCTCGAGTTTCCAGCTCTTCGACCTGCTCTATGCGATGCTCGGCACGCACAACGCGGTCATGCCGAAGACCATGTCGCTGGTCTTCTACTTCTACCAGTCGGGCTTCATCAGCAACGACAAGGGCTTCGCCGCGGCGATCGCGATCTTCATCTTCGCGCTCATCGGGCTGATCACTCTCTTCCAGTTCCGCTTCCAGCGACGGTGGGTTCACAATGACTGAGGTCTCAGCGAGCGCTCGGGGCACGGCACTCCGTTCGACGGACGTCGCCTCCGCAGGCATCCGATCTCGCCAGCGCTCACGCAGCCGCCGGCCCTCGCACGTGTGGATCCACGTGATCCTCGCCATCGGCGGCCTCATCATGGCGCTGCCGTTCCTGTGGCAGATCATCATGTCGCTCTCGACGAACGCCGAGGTGCAGTCGGTCACGCCCGTCTTCTGGCCCGCGCATCTGCAATGGGGCAACTATGTGCAGGTGTTCGAGCGGATGCCTTTCCTGTCGCAGCTGCGCACGTCGGTGGTCATCACCGTCATCCGCACCTTCGCCCAGATCGTGCTGTGCACGCTGGCGGGCTACGCGTTCGCGCGTATGCGGTTCCCGTTCAAAGGCGTCCTGCTCGGAATCGTGCTGTCGATCCTGCTGGTGCCGTCGCAGGCGTACCTGATCTCGCAGTACCAGATCGTGCAGAGCCTCGGGTGGCTGAACACGGTGCTCGGGCTCGTCGCGCCTGGCCTGTTCAGCGCCTTCGGCACGTTCCTCATGCGCACGGCCTTCATCAACATGCCCCGGGAGCTGGAAGAGGCCGCGCGCATCGACGGCGCCAACCCGATTCAGATCTTCTGGCGCGTGATGCTTCCGCTGGCGCGACCGTCGATCAGCGCGCTCGCGATCACGACCGTGCTGTTCTCGTGGAACGAGCTGCTGTGGCCGCTCGTGGTGTCGACCGACTCATCGCAGATGCCGCTGGCCGCGGGACTCGCGACGATCGCCGGGGACGTGACGATCAACTACCCGGTGCTGATGGCCGCGAGCCTGCTCGCGATGGCGCCGGTGCTGATCGCATTCATCGTGATGCAGCGCAGGGTCATCGACGGACTCGCGACCTCGGGGCTGAAGTAGCGCCGGCGGCTGCTGTGGGCGACACGCTGCCGGGTGATGGGCACGGGTCGGGTCGGCTTGAGGTGCCCGAGCTCGAGGCGCTCGGGCTCGACGGCCTCGGGGCAGGCATCCGGCCGCCGCGCACTGCCGAGCTCGACGTGGTGCGCGCGGCGCTGCACGCGCCCGAACTGACACCGGCGCACGAGCGCGCGCTGAGCGCCCTCGAATTCGCCGGCTTCCTGGGCGCGCTCGCGGAGCTCGTGCCCGAGGCGTCCCAGAGGCTGGTCGTGCTCGGCGTTCCCGACCGGGTTCGAGCGGATTTCTGGGCGGATGTCGGGCGCAAGGTGCGTGCGTACGGCGACAACGGCATCCGCGAGTGGCTCGTGACGCTGCTTCGTGGCGACGTGCTGCAGCTCGGCAGGCTGCAGTTCGAGCGCGCGGTGGGGCCGCAGGGCAGAGCCGTGCACATTCCTGAGCTCGGCCCGCTCACGCCTGAGCTGGTCGATGACTCGCTCGAGCAGGCGCGTCGCTTCTTCGCCGACAGGGCGGGGTTCGCCTGCACGTCGTGGCTGCTCGACCCGCGGCTGGTCGCGCTCGGCGGCGACAGCAACATCGTGCGGTTCCAGCGTCGGTTCGAACTGGTCGCTGGCGTGGATTCGGAGGGGGAGGACCGCGACGAGGGGGATGCCGACGTCGCCAAGTTCGTGTTCGGGGTGCCGCTCGCACAGCTCGATCGCCGCGCGGTGACCCCGGCGACGGCGCTGCAGCGCGTCGTCGCCGAGGTCTGGCGCTCCGGCCGCCGGTGGTTCGCGCCGACGGGGGTGCTACGGCCTTAACCGTGCTGCTGCGCGGTGATCGGCGCGAGCGTGTAGTCGGGGTACGACCCGGTACCGCTGAACACGACGGTGATGCTGGTCGTCGAGCCCAACACCGATGACGGAACCTGCCAGACGTAATGGCCGCCGGTGCTTGAGATGAGCGGGCCGGCGTCGAGCGCGACAGGTGCCCAGTTCCAGCTGTTCGAGTCGTCAGCATCGCGGTACAGGGTGCCGTTCTCGATCATGAACTCAGCCCCGACTCCGCTCGTCTGGTAGCCGGTCGCCGTGGAGGAGTCGGTATCGATGAAGACGTGATCGAACGAGAAGGCGACGTTGTAATCGGCGGAGAGCGTCGTCGTCACGGCGCCGAAGTCGACGGCCGCGTTCGTGATCGGTGTCGGACTCGGGATGGCGGCGGTCACCGGCGCCGACGGCGGCGAGGACTTCCCGTCGTCGCCGACGGCCGTGACAGTGAACGTCGCGTCAGCGCCGAGCGCCAGTCCGCCGATGTGCACGGAGGTGACGGATGCCGGCAGCGTCAGCGTCGGAGCACCGTTCACCGTCACCTCATAACCCGCCACGCTGCCCCCGCGACCGGCGTGCCAGCTGAGCGTCGCGGACCCCGCGGCGATGCCCGTCACAGTGACGCCGGTCGGAGTTCCCGGTGCGACACCGGTGGCGGCGCGGGTGAAAGTGCGCAGCGTTCGCGCAGGCGCCTGGGCACCCGAGGCGCTGCGGGCGCGGACTTGAAAGGAGTACGCGTGCGACGGCGTGAGGCCGGTCACTGTGGTCTGCAGACCTCGCCGGGTCGCGTGGTCGGTGCCGATCGATGCGATCTTGGTGCCGTTCTCGTAGATGTCATACGCGACGGCGTCCGCTTTCGATGAGGGCTGCCAATCGAGAGTGACCGATGTGGCGGTGCGGCTGCGCACCGCTGCGCCGACCGCGGCGTGCGGCGCCACGGTGTGCTGAGGTGTTGCGAGAGCGGATTCCTGGGCCCAGTAGTCGGCGGCCGGGATGGTGTCGTAGGGGTTCGGCAGGTCGTCGTCGGTGGCGTAGATGTAACCGGCGTTGTTCGCCTTCGAAGCCGCCATGACGGCCGGCAGCTGCGACTGGTCGACGTCGTAGACGATGTTCCAGAACTTGTCCGGGTCCGCTTTCGCCTGCCATGGCAGAGGCGCGAGGTCGGCGGTCGGCGCCAGATAGCTCGACGCCGGCCCTTCGAAGGTCGCGAGCACATCGGCCGAATCCTCGTAGCACTGCGGCACGGTGATGCCCGGGTTCAGAACGGACAGAGCGCCGAGGTGCTGGTCGTGAAGCACGCCGGTCAGGTAGCGGTAGTCGTCGGAGAATGCGGTGCTCCCGGCTGTCGGGCCGCAAGTGTTCATGCCGTCGTCGAAGAAGATGCCATCGATCGAGCCGCCGTAGAAGCTGTACCAGCGGTCGACGTCCTGCTCGGCCTGGACCATCCAGGAGGTGGCATCGGTGTCGCCGAGGCGGGTCGTGCGCACAGGGACCGAGCCACCGAGATAGCCGGTGTCGACGTAGCCAAGCACCTTCACGCCGGCGGCGTGGGCCTGGTCAATGACGGTCTTCCAAGAATCGACCGCGGCGGAGCCGGGCCCGTTCGAGACGTTGACCACGACGAAGCCGAGAGAGGGGCCCGTCGTGATCAGGCGGGGCCACGCAGCATCGGTCGGCGAGATGTAGGCCGCGGCAGCGAGCTTCTGGGCGATCGGTGAGCTGGCGGCAGGCGCGTGCTGGCCGCCGCTCGCGTGAGCCGGGGTGGAGTGGGCCAGCGCGGGCGTCGCGCCAACCATGACTCCGACGGCCGTCAGTGCGGCCGCGAGCACGACCCGGGAGAGCGCAGACGTCTTCATAGCTCGGACGCTACTTGCTCAATGGTGATCGGGCAAGAGCAAATCTGATCAAAAACACTCAATGTGAGCGTGGGCGCGGATCTCGCTCAGCGCTCCTGAATGCGTGCGACGACAGCAGATGCCGGAATCCACGCGGAATCCGGCATCTGCTGTCGTCGCGGGTGCGGCGCGAGCGGGCTCAGCGACGGTGCGCGTCCGAGCGGGGGCGCTGCAGCGTGAACGTCTCGAACGGGGTCAGCGTGCCGTAGGGGCCGCCGACCTCGTAGTACGTCACGGTGATCTTCGTCAGGTCGCCGGCGTGCTGGCCGGGGTCGACGTCGAACGCGGCGAAGCCGTAGCTGTGGCCGACGTCGCGCACACCCGCCCAGGTCGCCTTCTCTTCGACATAGATCGGCGGGTAGTGGCCAGCCGTGGCGCGGTCGACCGTGGTGTCTCGGCCGACGACGACGCGCGAGGTCGGCAGGTCCGCCGGGTCGGTCGCGAGCGGTGTGCCCGGGTAGAGCAGCTGGTTCGACGGCGCAGAGGTGCCGCCGCCGCCGATCACCATGTGCACGGTGCCCTTGGTGGTGTCGATGGTGCTGAGCTCGTTCGAGACGGGGATCGGCGTCTTGGTCTGGTTCGCCTGCTGGCCCCGGATCGCGAGCGAGCGCTCGTAGTGGTGCTCGTGGCCGCCGACGACGAGATCGACGCCGTACTTGTCGAACAGCGGCAGCCACTGCTCGCGAATGCCGAGGTCGGCCCCGTTGAAGTTCGACGCGGTCGAGATCGCGACCTGGTGCATGCACACGACGATCCAGTCGATAGACGAGTCGGCACGGGCGGCCTTCAGCGTTGCCTCGAGCCAGGCCTTCTGCGCGCCGTGCGAGTAGCCGAGCACGTTCTCGTCGCCGGCGTCCTGATACGTGATGTCGTCGTTGGCGAGGAAGATGAACTTCACGCTTCCGACGGTGAGGTCGTACCAGAGCCCCGCGGTCGTGTCGGTCTGACCGGGCTGGCGAGGGGTGTCGAAGTAGGTCTGGAAGGCCTGGTAGCCGATGGCGCCGTTGCCCTTCTCGTTCTCGTGATTGCCCGGCGCAGGCATCCACGCGCGGTGCCGCGCGGAGCGCGAGTTGTTGTTCCAGAAATCGGACCACGTGCGCACGCGGTCGGTGGCGAGGTTCGCGTAGCAGAGGTCGCCGTTGAAGAGGTGGAGCAGAGGCTCGAGGGATTCCACGCCGGCGGTCGTGTCGCCTGCAGACGGCGACCCGAGGTTGTCGTTGACCCAGGTTCCATTGACCTGCTTGCCCGTGGTGGGCGTGCCCTGGTCGCCGAAGCTCGTGAATCGGAACGCGGTGCGGCCGGAGGGCGCAGTGCGGAAGGTGCCGAACTCGGGCTTCGCGCCGTCGTGCACGGCGAGGTAGACGTAGTCGGTGCCCGGCTTCAGGTTGCGCAGGCGGCCGTGGAAGACGTAGACGACCTGGCCGGACTTGGCGTCGGTGTACTGCGTGGTGACGGCGGCGGTGGCACGCTCGAACTGGCCGCCGTCCTTGGCGATCAGCACCTTCGGGTTCTGAACGGGAACGATCGTCTGCCACGACACCGTGGCCTCGGTCGCGGCATCGGCGCCGAACGTGACGTGCAGCCCGGCGACGGCGGGCACGATCGCGCCGGCGGGCTTCGTGCCGGGCTTCGACGACGAGCCGAACACTGCGGCGGACGAGGCGGGGGTGGCGGCGTTGGCGGGGGAGCCGATGGCGACGCCGGCGACGGCGGCGGCGCCCGAGGCGCCGAGGGCGGCAAGCAGGCTGCGACGAGAGAAGTCGAGGCCCTTCGACGTGGAGGAGATGGTGTCAGTCACCCTTCCGACCCTGGCGAGGTCAGGAAACGGCAAACCGACCTGCTCGTGAACGTTTGACCCCATGACGGGGGAGGCGCGGGTTGGCTCGGCGAAGCCGCACCGGTCGACTCGGCGAAGCCGCACCGGTCGACTCGGCGAAGCCGAATGGAGACCAGAAGCGTTTCTCTTCTTCGCACCGGGGAACCGAACCGGCATGACATCTGCGACGAGCCTGGGCACGGCCACAGCGTCGCGCTCGCGGCGCGTGCGCAAGTACAACAAGCGTGAGGCGATCGCGGGCTACCTCTTCATCAGCCCGTGGATCGTGGGATTCCTCGTGTTCACGCTCGGCGCGATGGTCTACAGCCTGGTGATCTCGTTCAGCGACTACAACCTGGCGACGAACCGGGCCACGCCGGCGGGCTTCGGCAACTACGCGCAGCTGCTGCAGGACCCCAATGTGATGATGTCGCTCGGGAACACCCTGTTCTATGCGGTGCTGGCGGTGCCGCTCGAGATCATCTTCGCCCTGTTCCTCGCGATCCTGCTGGCGAAGGTGGGCCGCGGCTCGAGCGTGATGCGCACGATCTTCTACCTGCCGAAGATGACGCCGGCGGTGGCCACGGCGTCGGTGTTCCTGCTGCTGCTGAACGGCAACACCGGGGCGATCAACAAGGCACTGGGGTTCTTCGGCATCCCCGGCCCGCAATGGCTCGTCGACCCGAACTGGGTGAAGCCGTCCATCGTGCTGATGACGCTGTGGGGCGTCTCCGGCACCATGGTGATCTTCCTCGCGGCGCTCAAGAACGTTCCCCGCGACCTCTATGAGGTGGCCTCGATCGATGGCGCAGGGCCGGTGCGGCAGTTCTTCAACATCACGCTGCCGATGATCTCCGGCGCGATCTTCTTCAACGTCATCGTGCTGACGATCGCCGCCCTGCAGATCTTCGATCAGGCATACCTGCTGTTCTGGCGCGACCAGACGAACGCCTCGACGGATGCCTCGCTGTTCTACGGCATCTACCTCTTCCAGCAGGCGTTCCGGCAGTTCAACTTCGGCTTCGCGGCGGCGATGGCGTGGCTGCTGTTCGTGATCATCCTGATCATCACGCTGGTGCAGGTGAAGTTCAGCAACCGCTTCGTCTACTACGAGGGGGACAACTGATGTCGGTCACGCACGCACCCCAGGCGGCGTCTCTGGCCGCCGAGTATTCGGACGCGGCCGAGTCCGAGAAGCGCCGCGACCGTCGCGGCGCCGGGTTCTATCGAGGGCGCAGCACCATCGGCAAGGTGATCCTCTGGATCGTGATCGCCGCATTCGGGCTGCTGTTCCTGTACCCCTTCGCGTGGCTGCTCGCGGCGAGCTTCAAACCCCGTGGCGACGTGTTCGACAACCGGCTGATTCCGCGCACCATCACCCTGTCGAACTACGTCGAGGTCTGGAACCAGCTGCCGCTGCTGTCGTGGCTGCTGAACAGCATCGTCATCGCGCTGCTGGCGGCGGGGCTCGTCGCGGTCTCGAGTTCCGTCGTGGCGTTCGGATTCGCATATTTCAAGTTCCCGGGGCGCGGATTCCTGTTCGGGCTGGTCCTCGCCACGATGATGCTTCCGGGCGCCGTGACGATGGTGCCGCAGTACCTGATCTGGAAGTACCTCGGCCTGCTCGGCACCTGGGTTCCGCTGTTCGGGATGAACCTATTCGGCTCGGCGTTCTACATCTTCCTGCAGCGGCAGTTCTTTCTTGGCCTGCCCCGGGAGCTGTTCGAAGCCGCGCGGATCGATGGCGCGTCTTACTGGGGCCTGTTCAGAAGGATCGCGATGCCCCTGTCGATCCCGTCGTTCATCATCGTGTTCATCTTCGAGTTCCAGGCCAGCTGGAACAACCTGCAGGCCGCGCTCATCTACTTGAACGCCGGCAGCGTGCACCAGTTCACGGTGCCCTTGGGGATCTCGTATGCCATGACCCTGTTCAGCCCCACCAACGGCGGCCACGGCGACTATCAGTACGTCATGGTCGCGGCCCTGCTCGTCACGCTGCCGATGCTGATCATCTTCGCCTTCGGCCAGCGCTACTTCGTCGAGGGCGTCGCGACTCAGGGCCGCAAGGGTTAGCGCCCCCGGCCAACGGACGGGTCGACCGCGCCAGGAAGATTCCGCTGTCAGGGCAGAGCTCTGCCACTCGTTTCAGGTGGCGGTGCTGAGGTCGCGTTTCGGGGTGTGGATGGCCTTGATCCATTCGGTGGCGTGGCTTCCGAAGGTCCAGCGGATTTCTGGTGTTCGGTCGTCGCCCATGCGGAGTTGGTAGGGGCCGGTGTCGATGTCGTTGTGATGAAACCAGCACAGGAGGGTGAGGTTGAGGATGTCGGTGGGTCCGCCGTCGCGGTCGGGCCGTATGTGGTGGACCTCGCACCACCTGGCGGGCATGGTGCAGCCGGGGATGATGCAGCCTTTGTCTCTGACCGCGAGGGCTTTGCGCTGCCAGACGGTGGCGCATCGTTTCGTGTCTCCGAGGTTGAGGATCTTCCCGGCCGAGTCGATCTGGACTTCCTGGTATCCGCCGGTCTCGGCGATCCGCTTGGCGGTCTTCGCGCTGACGGGTTCGTCTTCCCCGTCGATGCGGGCGGCCCCGTGTCCGGTCTCGAAGTCGTCCTTCGGCACCACGACCAACACCGTGGGGTGCGAGCCGCCCATGGTGGGAGTCTCGGGGGCGCGGGCGGCGGCGGCGAACACGGCGTGCATCACGTCGGCGCGCTTCTGGTCCGGGGTGCGCGTGTCCGTCGGGGGCTCGGTTTCCGTGGCGGTCAGCATCGGCTTCTGCCGGCCGTCTTCCACGTCGTTCGAGTCGTCGGCAGCGTTCGGGGTGAACATCACCGATGCTCCGGCGCGGGGGTTCACGTACGCATCCAGCAGCGCCCGCACGGCGGCGGCCTGCTCCACTGGGAGGGCGCCGGAGAACTTCACGAGGCCGTCTTTGGCGCGTCCGAGGCGGAAGAACCGTTTCTCGACGGCGGCTTTCTCGACGGGTTCGACCCCGTCCGGGTCCAGCACCAGCGCCCACGCTTCGGCGGCTTCCACGACCGCGGTCGCCGGGAGCACCTTCGAGAGGTCCACGAGGTTCTCGCACGCGGCTTCCACCAGTGCGGTGTCGGCGCGGTCCGCGGCCGGCAGCAGCGGCTCCATGATCGCGACCGCCTGCGCCCGCCCCAGCACCCCGGCTTCGACCGCAGCCTCAAGCACCGCGAACTTCGCCAGCCGGCGCGCCTCGGCCACCCGCTCCCGGGCATCTTTGGCCGAAGTGCGGGTCACGGTCTCCAGCGCACCCCAGGGCCTCTTCGCCCCGAGCTTCCTAGCCAGCGAGTCCTCACCCAGCGTCTCGTCGGTGCGATTGTCGAACTCGCGCGCCACCCCGAGTCGCAGCCCGTCCAGCACCCGCCCGGCCTCCTCGACGGCCTGTGCGAACCCGACCAGCGGGTCATCGGTCAGCACAGCAAGCGACACCGGCAGCAGCGCGCTCACGCGCGCGAACGCCTCGCACCCGCTCTGCCTGTCTGACGCCATGTGCCCCCCGATCAACGCTAGACCGAGTGTAACAAATATTCGAATAAACCGGAAAAGCAGTCGGAAAAAGCGCCTCAAAAAACGCACAAAGATTCGATCAACAGGGGGCATTGCGACAGCCGGTTCTTCACATGCCGGAGGTAGAGTGCGACGGTGAGTCAGCCAAACGAACCGACCAATCTCGGACATGCGCGCGTCTGCTCGATCGCCGACGCGCTTGAGCTCGTGGGTGAGCGCTGGTCGCTGCTCATACTGCGCGAGCTCGGGTTCGGGGTGCGGCGCTTCACGGACATCCAGATCAACACCGGCACCCCGCGCGAGACGCTCGCTCAGCGCCTGCGGAAGCTGGAAGAGGCTGGGGTCATCGAGCGCCACCGGTACTCCGAGCGACCGCCACGCGACGAATACTTCCTGACCGCTGCCGGCGAAGAGCTCGGCCCGGTGCTCGCCGGGCTGCGCACGTGGGGCGAACGCCACGCGACCCCGCTCGTGCGGAAGGTCGGCTGAGGCCGACTGAACGCAGCTGCTGCCACGCGTGCCGACTAAGTTCGGATTCCTGACTTACTCTGTTACGGTGGGTCAGCGCAGTCGGTTCGATTCTGAGACCGACAACCGTTCGGAAGGAATCCACATGACCTGGATCGCATCATCGGCAACAGAGCGCCGCGCTCAGCTCGGGCGGTTCCTGCTCGGCACCGGCGGAATCGGCGGCATCGCCGTCGCGACCGGCCCCGGCCTCGGGCTCGACGAGGCAGCTGGGCTCGCACTCATCGACCGCGCTGTCGCCGAGGGCGTGAAGGTCATCGACACGGCCGACGTCTACACGGGTGGCGAGAGTGAGCGCGTCGTCGGCGTGTGGAACCGCAGCCACCCGGACGCCGACGTGCTGATCCAGACCAAGACCGGCATGACCGCGGCCGGGCCGAACCTGAACCCCGAGCGCATCGGCCGCCAGCTGCAGCACAGCATCGACGTCATCGGCCGCGTCGACCTGTATGTCGCTCACACCGTCGACCCGAACACCCCATGGGCCGAGTCGCTTCCTGTCTTCAGCGACGCCGTCGAGCGCGGAACGATCAAGGCGTACGGCCTCTCGAACGTCGACGGCCCCACACTCGCCGCCGCGCTCGAGACCGCCGACCGGCTGGGTCTCGCGCGCCCAGAGGTGGTGCAGAACCAATACTCCCTGCTCGCTCGCGCGGACGATGCGGAGGTTCTCCCGATCGTCGCGAGCGAGGGCCTCGCCTACACCCCCTTCTCGCCGCTCGCGAACGGGCTCCTAGCCGGCCGCTACAGCAACGGCGAGCGACCGCAGACCGGTGACCGTGCCAGTGTCGCTTCGTCCGCCGCACCGTTCCTCGACTACGAGACCGCGATGGCGAAGGTGCGCGCGTTCGACGAGCTCGCCGCCGCCCATGCCGTCTCGCAGGCGGCGCTCGCGATGGCCTGGCTGTTCCACCACCCCCTCGTCACCGCCCCGATCGTCGGGGTGAGCAAAGAGCATCACTGGGCAGGCATCCTCGATGGCCTCGCCCTCGACTGGAACGAGAAGCTGGCAGCCGAGGTCGAGGCGATCTTCGGCTGAGGCGAGTGCCTTTAGTGGCCCGCGCCGACGTCCGCGTCCGGAACGGGAGACGCAAACGTCGGCGCGGGACGCGCAAGCAGAGCCCCCTACTTCGTCGCCTGCTGGTATGCCCGCAAAGCAGAGGCCTGCGCCTTCTTCAGGGCGTCCGCCGGTGTCGCCTTCCCGAGCAGCACCGACGAGATGACGTTCTGCAGCTCGGTGTTGATCTGCTGGCCCGCGGGTGACGCCCCGAACGACTTCCCATCGCCGACGATGTCGTAGTAGGTCGAGATCGCCTGATCGAACCCGGCGTTGCCGCTCGGCTTCACATACTGCGAGCGAAGCTTCTTGTCGATGCTCGGGCTGCCGGTGAACAGACCCGTGTTGATGCCGCCGGGGGTGCCGGCGATCGTCTTCGCGCGAGCCTGGCCCGCGGCATCCCACGCGCCCTCACTCACCAACGAGGTCGCCCACGCACACGCGGCGTCCTTGTTCTTCGCCGCGGTCGGGATGACGAACGAGGTGCCGTTCGCGACCGTGAACGGCTTGCCGTCAGAGGCATAGAACGGGACGGCGGCGAGGTCGATCTTGTCTGCGTAAGGCGTCAACACGTTGACGTACCACTGGTTGTCGACCTCCGCCCCGACCTGGCCCTTGGTGAACTCGTTGTCGGCGCCGAACATGTCGAACGAGTCCGAGAAGCTCTTGATCTTGGCGTAGCCGCCCTGGGCGTCGGTGATCTGCTTGAGCACCTCGAGGCCCTTCTCGTTCTTCGGGTTGTCCAGGGTCGGCTTGCCGTTCTCATCGGTGAGCTGGCCGCCGTAGCCGAGGATCCACAGCCCCGGCTGCCCGCTCGCGACCGGGTTGAAGCCGAGCACGGTCGGGTTGCCGCCCGACTCCTTGTACATCTTCTTCGCTGCGGCGATGAGCTCGTCGGGCTTCGACGTGTTGATCTGCGAGGGGGTGACGCCCGCGGCATCCAGTACCTTCTTGTTCAGCAGGATGGCCGGCGGCTGATAGAACTGCGGCACCGCGTAGATCTTGCCCTTGTAGGTCACGTCGTCATTGACGGACTGGTAGAAGTACGAGCTCGGGTCGATCTTGTGGGCGCTGAAGCATTTGTCGAGCGGCTCGATGAGGCCCTGTGCCGCGTAGGTGGCGACCAGGTTGGCATCCATCTGCACCACATCGGGCACATTGCCGCTCGCGACACGCGTCGTGAACTTCTGCGCGTCGAACGCGGTCTCGTCCATCTTGATCTTGACGCCGCCGAGCTGCTTCTTGGCGTAGGCGAGACGGGCCTTGCCCACCTCGTCGGGGCTGTTGAAGCCCCAGGCGTTCAGCGTGCCCGAGACCTTGGTGCTGAAGTTGGTCGACTTGCTGCTGTCGGTGCTGCCGCCGCCCGAGCAGCCGGCCAGGATCACGGCGGCCGCGGTGAGTGCTACGGCTGTCAGGGCCGCTCTCTTGGTTCTCATAGCCGAGAAGTACCCACTTCTCGTGCGGCTGGTCACCGCATGCGGATTTCGTACCGAGACGGGCGCGATGAGGGCGAGCGGATGCCTGACCCGTCCGACCCGCGGAGTGGGAGCCGCCCCATCGCGGGCTCGCTTCGTAGGCTGATGCAACTGTGGGAAGAACGCGCGTCACCTGGCTCGTCGTGGCTGCGGTCGTCGCAGCCGGGCTGATCTCGGGGGCGATGGCGAACGGACGGTCCTCGCACGCCCAGACTGCTGATCGCGGGTTCGGCCCTACCCCGAGCGCGACTCTGGTCACTCCCTCTGCGGCGCCGCCGGTGCAGGCATCCCCGGCCCCTTCGCCCGCGTCGGGAACAGCGCTCGCGCTGCTCGACGCGCTGCCCGTCAAGAATGCGCAGGGCGGCGTGAAGTACCAGCGCACGACCGACTTCGGTGAGGCGTGGCTCGACATGGATCGCAACGGGTGCGACACGCGCAACGACATCCTGGCGCGCGATCTGCGCGGGATCACGCGCAACAGCTACTGCGAGGTGCTGACGGGCACGCTCGCCGACCCGTACACCGGGCAGACCATCGCGTTCCAGCGTGGCGAGAAGACGTCGGCGCTGGTGCAGATCGACCATGTCGTCGCGCTCGGCGATGCCTGGCAGACCGGGGCGCAGGCGTGGACGCAGCAGAAGCGCGAGGAGTTCGCGAACGACCCCGGCAACCTGCTGGCGGTCGATGAGCACTCCAACGAGTCGAAGGGCGACAAGGATGCTGCGGCGTGGCTGCCTGCGTTGGCGTCGTATCGCTGCGCGTATGTCGCTCGGCAGGTTTCGGTGAAGGCCGCGTACGGCCTGTGGGTCGAGCCTGCTGAGAAGGCCGCGATGGTCTCGGTGCTGGGTAGATGTCCCGGGCAGCCGGCCACAGCGGCGCGGTTCGCGGCCGTGCTGGGGCTGTGACGACGCGGGGAACAGAAGACAAAGCATCCCCAGCCGCATATCGTGAAAGTGCGGCGACAACCCCGCCGCGCCACGTCAGACCGGGAGGTCGTCATGAGCACGTCGTTCACGGGCGCGGGCACCAGCTCGCGCGGTTTCGCAGGCGGGCGCCCTGGCGCCGGCCCGTCCCTCTCAGATGCGTTCGACCAGCTGCGCTCCGCGGTCGAGCACCGGCTCGGCCCGCGCGGCGGCGGCCACGGCGGCCACGGCGATGTGCGCGCCGCCGTGATCGCGCTGCTCGCCGAGAAGCCGCGCCACGGCTACGAGCTCATCGCCGAGATCGGCGAGCGCAGTGGCGGCTGGAAGCCGAGCGCCGGCGAGGTCTACCCGACGCTGCAGCTGCTCGCCGACGAGGGCGTCGTCACCGCGACCACGACCGACGGCCGCAAGACCTACTCGCTCACCGAGGCCGGAAAGGCCGAAGCGGAGGCAGCTGCGGCGCGTGCCTCCTGGCAGGAATCGGGCAAGCGCGACCTGTTCGGCATCGGCCCGCTGCCGAAGTCAGGCATGGAGCTCGCGCAGGCCGCCGCCCAGGTGCAGCGCTCGGGCACGCCAGAGCAGCAGAAAGAAGCAGCGAAGCTGCTCGACGAGGTGCGGCGCAAGCTGTACGCGATCCTCGCGCAGGAGTGACGCACGGGGCTGATCGGATGCCGCCTGCGAGCGGACCCTACGGCGTGCCGTCCGGCCGGCGTGCGGGCCTCGAGCGGGCGCGCTACCGCCGCATCCTGCGCTTCGCGGCGACCTACCTCGTGCAGACGTGGTGGTTCGAGCTGGTGCTGCCGCGGCTGGGTCTCGAGCGACTCAGCGACCGGGGCCGCGCGGCCCGGCTGACCCGCATCGCGCAGCGCTTCCACGCGCTCGCCGTCGAGCTCGGCGGACTGATGATCAAGGTCGGGCAGTTCCTGTCGTCTCGGCTCGACGTGCTGCCGCCCGAGATCACGCGCGAGCTCGCCGGCTTGCAGGACGAGGTGCCCGCCGCGGCGTTTCCTGCGGTTCGCGAGCTGGCCGAGAGCGAGCTCGGCGTGCCGCTGGCGCGGGCGTTCGCCCACGTCGACGAGGTGCCGGTGGCTGCGGCATCCCTCGGTCAGGCGCATCGCGCGCGCCTCGGCGCGCAAGACGCCGAGCTGCTCGGTCAGGACGGCGTCGTCGTCAAGGTGCAGCGGCCCGGCATCCAGGCCATCGTCGATGTCGACCTCGCTGCGCTGCGCCGCGTCGCCGGGTGGCTCAGCCGCCTGAGCGTCGTGTCCCGGCACGTGGACCCGCACGCGCTCGTCGCCGAGTTCGCGAAGACGAGCCTCGAAGAGATCGACTACCTGCACGAAGCCGTCGGAGCGGAGCGGTTCGCGGCGCTCTTCGCGAACGACCCCCGCGTGAAAGTGCCCGAGGTCGTGTGGGAGCGCACCACCCGCCGCGTGCTCACCCTCGCCGACGTCAGCGCGATCAAGATCAACGACGTCGACGCGCTGCGCGCCGCGAGCATCGACCCGCACGAGGTCGCGAACGTCTTCGCCGAGGTGATGTTCGAGCAGCTGCTGGGGCAGGGGTACTTCCACGCCGACCCGCACCCGGGCAACATCTTCGTCACGCCCGGGCGGCGCACGTCAGACGGTCAGGCGTTCACCCTCACCTTCATCGACTTCGGCATGATGGGCGAGATCACCGACGAGCTGCGGGCGGGCCTGCGGCGACTGCTCGTGGCGGTCGCGGCACGCAACGGGCAGCAGCTGATCGAGAGCATCCAGCAGGTCGGCATCCTGCTGCCCTCCGCAGACACCGCCGAGCTCGAACGGGCGATGACGAGGCTCTTCGATCGCTTCGGCGGCATGGGCTTCGCGCAGCTGCGCCGCGTCGACCCGCGCGAGTTCCGCGACTTCGGGCAGGAGTTCGGCCGCGTCGTGCGCTCACTGCCGTTCCAGTTGCCCGAGAACTTCCTGCTCGTGATCCGCTCGATGTCGCTGACTTCCGGTGTCTGCAGCGCGCTCGACCCCGAGTTCAACATCTGGGACGCGATCGAGCCCTTCGCGCAGCGCCTGCTGCGCGAAGAGGGCGGCAACGTCGTCGCATCCGCGGCGCGCGAGATCGTGTCGGCGGCCGGCGTGTTCGCGCGGCTGCCCGGCCGCATCGACACGCTGATCACCCGCGTCAACGACGGCGTCGTCACCGTCGCGACGCCCGCACTCGACATCCGCCTGTCCCGCCTCGAGCGACTGATCCGTCGCGCCGTCGGCGCGGTGCTGTTCGCGGGATTCCTGATCGGCGGCGTCCTGCTCGTGCCGTCGGCGTTGCCGGCCGGCATCGTCCTGATGTGCGTCTCGGCGCTGCCGCTCGGCTACGCCCTGCTCGCGGGCGGTGGTCGCCGGTGACCGCCCGTGCAGAACTCGCAGCCATCGCCGACTCGGGTGCCGCCGCCTTCGCCGCGCTGCGTCCACCGCTCACCGCCGAAGGTCGAGCCGCCGCCGTCCTCATGCTGTTCGGGAAGCTGGACGATCTGCCCGCGGACCGTTCGGCCGAGGCATCCGTCGTCTCGCGCGATCTCGACGTGCTGCTGGTGGAACGCGCGTCGACGTTGCGGGCGCACCCGGGCCAGATCGCGTTCCCTGGCGGGCGCATCGACCCGGGTGATGCGAGCGCGACGGATGCTGCGCTGCGCGAGGCGCAGGAGGAGACCGGCCTCGACCCGACGGGCGTCGAGGTGCTCGGCGCGCTGGGCGAGGTGCCACTCGAGCGGTCAGGTCATCTCGTGACGCCGGTGCTCGCATGGTGGCAGAAGCCCTCGCCCGTGCGGGTCGTCGACGAAGCGGAGAGCGCGGCCGTCTTCCGGCTGCCGGTCGCAGAGCTGCTCGACCCGGCGAACCGCGGGGTGACGGTGATCCGCCGCGAAGGCCACGTGTGGCGCGGGCCGGCCTTTCTGATTCGCACCGAGGGCGGCGAGCGCACGCTCTGGGGCTTCACCGCGATGCTGCTCGACGCGCTGTTCGACCGCCTCGGCTGGACAGAGCCGTGGGATCGCACCCGCGAGCTGCCGCTCGTCATCTAGAGGGCTCGTCGTTAGAGATCTCGTCGTTAGAGATAGAGAACGGCCCCGCACTCCGACGCCGGGTGCGGGGCCGCTTCGAGCAGGGCGTGACTACTCGGCGAGCTTCGCGATCGCCTCTGCCCAGAGGAAGTGCTTGTTGGTGCCGAGGTCGCCGATGGTGGTGATGTTGAAGGCGGCCTTCAGGTGCTCGGCGTCCGAGTCGCTGACGCCCTGCAGGGCGGCGACGGGGGCCTTCGCGAGCTCTTCGACGCTGAGGTTCTCGTAGGCCTTGTCGAGCTTGGCGGCGATACCAGCCATGGTGTGCGGTTCCTTTCGTGTATGGGTGAGAGACGCGTCATTGCGGTAACTGACGCGCACAAGCTATCGGCTCGGAAGGCTCGCAGGGGAGACCCTCATAGGCATTTCCCGGCCTGGGTAGACAAAACGGTCTAGGGGGCGGGGAATTTCGCCCGCGGGCGCAGCTTCCCGGTGGCGCGCAGGCGCCGCGCGATCAGGATGCCGACGATGAGATTCGGCACCCAGCCGACCCAGCCGAGCGTCGGGTACAGCAGCTCGAACGCGCCGTTGCCGAATGCGAGCAGCAGCCCCACCCACGCGCGCAGGACGACGGCGGCGAAGGTCAGCGAGAAGTTGACGGTCATCCAGAACCGGTGCGCGCGCACGTCGCCGCGAAAGGCCATCGCCTCGACCGCCAGCGTCAGGGTGATCACCCACGTGGCGGCGAGGGCGAGGAATCCGCTCGTCACGATCGCGCGGCCGCCGGGCAGAGTGCCGGCGTACGCGTGGAAGGCGACCACGATGCCGAACGCGGCCGAGGTCGCGACCGACGCGCTATAGACCCAGCCGACCGCGCGGTGGCTGCGCAGCCGGCGATCGCGGCCGGCCGTGACGATGTTGACGGCGCCCGCAATGAGCGCGACGGCGCCGAAGAAGATGTGGATGGAGAGTGCGACGGATTCCTCGTCGAAGGTCTTCGCCTGTTGAGAGAAGTAGTACTGCGCGACCACGGGGAAGAGCGGGATCACGACGAGGTGCACCCCGGCGAGCGCGACGGCCACGACGATGCTGGGCGTGAGGATCCACCAGACCGGGGCGGTGCTCGGGCGGTGGGTGGGAAGGGTGTCTGCCGGAGTGAGGCGGACCATGCGGTGAGGGTAGCTCAGAAGTCGCGCGGCGCAATCAACCGTTCGGTTGGTGCGGGTTGATCAGTGCTCGGGGCGGCCTATCCCCGAATGAGGCACCCCCGCAGTGGGTGTTATGAAATCACTGTGGGTTCTTTAGCTTCATTTAACGAAGCGCTAGACAATCGTCTGTCATTGCCGGTTCTGTCCCCGATAGGTGCATCGGCGGGCGATGGCGGCGCACATCTCCCCTGGTATCACCAAAGGAACCGATCACGCATGACCAATCCCGTTGACCCGACGACCCCGGCGCCTCCGGCGTTCGCGCAGACGCCGATCCCGCCGTATGCGGAAGCGGCCTCCGCTCCGCCTCACGCGCAGCAGGCGCCTGTTGCGCCGTACGCCCCGCAGCAGGGCGCCTCGGCTCCAAGCAAGGGCCTCGCGATCACCAGTCTCGTGCTCGGTATCGTCGCGTTCGCCACTGCGTTCATCCCGATCTGGTCATGGGTCGCACTGTTCCTTGGCGTTGCAGCCGTTGTGCTGGGCGTCTTCTCGCTGATCAAGCGTCGTGGTACTGGTCTTGCGATCACCGGTCTGATCTTTGGTGGCGTTGGCCTTGTCCTCGCGGTCATCGCCTCGATCATGTGGGCGGCCATCTTCTCGGCAGGCTCGGGCGCTGTCGAGCACAGCCTCAAGTCGAGCAGCAAGGGGGCGGCAGCCAGCGCGGCGCCGTCGGCGGCCGCCAAGCCTGCGGCCAAGGAGAACCCCAAGTTCGGGCAGACCTACAAGTGGTCGGATGGCCTTGCGGTCACCATCTCTGCTCCCGCGGCCTACACGCCGAGCCAGTATGCATCCGGCGTGGTGCCTGGCCAGGCGAACGTGATCTTCACCATCACGCTGAAGAACGGCACGACCCAGCCGGTTGACCCGGCCTTCGCGGGCGGTGATTTGAACTCGGGTGGCGTCGCGGGCTCCAACATTGTTGAGGTCGCGGGCCCGCAGGGTGACATCAACGAGTACCCGTTGTCGTCTGCCAAGCTTCTTCCTGGGCAGAGCCTTTCTTGGAAGGCCGCCTACTCGGTCAAGGACCCCAACGACCTCACGCTCGATTTCGCCATCAGCGACTTCCTGCACGACGACGCGATCTTCACCAAGTAATACGTAGACGCGTCGTAGTCGCCGGTTCGCGCATACGCGCGGGCCGGCGATTCGCGTTTGGGTGGGGACGACGCCCTCGACTCTCGAGCGAACGCAGTTCTAGAATTGGATTCTGTTACCCGGCGCCGACGCCGGGTGAGCGACCACGTGGTTCCGGAAGGGGGCACAGTGACGGCCGCAGGTGAATCCGGCGGAGCATCCGTTTGCATCTCGGGGCACGCCGACGAGCCCGTCGACGCTGCCATCGCCCACCGTGGCGCGACCGCCAAGCTCTTGCTGCTCGCTGCCGCGATGTTCATGGTCGGCACGAACGCGTCGATCATCGCGGGCCTGCTGCCGCGCATCGCGAGCAGCCTCGGGTCGACCGAGTCCACGGTCAGCTACTCGATCACGCTCTATTCGGTGATCGTCGCGATCGCCGCTCCGGTCGCGTCGATCACGCTCGCCCGCACCTCGCGCGCGGCGCTCATGGCGGGCGGCGCGGCACTGTTCTCGATCGGCACGATCGTGACGTCGCTGAGCTCAGACCCTGCCGGATTCTTCGGCGGCCGCGCCGTCGCCGCGCTGGGCGGGGCGGCGCTCGTGCCGACGGCGAGTGCGGTCGCGACATCCCTTGTGCCTCACGAACGCCGTGGCCGCGCGCTCGCGCTGGTCGCAATGGGCTTCACGCTGTCGGGCGCGCTCGGCACGCCGTTCGGGACTGCGCTGGGCAGCGCGGCGACCTGGCGCCTGCCCATGTGGGTGCTTGCCGGAGTCGGAATCATCGTCGGCGTGTCGATCGTCGTCGGGCTGCGGCGCGCCCCGACACCGGATGCCGTGCCGTTCCGCCAGCGTCTCGCCCCGCTGGCCGACCGGCAGATCGTGGCGACCGTTCTGACCACGCTCTTCGTCGTCGTCTCGGGCAACGTCGTCTTCATCTTCAGCGCGACGCTGACCGCCGGCGCCACGGGCGGCTCTGGCACGCTGCTCGCGGTGCTGCTGATGATCTACGGCTGCTCGGGCCTCGTTGGGAACCAGTTCGTCGGCAGGTTGACCGACCGCTACGGCAGCAAGCACATCGCGGTCACCGCCCTCGGGGCGGCGATCGCGCTGCTCGCGGCGCTGCCGTTCGTCGTCGCCTCCTACCCTCTGACGGCGGTCGTGTTCGGGGTCTGGGGCTTCATGGCGGCCGGCATGAGCGTGCCCGTGCAGCACCAGCTCGTCGAGCTCGACCCGCAGAACGTGACCGTCACGATGTCGTGGAACTCGACCGCCATGTACGTCGGCATCGCGCTTTCGCCGCCGGTGGGCAACCTCGCGATCGGGCTCGGCGGCCCGCACGTGACGCCGTTCCCCGCGGCGCTATGTGTGGCGCTCGGCCTCGGGGCATTCCTGATCGGCCGGGTGCCGACGCGGGCGCGGCGCCTGATCGAGGGCGATCGGGCGCGGGTGGGTACAGCGCCTTCGTAAGCAACGGATGCCGGCAAGGCCGGCCCACGCCCAGGGAGGTTCGCGATGCAGTTCGGCTACAAGCTCTCGACCGAAGGCTTCGGCCCGAAGGAGATCATCCGCCAAGCCGTCGCCGCCGAGCAGGCGGGCTTTGACTTCCTCGAGATCAGCGACCACTTCCACCCGTGGCTCGACAACCAGGGGCACAGCGGATTCACGTGGTCGATCCTCGGCTCGATCGCCGCGCAGACCGAGCGCATCGGACTGATGACCGGCGTGACCTGCCCGACCATGCGCTACCACCCGGCGATCATCGCCCAGGCGGCGGCCACCATGGCCCTGATCTCAGACGGGCGCTTCACGCTCGGGGTCGGCGCCGGCGAGAACCTCAACGAGCACATCACCGGCGAGGGGTGGCCGGCGGCACGCATCCGTCATCGCATGCTGCGCGAGGCGCTCGAGATCATCCGCCTGCTCTGGAAGGGCGGCTATCAGAGCTACGACGGCGAGTTCTTGAGCCTCGAGGATGCCCAGGTGTTCGACCTGCCCGAGACGCTGCCGCGCATTGTCGTCGCGGCGGGCGGGCAGGCATCCGTCTCGATCGCCGCCGAGCTGGGCGACGGGCTGATGGCGACCGAGCCGCGCGCCGAGCTGGTCGAGGGTTACGTGGGTCGCGGCGGCGACGGGCCGCGCTTCGCCGAGGTTCCGCTTGCGTATGCATCGAGCGCGGGGGATGCCGCGGCCGCAGTGCTTGAGAAGGAGCCGTGGTTCGCCACCGGCTGGCCCGTGATGAGCGAGCTGCCGAACCCGAAGAACTTCCAGGCGGCGTCGGCGACCGTGCGGGAGGAGGACGTGCTGAAGCAGTTCGCGTGCGGCCCCGACGTCGAGCGGCACCTCGAGGTGATCGGGCAGTTCCGCGACGCGGGGTTCGAGAACCTCGTGCTGCACAACGGCGGCCCCGACCCGGACGGGTTCATGACGTTCTTCGCGGAGGAGCTCAAGCCGCGGCTGGCATAGCGCGTCGCAGGTGCGCGTTGTCGGCCGCGCAATTTGTACAAATTGCGGACGACGTGATGTGCCGCCGCGGCGCGGTATCGTCGACTCGATCGCGACTCGTCGTCAGGAGGTGAGACCCATGAACGCAGTATCCGCAATGGGTGCTCCCTCGCCGCACACGATCACGCACTGACGACACCGTCATCGGGAGCATCCGCCTCGCATCGCGAAAGGCACTCCCATGAACACGAACTCGTCGCACACACCCACTGAGCACGCGCTCGTCCTCGGCGGCGGAGGTGCCGCGGGCAACGCCTGGCTCATCGGCGTCCTCGCCGGGCTCGCCGACGGCGGCGTCGACGTCACCGACGCCGACCTGATCGTCGGCACCTCGGCCGGCGCGACCGCCGCCGCGCAGATCACCGGCGCACCCATCGCCGAGCTCTACGCGGCGACCCAGGCGCCGGTTCCGCAACACGCGCGGCCCGCGGGCCGCCCCGGCGGCTTCGACCAGAACGCCCACCTCGACCGCATGCGCGCCGTCATCGCGTCGGCGGGCGATGCGGCCGACATGCGCCGCAAGATCGGCGCGGTCGCGCTCGAAGCGGATGCCGCGGGCGACGGCACCTGGTCGCAGAAGTGGCGCACGACCGTCGCCGCCCGGCTTCCGAGCCAGGACTGGCCCGACCGGCGCCTGCTCATCACGGCCGTCGACCCGGTCACCGGCGAGGGCATCGCGCTCGATCGCGACAGTGGCGTGAGCCTGGCGGATGCCGTCGCCGCGAGCACCTCGAACGGGTTCAGCACCCCGGCCTACCGCGTCGGCGACCGAGCCTTCATCGACGGCGGCTACCGGCGCAACGAGAACGCCGACCTCGCGGCGGGCTGCGCCACGGTGCTGGTGCTCTCGCCGCTCGGCGGCCGCACGATGCATCCGCTCGAGTGGGGCATGCAGCTTTCGGCGCAGGTCGACGAGCTGCGGGCCGGAGGGAGCGCCGTCGAGACGGTGCTGCCTGACGAGGCATCCCTCGCCGCGTTCGGCGGCAACATGATGAATCTCGCGACCCGCCCTGCGGCGGCCCGCGCGGGCTTCGCGCAGGGCGCGGCGCTCGCCGCGCGCCTCACCGCCTTCTGGGGCTGAGCGTCACAAACGGGCCTCCTGATCAGTCGTAGCTGATGAGTCAGGAGGCCCCATGTCGCACTCGATCACCGACCGCATCTCCGCCCGATTTGCCGAGACGCGGGCAGGGCGCCGCGCGACGGCCTTCAGCGCGGGCCTGCGCCGACGCCGCGTCCAGCCGCACTGGACGGACATCTTCGGCATCACCACCGTCGCCAGCCTCGCGGTGCTCTTCCTCACCGGCATCCTGCTGATGTTCGTGTACGTGCCGTCGAGCGACCAGGTCGTCTACGACGGCCCGTGGCTGCCCCTGGTCGGCCAGCACGTGTCGAAGGCGTATGCCTCGACGATGCGCATCTCGCTCGAGGTGCGTGGCGGGCTGCTGCTGCGGCAGGCGCATCACTGGGCGGCGCTGCTGCTGCCGGCATCCGTCATCATGCAACTGCTCACCGCGTTCTTCACCGGCGCCTTCCGCCGCCCGCGCCGCGCGAGCTGGGTGCTGCTCTACCTGCTGTTCCTCGCCGTGCTCGCCGGCGGCTGGAGCGGCTACGCACTGCCCGACGACCTGCTGGCGGGCACCGGGTTGCGCATCGCGCAGGGCGTCGCGCTGTCGATCCCGTTCGTCGGCACGCAACTGGCGAACCTGCTGTTCGGCGGCGGGTTTCCGGGCCAGATCATCGAGCACCTCTACCCGCTGCACGTGGCTCTCGTACCGCTCGCGCTCGTGGTGCTCGTGGCGCTGCTCGCGCGTGCCGGGCTCCGGCGACCCGCGCCGCGCTTCGCGCGACCGGGGCGCTCGAACGACGACGTGCCGGTCTGGCCCACCGCCGCGGTGCGCGCGAGCGGCCTGTTCTCTGTCGTGATCGGCGTAATCGCCGCGATGGGTGCGCTGGTCACGATCGCGCCGATCTGGGTATTTGGGCCGTCATCACCGGGGGATGCCTCAGCCGGCAGCCAGCCCGACTGGTACACCGGCTTCCTCGACGGCGCGCTTCGCCTTATTCCGCCGGGGTGGGAGTTCGAGTGGCTCGGCCGCACCTGGTCACCCGCGCTGCTCGTGCCGCTCGCGGCGACCGGTGTCTTCCTGCTCGCGGGGCTCGTGTATCCCTTCATCGCCGAGCGGCTCACCGGCGACCGCGCCCCGCACCACTTGCGCGAGCGGCCCCGCAACAACGCGGTGCGCACCGGCGTCGGCGCCGCGGCGATCACCTTCTATGCGGCTCTCTGGGGCGCGGGCAGCGCCGACATCATGGCGACCCACTTCATGCTCTCGATCGAGGGGGTGGTGCATTTCTTTCAGACGCTCGTGCTGCTCGGTCCGGTCGCGGCTTTCGAATTGACCCGGCGCGTCTGCCTCGGGCTGCAGCGCAAAGACCGCGAGATCCTCGTGCACGGCTTCGAGACGGGGCGCATCGTGCGGATGCCCGGCGGCCGGTTCGTCGAGGTGCATCAGGAGGTGCCGGTGTACGAGCGCTGGCGCTACGCGGGGGCCGACTCGGCTGAGGCATCCGTCGCCCCTGCTGTCACATCCGCGCCCGACGCGCGGTCATCGCTTGCACAACGGCCGGCGACCGCCGACCGCGACCCCCAGTCACAGAAGTGAGTAGTGAGATGACCAAGCCGATTCTGGAAGGCGTGGCGCAAGACCTCGCCGACGCCACCGCCAACCCGCCGTACCTCTACCAGTTGGGCGCCGAGGGTGCCCGCAAGGTGCTCGACGACCTGCAGTCGCAGCCCATCGCCAAGCCCGACGTCGCCGACGAGTGGGTCACGGTTCCCGCCGAGGTCGGCGACGTGCGCGTGCGCATTGTGAAGCCGGTCGACGCCGCGCCGGCGCTGCCGGCCGTGCTCTACATGCACGGTGGCGGCTGGGTGATCGGCAACGCGCTCACCCACGACCGTCTCGTGCGTGAGCTGGCGGTCGGCGCGAACGCCGCGGTCGTGTTCGTCGAGTACGACCGCTCGCCTGAGGCGCACTACCCGGTCGCGATCGAGCAGGGCTATGCCACCGCCAAGTGGATCGGTGAGCACGGCGCCGAGCACGGCATCGACCCCAGCCGCCTCGCGGTCGCGGGCGACTCGGTCGGCGGCAACATGACGATCGCGCTGTCGCTGCTGGCGAAGCAGCGCGGCGACGTGCACTTCCTGCACCAGTCGATGTACTACCCCGTGACGGATGCCGCGCAGGACACCGAGAGCTACCGCGACTTCGCCGACGGGCCGTTCCTCACGGCCAAGGGCATGGCGTGGTTCTGGGATTCCTATCTTCCCGAGGTCGAACGCCGCGGCGAGATCACCGCATCACCGCTGCGCGCATCGCTCGAGCAGCTCGCGGGGCTGCCCGAGACGTTCCTCATCGTCGACGAGAACGACGTGCTGCGGGACGAGGGCGTCGCCCTCGGCCGGAAGCTGACCCAGGCCGGCGTGCGCGTCACGAGCGTCGGATACAACGGCATCTTCCACGACTTCATGATGCTGAACCCGCTGCGCGCGAGCGCCGCGACGACCGCCGCGGTCGAGCAGGCCGGGCACGTGCTGCGCAAGGCGCTGTGGACGGAGGCGTGACCGTGGCTGACACGCATCCTCTCGCTCTGCTCGTGCACGGGGCGTTCGCCGAGTCCGCGAGCTGGAACGGCGTGATCGCCGAGTTGAACGCGCGCGGCATCGACGCAGTCGCCGTCGCGAACCCGCTGCGCAGCCTGTCGGGCGACGCGGCGTACGTGCGCGACGTGGTCGTCTCGGCCGGGCGCCCGGTGGTGTTGGTCGGGCACTCCTACGGCGGCCTCGTGATCTCGCAGGCCGCCGCAGGTCTCGAGAACGTCGTCGCGCTCGTCTACGTCAACGCCTTCGTGCCCGAACACGGGCAGAACGCGTTCGACCTGTCGACCGAGTTCCCGGGCAGCACGCTGCCGGACACGCTCGAGCCACGCGAGCTCGCCGACGGCACCGTCGAGTTGTCGATCGCGCTGCCGAAGTTCCGGGCGCAGTTCGCGGCCGATGTCCCCGTCGAGCAGGCAGCGCTGATGGCGCGCACGCAGCGGCCGGTGACGCAGGCGGCACTGACCGAACCGGTGGCCGCCGAGGTGCCGGCGTGGAAGACGATTCCGAGCTGGTGCGTGTTCGGCAATGCCGACCTCAACATTCCGGTCGAGGAGCATCGGGCGGGTGCGCGTCGGGCCGGCGCTCGAGGCATCCGTGAGATCGCGGGCGCATCGCACGCGATCTCGGTGTCGCAACCTGCGGCAGTCGCCGAGGTGATCGCCGAGGCGATCGCTGCCGTCGAGGCCGCTCGGGAAGCGACCGGCGCCGCGCACGCGTGACGGAAACCCGATGTGTGACGGATTTTTCTGGGAATCTGTCACACATCGGGGACCTGCCTGGTCGAAGCAGAGTGACCGAGACCATGGAGGCGCAGGTGGCTGAGCTCGTGAGTGACGACGCAATGCAGTCGGCGAGTGAGATTTTCCAGCAGGTGCGCAGGCGGCTGTTCGGCATCGCCTACCGGATGCTGGGCAGTGTCGCCGATGCTGAGGACATCCTGCAGGAGACCTGGATCAGGTGGCAGCGCACCGACCGCGCCGAGGTCGACGAGCCCGCCGCGTTCCTGGCGACGATCACGACGCGGCTCGCGATCAACTCGCTGCAGTCGGCGCACTCGCGGCGCGAGACCTACATCGGGCCCTGGCTGCCCGAACCGGTGAACACCGAAGAGGACCCGTCGCTAGGCGCCGAGAAGGCCGAGGCGCTGTCGTTCGCGATGCTGCTGCTGCTCGAGAAGCTCACGCCCACCGAGCGGGCGGCCTACGTTCTGCGCGAGGCGTTCGACTACCCCTACGAGCACATCGCCGAGATCGTGGGCAGCTCGCCAGCGGCCGCGCGCCAGCTCGTGAGCCGCGCCCGCAAGCACATCGCGTCGGAGCGGCACGTCGAGGCGCCCGCGCCCGCGCAGCGCCGCCTGCTCGAGACGTTCCTCGACGCCGCCCGGCGAGGCGCCACCGCCGAGCTCGAGGCGCTGTTCGCGGAAGACATCGTGAGCTACACCGACGGCAACGGCGTGAAGCTGGCGGCGCGGATTCCGGTGGCAGGCGTCGCGCGCGTGGCGAAGTTCATCGCCGCGTTCTCGAGCCACTTCTGGACGGGGAAGCAGATCGGCTGGGTCGAGCTGAACGGGCAGCCGGCGCTCACGCTCAGCGAGAACGGCGTCGTCACGACCACGCTGACCATTGCGGCCTCTGAAGACGGGATCTCGCGACTCCTCTGGGTCATGAGCCCCGACAAGCTGCAGCACGTGGCATGAGGGCGGCCCATGATCACGGCGCACTGATCTTGGAGTTGGCCGACCACCTGCGGTCGGCGAACCACCCCGGTGTGGCGAGTCTGCTGCACTCCGACGTCGTTCTGACCGTAGACAGCGGTGAAGGCGCGCGCGCCGTCGCTTCGCGCGCGCAGGGGCGGTGCGCGTGCGCCGGCGAGCTCGTGCGCATCGCGCTCGGGGCAGCCGAGCCCGCAGCCGACCCCGCGGTGTCTGTGGTCGTCACCGTCGAGGAGCTCAACGGCGCGCCGGGCCTCGTGATTCGAGCCCGAGGGGCGGTCGTCGGCGTCATCGTCGCCGCGGCGCGCGACGGTCTCATCGGCGAGCTGTGGGCCGTGCTCAACCCCGAGAAGTTCGGGGGAGTGGCCGGCATGTCACAACCAGGCGGGCCATTCGGTCACTACTAGCGAGCGCTCCGCACCCGGCGGTAGCGCCGCGAAGCGAGAGGCACAGCTATGAAGATCGTCGTCGTCGGGGGAACCGGACTCATCGGTGGCCGCCTGGTCGAGAACCTGCGCGAGGCGGGCCACGAGGTGATCGCCGCGTCGCCGAGCAACGGCATCAACAGCGTCACGGGCGAGGGTCTCGCCGAGGCGTTCGCCGGGGCGGACATCGTCTACGACATCCCCAACTCGCCCTCATGGGCCGACGCCGATGTGCTCGAGTTCTTCCAGAAGTCGACCGGGAACATCGTCGCCGAGGCGAAGAAGGCGGGCGTGAAGCACCACATCGTGCTGTCGATCGTGGGCGTCGATCGGACGCCTGACATCGGCTACATGCGCGCGAAGGTCGCGCAGGAGGAACTCGCGAAGAGCGGCGGCGTGCCGTTCACGATCGTGCGTGCGACCCAGTTCTTCGAATTCATCCCGGCTCTCGTCGCCGGCGGCACCGAGGACGGCGTCGCGACGCTGTCACCCGTGCTCATGCAGCCGATCGCTGCCGCCGACGTCTCGGCGGCGCTCGCCAAGGTCGCGAACCGTGAGCCGAAGAACGACACGGTCGAGTTGGCCGGGCCCGAGGCCATCCGCCTCTCCGAGCTCGGCGGCCGGCTGCTGCGCTCGCGCGGCGACGACACCCCGGTGGTCGCTGATGAGGCCGCCGGCTACTACGGCGGCAAGGTCGACGACACCTCGCTCACGCCGGGCCATGACCCCGCCATCACCGAGCACTTCTCGGGCAGCCTCACGTTCGACGAATGGCTCGCCGCGCAGTTCTGGGAGTGAGCGCACGAACATGACACGCATCGTCATCGTCGGCGGCGGCTACACGGGCTTCTACACCGCGTGGGGTCTCGAGAAGAAGCTGCGGCCGGGTCAGGCCGAGGTCGTCGTGATCGACCCGCGCCCGTACATGACCTATCAGCCGTTCCTTCCCGAGGTCGCGGCGGGGTCGATCGAGGCACGGCATGCGGCGGTGTCGCAGCGCCGTCACCTGACAAGGACGCGCATCGTGACGGCATCCGTCACCCGCATCGATCACGCGTCGAAAGCGGTGACCGTCGCGCCGCGCGACGGGCAGCCGTACGAGCTGGGCTACGACCAGATCGTGGTGACGGCGGGCGCGGTCACCCGCACGTTCCCGATTCCCGGGCTTGAGCAGGTGGCGATCGGCCTGAAGCACGTGGAGGAGGCGGCCGCGATCCGCGACAAGATCCTCACCGCGTTCGACCGCGCCGCGACGCTTGCGCCGGGACCCGAGCGCGCGAAGCTGCTCACGGTCGCCGTCATCGGCGGCGGCTTCTCGGGTGTCGAGCTGTTCGGCGAACTGCTGTCGCTCGCGCGGGCACTGCTGAAGCGGTACCCCGAGATCTCGGCGAGCGAGGTCTCGTTCCACCTGGTCGACGCGATGGATCGGATTCTTCCGGAGGTCTCGCGCGCGTCAGGCGAGTGGGTCGTGCGCCATCTCGAGAAGCGCGGTGCCCGGGTGCATCTGTCGACTCAGCTGGTGTCGGCCGAGGGCGGTCACCTGGTGCTCTCGACCGGCGAGGCGATCGACGCGCACACCATCGTCTGGACGGCCGGCAACGGCGCGACCCGCGTCGTCGCGAAGAACACCGACCTGCCGACGAACGCGCGCGGCTCGATCGTCGTGCGCGCCGACCTGCGTGTCGGCACACGAGATCAGGTGGTCGAGGATGCCTGGGCGGCCGGTGACGACGCCGCGGTGCCAGACCTCGCCTCGCCGGTTCCCGGTGCGCTCACCGTGCCGAACGCGCAGCACGCGGTGCGCCAGGGACGCCTGCTCGCCCGCAACATCGCGGCGGCGCTGAACGGGCGGCCGGTGAAGGAGTATCGGCACGCGAGCCTCGGGGTGGTGGCGACGCTGGGCATCGGCCTCGGCCTGTTCGAGTACAAGAAGCTCGTCATCACGGGCGTCCTCAGCTGGATCATGCACCGCGGCTACCACGTGCTGGTCGTGCCGTCGTGGGAGCGCAAGGTGCGCGTGCTCGCGGTGTGGATCACGGCGTTCCTGTTCGGGCGCGACATCGTCTCGCTCGAAGACGTGGCGCACCCGCGGCGGGCGTTCGTCGAGGACGGTTTCGAGCCGGTCGGCGGCGCGCGGCGCTGACCGCCGGCGAGAAGCGGATAAGGCCAGGGCCGTTCGGCACTGGCCTTATTCCGTGCGCACGCCATGGCGCCCAGCGCCCAGCGCCAGTACTCAGTGCTCTGCGTGCTCTGCGCGCGCGAGCCGGGCACATTCACCGCCACGCAAATCGGGCAACTTGGACAAATCTGGACAACTTGGCCAATCTGCCCGGCGGTGAACGCCATGACCCGCGCGGCGGCGGCGGGAGGGACCAGCCGCGCTCTGCTTGGCGCCTGCCCGGATGCTCGCACCCGGACCGCCTGAAACCCGGTGTTCCCGCTCTGATCTCGCGACTCGGCCGCTGCGCGGGTCACGTCAGTTCTGACCAGGCACGCCGCATGGGTGTGACACCCCTGGTGCCGCCCCCGAACGAGGGCCAAGCTAAGAGAGCGGGCTCCGACAGAGGGGCCGGAGCCGCAGGGGAGGCTCCACCGTGTTCCGACGCACCACCGCACTGGTTGCCGCTGCCGTCGCGGCATCCGCTCTCGTCATCGGATCGCCCGCCATCGCGAGCGCGCAGACGCACGCGAGCCCGGCGGACAGCGTGCAGCGCGCGCACCCGGCGACCTACACGAACCCCATCTCGCAGGACTTCGCCGACACCTTCGCCGACCCGACGATCGTGCGCGGCAACGACGGCTTCTGGTACGCCTATGCGACCGCCGACCCGCTGAAGTCGGGCGGCCAGCGTGAGCTGATACCGACGGCGAAGTCATCCGATCTCATCAACTGGTCGTTCGTCGGCGACGCGCTCACGCAGGCAACGAGACCCGCTTACATCTCGCCCGAGAGCACGTACTTCGCGCCCGACGTGCGCTTCATCAACGGGCAGTACGTCATGTACTACGTCGCCACCGACACCACTACGAGCCCCGGCACCGACGACAGCGCGATCGGCGTCGCCACGGCACCGAGCCCCACCGGCCCGTGGACCCAGGCCGACGCCCCCGTGATCGCCCCGCGACCGGCGCCCGGCGGCGGCTACCTCGCGACGATCGACCCCGCCGAGCTCACCGCGAGCGACGGCACGCGCTACCTCTATTACGGCAGCTACTTCGGCGGGCTGTGGGTCACGCAGCTGAGCGCCGACGGGCTGCACGCGGTCGGCGTCCCGACCCAGGTGGCGATCGACAACAAGTGCGAGGGCAGCTTCGTCGTGCACCACGGCGGCTACTACTACCTCTTCGCGTCGTCGTCGAACTGCTGCGCGGGGCCGACGACGGGCTACGCGGTGTCGGTCGGCCGCGCGACCAGCCCGCTCGGCCCATTCACCGATGCGAACGGCATCTCGCTGCTGACCTCGAAGGTCGGCGGCACCCCGGTCGTCACCCAGAACGGCAACCGCTGGGTAGGGCCGGGCCACAACGGCGTCGTCACCGACCTGTCTGGGCAGGACTACCTCGTCTACCACGCGATCGACCACAACGTGCCGTACCTCGACGCAGTCGGCGGGGTGAACCGGCGCCCGATGCTCATCGATCGTCTCGACTGGATCGGCGGCTGGCCCGTCGTGCGCGCCGGCGCCGGCCCGTCTGACACGCCGCAGCTCGCGCCCGTCACCTCGCGCGGCGTGCGCGCGGGCGGCCGCGTGACCGGCGACGTGCGCGTCGAGGCCGACGTGCGTGCGGGCGCGGGCGGGTCTGCCGCGGTCGTCGTGGGCGACGTCAGGGCGATAATCGATGCGGATGCCGGCAAGCTCATCGTCGCCGACCGGAACGGTCACCCGGCCGTCGCCTCGCTGCCCGCCGACCTCGACTGGTCGACCTGGCACAACCTGGCGGTCGAGGTGCGGCACGGTGCCGTGTCGGTCGCGCTCACCGAGGCGCGCGAGAGCGGCCCGATCGTCTCGGTGCAGTTGGCGGTGCCGCCGGGGGATGCCCGGGGAGTCGTGCGCACCCGGGTGACCGGCGACGCCGAGACCGCGAACTTCAGCGCCAACCGTCTGTTCACACCCGTGACGAAGGCGGTGCCCACCCCCGAGGTCGGCCAGCTGCAGGCATCCGATGAATTCAATGGCTCTTCTTTGAGCCCGGCATGGACCTGGGTGCGGCCCGACGCGTCGGTGACCGTGTCTGGCGGGTCGCTCAACTGGCCGGTTCCCGACGGGGATCTCGCGGGGGCCGGGAACCACGTTGGGGTGCTGCTGCGCGATGCGCCGGCCGGCGACTACACGGTCGAGACGAAGCTGACGCTGCCGCTCGGCGAGAACACGGTGCGCAACTACCAGCAGGCGGGGCTCGTGGCGTATCTGAACGACGACTACGCGTCGCTGCACTCGGTGGCGATCTGGAACACGCGGCAGGTCGAGTACGCGCGCGAGCTGTCGTATCAGGGGCAGCTGCAGTTCGGGGGAGTGACGGTGGGAACGACCGCCGACACCGTCTGGCTGCGGCTGATCAAGCGGACGAATCCGTCGACGGGCGAACTGACGTTCCGGGGTGCGAGCAGCGTCGACGGGGTGCACTGGACCCTCGGCGGCACGTGGACGTTCCCGCAGGGCTCGCAGCCGCGCATCGGGCTCGTGGCGCTCGGTGGGTCGTCGCCGGCGGTGACGGCGCAGTTCGACTACTTCCGGGTGTTCGCGCCGTAGGCGCTTGGGCGTGGTTTTGGGGTGATTTTGCGGGGCCTCTTGACGCCGCACTTGTTTTTTGCAAGTGTTCGCGCATGAGCCTCTTCATCACCTGCCCGGTCGACAGCGTCGAGCGCGCGACCGCCTTCTACACGGCTCTCGGCTGGACTCTGAACGCCGAGATGTCCGATCACAACGTGTCGTGCTTCGCGATCGCGCCCGAGCAGTACGTCATGCTCGGCACCCGCGAGGCGTATGCCAGCGTCGGCGGCACCGAGGACCTGATCGGCGGCCCCGACACGCCCTCGAAGGTCACGGTCTCGTTCGACTTGCCGAGTCGCGAGGCGGTCGACGAGCTGGTCGAGCGGGCGCGCGTGGCCGGTGGGCGCATCGGCGACACCGACGACTACCCGTTCATGTACCAGCGCCAGTTCGACGACCCGGACGGCTACCACTACTCGCCGTTCTGGATGAAGCCGGAGGTTCCGGCCGACGCAGCCGCCGCGACCGCGTGAGCGGCGGCGACGGCGCGAGTGACGGGGCCGGTGTCGACCAGGGGAGTGACGACGCCCGCGCGAGCGGTCTCGGCGCAGCCCTCGAGGTCGTCGGCGCACGATGGGCGCTGCTTATCGCGGAGCGGCTGCTCGACGGGCCGCAGCGCTACGGCGATCTGCAGCGCGAGCTCGGGGTGCCGACGAACGTCCTCGCGACCCGTCTGCGTGAGCTCGAGGCCGCCGGAGTCCTGCGCCGCCTGCCCCTCAAACACAACACCCGCGCTTACGCGCTGACCGATCGCGGGCTCGCCCTAAGCGAGGCGATTGAGGCGCTCGCGCGGTGGGGCGATGGGGAAGGCTAGCCGACTGAGGCGCAGCGCCCGGGCCGTTGGCTGTCGTGGTGTGCCGTCAGCCCTTCAGCATCCGTCATCATGCCTTCGCTGCGCGCTTTCGCTGCGCGTGCACCAGCCTGGCTCCGGCGGCGACCAGCTCACGCGCCGTGGGATCGCTCGTCGCCACGTCGGTGACGATGCCGGCGACCTCGGCGAACGGCAGCACGCCGTAGCGCGACGCGGCCCCGATCTTCTCTTCACTGGCCAGTACGAAAGTCTCGGCGGCCCGCGAGGCGAGCGTGCGCTTCATCGCTGCTTCGTCGGCGTCGCCGGTGGTCAACCCCGTCGTGGCGTGCACGCCGGTCACCCCGAGGAAGAAGAGGTCGGCGCTGATCCGGTTCGCCGCCTCGACAGCGGCGGCCCCGCACGCCACCGCCGAGTGCTTGAATAGCTGCCCGCCGATGAGGAGCACCTCGGCCTCATGGTTGAGAAGGGCTGCCGCGACCGTCGGGCTGTGCGTGATGATCGTGCCCTGGAACGTTCGCGGAATGGCGTCGACCATCGCGAGGGTGGTCGTGCCGCCGTCGAGGATGACGGTCGCGCCGGGCTTGATGAGCGCCGCGGCGGTGGCCGCGACGCGCCGCTTGCTCTCGGGGGCCACGGCCGTGCGGGCGGCGTAGTCCGCGACCGCGGGTGACGCCGGCAGCGCGCCGCCATAGACCCGCACGGCGAGACCGGCCTCGTCGAGTTCGCGCAGGTCGCGTCGGATGCTGTCCTCGGACAGGCCCAGTTCGTCCGCGATCTCTTTCGCGACGATGCGGCCGTCGTGGCGCAGACGCTGCAGCAGAAGCTCTTTGCGTGAGGCGGGCAGCATCACATTCCTTCCCGTTGTTGCACGTTTCTGCAGTAGCGTATCGCCCATGACGAAGCCCTTGCTGATCCTCATCGCGGGTCCCTATGCCTCCGGAACCAATGGCGACCCCGAGCTGATGGCGCAGAACCTCAGGCGCCTCGAAGAAGCCGCCTGGCCGATCTTCCGCGCCGGCCACGTGCCGATGATCGGCGAATGGGTGGCGCTGCCCGTGCTCTCGAGCGCCGGTGCGTCGGGCCCTACCGACCCGCTCGCGGCCGAGGTCATGTACCCCACCGCGGAGCGGCTGCTGCAGCACTGCGACGCGGTGCTACGACTTACCGGCGAATCGCGTGGGGCAGACCAAGACGTCGCGATCGCACGCAGTCGAGGCATTCCGGTCTACTACTCAATCGATGAGATACCGGATGCCTCAGCCGAGGCGCCCGTGCCAGAAGACGAGCCCGCTCTCGAGTCGGGCGGAAGCTTCCTGCCCGAGCCCCCGCTGACGCCTGCGGCGCAGGCGCTGTATGACGAAGACCTCGCCGACGACGGCTTCGTCTGGAACCTGAGCCGGCTCTGGGCGTACCAACCCGAGACGCAGCAGAAGCTCTTCGATCTCATGGGCGACGCAATCGCGTCGAGCGGGCTGAGCAAGCGGCAGCGGGGAATCCTCGTCACTGCGGCGGCCTCGACGCTCGGCGACTCGTATTGCTCCCTCGCGTGGGGCGGCAAGCTGGCGAAGTTCGCCGACGACCCGGCGATCCCAGCGGCCGTGCTCACCGGGACGGACGCGGGGCTGACCGAGCAAGAGGCCGCGATGGCCGCCTGGGCGCGGCTCGTCGCCCGCGACCCGAACTCCACGACGCCCGCCGACGTCGAGCGGCTGCGGGCCGCGGGCTTCGACGACGCGCAGATCTTCGCGATCACGGCGTTCGTCGCGTTGCGCATCGCGTTCTCGACGGTCAACGACGCGCTGGGCGCGAGGCCCGACGGGCAGTTCGTGGCGACGTTGCCGACCGAGGTGCGCGAGGCGGTCGACTATGGGCGGCAGCCGTTGGGCTGATTGCGGGGAGCTTGCACATTTCGTCGGCAGGCGCACCCCGGTTGTCTGACGGATGCCTGAGCCGGAGGCTAGTCGCAAGAGCGAAGGAGTCCCGATGAGTGACGATGTTGAGCCCGACGCCGACAAGATGCCGGCCGACGAGCAGCTGGAAGAGCCGAGCACCGAGAAGGACCCGGGCGAGGAGCCGAAGGCGGCCGAGCCCGAGCCAGAAGAGGTAGACCACGAGGCGGTCGGAATTGGGGTGGTCGATACGCCCGATGTCGGCGAGGAGGCGCCTGGTGGGCAGGACGCTACGCCTCAATCCGAGCCTGGTGGCCCCTCCTCTGATTCCGCTCCGCCAACCGACGCAGCGTCAGATGAGGTCAAGAGCGACGCCGCAGGTATCGACACCCCGGAATGACTCGGGTGGCTGAGGTGCTTTGAACCGTCGTCCAACGCCGTCTATTGGCTGAGCGAGCCTCCGTTGTCGGCTCGAAGGTCGTTGAGTATTCGTGCGCCCCAAAGACCGGGAAACTCACTGCCGGATTCCTCGTAGACCAGTTGCCGCGCCGGGAGCGCTACCCAGACCGGGCCGCCGCAGGTCACAAGGTCAGTGGCTTCGACGACCGACCAGGCTCCAGGAATCTCCGGCACGCGCCGTGCAGTGAGTCGAACGCTGTGATCGCCGAGGAAGTCGCGGACAAGCGCTTTGGCACCCGCGGCGCTCGTAGGGTGTGGTGCTGCGATCATTCCGACGGGTCGTCGTCGCGCTTACGCAGCGCGCGCTCGGCGATGTTGCTGGCGATCCTGCCGGTAACCAAACGGGCGCGGTCCACAGCCTCGTCGCCAGCGCGGCGTGCGGCGCCAACGCCGTCCGCGCCAGCCTCAAGCGCCTTGTCACGTACGTCGGCGGCGGCTTCCAGCCATCGGCGCGCGCCGACTTCCGCGCGGTCGCTGTCGATGCCGATGCGGTCGTGAAACGTGTCGACAGCGGCGCCAACTCCGTTAGTGGCGCGCACCACGTTGCGCGAGGTTGATGGGTGCAGAAGCACGTTCGAATTCGCCCGGCCCTGGGCGGCGGCGAGGTCCATGCGCTCTAGCAAATGATGAGTGGTCCGAGAAATGACCTCGAGGCGCTGTTGTCGTGCAGCCTTCAACCCGAGACGGTGCTTATCGAGCTCCTCTGGCGACGAATCAACAACACGGTCGAGTTCCAGAATCCCGGTCGCCTCCTGCAGTTGAAAACATCGGGCCAGGACAGCGAGCCATTCGTGAACCTTGTTCTGGACTTCAGCTAGTGACTCGGCGAGGTCACCCACATTGGCCTGGTGCTCGACTTTCTCTGCGAGCGCGTCGAGCTGGCGCAGTGCATATGCCTGAGTACGGGCGATGGTCAGTGTGGTCGCCTGTACCTTCGACCAAGTCACCTCGGACACCCGGCCCACCTCGCGCCGAATCATCATCGCTTCGTTGATCACGAGGTCGACGCCGATCATGTCGGCAAGCACCGAATCCTTTTGCGCCCGCAAGATTTCATCGACCTTGGCGTCGATCTCTTCGAGGTAATCGGTGATCTCGTCGAGCTTCTGTTGCATCGCTCGCTGGGCCATCATCGCCCCGAGCCCAGAGAGAATCGCCGGGTTCGCAAGTTGGGCGGGAGTCTGGGCGAACTGTACGAAGCCCGCAATCTGTCCCTTCGGGCCCGCTAGCACACCCGTGCTCAGCCCCGTCGCCTTGCTCGTCCGAAGCCCGTGCTTGCTGATCAGCTGCGCAGACTCCTTGGTGAGCTTGACCCATCGACCGGAGTTTGCCGAAAAGTCGGCCCACGCCTGAGTCGCACTGGCAGCATCGCCGAGCGCGGAACTGAAACCGCGAAGGTCCAGTTCTTTCGACTTCAAGCCCTCTGACGACAAGAACAGCTCGACAGCCGTTGGCTCGCCGATAACGGCAAGGCCCTCGCCGTCGCTGATCAGCTGAATCTCGTTGTCCACTCGTGCTCCCGACTGCTGGCAATTGGACGGCGTCGATGCGCCAACTGCCAGTAAATACGGGCCGGGCCCGGCAGAGAGACCCCAGTATGGGTCAAATTTCGGTGGGGACGGTCGCGCCCAGAACGACAGGCCGATACTTCCCGCGCACGAGCGCGACGTAGATCAGGGAGACTCGTCACTAACGAACTGACGGACTTCCATCCGGGATGGTCAACGGCATACCGGGTACCTCCGACTCGGCTAAACGACCAAATGCCCCGTTGCCTCTCGAACTGGGGTACAGGTGCTCAGCGTGCACAGATGCGTATGCGTTTCGCTCCTGCCGCTGAGTCTTGGGAACGCTGTTAGCTTGACCACGTGACCAACGACGCTGTTCTGCACGCACTGCGAGAGTTCGTCGCCGAGCGCGACTGGGCTCAGTTCCACTCGCCCGAGAACCTCGCGAAGAGTGTGTCGATCGAGGCCGGCGAACTCCTCGAGTGCTTCCAGTGGGGCCCCGACTTCAACGCAGAGCGCGTCGCCGAAGAACTCGCCGACGTCCTCACCTACTGCTATCTGCTCGCCGACAAGCTCGGCGTCGACGCCGACCAGATCGTTCTCGACAAGCTCGCCACCACGAAGGCAAAGTACCCGGTCGAGAAATCCCGCGGCACGAGCGCGAAGTATGACCAGCTTTGAGGTCGAGCGGCTGGTGATGTCCCCGGCCGAGCTCAAGGTGCGTGAAGCGCTCGGCGGACGCTTCACGAACTGGCCGGTCGTGTACGTGCTCAATGGCACGCGTCAGGTCTATGTGGGGGAGTCGCGCAACTTCGTCGCGAGGATGCGCCAGCATCTGACATCCCCCGCGAAGAAATCGCTTGAAGTCGCGCGCGTCATCCTCGACGAGACCTTCAACAAGTCGGTCTGCCTCGATCTCGAGGCGTACCTGACCTCGCTGTTCGCCGGTGAGGGAAAGTATGAGGTCCTCAACTACAACGACCGCATGATCGATTCGGACTACTACGAGCGCGCCGACTACCGCGCAGCGTTCAATGCGATCTTCGAGCGGTTACGCGACGAGAAGCTGTTCGAGCGGTCGATCCCCGAGATCGAGAACAGCGACCTCTTCAAGCTCTCGCCGTTCAAGCAGCTCAACACGGGCCAGGCGGTCGCGGTCGAGGCGATCCTGGAGAAGCTCTTCCACGACCTCGTCGCCGGCGTCGGCAGCACCGCCGTGATCCAGGGCGACCCGGGCACGGGCAAGACGATCGTCGGCGTCTACCTGCTGAAGCTTCTGCAGGACATCGCCACGAGCGACCCCGACGATCTCATCGACGCAGACTCCGTCTTCTCCGACCTGTTCACCGAGCAGAACCGCGAGCTGCTGCGCGACTTCAAGGTCGGGCTCGTCATTCCGCAGCAGTCGCTGCGCGCGTCGGTGCGCAACGTCTTCCGGCACGTGCCGGCGCTCGACCCGAAGATGGTGCTCACGCCGTTCGACGTCGGCGCGAATACCGGCGCGAAGTGGGACCTGCTCATCGTCGACGAGACCCACCGCCTGAGCCAGCGCGCCAACCAGCCCTCGGGCATGCAGAACCAGAAATTCGCCGCGATCAACGAGCGGCTCTTCGGGCCCGACGGCGCGAACCGCAGCCAGCTCGACTGGATCCGCGCCCAGAGCACGCACCAGCTGTTCCTCATCGACTCGGCGCAGAGCGTGCGCCCGGCCGATCTGCCCGCTGAGGTTCAGCGCGAGCTGATCAGCGACGCGAAGGCCGGCGAGCGCTGGCATCCGCTCGCCTCACAGATGCGCGTGCGCGCGAAAGCGGGCGCGCATGGTCTCGATTACGTCGACTATGTGCGGCGCGTGCTGAGCGATGACCCGCCCGCGCCGCAGCGCTTCGAGGGATACGACCTGCGGATGTTCGACAGCCTCGCCGAGATGCACGCCGAGATCCGCGCGCGCGATGCGGAGGTCGGCCTGTCGCGGCTCGTGGCCGGTTACGCGTGGGAGTGGAAGAGCAAGAAGGACCGCAACGCGTTCGATATCGAGCTCGACGGATGCCGGCTGCAATGGAACCGGACGGATAAAGACTGGATCAACTCTCCCGGTTCGGTCGACGAGGTGGGGTCGATCCACACGGTGCAGGGCTACGACCTGAACTATGCGGGGGTGATCATCGGGCCGGATCTGCGGCTCGATGAGGCCTCAGGCCGCATCGTTTTCGATCGCGCGCACTACTTCGACAAGAAGGGTGTGGAGAGCAACGGATTCACTGGCCACACGTACACCGACGACGAGGTGCTCGCCTTCGTCCGCAACATCTATGCGGTGCTGCTGACGCGCGGGATTCGTGGGACGTATGTGTACGTCGCGGACGGGATGTTGCGCGAGCGGCTTCGCGGCGCGCTCGGCGCCCGACGGCGGACTTGGACGCCGTCCTTCTCAGGGCCGACGAGCGTAGACGACGGTCGCAATCAACGCGAGTAGTAGCGTGCCACCCGCAATCCACCAGCCCACGGGATACAGGGGGATGAGCGCCTCTACGACAGCGCACTCGACCCCGGTGTGCGTCGCTGCGGATGCCGCCGAACACCGGTCCGCTGCGTGTGTGCCATAAATGACCGCACCGAAAAAGAGGGCGCCGAGCAGCCAGATCTGAGCGACGTTCTTCTCAGCAGTGGCACCCTTCCGCGCGCTTCGCGATGTGGATGCCGGCCGCCGAGGCCGCGAAAGGTGCGGTCTGCTCGCACGGGTGGGCCTCGGCAAGCGGGCCGCGCGCCCAGCGGCACCGGCGGTCCGCGGCCGAGCTCTCTCGGCGCTCGCCGTGGAGACACGGTCGACCAGTCGTTCGAACCGCTGCATCACGCGGAACGTGTCGGCGGCGTGCGGGTCGACATGCCACGTCCCGGGTTCTTCCGCCGCGAGCTTGACGAGCTCGATCTTGGCAGGGCTCAGGTGCGCCGGCTGAGATCGAATCCAGGCGACAATGCGCGATGCGTCGACAACCTGCACGGGGCGATTGTGCCCTGGCCGCCGGTCGCTGATTGACGACGCGTTCACCACGGCGATCACCGGTGTCACAGGTACCGGAAAGCCGACCACGGCGGAGAGTCGGCGAGAGACGTCAGCTGCGTCGCCGCGACCAGCCTTCAGGTGCGAGGTGTTGCCGCCGTTCACGCGGAGCACATAGTCGCCCACCCACACCGAAGCGCCTGCGTGGTGCTTGGTGTTGATGGCGAAGACGCCGCCAGGGCCGATTACGAGATGATCGACATCTTTGGTGCCGGAACCGATGGGAACGGAGTGCCGTACGAACCAGCCTGGCCCGAGCGTGGCCAGCCACTTGCCGACGTGGATCTCACCGAGCGCCCCCTGGTACCAGGACCACGCGTCCGGATGAAGGCGCACCTGATCTCCGGTGCTCAGCGTGGGATCGAGTCTTTCGGCGTCGGCCTGCACTTCAAGGCATTTCAGTGCGACTGCGTAACCCGGTGCGCGAGATGAGAGCGCGCTGATGCCTGCAAAGTCGACACGTTGGGCATCCGTATGCTCGCCGGCTGTCTCGTCCCCCACGTGAATGACGCTAATGAAGGCGCCGGCTCGAAGCGTCCCCCAGAGCAAGGGAGAGCAGCTGGGGCGTGGCGGAATCGAGAGCGTTGCGTCATGCAACTCTTTGGCGGAGGATGGGGGATTCGAACCCCCGAGGGCTTTCACCCAACACGCTTTCCAAGCGTGCGCCATAGGCCACTAGGCGAATCCTCCAGGCGCTGCGCCGCGGCGCAACTTGAGAAGTCTACCGGACGGAAGCTGGGGGACCGGTCGCCGCGTTTCGAGACGCGCGCTCCGCAAGCTCCGCGTGCTCCCCAACGATCGTTGGGTCGCGTTTCGAGACGCGCGCTCCGCAAGCTCCGCGTGCTCCTCAACGATCGTGAGCGGTGTGACCGGATGTCTTGCCGACGGAGAGTGCGCCGGCACAGGCATCCGTACATCGTCCTCAAACACCTCCCGTACAATGGAAGCCGGCTCCCCGCGTGGCGCCATCCAGGCCAACTCCCCCAGGGCGGAAACGCAGCAAGGGTAACCGGGCTCTGGCGGGTGCGCGGGGGGTCTTTTCGTTGCACGGGCCAGCGTTTCGAGACGCGCGCTCCGCAGGCTCCGCGTGCTCCTCAACGATCGTCGACGAAAAGCCCTAGCGCCGCGGAACCGCGCCTCCCTAGGCTGGCGATAGAACCGCCATTTGACGGAATTTCCGCATGGGGAGGGCAGCCGATGTCGACTGACGTAACGACCGCAGAAGCCTGGAAGCGCCGCGATGAGACTCCGGTCTCCGACGAGACGATCCGCCTGATCGACACCTACTGGCGGGCGGCGAACTATCTGAGCGTCGGCCAGATCTATCTGCTCGACAACCCGCTGCTGCGCAAGCCGCTCGAGGTCGACGACATCAAGCCGCGACTGCTGGGCCACTGGGGCACGACCCCGGGCCTCAACTTCATGTACGCGCACATGAACCGCGCGATTCAAGAGCGCGACCTCAACACGATCTACATCATCGGCCCCGGCCACGGCGGCCCCGGCCTCGTCGCGAGCGCCTACCTCGACGGCACCTACTCCGAGATCTACCACGACATCGAGCAGGACGAAGCGGGCCTCAAGCGCCTCTTCAAGCAGTTCTCGTTCCCGGGCGGAATCCCGAGCCACGTGGCGCCTGAGACGCCCGGCTCCATCCACGAGGGCGGGGAGCTCGGGTATGCCTTGAGCCACGCCTATGGCGCCGCGTTCGACAACCCCGACCTGCTGGTCATGGCGGTCGTCGGCGACGGCGAGGCCGAGACCGGCCCGCTGGCCACGAGCTGGCACTCCAACAAGTTCCTCGACCCGGTGCAAGACGGCGTCGTGCTGCCGATCCTGCACCTGAACGGCTACAAGATCGCGAACCCGACCGTGCTCGACCGGATTCCTCAGGACGAGCTGCTCGACCTGATGCGCGGCTACGGTCACACCCCGTACCTGGTCGAGGGCGGATTCGACGGCGAAGACCCCATCGAGGTGCACAAGCGCTACGCCGCAGTGCTCGACCAGGCGCTGAACCAGATCGCCGACATCAAGGCGAAGGCCGCCGCGGGCGAGCTCGAGGGGCGCGCCAAGTGGCCGATGATCATCCTGCGCACGCCCAAAGGGTGGACCTGCCCGCCGGTGATCGACGGCCTGCAGGTCGAGAACACCTATCGCGCGCACCAGGTGCCGCTCGCCAACGCCCGCGACACGAAGGAGCACACCGAGCTGCTCGAGGCGTGGCTCAAGTCGTACAAGCCCGACGAGCTGTTCGACGAGAACGGGGCGCCGGTGCCGGACGCGGTGGCGATCGCCCCGAAGGGCGACCGGCGCATGAGCGCGAACCCCATCGCCAACGGCGGTCTCGTGCGCACCGAGCTGAAGCTGCGCGACTGGCGTGAGTTCGGTGTCGACGTGCCGCGGCCCGGTGGCTCGAGCAGCGAGGCGACCCGTGTGCTCGGCCAGTGGCTCGCAACCGTGATCGAGGACAACCCGACGAACTTCCGCATCTTCGGGCCCGACGAGACGGCATCCAATCGCCTCGCTCCGCCGGTCTATGACGCAACGGCCAAGCAATTCGCCGGCGAGATCCGCGAGGGCGACACCAACCTCGCGCGCGTGGGGCGGGTCATGGAGGTGCTCTCCGAGCACCAGTGCGAGGGGTGGCTCGAGGGCTACCTGCTCACCGGGCGCCACGGCCTGTTCACCAGCTACGAGGCGTTCATCCACATCATCGACTCGATGTTCAATCAGCACGCGAAGTGGCTGAAGGTGACGCGGCACATCCCGTGGCGCCGCTCGATCTCGAGCCTGAACTATCTGCTGTCGAGCCACGTCTGGCGACAGGACCACAACGGCTTCTCGCACCAGGACCCGGGCTTCATCGACCACGTCGTCAACAAGTCGGCCGACGTCGTGCGCGTCTATCTGCCATTCGACGCGAACACGCTGCTGTCCACCTATGACCACTGCCTGCGCTCGGTCGACTACGTGAACGTGGTCGTGGCCGGCAAGCAGCCGCAGCCGAACCTGCTGACCGTGGACGAGGCGGTGCGCCACATGACGCGTGGCCTCGGCATCTTCGACTGGGCCGGCTCCGAGGTTCCGGGCGAGCTGCCCGACGTGGTGCTGGCCGCAGCCGGCGACATCCCGACCCTCGAGGTGCTCGCGGCGTCCGAGATCCTGCAGGACCGGATTCCCGAGCTCAAGATCCGCGTCGTGAATGTCGTCGACCTGATGAAGCTGCAGCCGGAGGACGAGCACCCCCACGGCCTCAGCGACCGCGACTACGACGCCATCTTCACCGCAGACAAGCCGGTGATCTTCGCGTACCACGGCTACCCGTGGCTCATCCACCGCCTCACCTACCGCCGCAACGGCCACCTGCACCTGCACGTGCGCGGCTACAAGGAAGAGGGCACGACGACCACGCCGTTCGACATGGTCATGCGCAACGATCTCGACCGCTATCACCTCGTCATCGACGCGATCGACCGGGTGCCGGGGCTCGCGCAGCGCTACGCGAGCCTGCGCCAGGAGATGGTGGACGCCCGCCTCAACGCGCGCCTCTACGCCTATGAGAACGGCGAGGACATTCCCGAGGTCGCGAAGTGGGCCTGGAAGGGCGGCGCGAAGGCGAACATCAACGACACCGGCGGCGACAACGACTGAGCGGGCGCGAACTGAGCGCGGCCCTAAGCAACTGTCGCTAGCGTCGAAGACGTGAAGCAGGTCTACGTCACCTCCGCCGAGGGGCAGACGGGGAAGTCCACGATCGCCCTCGGTGTGCTGCGCACGCTCTCGCGCCAGGTGGGCCGCGTCGGAGTCTTCCGCCCCATCGCCCGCAGCACCGCGCAGCGCGACTACATCCTCGAGTGGCTGCTCGCGAATCAGACGGCCGGCCTGTCGTATGAAGATGCCGTCGGGGTCACGTATGACGAGGTGCATACGGATGCCGACGCGGCGCTCTCTCGCATCATCGAGCGCTTCCAGCGCATCTCGGGTCAGTGCGACGCCGTCGTCATCGTCGGCAGCGACTACACCGACGTCGGGGCGCCGACCGAGCTCTCGTTCAACGCCCGCATCGCGGCGAACCTCGGCGCACCCGTTCTGCTGGTCGTCAGCGGCCGCGCGGGGGATGACGGGGGAGACCTGCGTCGTCAGCTCGGCTCCTCGCCCGGCCGCTCGGTCGAGCAGGTGCGCCAGCTGGCGTCGCTCGCGATCGACGAGCTGCGCGCCGAGCATGCCACGCTGCTCGGCGTCGTCGTCAACCGCGCGGACCCCGAGGCACTCCCGGCGATCCACCGGCAGGTGCAGGCATCCGTCAACTCGCTGACCTCGGGGGGCGCGGCGAACGTGGCGGGCGCGCTCGAGCGGCCCGTGTGGGTGCTGCCCGAGGACCCGGTGCTCGTGGCCCCGACCGTCAGTTCGGTGCTCGACGCGGTCGACGGCGAGCTGAAGTTCGGCGACCGCGCGCTGCTCGACCGCGAGGTGCTCGGGGTGGTCGTTGCGGGCATGTCGATGGAGAACGTGCTGACCCGGCTCATCGACGGCGCCGTCGTGGTGGTCCCCGGCGATCGCACCGAGACGCTGCTCGCCGTGCTCGCGGCCTATCAGGCGGGCACCTTCCCGTCGGTCTCGGCGATCGTACTGAACGGCGGCTTCGCGCTGTCCGAGCCGATCACCCGGCTCATCACCGGCATGAACCCGGCGCTGCCGATCATCTCGACTCCGTACGGCACGTTCGAGACGACGGTGCGCGTCAACAGCGCCCGCACGCGCATGGGGGCGGATTCGCCCGGCAAGACCGAGCGCGCGATCGCCCTCTTCGACCGGAACGTCAACCACATCGCGCTGCTCGACGCGCTCGACGTCGAGCCGTCGCCGGTGATCACGCCGCTGATGTTCGAATACCGGCTGCTCGAGCGGGCCCGGTCGGCGCGCAAGCACATCGTGCTGCCGGAGGGCGATGACGATCGGATTCTTCGCGCGGCATCCCTCGTGCTCGAACGCGACATCGCCCAGCTGACCCTGCTCGGCGACGAGCAGGCGGTGCGGGGGCGGGCGTCGTCGCTGGGGCTCGACCTCTCGGCCGCCGCCGTGCTGTCGCCGACGGACCCGGAGCTGCGCGAGCGGTTCGGAGCCGAATACGCCGAGATCCGCAAGGCGAAGGGCATGACGCTCGAGCGGGCTTTGGACACCGTGACGGATGTCTCCTACTTCGGCACGATGATGGTGCACCTCGGGCTCGCCGACGGCATGGTGTCGGGCGCCGCGCACACGACGGCGCACACGATCCGGCCGGCGTTCGAGATCATCAAGACGAAGCCCGGCGTCGGGGTGGTGTCGTCGGTGTTCCTGATGGCGCTGTCGGATCGGGTGCTGGTCTATGGCGACTGCGCCGTGATTCCCGACCCGACCGACACGCAGCTCGCCGACATCGCAATCTCGTCGGCGGCGACCGCCGCGCAGTTCGGCATCGAGCCGCGCGTGGCGATGCTGTCGTATTCGACCGGGGATTCCGGGTCGGGCGCCGACGTCGAGAAGGTGCGCGCCGCGACGGCGCTCGTGCACGAGCGGGCGCCTGAGCTGCTGGTGGAGGGGCCGCTGCAATACGACGCAGCGGCCGATGCCGTCGTCGCCGCCGCGAAGCTGCCCGGCTCGCCGGTCGCCGGTCGCGCGACCGTGTTCATATTCCCGGATCTGAATACGGGGAACAACACGTACAAGGCGGTGCAGCGCTCGTCCGGCGCCGTCGCGATCGGCCCGGTGCTGCAGGGCCTCAACAAGCCGGTCAACGACCTGTCGCGCGGAGCGCTCGTCGACGACATCGTGAACACGATCGCCATCACGGCCATCCAGGCTCAAACGTCCGATCGTTGAGGAGCCCGCGAAGCGCGCGTCTCGAAACGAAGCAGAGAGAGGCAACCGAAGTGCCCAGCATCCTCGTCATCAACAGCGGGTCGTCGTCGCTGAAGTACCAGCTCATCGACATGGACTCCGAGCAGACGCTGGCCAGCGGGCTGATCGAGCGCATCGGCGAGCCCGACGGCAAGGCGACGCACAAGGTCGGCGGCGAGAGCTTCGATATCGAGCTGCCGGTACCCGATCACACCGAGGCATGCCGTGTGATGCGGGGTGGCTTCGATCACCACGGGCCGTCGCTTGAGGCATCCGATCTGATCGCCATCGGCCACCGCGTGGTGCACGGCGGCGCGCGGTTCTTCGAACCGACGGTGATCGATCGCGTGGTCAAGATCCAGATCGAGGACCTGTCAGAGCTCGCCCCGTTGCACAACCCGGGAGCGGTGCAGGGCATCTCGGCGGCGGAGCAGTCGTTCCCCGGTCTGCCGATGGTGGCGGTGTTCGACACGGCCTTCCACCAGACCATGCCGGCAGAGGCATATACCTATGCGATCGACTACGACGTGGCACAGAAATACCGGGTGCGCAAGTACGGCTTTCACGGGACCTCGCACCGCTACGTCTCCGGCGCCGCCGCAGAATTCCTCGGTCGGCCGCTCGAAGAGCTCAAGCAGATCGTGCTGCACCTCGGCAACGGGGCGAGCGTCTGCGCGATCGACGGGGGCCGCTCGGTCGAGACGAGCATGGGCATGACGCCGCTCGCCGGGCTCGTGATGGGCACGCGCTCCGGCGACATCGACGCCTCTGTGCTGTTCCACCTGGCGCGGCGGGCCGGCATGTCGATCGACGACCTCGACGAGCTGCTGAACAAGCGCAGCGGCCTGCTCGGCATGTCAGGCTTCGGTGACTCGCGCGATGTGCAGGCGCGGGCGGCCGACGGCGACGAGCGAGCGCAGCTGACGGCATCCGTCGTCGCTCACCGGCTCAAGTTCTACATCGGCGCCTATCAGGCGCTGCTCGGCGGCGTCGACGTGATCTCGTTCACCGCCGGCATCGGCGAGCACAGCGTCGAGGTGCGCGAGGCGGCGCTGACGGGGCTCAGCGGAGTCGGCATCGAGCTCGACCACGCGCGCAACGCGGCGGTCGGCTCGGACATCAGCGTGATCTCAACGGATGCTTCACCGGTGACCGTTCTCGTGGTGCCCACCAACGAAGAGCTCGAGATCGCGCGGCAGACCTTCAAGGTCGTCTCGGCGTAGCGCCGAGCCGGCACCGGTGCCAGGCGCTCAACCGGTATGTCTCGCCCGTTGTGGTGACCCCAGTTCGGGGGTAGTTTCGCGACTGAACCCACGGCGGCAGGGCGGGTGCTGGCCAATGCAGGCGCGCTGACGCGGCGGGCGGCGGGGTTCTGCGCGCGGGGATTCTTCGCATGTGGCAACGAAAAGTTAACCAATGGACTGTCGTTGGTCGACAAGTGTCAGGTAGTGTCCGTTTCCAACTTGTTTCGTCCGTTCGGGAGACACGGGCGACGCAGGAAGCACAACTGAAATCAGCAACTGGCATCGCCCGGCGGTTCGAGCCGGGCGTGGGGGGCCGCGCACATCGGCGTGCGCGCGCCATTCCGTGTGAGCTTTGGGGAGAAAAGCCATGCGCAAGGATTCGGCCGTCAAGCGTGATGGCCTCGCGCCGCTCGCGTTCGGAGTGTCAGCGGTACTGGCGCTCGGGATCGTCGGTCTCACGACCGGCCCCGCAGTCGCCGCTCCTGGCGATACCTCGAACTCCGCGGCGCAGGTGCTGAGCGGCTCGCTTCTGAGCGCCATTTCCGAAAGCGACGTCGCCGGCATCAGCGGTGCCACCGCGGGGTACCCCTCTGCCCCTGGTCCGAACAGCGCCGGGCTCGACGTGACCGCGTTGAATGCCATCGGCGTCAACGTCGGAACCGTCACGCTGCCGCTCGGAAACCTCATCCAGCTCGGCGCGGTCACGCAGCTCGCGCAGGCCGAGGCCGGGGGCACCTCGAGCGCCAACTCCGGCGTAGCCGAGAACGAGGGCGGTCTGACCGTCGGCGACGCGACGACGACCGCCCCGACCGCGGCGCTGATCAACCTCGGCCCGCTGCTCGCTCAGGCTGGGCTTTCCAGCGCGCTCGACCAGGCATCCGTGTCGGTCGGCGCCGTGACCTCCGACGCCAGCCTCACCGACGCGACGACGCTCGATCGCACGTACAGCGTCGCGTCGCTCGACGCGCATTTGCACTCGCAGCTCGTCGCAGGGCTGAGCGGGGACGTCGACGACCTCATCACCAACACCGTGACACCGACCATCAACGGCCTCACGAGCACGATCACCAGCACTGTCAACACCGCGCTCGACACGGTCAGTCTGCTCACGGCGGTCGCCGGCTCCGACTTCGACACCAATGTCTCGCTCACGGGTGTGGACGGTATCGGCACCGCGGCCGACACGGTGCTCAATCAGTCCCTCACGAGCGACGATGGCGCGGTCACCCTGAACCCGGCGACCGGCACGATCGACGTCGACCTGGCGGCGATCGCCGGCGGCCTGAACAACCGGGACCCCGAGACGCAGGTGCTGTCGGCCGACACCCTCAACACGCTCGTGCAGGACGTCAACGAGCTGCTCGATCAGCTCGGCACCAACCTCGTCGACGCGGTCAACCAGGCCATCGACGATGTCGCGGTACACATCACCAGCACGCTCGACACGGGCAACGCTCTCACCGGAGCCTTCGACCTCAGCATCGACACCACCCTCGGCGACCTCACCGCCGGCAACGCGCTGCCGATCGACACCAGCGGCAGCACGGGCGCCTTCGGGCTGATCAGCGGGCTCTCCGGGCTGATCCTGACCGCGTTGAGCGGGCCGCTCGACACCCTGGTGGGCGGCGTGGTCAACGATCTGATCGGAACCGTCACCGACTCGATCACGGGCAGCGACGGACTCATCCAAAACCTCACCACCGCACTCGACCCGGCGCTCAGCGGGCTGAGCGGCCTGGTCGGCCTCACGCTCAACCACCAGACAGGGGACGCCACCACCGGGGTCTACACCGAGACCGCACTGCAGGTCAGCCTGCTGGGCGGCACGGCAGCGCAGTTGAACCTGGCCACCGCGCAGGTCGGCCCGAATACGCCTGACGCGCCCGTCATCACGACACCGGCCGACGGCTCGACGACGACGGACACCACCCCCGCTATCACCGGCACCGGTGCTGCCGACGACACGGTGACCGTCACCGACAGCACCGGAGCCACGGTGTGTACGGCGACCGTCCAGGCCGACGGCAGCTGGACCTGCACGCCATCAACCGCGATGGCGCTGGGCGATCACACGATCACGGCCACGCAGACCTCGCCGGCGGGAGCCGTCTCGGCTCCCTCGGCCGCGAACACCTTCACGATCGTCCCGGTCGCGCCCGCCATCACCGCTCCTGCGGCCGGTTCCTCGACGACGGACACGACCCCCACGATCTCGGGCACCGGCACAGCGGGCGACACGGTGACCGTCGCCGACGCTGACGGCAACACGGTCTGCACCGCGACGGTCCAGGCGGACGGCACCTGGTCGTGCACGCCGACGACGGCGCTTCCGTTCGGCTCCGTCACGTTGACGGCGACGCAGACGGACCCGGCATCGGGAACGACGTCTGCCGCGTCGGCCCCGGACACCTTCACCATTGTTCCGACGGCTCCGGCGATCACCTCGCCGACCGACGGCTCATCGACGAGCGACGCGACGCCGACGATCTCGGGCACCGGCACGGCCGGCGACTCGGTGACGGTCAGCGACGGTGACGGCAACACGATCTGCACGGCGACGGTGCAGGCGGACGGCACGTGGTCGTGCACCCCGACGACCGATCTGCCGCTCGGCACGACCACGCTGACGGCGGCGCAAACCGACCCGGCATCCGGAACGGCGTCGGCGCCGTCCGCAGCGGTCGACGTGACGGTCGTACCGGCCGCGCCGGTGATCACGTCCCCGGCGGACGGGCTGTCGACGCCCGACGCGACGCCGACGATTGCCGGCACCGGGACGGCCGGCGACACGGTGACTGTCGCAGACGACAACGGCGACACGGTGTGCACCGCGACGGTGCAGGCGGATGGCACCTGGTCGTGCACGCCGACCACCGATCTGCCACTCGGGCCTACGACTCTCACGGCGACGCAGACGGATCCGGCATCCGGCACGACCTCTGAGCCCTCTGCGTCCGTCACGGTGACTGTCGTTCCGGCGGCGCCGGCGATCACGTCACCGGCAGACGGCTCGTCGACGAGCGACGCGACGCCCACGATCTCGGGCACCGGAGCGGCCGGTGACACCGTCACGGTGGCCGACGGCAACGGCGACACGGTCTGCACCGCGACGGTACAGGCCGACGGCACCTGGTCGTGCACGCCGACCACGGCTCTGCCGGTGGGCCCGAACACCCTCACTGCGACGCAGACCGATCCGGCGTCGGGAACGACCTCTGGTCCGTCGGCGCCGGTCGCCGTGACGGTGCTGCCGGCGGCCCCGACGATCACCTCGCCCACCGATGGCTCATCGACCAGCGATGCGACGCCGACGATCTCGGGCACCGGCACGCCCGGCGACTCGGTGACGGTCACCGACGGTGACGGTAATACCGTCTGCACGGCGACGGTGCAGGCCGACGGCAGCTGGTCGTGCACCCCCACGTCCGATCTGCCGCTCGGTACGACCACGTTGACGGCAACGCAAACCGACCCGGCGACGGGAACGACCTCTGAGCCGTCGGCGGCGGTCTCGGTGACCGTCGTGCCGGCGGCCCCGACGATCACCGCCCCGGCGGACGGGTCGTCGACCACCGACGCGACGCCGACGATCAGCGGCACCGGAACCGCAGGCGACACCGTGACGGTCACCGACGGCGGCGGCAACACCGTCTGCACCGCGACGGTGCAGGCCGACGGCACCTGGTCGTGTACGCCCGCGTCCGATCTGCCGCTCGGCACGACCACGCTGACCGCGACGCAGACGGATCCGGTCTCGGGCACCACCTCTGCGCCCTCGGACCCGGTTTCCGTGTCGGTCGTCCCGCCGGCGCCCGTCATCACGTCGCCGACGGACGGATCGTCGAGCACTGACAGCACTCCCACCGTCAGCGGCACCGGCACGGCCGGCGACGCCGTGACGGTCAGCGACGGCAACGGCGACACGGTGTGCACGGCCACGGTGCAGGCCGACGGCACCTGGTCGTGCACCGCGAGTGCGCCGCTGCCCGAAGGATCCAACACCCTGACCGCCACGCAGACGGACCCCGGCTCCGGGGCGACCTCGGCGCCCTCGGTGCCGATCACCGTGACCGTACTGCCCCCTGCGCCCACGATCACAGGGCCGGCTGACGGGTCGACGGTCGACGATGCGACTCCGCTCATCAGCGGGACCGGCACGCCCGGCAACACGGTGACGGTCGTGGAGGGCAGCGGCACGGCCCTGTGCACGGCCACGGTGCAGGCCGACGGGACCTGGTCCTGCACGCCGGCCACCCCGCTCCCGGCCGGTGCGAACAGCATCAGTGCCACGCAGGCCGACCGGTCAGGGAACGTCTCACCGGCATCCGCGCCGACATTTTTCACGGTCGTGATCAGCGCGCCCGTCGTCACAGGCCTGAGCCCGAGCAGCGGCCCGACTTCGGGCGGCACGCCCGTCACCGTTTCGGGCACAGGACTCCAGAACGCGACCGACGTGACGGTGGACGGCCGAAGCGTCGCCTTCACCCTGAACCCCGATGGCACGCTGTCGATCACGATGCCGGCGCACGCGGCGGGAACGGTCGACGTCGTGGTCACGACCGCGGGCGGCACCAGCGATCCGATGAGCTTCGAGTATGTCGTGGCGGATGTCTGCACCGCGGCCCCGACCATGCTGGCGATCGACCCCGACCTCGGCCCGACCTCGGGCGGGACGACGAGCAAGATCACCGGCTCCGGGTTCACCGGGACCCAGTCGCTGATGTACGGAGATACCCCCGCCGCATCGTTCACCGTGGTGAGCGACACCGAGATCATCTCCGTCTCGCCGCCGCACGCGGCCGGCACCGTCGACATCGTGCTGACGGGGCCGTGCGGCACGGCGGACCCGACCTTCACCTACGTCGAGGCGGCTGGGGTCGGCGAAGGTCCGGCGGCGCTGGCGACGACCGGCCAGAACCTGTGGCTGGGCGGGCTCGTCCTCGCCATCGGCGCGGCCCTGGCGGGCGTCGGGGTGCTGCTGGGGCGCCGCCGTCGGGAGGGGTAGCTCAGGGTCAGGCATCCGATCTCGCATCACTGTCCACACCCCTGCTCTGGGCCCGGCGTGATGTCAGACCCCACGGTTACGATTGGGGCGTGGTTACCGCCCTCTATCGCCGCTACCGGCCTGAGACCTTTGCCGAGATGATCGGCCAGTCGCAGGTGACCGAGCCGCTGATGACGGCGCTTCGCACGAACCGCGTGAACCACGCCTATCTGTTCTCGGGCCCGCGCGGCTGCGGCAAGACGACGAGCGCGCGCATCCTGGCGCGCTGCCTGAACTGCGCAGAGGGGCCGACCGACACCCCGTGCGGAAAGTGCCCGAGCTGCATCGAGCTGGGCCGCGGCGGCCAGGGCTCGCTCGACGTCGTCGAGATCGACGCTGCGAGCCACAACGGCGTCGACGACGCGCGTGACATCCGCGAGCGCGCGGTGTTCGCGCCGGCGCGCGACCGCTACAAGATCTTCATCCTCGACGAGGCGCACATGGTGACCTCGGCGGGGTTCAACGCGCTGCTCAAGATCGTGGAAGAGCCGCCGGAGCATGTGAAGTTCATCTTCGCGACGACCGAGCCCGAGAAGGTCATCGGCACGATCCGCTCGCGCACGCACCACTATCCGTTCCGGCTGGTGCCGCCGGCGATGATGCTTGACTACGTCCAGAAGCTGACCGACGAAGAGGGCATGAAAGTGGCCCCAGGCGTGCTGCCGCTCGTCGTGCGCGCCGGTGGCGGCTCACCGCGTGACACGCTTTCGCTGCTCGACCAGCTGATCGCGGGGTCCGAGGGCGACGAGATCGGCTACGAGCGGGCGGTCGCCCTGCTCGGCTACACGCACTCCGCGCTGCTCGACGAGGTCGTCGAGGCGCTGGCGGCGCGCGACTCGGCAACGGCATTCGCCGCGATCGACCGGGTGATCCAGACCGGGCAGGACCCTCGCCGCTTCGTCGAGGACCTGCTCGAGCGCCTGCGCGACCTGATCATCATCGCCGCGGCCGGCCCTGACAAGGCGGCGGCCGTGCTGCGCGGCACCCCCGCCGACGAGCTCGAGCGCATGGGCACCGAGGCGCGCGCGTTCGGGGCCGCCGAGCTGTCGCGCATCGCCGACATCGTGAACGCCGCGCTGACCGAGATGTCCGGTGCGACCTCGCCCCGCTTGCACCTCGAGCTGATGATCGCGCGCGCCCTGGTGCCGTCCGCCGACGAGGCCGGTTCGCTGGCGCGCGTCGAGCGGTTGGAGCGTCGCGTTGGCGTGACGGATGCTGCGCCGGCGGCGCCTCGCGAGGCTCAGCCCGCTGCGCCCGCGGCTCCTTCCGCGCCTGCGACGGCTCCGATCGTTGAGGAGCGCGCGGAGCCTGCGGAGCCCGCGTCTCGAAACGATCTCCCCGCGAAGGAAACCCCCACGCCGGCCGCTCCCGTACGCCCGGCCGCGGGCGCGGCGCCCGCCCCAGGCGGCTGGGCGACCCCCGGCGTCACCGGCGTCGAAGACGAGCCTGCGGCGGCTCCCGCGGCGGCCGCGCCGGCGCCCGAGCAGTCGAAGCGCGCAGAGGGAGCCGGTCGGCCAGGCGAGGTGCCGCAGGCTGCGGCATCCCCGGCGCCCGCATCTTCGGCTGCGCAGACCGCACCTGTCGGGCCCGTGACACTGCAACTCGTGAAAGACGCGTGGCCGCAGATCCTCGACGCGGTGAAGGCCGTGAAGATGAACGCGTGGCTGGTCGTCGTGACGGCGACGGTGCGCAAGTACGAGAACGACGTGCTGACGCTGACCTTCCCGAGCGAGAACGACATCGCGAGCTTCCGGCCGCAGCCCGGCGCGACGCAGAACGTGAGCGATGTGCTGCGCGAGGCGATCCAGAAGGTGCTCGGCGTGCGGGTCAAGTTCGTCGCGAAGACCGCGACCGACTTCGCGCAGAGCCTCAAGGCCGAGGGCTTCGGGGTGACCGCGCCGAGTGCGTCGGGTGGGCCTTCCGCGGGGGTTTCCGGGTCTCCCGCGCCTTCGACGCCGTCCGCGTCGCCGACGCCCGAGCGCGTGGAGCCGCGTCTCGAGACCGCGCCCAGCGCACCGGCTGCGCCGCGGAACGAGGCGCCGCGCCTCAGCGCGGTCCCGAACCCCCCGCAGGATTCCGGGCCGGTCACCTCATGGGCCACCGTTGCCATTCCGGGCGGCGGCGGGGGAGCGGCCGCGGCGCCGCAGCCCTCCGAAGCGCCTGCTCCTCAGGAGCGGCCGCGGCTGCAGGCAGTGCCTCCGCTTCCAAAGGAAGAGGTGCACGCCGAAGCATCCGCCGCCCCTGCATCCGCGGTGGACGACGAGGGCTGGTCGACGGTCGCGCCGTCTGACGACGACGCGCCGAGCTTCGAAGAAGACCCGGACGCCGGGCCCGTCGCCGTCAACGTGATCGCCACGGAAGCCCCGAACCCTGCAGAGCGCGCGTCTCGAAGCGACCTCGCCGAGCCGGCAGCGCCTCGCGCAGAAGGCCATCTCGATACGGTCGCTGAGCGACCCACTCGACCGACGGAGGCTCCCGCTCCAACCGCGCCGGGGGCGCCTGGCGCGCCCACCGCAGCGCGGAAGGGGCCGAGCTTCTCGGCCGCACCGGCGCCGCAGCGCTACGGCGAGGCGGTCGTGCGCGAGATCCTGAACGCGAGGTTCATCGAAGAGCAGCAGCTGCCTGACAACAACGGGGGCCGCTGATGTACGAGGGGATCGTCCAGGACCTGATCGATGAGCTCGGCCGACTGCCCGGCATCGGGCCGAAGTCGGCGCAGCGCATCGCGTTCCACATCCTGCAGACCGAGTCGTTCGACGTCACCAAGCTCGCCGAGACGCTGCTCGCGGTGCGCGACAAGGTGCGGTTCTGCGAGCAGTGCGGCAACGTCTCGGAGCAAGAGCTGTGCTCGATCTGCCGTGACCCGCGCCGCAACCAGGCGCTGATCTGCGTGGTCGAAGAGGCGAAAGACGTCGTCGCCATCGAGCGCACCCGCGAGTTCCGCGGTCTCTACCACGTGCTCGGCGGCGCCATCAGCCCGATCGACGGCATCGGGCCTGACGATCTGCGCATCCGCCAGCTCATGCAGCGCCTCGCCGATGGCACCGTCGAAGAGGTCATCATCGCGACCGACCCCAACCTCGAGGGCGAGGCGACGGCGACCTACCTGAGCCGGCTGCTGAAGACGCTCGAGATCCGCGTCAGCCGCCTGGCTTCCGGCCTTCCGGTCGGCGGCGACCTCGAGTACGCCGACGAGGTCACCCTCGGCCGTGCCTTCGAGGGCCGCCGCGTCGTCGCCGGCTAGGCCCGCTCAAGTCGTCGCCACTTGGCGCGGCATCTGCGGCCGCGAGACCGCAATATCTGGCGACGACTTCAGCCCGCGACCTCGAACTCGGTTTCGGACGCGGCGCACGACACCAGAGCCATGCCGTCCAGTGTGCCTGCACCGGTGTCGTGGCAGGGGACGTAGGCGGTGTCGTCGACCCACACCACGGCCTCGCCGATCGGAAAGTCACCCGGGATCGTCAGCGTCACCGTGAACGACCCATCGTGATGAACGGATGCCTGCTCTGACTCGCGCGCGTCGGAGCCGTCACTCGGGCTGACGCTCACGTCGAACGTCGTTCCGGCGGGCAGTGACTTCGCGCAATGCGCCGACCCCGCCGTGACCGTGATCGCCTGTCCGCGAGTGACCGGCGAGGGCGAGACCGTCGGCCGTGCGACACCGCAGCCCCACTCGTCTGCGTGATCGGTGCCGCGCGACGCGGTCGCGTTGAGAGCCGCGAACGCGGTGAAGGCTCCGGCTGCCACGACTAGGGCGATCAGGGGCCCCGCGATTCGTACAAGACGCCCCGACTTGGGCGATCTGGACTCGGGGTGATGCGTCCATCCCATGCGGCGAGCATTCCGCGCTGCGGCGCGCCGTACCAGGCGTCCTGGTCACGGTCTGCTCTCGATTCGGCTTCGCCGAGTCGACCAGCGGGGCGGGCGCGCCGCTAAATGGCGCCGACGATCTCGGCGGCGAGACGGTCGCCGACCAGAGGGCCCATGGTGAGCCCCGCGGCGCCGAAGCCGGCGTTCACCCAGAGCGGCACCGACCCGCCGATGTCCAGCCGGTGCACGACGGGCAGCTGGTCGTTCGACAGCGGCAGGGGGCGCAACCCGACGCGGGTCTCGATGACCTCGGCGTTCGCGAGCCCCGGGGCGACGACGAGCGCGTTGCGCAGCAGCTCTTCGACGCCGAAGGCGGTCACGCGGGTGTCGAATCCGCTGCCGAACTCGCGCGTGGCACCGGCCACGATGCGCCCTTCGTCGAACGCGAGCAGATAGTGCGAGGACCCCAGTCGATGGATGACCGGCCACGAAGACGTGTCGGCGGAAACCCGCAGGTGCAGGATCTGCCCCTTCTGCGGCTCGACCGGAACGGAGAATCCCAGGGGCGCGAGCACGTCATTCGTCCAGGCGCCGCACGCCACGACGACGGCATCGGCGGCCAGCGCCTCGCCGACGCCGACCACGACGCGGAACCCGTCATCGACGGGCTCGAGGGTCGCGGCGTCCGTCACCACCATGCCGTCCAGCTTGCGCACGGCGGCGAGCAAGCCCTCGCGCAGCAGGCGGCCGTCGACGCGGCCGCCGCCCTCGATCGAGATCGCCGAGACGCCCGGGTCGAGCAGCGGGAAGCGCTCGAGTGCCTCGCCCGGGCCGAGTCGGCGCACCTCGCCCATCGCGGGGGCGGCGGGCGCCCGCGCGGCGAGCCGCTCTTCGACGGCGTCCAGTTCCGCCGCGTCCGCGGACACGACGAGCGAGCCGACCCGCCGGAAGCCGATGTCGGGGGAGCCGTGCCCGACCAGCGCCGAGACGAACGGCGGGTAGAAGGCGGCGCTGTCGGCGTAGAGGTCATAGAAGTCGCCCTCACGGGCCACCGACCACGGCTGGATGATGCCTGCGCCGGCATCCGTCGCCCGCCCTTCGAATCCCGCGTCGACGACGACCACCTGCGCGCCTCGCCGGGCCAGCCCGAACGCCGTCGCCGCCCCGGCCACGCCGGAGCCCAGAACCACCACGCGTGATGCGCTCATGGCCTGACGGTAACCCCGAATCGGCGTGGGGAAACGAGGCGCTCCGATGGGCGCGCCGCCCCGGCGAAACACCCCCGAAACGGGCCGTAGAATAGTCGGAATCCCTCAACACCCGAGCCCGCTCGCAAGCCCTATAGGAGAGCCCGTGGCGCTGATCGTGCAGAAGTACGGCGGCAGCTCTGTCGCCGACGCAGAGAGCATCAAGCGCGTCGCCAAGCGCATCGTCGAGACGCGCAAGGCCGGCAACGAGGTCGTCGTGGCGGTCAGCGCGATGGGTGACACGACCGACGAGCTGCTCGATCTGGCGCACGAGGTCACTCCGCTGCCCGAGCCGCGCGAGCTCGACATCCTGCTCACGAGCGGTGAGCGCATCTCGATGGCACTGCTCGCGATGGCGATCGGCACGATGGGCTACGACGCCCGCAGCTTCACCGGCTACCAGGCCGGCATGATCACCGACAACCGCTTCGGCGCGGCGCGCATCGTCGACGTGACGCCGAGCCGCATCCGCGAGGCTCTCGACGAGGGCGCGATCGCGATCGTCGCCGGCTTCCAGGGCTTCAACACCGAGACCGGCGACACCACGACGCTCGGCCGCGGCGGCAGCGACACCACGGCGGTGGCGCTGGCGGCGGCCCTCGGGGCGACGGTCTGCGAGATCTACACCGACGTCGACGGCATCTTCACCTCAGACCCGCGCATCGTGCCTCTGGCGAAGAAGATCGACACGATCTCGAGCGAAGAGATGCTCGAGCTCGCGGCCGCCGGTGCGAAGGTGCTGCACATCCGCGCCGTCGAGTACGCGCGGCGTCATGGCGTGACGCTGCACGTGCGCTCCTCGTTCAACAACAGCGAGGGCACCCTGGTCGTCAACGAGACGGCAGAAGAGACCGCCGAGCGCTTCCAGCGCGAAATGCAGGAGAACGGAACAGTGGAAGAGCCCATCATCTCCGGTGTCGCCACCGACCTTTCCGAGGCCAAGATCACCGTCGTCGGCGTGCCCGACACGCTCGGCAAGGCCGCGGCCATCTTCGACACGGTGGCGAAGGCGAGCGCGAACGTCGACATGATCGTGCAGAACGTGTCGGCCGCGGCCACCGGGCTGACGGACATCTCGTTCACGCTGCCCAAGGCCGACGGCCAGAAGGTGCTGCAGGCGCTGCGCGCCGAGCAGAGCGTGATCGGATTCCAGTCGCTGCAGTACGACGACCAGATCGGCAAGCTCGCGCTGGTCGGTGCGGGAATGCGCACCAACACCGGTGTCTCCGCCCGACTGTTCCGCTGCCTGGCCGACGCCGGCATCAACATCGGAATGATCTCGACCTCTGAGATCCGCATCTCGGTCGTCACCCGCGCCGACGTGCTGGCCGAGGCGGCCCGCGTCGTGCACACCGCCTTCGGCCTCGACGGCTCGGACGCCGCGGTCGTCTACGCCGGCACCGGCCGCTAACTGCGTCCGCACGGCCGCGCGCTGTGCCCGTTCGGCGCAGGTGCGGCCGCTGCACCGGGCGCAGAAGCGCCGAATGGAAACAATCAGGCCACCTCAGAGATTGAGAAACCCATGAGCAACGGATTCCACGTCGCCGTCGTCGGCGCCACCGGTCAGGTCGGCGCCGTCATGCGCAAGCTGCTCGCCGAGCGCGAGTTCCCGATCGCGAGCATCCGCTTCTTCGCGACCGCGCGCTCTGCCGGCTCGACCATCGAGTTCAAGGGCGAGCAGATCGTCGTCGAAGACGTCGAGACGGCCGACCCGAGCGGCATCGACATCGCGCTGTTCTCGGCCGGCGCCACCGGGTCGCGCGCCGCGGCCCCGCGCTTCGCCGCGGCCGGCGCCGTCGTCATCGACAACTCGAGCGCGTGGCGCATGGACCCCGAGGTGCCGCTCGTGGTGTCTGAGGTGAACCCGCACGCGATCGACGAGGCCGCGAAGGGCATCATCGCGAACCCGAACTGCACGACCATGGCGATCATGCCCGTGCTCAAGGTGCTCGACCGCGAGGCCGGCCTGCGCCGCCTCATCGTCTCGACCTACCAGGCCGTCTCCGGTTCGGGGCTCAAGGGCGCAGAGGAGCTCGCCGACCAGGCGCGCGTGGCCGTGGCATCCGATCACCTTCTCGAGCTTGTCCACGACGGCGGCGCCGTCACGTTGCCCGAGCCGGGCGTCTACAAGCGCCCCATCGCGTTCGACGTGATCCCGTTCGCCGGCAACCTCGTCGACGACGGACTGAACGAGACCGACGAAGAGAAGAAGCTGCGCAACGAGAGCCGCAAGATCCTCGAGTTGCCCGAGCTGCTCGTGTCGGGCACCTGCGTGCGCGTGCCGGTGTTCACCGGCCACTCGCTTTCCGTGAACGCCGAGTTCGAGCGCGAGCTCACGCCCCAGCGCGCGACCGAGTTGCTGGCGGATGCTGCGGGAGTGGTGCTCACCGACATCCCGACGCCGCTTCAGGCCGCCGGTCAGGACCCGTCGTTCGTCGGCCGCATCCGCGCCGACGAGGGTGCGCCCGCCGGTCGCGGCCTCGCGTTCTTCGTCTCGAACGACAACCTGCGCAAGGGCGCTGCGCTCAACGCGGTGCAGATCGCCGAGCTGGTGGCGGCCAAGCGCGCGGTCGCAGCCTGAGCGTTTCGAGACGCGCGCTCCGCAAGCTCCGCGAGCTCCTCAACGATCGGGGGCCTGAGCTGGCCTCAAAGTCTCTCGATCTCGAGACAGATAGGATGAACGGGTGAGCGACACAGCCCCCGTTGACGTGGTCTTGATCGGTGGCGGCATCATGTCCGCCACTCTCGGAACCTTCCTGAAGCGGGTGAGGCCAGACTGGTCGGTTGTCATCGTCGAGCGCCTTGGGGCGGTCGCCGAAGAGAGCTCGAACCCGTGGAACAACGCGGGCACCGGCCACAGCGCGCTGTGCGAGCTCAACTACATGCCGAACCCGGCTGACCCGGGCAAGGCGCTGCAGATCAACGAGCAGTTCCAGCAGAGCCGCCAGTTCTGGGCGAAGCTCGTGGAAGAGGGAACGCTCGGGCAGGCATCCGATTTCATCAATCCTGCTCCGCACATGACGTTCGTGCGCAAGCCCGGCGACATCGAATATCTGCGCACGCGGCACGAGACGCTCAAGAAGCACGTGCTCTTCGAAGAGCTCGAGTACAGCGAGGATCGCGCCGAGGTCATGAAGTGGGCGCCGCTGCTGATGCGTGGGCGCAGCAAGGGCGAGAAGTTCGCGGCGACGCGCTCGATCGCGGGCACCGACGTGAACTTCGGCGCGCTGACCAAGAAGCTCATCGACAACCTCACCGCATCCGGCGCCGAGCTCAAGCTCAACTCCGAGGTGCGCGGCATCAAGAAGCGCTCCGACGGCACGTGGCGCCTCAAGGTGCGCCAGCTCGTCGAGCAGCGCACCAGCACGATCGACGCAAAGTTCGTCTTCGTCGGCGCGGGCGGCTGGGCGCTCAAGGTGCTGCAGGGCGCGGGCATTCCCGAGGCGAAGGGCTACGGCACCTTCCCGATCTCGGGCCAGTTCTACAAGACGACCAACCCCGACGTCGTCGGTCAGCACGCGGTGAAGGTGTACGCGCAGGCAGAGGCCGGCGCCCCGCCGATGAGCGTGCCGCACCTCGACAAGCGCGTCGTCGACGGCCAGGCGTCGCTGCTCTTCGGTCCTTACGCGGGCGCCGACCCGAAGTTCCTCAAGTACGGCAGCGTGCTCGACCTGCCCGCCGGCATCCGCCTGTCGAACATCGGACCGTACCTGCGAGTCGCGCTCGACAACCTCGTGCTGCTCAAATACCTGATCAGCCAGTTGCTGCTGACGAAGAAGGGCAAGTTCGCCGAACTGCGCAAGTTCATGCCGAGCGCCAAGCCCGACGATTGGGAGCTGATCACTGCGGGCCAGCGCGCGCAGGTGATCAAGAAGGATGCCAAGAAGGGCGGCGTCCTGCAGTTCGGCACCGAGGTCATCGCTCACAAGGACGGCACGATCGTCGGTCTGCTCGGCGCCTCGCCGGGCGCCTCGACCGCCGTGTCGATCATGCTCGACGTGCTGAAGACGTGCTTCCCGACGGAGTTCGCGGGGGAGTGGCAGCCGAAGCTCAAGGACCTGATTCCGACGCTGGGCGAGAGTCTCGACAACGACCCCGAGCTCGCGCGGGCCACGATGGAGCGCACCGCGAAGGTGCTCGGCCTCCTGCACTAGCCCGGAACACGGTGGTCGAGTAGCCCGCGCGAAGCCGTGCGTATCGAGACCCGTTCCTTACTACGGTGACCACATGAGGTTCACCGACAAGGTCGCCATCGTCTCTGGCGGAGCCAACGGCATCGGGCGCGCGACCGCAGAGCGCCTGCTCGACGAGGGCGCCGCGGTCGCCGTTCTCGATTGCGAGCCCGCCGCTGCAGAAGAGTGGATTTCAGAGCGAGCGGATGCTTCGCGCGCCGCCGTTTTCGCCTGCGATCTGCTCGATGCGGCATCCGTCGATCACGCCGTCGGTGCCGTGCTCGAGAGCTTCGGCCGCGTCGACGTGCTGGCGCAGGTCGCCGGCGGCGACCTGCCTGCGCGCGATGGGCTCGACGAGGAGCACTGGCTCTCCACCGTCGATCTCAACCTGCACGGGCCGATGCGCATCGTGCGCGCGTGCCGTGAGGCGCTGATCGCGAGCCGCGGGGCGGTCGTGCTGGTGAGCTCGGTGAACGGCGTGGCGGCGTACGGAGAGCCGGCTTATTCGAGCGCGAAGGCGGGACTGTCGCTGCTGGCGCGGAACCTCGCGGTCGAGCTCGGGCCGCAGGGGGTGCGCATCAACGTCGTCGCGCCTGGCACTGTCCGCACGCGCGTGTGGGATGGCCAGGACGGCGGCGCCGACAGGCTTCGCGGTCTTTACCCCCTTGGTCGCGTCGGCGAGCCGGCCGACATCGCGGCGGCGATCGCGTTTCTCGCGTCGTCCGACGCGTCGTGGATCACAGGAGTCACGCTGCCGGTCGACGGCGGCTCGCTGGCCGGCCCGCTGCAGCTGCTCGGCGGCGCTCCGTGGGGTCCGAGCTCGGCTGACTGAGGCCCCGCCCGGAGAGTCCCGGCGCGCGTCAGTTCGGTTTCCGCGAGTTATACACACGTTCGAAAATGAGCGCCGCTGATGTCGAATCGGTGTTCTAATGGATGGATGCGGTGGGAGAATCAAGAGCTCGGGGTCGAGTCCGATGACGCGCTACCCGGGCTTGCGAAGCTGAACAACCTGGTGCGCACGGTGCGCACGCCCGAATTCGACGGAATCGTCTTCCACGAGATCCTGGCGAAGTCCGCTCTCAACCAGGTGCCGGGCGGCTCGAAGGTGATGCCCTACGCGTGGACGATCAACCCCTACAGGGGCTGCAGCCATGCCTGCTTTTATTGCTTCGCTCGGCCGACGCATAAGTACCTCGAGCTCAACGTGGGGCGCGACTTCGACTCGCAGATCATCGTGAAGGTGAACGTCGCCGAGGTGCTGCGGCGGGAGCTCGCCCGGCCCAAATGGCAGGCGAACAGGCATCCGGTCGCGCTGGGAACCAACACCGATCCGTATCAGCGCGCGGAAGGGCGCTACAAGCTGATGCCCGACATCATCAGGGCGCTGACCGAGGCGCGCACGCCGTTCTCGATCCTGACCAAGGGCACGCTGCTGCGTCGCGACCTGCCGTTACTGAAAGAGGCGTCGGAGCACGTTCCGGTCGACGTCGCGATGTCGATCGCGATCTACGACGACGAGCTGCAGCAGTCGGTCGAACCGGGAACGCCGCGCGCGAAGGAGCGGCTCGCGACGGTGACGGCCGTGCGCAACGCGGGGCTCGACTGCAGCGTGTTCATGATGCCGATCCTGCCGTTCCTGACCGACACGACCGAGCACCTCGACCACGCGCTGAGCCAGGTGAAGGCCTCGGGTGCCACGAGCGTGCTCTACACCGCGCTGCATCTGAAGCCCGGTGTGAAGGAGTGGTTCCGCTTCTGGCTCGAGCGCGAGCACCCCGAGCTGATGGGGAAGTATGCCGAGCTCTACCCCGAGGGGCGCACCTATGCGCCGAAGGAGTACCGCCAGTGGCTCGCGCGCCGCATCAAGCCGCTGATCGCGAAGCACGGCCTCGTGCGCGGTCGCGAGGATCTGGTGACCGGCGGCATCGAGTCGTCGGCGCTCGCTGCGAGCGACGCGATCGACGGCTCCACAACGCAACTGCCGCGCGCCGGCAGACCGCGTCGAGGGCGCGCGAGCAGCATCGATGCAGACGGCGAGCGGCGCACGCCCCTCGTCTTCTTCGAAGAGACGGATGCTGCGAGCGTCACTCCCGAGCCGACGCTGTTCTGACGCAGGCCGGTGGTGGCGATCGTTTCGAGGAGCGACGGTTCGCAGCGGCCATCAACGACCGCGAGCGTCGGCGCTACACGCTCTCGTAGATGCCGTCGAGGCGGGCGCGGGCGATGACGTGGCCGTCCATGGCGTGCAGCGCGTCCTCGAGCGCGAAGCCCTCGGCGAGCGAGAGGGGGCGGTCGAGCGCGAACAGCTGGAAGACATAGGCGTGCGGGCCGTGCGAGCGCGGCGGCATCGGTCCCATCCAGCCGAGCTTGCCGAAGGCGCCCTTGCCGAACACGAGGCCCTTCACGGGGCTAGGGTTCGCGAGGCCGTTCTCGGGAATGCCGCCGAGAGCGGGGTCGATGCCGACGGCCAATGCGTGCGTCGCCGCTTTGCCGAACGGCACGTCGGGGTCCTGCACGATCAAGACGAGCTCGATGGTGTCGGCGGGCGGCTCGGTCCATTCGATCGCCGGCGACACGTTCGGCCCGAACACCTTGCCGCGGAACTCTTCGGGGATCGCTCCATTGTGCTCGAACGCCGGGCTCGTGAGGGCGAAGCCCTCCGGGGCGCTCAGCTCGGGCCGCGCCCAGACCAGAGTGTGTTGACCGGCGCGGCGGCCGCGCAGGGCTCGACCGATGGGGTTAGCGGGCATGAGCACAGTCTGCCCGGTTTTCCTCTGCCGCGGTGCCGCCCTACCGTGACGCCGGTGCGGTTGCCGCGGCCGCCACGTAACCGGCGAGGTACTGCCTCATCTCGGGCGCGAAGTCGCCGGCATCCGATCGCGCCAGCGGGAACGCCGACAGCCGCACGCGCCTCGTGCCACCGGCCCCGTCGCCCCAGTCGCCGTTGACCACCGTCACCGTCGTGTCGGAGACGGCCACGACGATCCCCACGTGCGAGATGCGGTGCGTGTTGCCGAGCCTTCCCTCTGCAGCGGATGCCGCGGCCGCGGAGTTGAGAGCGAACAGCGCCGCGTCCCCCACGCGCGGCTCGGTCGTGCGATAGGTGCCGTGCGCGATCCCATAGCTCAGGAAGCTGCCCGCCCAGCCGTTCAGGCCCGCGGTGTCGAGACCCTCTTCGGCCCACACCCACGAGGCGAACGCGGCGCACCATGCGCCCGGCAGCGAACTGCTGGCGCCGAAGTCGCGGCCGTCGACCGAGTTCGGGCCGTCGAGGTCCTGCCCGAGCTGTGCCAGTGCGAGTCGTGCGACGGCGAGGCCCGTCGCGGTCGGCGCGTGGGCGGGATCGCCGGGGGCGAAGCCACCGGGAACGACGAGCGCGTTCGTGCCGTTCTCGTCACCGCCGCCGTGCGCGAGCACGTCGGCGAACGCGACCCCCGTCACCGACGCCACCGCAATGGCGGTGCCCGCGACGAGTGCTGCCGCGCCGAGACGCAGCGCCCCGCGGCCGACGCGCAGCGCACCCCCGCCGAGCCGCAACTGACCCCCGCCGAGGGGGGCCGAAACGGCCTTCTCGGTGCGGAAAACCCCGTTATGGAACCCCTCGGCGCGATGCCGAGGCGATGAGCGCACGCCCATGTCCGCACGATACGTCGCGATGAGGCGCGCCGCACCGCCTCGCGGCAGACGCCCAGGCGCGCCCCGCCCATACGATGAAGAAATGGCCAAACTGTATTTCCGCTACGGGGCGATGAACAGCGGCAAGAGCACCGCGCTGCTCCAGGCGGCGTTCAACTACGAGGAGCGCGGCCACACCGTCCTGATCGCGAAGCCCGCTCTCGACACCAAGGGCGATGACCAGATCGTCAGCCGCCTCGGGCTCACGCGCGCGGTCGACTTCACCGTCGACGAGACCGACGACATCTACCTGCGGTTCCAGCAGCACCGCAGCCGTTCGCTCAACACGAGCGGGCACGACGTGAGCGCGCTCCTCATCGACGAGGCGCAGTTCTTCACCGAGGCTCAGATCGACGACCTGCTGCGCATCGCTCTGCTCGAAGACGTTCCGGTGCTCGCCTACGGCATCCGCACCGACTTCCAGACGGTGGCCTTCCCCGGTAGCCGCCGCCTGCTCGAGATCGCGCACTCGATCGAAGAGCTCAAGACCATCTGCCGCTGCGGCCGGAAGGCCATCTTCAACGCCCGCGTCGTGGGCGGCGAGTACGTCTTCGATGGGGCGCAGGTGGCCATCGACGAAGGCGCGCAGGCTCAGGCATCCGTCACCTATGAATCCCTCTGCGGTCTCTGCTATCTGCAGGAATCGCACGGCACGCTCAACAACGGCCGCCGCCACTGGCCCGGCGGCGCGGCGCCGGCCTACGCCGACGCGCCCGACGCCGACTTCATGTGACCAGGCCGCCGCGCGGTGCCACGAAGCTAGACGATCGCACTGTCGCGCGGCAGACCAGCCCCACAACGGGGCCGCGCGACACGCGGCAAAACCCCTGAACTGGGCGCATTTTCAGTATTGACCCCTTCCCACTCTTCCGGCTGAATAGACCGGGCGGTCCACCCGCGCCGCATTCGCTCACGAAGCCCGAGGAGTCCCATGCCGTTCAAATCCCATGTGGAGGTGTACCTCGGCCGAGACGGCCAGCGCATCGAAGTGTCGTGCGCGTGCCCGATCGGCCGTGACCACGACTACTCCCGGTGGGTGGAACTGGTCGGCGGGGAGCGCTACAAGGGCGTCGAAGAGATCACCCGCTGAGCTCGCTCGCTGAGGTCGAGGGGTCGAGGTGTCGCAACGCGAAGAGCACGATCGGGTCGCATCCCTGATCTATCTCGCGCTGTCGGAACGGCGCCACGACGACGCGGTCGAGCTCGCCGAGGCGAACTGGCCCGTGCTGATCAGCCACAACGTCGCAGCGTTGCGCGCGGTCGCCGATCAGCTGTCGGCGGCCGAGCTCGCCGAGCGGCCGGCGTGGGATCGCATCCGCCGCTACCTCGGCTTCCTGATGATCGAGTCGTCGCTGCGCCCGAGCGCCTACGTCGAGTCGGCGCTGCCGCACCCGCCTCGTGGCCTCGCCGACACGCTGCTCACCCTGACCACCCGCAGCATCGCCGCGCGCACCGCCGGGCGCTTCAGCGAGGCGGTGCAGATCGCACGCGGCGCCCTGGATCGCCTCAACGAGGCGAGGGAATCCGAGCGTGAGGCGATTCAGCACCGCCTCGCCGACGGGTATCTGCAGTGGGGGCTCTCGTTCGAGTTCGCGGCGCTCGAGCGCGAGGCGCTCACGAGCCTCGAGCGGGCGTACGACCTCGGCATCGCATTCGAGAACATGCGGGTGGCGACGGATGCCGCAGGCGAGCTCGCCTGGATCCACTCCATCGCCGGTCGAGGACTCACTGCCGATGACTGGATCGAGAAGGCCCGAACGCTCGCCGCCTCGAGCCGCTCGTCCGGCGCGTGGCGGCGCACCGATCTGCTGGCCGCCGCCGTGCGCACCGCCGACCGGATGCACCCCGACGCCGCCCTCGAGCAGCTCACCGCCCGCAGCGGCGGCGGCTCGATCGACGAGCACCGGCTCACGACGATGGCGCAGTCGGCGCTGTTCCGCCTCTCTGCCGGCCGCTCGAGCACGACGCTGCTGCTCGCCGAGCTGCAGCACGCCTCGACCACCGACCTCTCGCTGCTTGCCGAGCCCAGTGAGAACTCGCTCATGCTCGGCTACGTCGAGGCGCTCGTGCACCTCTATGCCGACCGCCCGGACCGCTCGCTCGAGCTGCTCGCGCAACTCGGCACCGATCGAGCGCTGCCCTACGTTCTGGGTCTGCGCTCGGCGGTTCAGCTCGCGATCGGCGCGAAGGCCGAGGCCGAGCGCGACGCCGATGAGGTCATCAGCCGGTACGGCCAGTGCCCGCGCCAGCTCGTGCCCGCGTTGCTCGTGAAGGCGACGATCGCGCTGCAGGCGCGGGACAGCACGGCTGCCATCTCGGCATTCACGGATGCCTGCGGCCTCGCCCTCGAGAAGAAGCTGCTCGCCTCGCTCGTGGTCATCCCGCACGCGGACTTCGCGCAACTGCTCACGCTCGCCGGAGAGCGGCTCGACGACCCGCAGCTCGACACGCTCGCGCGCACCCCGCTCGTGTTCGCACCGCCGCGGCGCGAGGCGGTGAAGCTCTCGCCGCGTGAGCTGAGCGTGCTGCGCGAGCTCGCTCGCGGCGGTGCGCTGGCGGAGGTGGCCGCGCGGCTGCACGTCTCGGTCAACACCCTCAAGGTGCACAATCACGCGATCTACAAGAAACTCGCGGTCGACGGGCGCGACAGCGCCATCGCGCTCGCGCGCGACCGCGGTCTGATCTAGCGGCACTGCCCGCGCGGGTTGCGCCACCACGATCCGCTGTGCGCCACTCGGATCCGCGTAGCGCACAGCGGAAGCTGGTGGCGCAAGTGAACGAGCGGCGTCAGGCGGATGCCGCGCGCCGGCGTCCCCGCCCGTGGCCGCGGCGGCGGCGCGCCTGCTCGCGGGCGCCGGCGATGAGGTTCCACGCGGCGTAGCTGAGCAGCAGTGCGGCCGCGGCGGGAATGAGCCACCCGCTTCCGATGCCGCCGACCCAGGTGTTCACCCAGCCGAGCAGCGGCACCGAGTACCAGAGCACCGCGACGACCTGCTTCGACTGCACGGGCGCGTCCGCGGTGTTGTTCGCGTCGCCCTTCACGGTGAAGACGCGGCTGCCGTCAGTCCCGACCCGGATCGCGGTGACACGGTGCGAGATCACCGTCGTCGCGTCGTTCGGGTTCGGCTCGTAAGTGACGACATCGCCGACGTGGATCCGGTCGATCGGCTCGGGTTTCACCACCAGCAGCGTCCCCGGTGGCAGCTTCGGCTCCATCGACCCGGTGAGCACCGTCAGCGTGGTCGAGCCCGTGAGGCGGGGCACGACGATCACCGCGAGGGCGAGGCAGATGATGAGCGCGAGCAGGCCGGCGCTGAGCCCGGTGCCGATGGCGCGCAGCAGGCTCGCGCGGGGCGCGCGCGGCGCGGGGGCCGAGGGGATTTCTGTGGGGGATGCCTCGGCCAAGGCATCCGGAGTGAAAACGTCCTTCAACTGGGTCATCGTGTGCTCACTCAGTCCGTGGGTACGCAGAGCTGGAACTCTCGCGAGTTGGAGCGCGAGTTCGTGTCGGTCAGAAGCTGGGTGCCGTAGCCGGACGAGGTCACGTCGACACCTGCCCTCGCGGCACTTCCCGCGGGCCACACCCAGTCGCCCACCGCGACGCCCCGGAACGGCGACTTCGTGGTGTTGATCAGCACCTGCCAGCCGGAGCCGTTCCGGCCCCCATAGCCGCCCGACGCGGCGATGTCGAAGCAGAGGTAGTCGTCGCCGTCGATGGTCTGGGATTGCGAGGTGACGGTGATGGCCGTGCCGTTGCCTGCGCTGATGCCGTACTGGGTGGGGTTGGTCACCTTGGTCCACGGCGCGGGCGTCGAGAAGGTGAACGGCGCGCCCTGGGCGGTCGCCGACCAGCCGCCGCCGATCTGCGTCGCGGCCGTGACCGTGACCGTCGGCGTGACGGACTTGCCCGCGTAGCTCGTCGTCGCCGCCGAGGTCGAGGTCGTCGTCACGCAGTACGTGCTCACGGCGCCGGGTGCCAGCGGGCCCTGATTCGCGAGCCAGTTCGGAACCGAGCTCCACTTTCCGGTGATCGCCGACTGCGGCGCGGTGCCACACGCTGTCCCGTTCGCGATCGGCCAGAACGTGACGGTCAGCGCGGTGGCCAGTGTCGAGGCGCCGGTGCCGGCGAGGGCCGTCGACGCGGTGAATCCGCGCAGGGTGGCGGTGCCGGTGTTCGTGAGCGTCACCTTGTCGGGCCCGGCCGTGAGCGCGCCGGTCGCGAAGGTCGCGCCGAGCTGGTCGAACCCGTCGAGCCGCAGGCCGGCGGAGCCCGTGTGCAGCGTCGCGTCGGGCAGCGTGACGCTCGAACTCCAGGCGGCGAAGGTGCCGCCCGTGCCGGTAAGGCCGACGGCCACCCAGGCGGCAGCGATGGCGACTGCTATCAGCAGGTTCGTCACAGCGCGACGCGGGTTCGACGCGCGTGCCGTGCGGTGCCTGCCAGCCATCGTGCCTCCTGAGCGGCCGTGGGGGAACGGTGGACGCCGGGTGGGGGAACAGCCAAGGGGCCGGCGCCCGGTGGGGGCTGTTGTCCGCGGAATTACTTCGCGGAAGCCGGGGTGGTCTCCGACACGGTGAGGGTCGTGTCGGTGAGGTTGATCGTCTGCAGCTGGTCACCGGTCGCGTTGGCGTTGAAGGTGATGTCGAGCACGACGGTCAGCGTGGTGCCGGCGGCGGTCGCGGCCGTCGGCGTGATCGTGTAGGTCTTGTCGCCGTTGTCGACGATCCCGGCGGGAAGCGTGGAGGCGATCTTCGTGACGGCCGTGAAGTTCCCGTCGGCGACGCCCTTGTTCGAGAGGGTCGGATTGGTGAACCCGAGGGTCGCGGTCATCGCGGCGCCTGCGGCCGTGAGCACGACGGGCTGCGAGTACTCGATGGTCTCGCCGGGGACGACCTGGTACGTAGCCGGGTCGATGGTGCCCGTGCTGAGCGACTTCCACGTTCCCTTGGTGGGGTCGGCCGTGACGCTCAGCGTGCCCGTGCTGATCTTGGCGCCGCCGCCGGCGAGGACGGTGGCGGAGTTGTTCCAGGCGGCGAAAGAGCCCGCCCCGCCGAGCAGCAGGGCGATGCCGGCGGCGCCCGTGACGGCGCCCCTGATGAGCTTGTTCATTTCGGGTTGATTCCTTTCGGAACCCGCGTCAGGGCGCGCTGAAGAGCACGCGAGCCTGTCGCGGGAGTGGGTGGGTCGGGTCCCGCCGCACGGCGCACCTGTGTCTTCGGGTGACTCAGGTGCTGCACTCGAGCAGTTCGGGTGGCTCGGGCGCTGCGCGGCTGATGACAGAATCTCAGCGCTAGACAGATCTGTCTGCCGCAAAGCGCGGGAAATAGTCCCGGCACTAATACCGGCGCGGGTGAAATGCCCCCTGCTCGCGTGACGATTTCCGACACGGATGCCTGAACCGGTTCACCAGCCGTAGAGTCGAATCGATATGACTCTGAAGCTCGGGTACAAGGCATCCGCAGAGCAGTTCGGCGCGCGCGAACTGGTCGAACTCACCGTCGCCGCCGAAGCGCACGGAATGGAGAGTGCGTTCATCTCCGACCACTTCCAGCCGTGGCGGCATGAGGGCGGTCACGCACCCTTCGCGCTGACCTGGCTGGCGGCCGCGGGCGAGCGCACCCACGACATCGTGCTCGGCACGAGCGTCATGACCCCGCACTACCGCTACAACCCGGCGGTCGTCGCGCAGGCCTTCGGCTCGCTGGGGGTGCTGTACCCGGGCCGCATCATTCTCGGCGTCGGCACGGGCGAGGCACTCAACGAGGTCGCGACGGGCTGGCAGGGCGCCGGCAACCAGGGCTGGCCCGACTTCAAGGAGCGCTTCGCGCGGCTGCGCGAGTCGGTGCGCCTGATCCGTGCGCTCTGGAAGGACGAGCGGGTCACCTTCGAAGGCGACTACTACTCGACCCACGACGCGTCGATCTACGACAAGCCGGAGACGCCCATCCCCGTCTACATCGCCGCCGGCGGTCCGACGGTCGCGAAGTACGCCGGCCGCGCCGGCGACGGCTTCATCTGCACGAGCGGCAAGGGCATGGGGCTCTACACCGACGAGTTGATCCCCGCCGTCCAGGAAGGAGCCGCCGCAGGCGGCCGCCAGGCATCCGATGTCGAACACATGATCGAGATCAAGCTGAGCTACGACCGTGACCACGAGCAGGCGCTCGAGAACACGCGGTTCTGGTCGCCGTTGTCGCTCGACAAGCAGCAGAAGCACGACATCACCGACCCGATCGAGATGGAGAAGGCGGCCGACGCCCTGCCCATCGAGCAGATCGCCAAGCGCTGGATCGTCGGCAGCGACCCTGAGCAGACCGTCGCCGAGATCAAGCAGTACGTCGACGCCGGATTCACCCACCTGGTCTTCCACGCGCCGGGGCAGGACCAGCGCCGGTTCCTCACGCAGTTCGAAGAGGATCTCGCGCCGCTGCTGCGCGCGCTCTGATCACCAGGGCCAGGTGATCAGGGCCGCGAGTCCGTTGAAGACCGCGTGGCCGATGATCGCCGGGCCGAGGCGCTTCGTGCGCAGCACCGCGTAACCCGCGAGCAGGCCGAACGCGAGCATCGTCACGATGAGGGTCGTGGACCAGCCGTCGGCGATCGTGTGCACGAGCGCGAACGCGACGGACGTGACGATCAGAGCGGGCCATGGGCGGATGCCTCTGCTGAGCGACCCCTGCAGAAGACCGCGGAAGAACGGCTCCTCGATGAGGGGCGCGAGCACAACCGGCGCGATGACCGTTGTGAAGACGTAGGTGCCGGAGATCCCGCCGAGCATGACGCCTGCGCTCGGCATCCGGCCCGTTGACGCATACTGCGCGATGATGCCGACCGCGCGTGCGACCAGCCCGATACCCAGTCCGACCACGAGGTCGACGGCGCGGAACCTGAGGAAACGCCACCAAAACGCGAACCCGGCGATGAGCGCGATGACGAGCGGCCCCCAGGTGACGAGGTAGCTCGCGGCGAGCGACCAGCCGTAGGGCAGCTGCCCCCGCCAGGCCGGGAAACTCAGGGCGAGAGCGACCGCGATGGCGAGCGCGACGACCGCCAGAACCAGGGCGCGAGAGGACCGTCGGGAGGCCTGCGTCATGCCGACCACGCTAGGCCACCCCCTTGTCAGCGCGCGACGGAACCGTGCACCATGGTGCGCACGGCCCCCTTTCGGGGTACGCCATTACTGCCCCTCCGACCAAAGGCAGGTACGTGGAACTACGCGATTACATCCGAGTGCTGCGCAAAGGCTGGCTCATCATCCTGGCCTGCGTGGTCGTTGGTGTCGGCGTGGCGGCGCTCTTCTCCGCCGTCAAGGCGCCGACCTACACCGCCGACTCCAAGGTGTTCATCAACACCCAGGTCGGCGGCAACGCCTCAGACCTCGTGCAGGGGCAGGCGTACTCGCAAGACCGCATCACCACGTACGCGGGCCTCGTCGGCACGCCGGCGGTGCTGCAGCCGGTGATCGTCGGGCTGCACCTCAAGGCGACACCCGCGTCACTGTCGCGGCAGATCTCGGCGACCGCGCCGACCAACACGACGCTGCTGCAGATCGAGGCGACCGACCAGGACCCCAAGATGGCGGCCGACCTCGCCAACGCGACGGCCGAGAGCCTGAGCACGGTGGTGCAGCAGCTCGAGACGACGGACGCCGACGACAACGTCTCGCCGGTGAAGCTCAGCCGCGTGCAGGACGCCGTGGTGCCGCTGCGGCCGAGCAGCCCGAACATCCAGCTCAACGTCCTGCTCGGCTTGCTCGTCGGCCTCGCGCTCGGCGTCGCCGTCGCGGTGCTGCGCGAGACGCTCGACACCCGGGTGCGCACCGAGCACGATGTCGAGGCGATCAGCCCGGCGCCGATCGTCGGCGGCATCACCTTCGATCCGAAGGCGACGGTGCGACCGCTGATCGTGGCCGACGACCCGTACTCCAACCGGGCAGAGGCGTTCCGCACGCTGCGCACGAACCTGCAGTTCCTGAACATCGGCGATGACGTCGAGCAGCTCGACCTCGACCCGGCCGACGTCGCAGACGGGCTCGATGAGGGCGCACCGCGCAAGGGCCGCAGCTTCGTCGTGACGAGCTCGCTCGCGCAGGAGGGCAAGAGCACGACCACGGCGAACCTCGGCCTCGCGCTTGCGAGCACGTCGAGCAACATCCTGGTCGTCGATGCCGACCTGCGCCGCCCGAAGCTCGCCGGCTACCTCGGCCTCGAGGGCGCTGTGGGCCTCACCGACGTGCTGCTCGGCAGGGTCGACGTCGGCGACGTGGTGCAGCGGTGGGGCAAGACGAACCTCTACGTGCTGCCGGCCGGCCGCATCCCTCCGAACCCCAGCGAGCTGCTCGGCAGCGGCCGCATGCGCAAGCTGATCTCGGTGCTCGAAGAGCAGTTCGACTACGTGCTCTACGACGCGCCGCCGCTGCTTCCCGTCACCGACGCCGCCGTGCTCAGCAAGTCGACGACGGGCTCGCTCGTGGTGGTCGCCGCGGGGCGCACGCACAAGAACCAGCTCAAGTCGGCCGTCGCGGCGATTGAGCAGGTGGGCAGCCGCGTCGGCGGCATCGTGATGACGATGGTGCCGACCAAGGGCCCCGATGCGTACGCCTACGGCCGCTACGGCTACGGCTACTACGGCGAAGAGCAGGGCGACGAGCGCAAGCGCCGTTCGCGCTCGGGCTCGAAGGGGCGGAAGAACGCCGAGGCGGCCGGGCACACCGCCAGCGCATGAGCGCCGCGGCACCCGTCGGCCTGCCGTTCGGGGTGCTCGCGGTGTGCTCGGGGAACGTGTGCCGTTCGCCGTTCCTCGAGCTGCTGCTCGCCCGCGCCTTCGCGGGCCGCAGCGACCTCGCCGCTTCGAGCGCCGGCACGATCGCGCGGCCGCGCATGCGCATGACCGACGAGATGGTGACGGTCGCGCAGGCGCACGGGATCTCAGAGTCGGATGCCCGTGAGCACCGCGCTCGCCGACTCGACGAGGCGGCCGTCGCCTCGGCGGGGCTGGTGCTCGGCCTGACCCGCGAGCATCGGGCTGCGGCCGTCGAACTGCACCCCCGGGCGCTGCGCTACAGCTTCACGCTGCGCGAGTTCGCGCGGCTCGTGGGCGACCTCGGGCCCGCAGAGTCGGGGGCGCGGACCCCGGCGGAACTGATCGGCGAGCTCGCGGCGCTGCGCGGCGGCAGCTCGCCCGCGGCGGCAGAAGACGACGACATCCGTGACCCCATCGGACTGCCGCAAGAGATCTACGACGAGGTGGGCGGCGAGATCGCCGACGCGGCGCGAGTGGCGGCCGAGGCGCTGCTTCTGACGAGGGAGGCGCCGGCACGGGCCGCCGGATTGAGCGTGTCGAAATCATCCGTCATCGCGTCGGAAAAAACCGGCCCCCAGCTCTCGTTCGCGTTCCGCAGGCTGTGACGCGCGGGCCTCGCAACTTAAACCTCCACGTAACCCGGGCACATGGATTCTGCATCGGCTTCTGTCATAGGCTGTCCCCACAAAGGGGGGCACGGCTCTCCCCACCACTGTGACCGACCACACAGAGGCGGAAAAGACATGGCTGACCACGTGCTGGTCGGCGTCGAACCTATGGCGTCGACCAAACGCATGACAGGGGACTGGCGAAAGGGCTATGCCCGGCGCCTGCTGATCACCGACGCGCTGGCGCTCGTGTGGGTGGTCTTCGGCGTGCAGATCCTCTGGCTCGGAATCGACACGCAGGTGCAGACGCGCGAGCAGTTCGGCGATCACATGGGCATCAGCTATTCGCTGATCTCGCTGCTGATCGTGGTGCTGTGGGTCGCGGCGCTCGGTCTCTACGACACTCGCAGCGCACGCACGATCGGCACCGGCAGCGCCGAGTACACGCGCGTCGTCAACGCCTCTGTGCGGCTGTTCGGGCTGGTTGCCATCGTCGCGTTCCTGTTCAAGATCGACCTGGCGCGCGGCTACATCCTGATCGCGCTGCCGGTGGGCGCGCTCGTGCTGCTCGCGATCCGCTGGATGTGGCGGCAGTGGCTGCATGTGCAGCGCGAGGGCGGCCGGTATTCCTCCCGGGTGCTGCTCGTCGGATCGGCGGCGTCCGTCGCCCAGACGGCGGCCGAGCTGATCCACCAGCGCAACGCGGGCTACCGCGTGGTCGGCGCCTGCCTGTCGCCGAACGACCATGTCGCACCGCTCGCCGAGCATGCGATTCCCGTGGTCGGCGACTTCGACGGCGTCCACGAGGCGATGGAGCTCACCGAGGCCGACACCGTCATCATCACCAGCAGCGATGAACTGCCGAACGACCGGGTGCGGCGCATCAGCTGGGGGCTGCAGCCCGGCCGTCAGCACCTCGTCGTGGCGCCGAGCATCATCGACGTCGGCGGCCCGCGCATCCACACGCGCCCGGTCGCCGGCCTGCCGCTGATGCACGTCGAGACGCCGCGCTACGAGGGCGCGAAGCTCGTCGCGAAGCGGGCTTTCGACCTCGTCGTCGCGGGGTTGCTCGTCGTGCTGCTGTCGCCCGTGCTGCTCGCGATCGCGCTGGCGGTGCGGGTGGATTCGGCCGGGCCCGTGCTGTTCAAGCAGCAGCGCATCGGCCTCAACGGGCGTCCGTTCCGCATGCTCAAGTTCCGCTCGATGGTGCCCGACGCGGAGGCGAAGCTCGCCACGCTGCGCGGCGCCCCGCACGACGAGGGCAACAGCGTGCTGTTCAAGATGAAGGACGACCCGCGCATCACGCGCGTCGGGCACGTGCTGCGCCGCTACAGCCTCGACGAACTGCCGCAGCTGTTCAACGTGATCGGCGGTTCGATGTCGCTCATCGGCCCCCGGCCCTCGCTCGAGCGCGAACTCACGCAGTACGAGGAGCACACGCACCGCCGGTTCCTCGTGAAGCCCGGCATCACGGGGCTGTGGCAGGTGAGCGGCCGCTCGAACCTCACGTGGGAGGAATCCGTGCGCCTCGACCTCTACTACGTCGAGAACTGGTCGATGACCGGCGATCTCGCGATTCTGTGGCGCACGGCCAAGGCCGTGCTCGCGCGGGACGGAGCGTATTGATGGGGCCGGGACGGAGCGTATTGATGGGCACGGATGCTTTCACCGAAGTCGTCCTCACCCCGTGGGGCGTCGGCGGCGGCTACAGCGGGCCGGTGACATTCCTCGGCCGGCTGTTCAGCGCGGTCTGCGCCGAGGAGCCCGATGCGCGCATCGACGTGCTGTATCGCGACCGCGGCGGCGAAGAGGTGCCGGCCTGGGCGACCGACGCGACCGCGCTGTCGCGGCGCGCGCACTTCGGCCTGCGTGAGCAGCTCGCGTGGGGAGTCCGGGCAGCACGGGCCGTGCGCCAGCGCGCTGGCTCGGAGGTGCTCGTGCACCTGCAGGGGCTGTACCTGGCGAACCTCGTCGCGGCCTATGCCGTGCCGCCCGGCCGGGCCGTGCTGCTGCCCGTGCTCGAGCGCGGTGACCTCGTGCCGGCCGGCGCGAAGCCGCTCGCGGCGCTCAAGTCCCGGCTGCTGCGACGTGTCGTCCGCCGCGCGCGCGTGGGCTTCGCGATCACGTGCGGCATCGAGCGCGAGCTGCGCGCACTGGGGATGCCGGAAGACCGCATCGTGCCGCTCGGCAACGCCGTCGACGAGAGCGTGTTCACGAGTGAAGGGCGTGCCGTGCCCGGCGCCGACGCGGTGCGGATCGGCTTCGTCGGGAAGCTCGGGCCGATCAAGCGGCCGCAGCTTCTGCTCGACGCGGTCGCGATGCTGCGCGAGCGAGGCGTCGACGCGTCCGCGGTGTTCGTGGGGCCGTTCGCGTCGGCCGAGTTCGAGGGCGGGTTCCGCAAGCGGGTGGCCGAGCTGGGTCTCGACGAGCACGTCGTGATCGCGGGGATGCGGTCGGACGTGGCATCCGTACTGCGCGCCGAGATCGATGTGTTCGTGCTGCCGTCGTCCTCAGAGGGAATGCCGGGGGCGCTCGCCGAGGCGATGATGACGGGACTGCCCGCCGTCGTGACCGACGTGGGCGCGATGGGGGACACCGTGATCGCCTCGGGCGGCGGGCTCGTCGTGACGCCCGACGGCGAGCGCATCGCCGAGGCGGTCGAGCGGATTCTCGACGACGGCGCGTGGGCCGAGTACTCGCGGCGGGCGGCCGACTTTGCGCACGCGCACTTCGGCAGCCGTGCCGTCGCCGCGGCCTATCTCGAGGGCATCGGGCGGCGCCCGCGGGGCGCTGCCCACGTCGCCGTTGCCGATCCTGCGACGTCCGCGCGCCTTGTGACCTCAGCGGCGCCCGTGACCGCCGCCACCCGCCGAGCGGAAGAGCCCGCCGCGTGACGCTCGACGGCGCCGTGACCGGAACGATGCCGGGCCTCGAGGGGCTCGAGCGGCTGCTCGACGGCTATCGCGGGGCGAGCGCGTACCTGATCCCGATGACGGCGGCCGACGGCCGCACGATGCTCGGCAACAACGGCGACCGCATCATGCATGCCGTGTTCCACCGCATCCTCGAGCGGCTCGACATCCGTGCCGTCGCGGCTCCGGCGGCGGCCGATGTCGTGATCGTGCCGCCGAACGGCGCGCTGCTCGAGGTGTACGGGTTCCCCGAGCTGCTCGCCGAGCGCCTGCGTGGCGCCGAGGGGGTGCCGCTCGTGATCTTCCCGTCGTCGACGCTGTTCCCGACGCGCGACCCGGCGTTCATGTTCCGCGGGCGCAGTGCCGAGACGCTGTGGATCACGCGCGAGAAGTACTCGTTCGACCACCTCGACGAGCAGTGGGGGCTGTCGCTCGCGGATGTCGGCGTCACCCTCGCGCTCGACCACGACGTGGTCGCCTCAGGCCACGAGTTCGTCCCAGAGCTGCTCGGCGGGGCCGGCAGCGGGGGCGGGCTGCTCGTGGCGGGGCGGCGTGACAAAGAGGCCGCCGACCTGCGGTCGGCCGGGTCGGGGTCGACCCACGGCGCACGTGCGTCGGGTCAGGCATCCGCTCGCCTTCTTGCCCGCCTGAAAAAGGCCGTGCCCTACGGACCCTGGTACACGGCGGCGGTGCGCCGTGCGCGCCGCGCGCAGCTCGCGGCCGCTGCCGACCGGCTGCTCGGGCGGCTGCCGGCCGAGACGCGCGCCGAGCTCGAGCACGCCGGGCGCCGCCGCGATGTCGACCTGAGCGCCGTGCAGTACGCGACCTACGACGAGTACCGTCGCGTGCTGCGGAATGCCGACGCGGTCGTCACCGACCGGCTGCACGTGGGGCTGCCCGCGGCGATCCTCGGCAAGCGGGTCGTGCTCGTCGAGGCGGGCTATCACAAGCTGCAGGGCGTCTACGAGCGCTCGCTCGCCGAACTGCCGAACGTCGAACTGGTGGGTGCCCGGTGAGCGCGGCCCCGACCGCGGCCGCCAACGGCACGGCCGCCGGCGGCCAGAGGCCCAGCCAGGCCCAGGGCGCGGGCGTCGGCACGGCGCTCAAGGGCGTCTTCGGCCTCTCGATCGGCACGATCGGAACGCGCGGCCTGGCTGCCGTCGGCCAGATCCTGCTGGCGTTCTGGCTGACGCCGACGGAGTTCGGGTTCTGGGCCTCGGCCAACTCGATCCTCGCGTTCGTCGCCGGCCTCGCGAACTTCGGCGAGGTGAACGGCTACCTGTCGGGCCACGGCGCGCACTTCGCGATCGCCCGCGGGGTCACCCGGCGCCTCAACTCGGTGCTGACGCTCGCCGGCCTGGTTATCGCCGGCGCCTACGCGCTCTCCGGCCGGTGGGAGGTCGCGATCCTCGGCGCGATCGTCGCCGTGACTATCCCGTTCCAGGGCGAGAGCGACCTGCTTTACAGCGCGAGCGTCAAGCACAACCGGTTCCGCAAGGCGGTCACGGCCCAGTTCGGCGCGGCCGTCTCGAAGGTCGCGCTCGGCGTGGTCGTCGCGGTGATCACCCACTCGGCCCTCGCGATCGCGATCTCGACGTTCGCGTATTCGCTGATCATGGATGTCTGGCTGTACCGCGTCGTCGGGAAGCAGGCCCGCTCAGAGCCCGAGAGTCGCGGCGCCGAGATCACCCGCAGCCAGCGGTTCTCGTGGGCCGTCAACTCGTGGATGATGACGCTGCCCCTGCAGGTCGGCTTCGTCGTCGGCCAGTTCGTCGCGAGCCCGCACCTGGTCGGCCTCTACTTCTTCAGCTTCCAGATCACGATGGGCATCTCGGGCGTGCTCTCCGGCCCGCTCGCGAAGGTCAGCCTGTCGACCCTCGGTCGCGCAGGCGAACGGGACCGCACAGGCCTCGCGCTCGACCTCAGCAGCTTCTTCGGCGCAGCCCTGCTCGTCGTCTGCGCGCTCGGGGCGATGCTCGCGGCGCCGATCACGCCCTTCATCTCGCACCAGTGGCTCGCGGCGATCCCGGCGACCGTGATCCTGGTGGCGAGTCTGCCGATCCGCATGATGACGCCCGTGATGGACGCCTATCAGCAGTCGCAGAACCGCTGGTGGCAGAGCACCGCGTTCAACGCGGCCGACACGATCGGCACCGCGCTCGCCGCGCTGACGCTGCTCACCGGCAGCATCACGGTGCTCGCCACGGCGCTCACCGCCTGGAAGATCGCACTCGGCATCGCCCGCACCTGGATCGTCCTGCGCGGAGCGAGCGTGTGGGGCCGCATCGCGCTCACCGTTCCACTCGCCGTGGGCACCGCCGCGCTGTGCGCGGGCGCGCTCACGAGCGGCGCGGTGAGCTACGTGTGGCTCGGCCTGGCCGTCGTCGTCGCGGCCGTGTGGGCGCTGGGGCACTGGCGGCTGCGTGCGCGGTTGGTGCGGCCCGAGGCCGTCGGATTGAGCGTGTCGAAATCATCCAGCGACACCGAGATGAATACGGATGTCGCAGACGCGGCCGCCGCGGAAGAAGCCGCGACACCGAGCGAGACGGAGCGCGTGCGATGACCGAGCCCCGCCGCGTGGCCATCACGCAGCCGTACGTACCTGCCTATCGCTTCCCCTTGTGGGACCTAGTGGTCTCGACGCTCGCCGACCAGGGCGTCGAGACTCGCATCTTCTTCGGGGGCGACGCTGCCCAACTGGCGCTCAGAGCCGAGCGCGGTGACGGAGTGGAGGCGCCCTGGGCCGAGCAGGTGGCGGTGAAGACCGTCGCCGTCTCGAACCGATTGCCCAAGCTCAGGCTGCGGCGACTGCCGCGCGACTGGCAGCACGCGCTGCTCGTCACCGAGATGGAGGGCGCCAACCTCAACGCCTGGGCGGCCGCCGCGGGGCGGAAGCCCTTCATCACCTTCGGCCACGGCCGCTCTTACACGAGCGATGAGGGCGGCCTGTCGATGCGCGTCGAGACCGCTCTCAATCGGCGCGCGCGTCACGTGCTGACCTATACCGAGGCGGGCCGCGAGGCGGTGCTCGAGCGCACGGGCCGCTCACCGGCCGCGGTCACGGCGTTCCGCAACACGACGGATACCACGGCACTGCGTCGCATTCTCGAGGCGACGACGCCGACCGACACCGCCGCGTTCGAGCTCGCCCACGGCATCCCCGCGAACGCCAAGATCGCCCTGTATCTCGGCGCGGTCAACCGGCACAAGCGCATCGACCTGCTCATCGACGCGGCAGAGCGCGTCTTCGCCGCCGATCCCGACTGGTGGCTCGTCGTGGCGGGAAGCGGCGAGCACCTGCCTCAGCTCAAGACCCTCGCCGACCGCACGGGCCGCGTCGTGCTGCTCGGGCAGGCCGGCCCCGCTGACTACGCCCCGGCCGCGCGCGTGGCCCGTCTGCTGGTGAACCCGGGGCGCATCGGGCTCGTCGCGGTGGACGCGCTGGTCATGGGCCTGCCGATCCTGGCCGCGCGCAACGACCTCAACGCCCCAGAGACCGAATACCTGGCAGAGGGGAAGGACGTGGTCACGGTCGACGCAGACTCCGACGCGCTCGCCCGCGCTTGGCTGGGCTGGGCGGTGCCGCGCACGGAGGGCCCGTCGGACTCGCTGCCGACGATCGAGGGCGCGGCCGCGGCGATCAGCTCCGTCATCTTGCACACGCTCGAGACTCGGGAGGCAGCGCGATGACCGTCTATCACTACTACGCGAGGTACCTCGCGCACCCCTCTGGGGTGACCGACGCGCTCGACCACTGGGTGCAGGCGTGCCTCGACGCCGGCTATGACACGAAGATCCTCGCGGCCGAGCCGCCCGGGGGAGTGGGCAACGAGTTCGCGCGGCTTGATGACGTTAAGGTGATTCCGCATCGCGGCAACAGCCGCACGACGTGGGTGCCCACGGGGCTCGGCGAACTGCTCACGCCCGACGACGTGCTGTACGTGCACGAGGGGTGGGTGCTTTCGAACCTCGCCGCGGTGCGCGCTGCCAAGAGGGCCGGCGCGCGCGTCGTGGTCATGCCGCACGGGGTATATGAACCGCAGCTGGTCGAGACCCAGCGCGATCTGCTCGGCCTGCGCGCGCGAGCGGAGCGGTGGATGCTGCGCAGCGCGGATGCCGTGCACGTGTTCTACCCGGGGGAGGAGCGCGTGCTCAGAGCCTTCGAGCCAGGCCTCCGTCGCTTCATCACCGCACCCAACGGCACGCCTGACGCGACCTCCGTGCCCGAGTGGCGCGGCGACGGCGACTACTTCCTGTGGATCGGGCGCTTCGACCCGTACCACAAGGGCCTCGACCACCTCGTCGACTTCTGGTCGCGCTTGCCCGCACCGCGGCCCAAGCTGGTGCTTGCCGGCCCGGACTTCCTGGGCGGCCGGCAGCGCGTCGCCGACCAGCTCGCACGGCTCGGCTTGCGCGGCACCGTCGAGATCGGCCGGCGGGTGAGCGGCGCTAGGAAGGCCGAGCTGATCGCCGGCTGCCGTGCATACCTGCACCCGTCGCGCTGGGAGTCGTGCAGCATCGCGCTGCTCGAGATGGCGGCGAGCGGCGTGCCGTCGCTGATCTCGGCGACCATCCACGCGGCCGACGAGCTCGCGCCGCGCGGCGTTCTGCAGGCGGTGCGATTCGACGATGCGAGCGTGGATGCCGGCGCGGCGCTCGCCGCGATCGACCGCAACGCGGCCGTCGGCCAGGCCGCGCGGGAATGGGCGCGGACAGAGGGCAACTGGGGCGCCGTCGGCCGCGAGTTCGCCGCTCAGCTGCGCGCGCTCGCCGCGCCGACGCGCGAGCCGGTCGCCGCCTCTGCCCCCGCCTCTGCCGTCGAAGGGAGCGCCTGATGATCGTCCTTGTCGACCCCGGGCTGAAATCCACCAACCTCGGTGACCAGATCATCTCCGATGCCGTGCACCGCGAGTTCGTGAACCCGCTGCGCGCGGCGGGTGTCGACGTGCAGACGATCCCGATGCACGGGCACCTGAGCGACGACAGCAGGGCGCTGCTGCGAGAGGCGGACGAGGTCGTGGTCTCGGGCACCAACCTGCTCGCCGACAACATGCGCTTCCGCTCGCCATGGCAGTGGGCGAAGAAGGACATCGAGCTGACGCGCGGGAAGCTGACGACCTTCGGCGTCGGGTGGTGGCAGTACCAGACCGGTGGCATCGATCCGTTCAGTGCGCGCTGGCTGCGGTCGCTGAGCTCCGGCCGCCCCTGGGCGGTGCGCGACGAGTACTCGGCGAGGCGGCTGGCGGCGGCGAAGGTACGCGCCCTGCACACGAGCTGCCCCACGCTGTGGGGCGTCACTCGCCAGAACCTGCCGGGTGGTCAGCGCCGCGTGATCGCGACGTTCACGGACTACAACCAGGACCCGCTCGCCGACCGCCGCCTGATCGACCTGCTCGAAACGCGATTCGAGGAGGTTCTCTACTGGCCGCAGGGACCGGGCGATGAGCGCTACCTGCGCAGCATCGCCGGCGACGAGGTCCGACTCATTCCGCCGGAGCTCGCAGCCTTCGACGCCGAGTTGCGCGAGCCGTCGACCGCCTACGTCGGCCTGCGGCTGCACGGCGGGATTCGCGCGATGCAGCAGGGCGTCCCGACGCTCATCCTGAGCATCGACAACCGCGCACGCGAGATCGCGCGCTCGGTGGGCCTGGTCGCGCCGTCGCGGCACGCGCTCGACCGCATCGCGGCACTGCTCGACTCGCCTCAGCCGAAGACGCTGCACCTGCCCCGCGTAGAGATCGACGCGTGGCGCGCACAGTGGGTGGCGTCATGAGCGCGGCGACGATGCCCGCACCGGCGCAGCAGCGTCAGGTTCGCGCGCTCGCGCTGCCGAGGGCAGGCGACGTCGATCGGATTCCTCGCGAGCTGCTCGCGGCAGCGGACTTCGTGCTGGTGTCGCACCAAGATCAGTACCGGCAGGCGGTCAAGGCGGGGGCGCAGCCGATTCTGGTGACGCGCAGCTTCAGCGTCACCGACTCGCGTGGGCGGGCTCGCCTGCTGCTCGGCGCACTGATCGGTCCGTGGCGCTGGCGCCGCGTGCTGCTCAACGAGGGCATCGGGTCTCTCGCCATCGCCGGTGACGGCGGACTCCCGTCCGTGCGAGGAGCGCTGGGCTTCCGCATCGCCGCGCTGCTTGCGGGAATCGCCGTCGTGAGGCCGCGAACCGAAGGCGCGCTGAGCTGATGAGCACGACGGCGCGCGTGCCGAGCCCGCCGGCGAACCGGCCGGCGTCGAAGCTCACGGCACCGGCGCCGACCGCCGCCGGCTCTGACCGCTCGATCGCGGTCGTCTACGGTCTCTTCCCGGGCGCCCTGCTGCTCATCGGCATAGGTGTGCCCGCCTACCTCAGCTCGCTCGTGTTCTTGAACTCGGGCACCTTCCTGCTGCTGCTCGTCAATGCCTACGCAGGCGTGCGTATGACGATGGTGCTGTTCAACGGCCGTGACCAGATCCTGCAGCTCTTCTTCTGGATCTTCAGTTGGGTCTTCTTCGGCCTGGCCCCGTTCGCGCAGTTGAGCGCAGGCAAATGGCCGTGGCCGGGCAGCATCCCCGAGCCGACCATGGTCACGGTGTGCAGCCTGATCCTGGTCTCGTTCGTCTGCTACGACCTCGGCGTGCTGACCTCCTGGCGCACCGACACGAAGCCGCTGCGGCCGGCCCGCTACGTCCTCTCCACCGCACGTCTGCGGCTGGCGGCGCCGCTCGCGATCGTGATCTGCGTCATCGAGATCGCCCGCGTCGGCGTCGCGAGCCTCGTCAACGGTCGGCAGGAGCGCTCCCAGGCCATCGCGCTCGGCAACGCCGGCGCCGTGGACAACGTCACCGCCGCCATCAACACCGCGCTCATGGTCACGACCGTCTTCGTCGTCGCCTACCTCTTCATCAGGGCGAAGCGCCTGGGGATGCTGTCGCGAGGCTGGCTCTGGCTACTGCTGCTCGTTGCCCTGACGGTGCTCGTCTCGAACCCGACCTCGACCGCGCGCTACCGCGTTGCGGCCGTCGCCTCGGGGCTCGTGCTGGCCGTCGTGTGGCCGCTGGGGCGCGCCCGCATGATGTACCTCGGCGCCGGCATCCTCGCCGGCATCGCGTTTCTCTTCCCCGCGCTCAACGCCTTCCGCCGCACCGGAGGCGCCTTCTCAGTCAGGGGCAGCGTTGTCGACTCTCTGCGCAGCGGCGACTATGACGCGTTCCAGCAGATCGCGAACACGACGCTGTACGTCGGCGACCTCGGTCACACCGGCGGGCGTCAACTGCTGAGCTCGCTGCTGTTCTTCGTGCCGCGGTCGCTCTGGTCCGGGAAGTCTCTCGATACCGGGGTTCTCGTCGCGACTCATCAGGGCTACGTCTTCACGAACCTGTCGTCACCGCTGCAGGCCGAGGCATACATCGACGGCGGATTCCCGTTGGTCGTGATTGTCTTCCTGATTCTCGGAGTCGTCACCGGGCGCTTCGAACGGCGCTCGCGCGATGCACTCTCTCAGTCGAGCTTCGTCTCGATGCTCGTCCCCTTGGTCGCGGCATACCAGCTGATCGTGCTGCGCGGATCGCTGCTGCAGTCCATGGCCGGACTCGTCACGCTGGTGCTCTTCACCTGGCTCTGTACGCGGCGGACTGCCGATCCCGGCCCCGAGCTGTCAACCCCTCCAATTGTCAGGAACGCTTGAAAACCTGCCGCGCATGACGCAGCGGGGGAGCTTTCAACTGACCCTGATCGCGGCGCTGGCCGGTGCCGCAGCGGTGGCGGTGCTCGTCTTCGTCGGGCTCGAAGCAGGTATCCTGCCCTTCGTCCTCATCGGCGTGTGCGTCGCGCTGGTGCTCGTGCGCTTCGACGTCGCACTCACGTGGTCGTCGGTCATCGTCTTCGGGTCGATCTTCCTGTTTCAGGTCGCCACGATCCCGACGGGGGTGAAAGCAGCATTCATCGGGGTCGCGGGCGTGCTCGCCATCTGGGCGCTGCTGTCGCTGATCAGACGGATGCCTGACCTCACCGCCCGGGCGCGATCGGGGGTCCGGCTCGTCTTCTGCGCGGTCGGCATCCTTTCGGCCTTCCTGCTGTGGCAGCTCATCGCGCTGAGCTGGAACAGCGTGGCGATCGACGCATGGATGCGCGATGCGCTCAACTACCTGCTGCTGCCCATGGCCGTGCTCATCGGCGTCGAGGCCGGTTTCCGCCTCGCCCCACGGGCAGTCTCGGTCCTCGCGCTGCTCGCAGGGGTCATCGGCGCCTATTCGTTCTCGGTCGCCTGGCTCGGGCGCCGCGCGGCCGAGCAGGGCGGTGACAGCCAGCAGTTCGGGCTGGCGTCGTCGTTCGTGGTCTTCGCCACGCTCGCCCTGTGCCTCGCCCGCTTCACCTCCGGCCGGCTGCGCGGCGTGGCCTGGCTCGTGGCTGCACTCGCCCTGATGGGCATCATGGTCGTCGCGGGCGGCCGTCAGACGATCGTGCAGTGCGTCATCGCGCTGCTCGTCGCCGTCGCCGTCGGCGGCGGGGGGTTCTTCGCGAAGACCGCACGGGTGCTCACGGCGGTCGCCGCGGCCGTGATCGGCTTCATCGTCGTGCTGAACTACAGCGCCAGCTCTAACGACACTGCCGTCGGCCGCTACGCGTTCTTCCAGCGCTTCCTCACCGACGGGTTCTCGGCGATCACGAATGACCAGTCGGCGCAGGCGCGCCTGCGCGCACTGACGTGGCTGCACCAGCAGTGGCAGCTCAAGCCCACCTTCGGCTGGGGCTTCGGCCACGACATGATCAATGTCGCGACCGGCCAGATCGGCGCGAACGTGTTCACGCTGGACTCGCCGCTCGTGCCGCTCGAGAAGTTCGGTGTCTTCGGCACCGCCGTGCTGGTGCTCGCGCTGCTGCTGTTCTTCATCGCCCTGTGGAAGCTCGCCCGCCCCGAGACCGGCAGCACGGCGTTCGGCCGCACCTTCGCCGCCATCGTGACGGTGCTGACGCTCGTCACCCTGGTGAACGGCTTCCCGCCCGAGAACCGCGGGTTCCCCACGTTCTTGCTGCTGTCGTCGCTGATCGCGGTCTCGAACGCGACGTGGCGCGCCCGAGCCGCGGCAGACGGCGGCGATTCCGAACCCGAAACAGCTCGCGGCGTGGCCGATCAGCGCACGGCGAGAGCGACCCGGGCGCCCGCGTCGGCGTATGCCGCCTCGAGTCGATCGGCCACGGCCCCGATCCCGAAGACCTCGGTGATGCTCGCCGAGCCGGCCGCGACCGCAGCCGACCAGGCGCTCGCGTCTGAGAGCAGAGCAGAGACGGCGTCCGCCAGCTCCCCTGGGCTGCCGTCGGTGACGTGCCCCGCCCCGCGCTGAGCGAGCTCGTCCGCGATTCCGCAGTCGCTCGTGAGCACCACCGGCGTTCCGGCCGAAAGCGCCTCGAGCACCGTCATCGGGAACACCTCGCCGAACGAGGGCAGGACATAGACGGATGCCTGCGCGATGCGCCCCCGCGCGGCGCCCTGCGAGATCGCGCCCTCGTAGCGCAACGGAACCGCGGGGTGCTCGGCGATGAAGCGCTGCAGCTCGGCGAGATCGCCCTCATCGGGGCCGACCACGGTGAACCGGGCAGGACTGCCGCGCTCCGCCAGCAGCGCGGCCGCCCGCGCGAACGCCATCACGCGCTTGCGCGGGTGCAGCCGGGCGAGGAACAGCACCTCGGGGTGAGCGGCATCGCGTGCGGCATCCGCCGTCGGTCGCGCATCGATGCCGTTGGCGATCCTCTCGACCCGCACGCCGTCGCCGCCGACGGCGGCGAGACCGGCCTCTTCCCGATCGGTCAGCGCGAAAGCGGTCGATGCTGCGCGCAGGGTGCGTTTCGTCCACACGGCATCGAAGAGGCGGGTCTTCGGGCGCGCGTCCGGCATCACCATGCCGTGCGGCTGCACGATGAACGGGCGCCCTGAGCGCGCGAGGCGCGCGGCCAGCGGCAGTGTGATCAGGTCGCGTGCGAGGTGCAGGTGGACGGCGTCGAGCGATCCCGCGCGGGGTAGCAGCCGGCGCGCCAACTCGGGTGCCCGCAGCCCGCTGAAGCCGCCGACGGGCAGCGCGCTCACCGGGAACAGCCGCACGGCGACGCCGGGCACGGCCAGCTGCGCTTTCCCATCCCACCCGGCGAGCAGCTCGACCTGGTGACCACGGCGCGCGAGCTCGGCTGTCTGGGCCACCGCGACGGCGACGGGGCCGCCGAACGCGCCGTCCTCCGACACGTAGGTCACGACATGCGCGATCCTCACCGGCGGCGCTCCTCCGCCTCGGCGGGGAACCGCGTTCCGACGACCTCGCCGTCACGACCGGCGACGACGGCGTTCGGCGGCACCGTGCCGGAGACGACGGTCATCGGCCGCGCGAGCGCCGAGCGCCCGACGTGTGCGCCGCCGAGCACCATGCAGCGCGAGGTGATCCACACGCCCGGCTCGATCACGATCGGCCGGGTGACGAGCGCCATGTCGCGGCGGTGCCGATGCGAGCCGGTCGTCAGCAGCGTCTCCTGCGAGATGACGACGTCATTGCCGATGTAGATGTGGTTCTGGTTGTGCAGCCACACGCCCTCGCCGATCCAGCTGTCGGCTCCGATGTGCAGCTTCCACGGGAAGCGCACGCGGATGCGCGGCCGCATGATGACCCCCGAGCCGATCTCGGCCCCGAACGCCCGCAGCACGGCGATGCGCAGCCGTGAGCTCAACTGCCACGCCGATGACACGAACAGCAGCTCGCACACGGCCCAGAGCAGAACCACCCACAGCGGGCGGTCCCACGACTCGCGCGCCCCAGGCGCGGAAGCAAGAGGAATCACGGGCGGGTTGTCGGCATCCGTCACGAGTGCAGGTTACCCATGTCCCGTAAACGGGGGACACCCTGCGAATGTAAAACCTGGGCTACCGATTGTCAGGTGTCCTCCGTAGCATGGCCGCTACGCCCCCGAACGGGGGATGAGTTCCGACCAACTCTTCCCACGGCGGTGATGCCCTCTATGTCTACGTCCGCGCCTGCGCGAGCAGGCACACGCATCGAGTTCCCCTACCTCGACGGAATCCGCGGCCTCGCGGCCGTCGTCGTGGTGCTCTATCACGCGTGGCTCTTCACCGGCCTCAGCGGTCAGGCGGTCGCGAGCTCAGACCTCGCGATCCCGCGCCTGATCATCGGCCACGGCTACCTCGGCGTGCCGGTATTCATCGTGCTGTCCGGCTACGTGCTCATGCTGCCGATGGCCCGCAACGGCTCCAGCTGGTACTCGAGGGGCTTCGGGAGCTACATCTTCCGGCGCGCCAAGCGCATTCTGCCGCCGTACTACGCCGCCCTCGCCTTCACGGTCGTGCTGATCGCCGCCATCCCGCTGATGCGCGCGCCGCACGACACCCAGTGGGACTCCAAGATTCCCGTGACGTTCGGCGGGGTCGCGAGCCACCTGTTCATGCTGCAGGATCTGAACCACGACTGGATCGAGCAGATCAACGGCCCCATGTGGTCGGTGGCCGTCGAGTTCCAGATCTACTTCCTGATGCCGCTCATCCTGTTGCTGTGGCGGTTCTGCGGCGCCTGGGTCGCCGTCGGCATCACGGTCGCTGCAAGCATCGTTCCCGCTCTCTTCGGCGTCGCCACCTTCGCCCACCCGTGGCTGCTCGGACTGTTCGCGATCGGCATGCTCGCCGCACGCCTCACGTTCGTCGTGCCGAGCAGGCGCTGGATCGAGCCCGCCGCGCTCGCCGCGGGACTCGTCGTCGTCGCGGTCGCGTATCGCGCGCTGCCCGTCGTCCGCGAGCACGGCTGGTTGATCGAGCTGGTGATGGGATGCCTGACCGCGGCCGCCCTCGTCGCGCTGGGCCGCCTCGCCATCGCCGGTCGCCGCAACATCGTGACGGGCTTCTTCGGCTCGCGGCCGATGCTCTTCCTCGGCCTGACGTCGTACAGCATCTACCTCGTGCACAGCCCGCTGATCGGCCTGGCGAACCTCGTGCTGCTGCCGCTGGATCTGCCGCTCGTCGCGAACTACCTCGTGCTGACCTTCGTCGCCGTGCCGCTCGCGCTGGGCGTCAGCTGGCTCATGTTCTTCCTCGTCGAGCGGCACTTCCTGAACTCCCGGCAGCGTGACGCCTCACGCGAGCTGCGTGCGGCCGAGGCATCCGCAGCGCCCGTCGAAGCCGGCCATGATGGTCGGCGCGCGCCGGCGCGCGAAGCCGCGGCAGACGAGGCTGAGGCCGCCTATTAGCGGCGCGAAGACGGCGTGTAAACGACGTGTTGCTTTTCGCTCTACCCCTATACGGGGGGTACGAATCTTGTTACATTGCCCACACGACACAAGGAGACCTTCCTACCGACCTAGGAGGTTTGCGGTGACCGACCAACCGCTCCGTGTGGCGATCATTTCGTTGAACTACGCGCCGGAGCGCACGGGTATCGCGAGATACACGTCCTCTCTTGCGCAGGGGCTGCACAAGCGTGGCCACCGGGTTCAGGTGATCACCACCCACCCGCACTACCCCGAGTGGAGCATCCACGAGGGCTACGGCCAATGGCGCCGCGACGAGCTCGTCGACGACGTGCCGGTGCGCCGGCTGCGGCACTACGTGCCGAAGCGCCCCAGCTGGATCCCTCGGGCGATCAGCGAGCTCACCTTCGGGGTTCGCGCGCTGCTCACCTCGTGGGGCCGGCCCGACGTCGTCGTGCTGCCCTCGCCGGCGCTGTTCGCCTGCTCGCTGGTACTGCTGCGGGCGCGGCTCTTCACCCGCCGCGCCGCCACCGTGGTGTGGGTGCAGGATCTCTACAGCCTCGGCGCGGCCGAGACTCAGGGCGGCACGGGCGCAGCGGTGCAGGCGCTCTCCCGCGTCGAGTCGGCCACCCTCGGCGCGGCAGACGGCGTCGCACTCATCCACTCGCGCTTCCGCGATCAGGTCGTCGACAAGCTGCGCGTCGAGCCGGGCCGCGTCGGCGTGATCAGGAACTGGACCTCGGTGGGCGCCGTCGACCGCGCGATCGACCGCCAGGCCGTGCGGCTGCGCCTCGGCTGGTCGCCCGACGAGCTCGTGCTCATGCACACCGGCAACATGGGCGTGAAGCAGGGCCTCGAGAACATCGTCGAGATGGCGCGCATCGCCGAGGCGACGCAGTACCCGGTGCGCGTCGTGTTCACGGGCGGCGGCAGCCAGAAGGAGCGGCTCGTCGAGCTGGCCGCAGGTCTCAGCAATGTGCAGTTCCTCGACTCGCTGCCCGACGGCGAGTTCGAAGAGGCGCTGAACAGCGCCGACATCCTGCTGCTCAATGAGAAGCCCGGGGTCGCCGAGATGGCGGTGCCGAGCAAGCTGACGACGTATTTCAGCACGGGGCTTCCCGTTGTGGCTGCGACGGATGCCGCAAGCATCAGCGCCGCGGAAGTGGACGTCTCCGGGGGCGGCGTGCGCGTCGACCCCGGCGACCCGGCCGCGCTGTTCGAGGCGGTCACCCGGCTCGGCGCCGACTCGGCACTACGGGCCCGGCTCGGCATGGCCGGGCGCAAGTTCCGCGACGCCTACCTCGCCGAAGACGCCGCGATCGACAGCTACGAGCAGTGGCTGCAGCAACTCGTCGACAACCACGCACTGAAAGGGACCTCAGCATGAGTGCAAAGCGTGCTTTCATCACGGGCATCACCGGCCAAGACGGCTCCTATCTCGCCGAGCTGCTGCTGTCGAAGGGCTACGAGGTGCACGGGCTCATCCGTCGCGCCTCGACCTTCAACACCTCGCGCATCGACCACCTCTATGTCGACCCGCACGAGCCCGGGGCGAAGCTCTTCCTGCACTACGGCGACCTGAGCGATGGCGCCCGGCTCGTGAGTCTGCTCGCGCACCTGCAGCCCGACGAGGTCTACAACCTCGCGGCGCAGTCGCACGTGCGCGTCAGCTTCGACGAGCCGGAGCACACGGGCGACACCACCGGCGTCGGCTCGGTGCGCATGCTCGAGGCGGTGCGCATGTCGGGCATCACGACGCGGTTCTACCAGGCGTCGTCTTCGGAGATGTTCGGTGCGACGCCGCCGCCGCAGAGCGAGACGACGGCCTTCCACCCCCGCTCGCCCTATGGCGCGGCGAAGGTCTACTCGTACTGGATCACGAAGAACTACCGCGAGGCGTACGACATGTTCGCCGTCAACGGCATCCTCTTCAATCACGAGTCGCCGCGGCGAGGCGAGACGTTCCTGACGCGCAAGGTCACCCGAGCCGTCGCGGCCATCAAGGCCGGCAAGCAGAAGCACGTCTACCTCGGAAATCTGGACGCGGTGCGCGACTGGGGTTACGCGGCCGAGTATGTCGAGGGCATGTGGCGGATGCTTCAAGCCGACGAGCCCGACGACTACGTCCTCGCGACGGGCACCGGCTACACCGTGCGGGACTTCGTCGAGACCTCCTTCGCGCACGCCGGGCTGGACTGGCGCGAGCACGTGCGCTTCGACGAGCGCTACCTGCGGCCGGCAGAGGTCGACGCTCTGATCGGCGATGCCTCCAAGGCCCGCGACAAGCTCGGCTGGGTGCCGGAGGTCGACCCCATGGCACTCGCGCGCCTCATGGTCGACGCGGACATAGAAGAGCTCGCCTGCGAGGGGCGGCCGTGGATCGACACCGTGCGCCTGGGCAGCTGGGGCACGAAGGCGGCGGTGCCGGCGTGACCCTCGACGACTTCCGGCCCGGCCCCCTCGACCGCGACGAGACGTTCTATGTCGCGGGCCACCGGGGCCTGGTCGGCTCGGCGATCTGGCGCAGACTCGAGCGGGCGGGCTTCCGCGGCCTCGTCGGCCTGCCGTCTGCCGAGCTCGACCTCACAGACCGGGCGGCGGTGTTCGACTTCTTCGCCGAGACGCGGCCGCGCTACGTGGCCGTGGCGGCGGCGAAGGTCGGCGGCATCCTCGCCAACAGCACCTACCCGCAGGAGTTCCTGAGTGAAAACCTGCAGATCCAGGTCAACGTGATGGACGCGGCGCTCGCCACGCGGGTCGAGCGGCTGCTGTTCCTCGGTTCCTCGTGCATCTACCCGAGGCTCGCGCCCCAGCCGATCACCGAGGACGCGCTCCTGACCGGCCCGCTGGAAGAGACCAACGATGCGTACGCGATCGCGAAGATCGCCGGCATCATGCAGGTGCAGGCGATCCGTCGCGAATACGGCCTGCCGTGGATCTCCGCGATGCCGACGAACCTCTACGGCCCCGGCGACAACTTCTCGCCGCAGGGCTCTCATGTACTGCCGGCGCTGATCCGCCGCTACGACGAGGCGCGTGCGGCCGGGGCATCCCACGTCACCAACTGGGGCACCGGATCGCCGCGTCGCGAATTCCTGCATGTCGATGACATGGCGGATGCCTGCCTGCACCTCCTCGAGAACTACGACGGGCCGCAGCAGGTCAACGTCGGCACAGGCACCGACGTCACGATCCGCGAGCTCGCCGAGATCGTCGCGGCGGCTGTCGGGTTCGACGGCGACACCCTGTGGGACGCGTCGAAGCCTGACGGGACGCCTCAGAAGCTGCTCGACGTATCCAAGCTCGCAGACGCCGGCTGGAGGGCCCGAATCGGCCTCCCGGACGGCATCCGCTCCACCGTCGAGTGGTTCCGCGCTCACCAGGGCACGGAAGCCATGTCCCCCATCCGAGGGATATGAAAATCAAGTAAACAAGCCTTGCGTTTATCCGATTCATAGATAACGTGGCTTGAGTCCGGACCGACCTCCGGGAAGGTCCGCTAGTGGGACCAGAACGAAAACCCACGCCAACGCATTGCCCAAATCCACACCGACCTGCGGATAGGACACACGATGCACAAGATCACAAAAACGGCGCTGGCCCTCGCGGTGGGAACCGCTCTCGCACTGGGCGTTCCGCTCGCAGCGAGCGCGACTCCGGTCGCAACCACCAGCTCCGTGACTGTCAACTCGGCCCCCGTGGCCCTCTCTCACCACGACAGTGGTCAGGGCAAGGATCACGGCAAGGCGGTGGGGTACAACCACCACCCGAAGCCGACCAAGCCGGCATACCCGCCGACGAAGCCGCCGAAGCCGCACCACCATCACCCGCACCCCTTCTGGTGGGGCGGATTCTGGTGGTTCCCGTTCTTCTTCCCGGCTCACACGTTCCACCCGGGCGAGATCGTCCACATCACCATCACCGGTTTCGGGGGCTTCTCGTTCTTCGGCACGTTCACTGCCGATGAGTCGGGCAGCATCAACCTCGGAACCGCGGCTGCTGACGGGTCGCTGACCGCTCAGCTGAAGGCAAGCGGGTCTCAGAACCTCGCGGGCCAGAAGCTGAACGCCACCGTGACCGACAGCTCCGGCACCTCCGTGACGCAGACCGTCTCGGTTCCTGCTGACGCTGCGAAGAGCGCTGCTACCACCAAGGGTGCTTCTTCGGTGACGGCCGCCGACCCGAGCTCGCTCGCGTCGACCGGTTCGTACATCTCGCTGGCTACCGTCTGGGGTGCCGTCGGCCTGCTGGCCCTCGGCGCCGGCTTCGTGACGATGCGGTCGGTCACCCGCCGCAAGGATCGAGCCAAGGCATAGCGTCCTCCGGTTGACGGGGGTCGTCCTGGTTCAGGGCGGCCCCCGTCACACTGCGGGAACGTACAGCCTGGCCGGAAAAGGCCTCTGCTTAGATGGAGCGCATGTCGTCAGCCGCTGCCGACCGTCTGACGCGCCGCGGGCGCGGGCGCCGGTCGTGGATCGCGTGGCTGATCGCCGCCGTGCTCCTCGTCATCATCGCTGTCGCCGCGTGGGTGGGGGTGAGGGGAATGCTCGCAGCGAACGAGCTGCGCCAGGCGCTGCCTGTCGCGAGCCGCGTGCAGTCCTCCGTCATGAGCGGCGACACCACAGGCGCCGCGAGCGCGATCACCCAGCTGCGCTCTCACGCAGACAAGGCGCACAGCCTGACCTCCGACCCCGTCTGGAACCTCGTCGCGCATGTTCCGGGCATCGGCCCGAACCTCACCGCTCTCGGCGGAGTATCCGCCAGCGCGGCATCCATCACCGACCACGGCTTGAGCTCGATCGCCGGGCTCGCCGGAAAGCTCAGCGCAGACACCTTCAAGGTCAAGGGCGGCGCCATCGACGTCGCGCCGCTCGCCTCCGCGGCGCCGGCGCTCGCGAAGGCCGACGCGGCCATGCAGTCAGGCGAGCGGCTGTCTCGGGGTGTCTCCACCGCGGGCGTCATCGGCCCGCTCGCGAGCGCCGTCAACGACTACAAGTCGAAGATCACCGAGATCTCGACCTTCACGGATGCCGCGAGCAGGGCGGCCACGCTGCTGCCCGGCATGCTGGGCGACTCGGGACCGCGCACCTACCTCGTGCTCGTGCTCAACAACGCCGAGCTGCGCTCCTCAGGCGGCATCCCCGGATCGGTCGTGCACGTCACGGCCGACCACGGCAAGATCACCTTCGACGACCAGTATTCGGGCAGCAGCTTCGGCCCGTACAACGCCCCCGTGACCAAGCTCGCCGACCCGACGAACCAGCTCTTCGGCGAGATCACCGGCGAATACATGCAGGACGTGACGCTGACGCCGCGCTTCGACCAGTCCGCGCAGCTCGCCGCCGCCATGTGGAAGCAGCGCTTCGGCCAGTCCGTGAGCGGCGTCATCAGCCTCGACCCGGTCGCGCTCAAGTACATCCTCGCGGCCACCGGCCCGGTGACCGTCGGCGCCGGAACGCCCGAGCAGACCGAGCTCAGCTCGAACAACGTCGTCAAGGCACTGCTCTCCGACGTCTACGCGCGCTTCAGCGCGCCTGCCCAGCAAGACGCCTTCTTCGACGCGGCATCCGCCACGATCTTCACCAAGCTCGCGAGGGGCGACTTCTCGCCGTCCGCGATGCTGAGCGCCTTCGCGCGCATCGGCGATGAGCGGCGCCTCAACGTGTGGAGCGCCGACGCGAAGGAGCGCGCGGAGCTCGCCGACACCACGCTCTCCGGCGGCCCCGCCAAGTCGGCGCCCGGCGAGCAGCGCTTCGGCGTCTACCTCGCCGACGGCACCGGCTCGAAGATGGACTACTACCTGCACACCAAGGTCGAGCTCGGCCAGCCGGTGTGTTCGAAGGTCGGGCCGCTGTATGTCGTGCAGGTCACTCTAACCAACGGGATCACCGCCGCGCAGGCGGCGAAGTTGCCCGCCTACGTGAGCGGTGGGGGAGAGTTCGGGGTCGCCGTCGGCACGATTCGCACCCAGGTCACCGCCTACGGCACGCCCGACACCGAGTTCGGCAGCGCACTCGACTCCGATGGCTCCGCCGAGCCGGTGAAGTTCGTCAAAGACGGCGACCGCAGCGCTGCGCAGTACGTCGTCGATCTGAAGCCGGGGCAGAGCTCGACGGTGCGGCTCGTCTACAACCCGAAGAAGGGCAAGAGCGGCCGCATCGCAGCGGACGTCACGCCTCAGGTCAACCGCGTCTCGATCTCCAAGGGCACCTTCACCTGCGGGCAGGTGCTGAAGTGAGGCGGATGCTGGCGAAAGCGCTCGCCGCCATCGTTGGGCTCGCGGCGGCGGCGGCGCTCGCCGTGGGCGCCTCGTCGGCGGCGCAGGCCGCGTCGTATCCTCCGGCCACGACCGGCACCTTCGCGGTGACCGGCCACGTCGGCGCGAATACGATCACCGTCGGCGGCCTCGGCGCGAAGCAGCCGGCCACCGCGCTCATCACCGGCCGCGGGGCCGCCCCCACGGTCGCCGACTTCCGCGCCGGGGTGCGTGCAGAGACCGCCGATCTCGAGGTGGGCACCACGGATGCCTCGGGCGCGGTCACTTTCACGCTGGTGTTCCCGCGCGAGGCATCCGGCGTCTACAACGTGTCGCTCTCGACACCGGACGGGCACAGCGTTTCGGGGTCCGTAACGTTGCCGGCGGCCGCCACGGGCCCGCTGGCGCTCACCGGGTCGAACATCGCGATGTGGATCGTATGGCTCGCCGGGCATCCTCGTGCTCATCGGCATCATCGCCGTGCTCATCGCCTCTGCGCGTCGTCGCACGCGCTGACCACGCGTCTCATGGTCCGTCCGTAACGGGTCCTTCCACGAGCGTCGAGCGGCCCCTTGTTCGGGGGAGTCCGAACCTGTCTGCGCACAGCTAAAGTGAGATATCTTCACAAGTGAGATATCTTCAACAACGCAGAGATGAGACCCGAATGTCATTTCTTGCCAAAGTGCTCGCCGGCGCCGCTGCCGCGACGCTTCTCGCGATCGCCGCTCCGCTGAGTGCATCAGCAACCCCGGCGTACACCCCGCACAGGCCCGACAGCTGGGCGCGCACGATCGTGCCGCAGACCTCAGTCAGGCACACGATCCCGAATGAGACCTTCGACCCCTGCGCGGCGCTGCAGGTGAGCGTGACGAGCGAGTCGCCGTCGCCCACTCTCGCCACCTTCGCCGCCTCGCAGCTCACGGGCGCTCTGACGAGCGACTGCCATGGGGGAGGCGCAGTGGTGAAGCTCGACTTCGGCGCCGACACGCACGGCGTGTACGACGTCACCGTCTCGCAGCCCGGCACCGACCGTGTCTCGTACGGCGTCGTCACGGTGATCCCGGCGAAGTCGGCGGCGGCCGTCGCGGCCGATCCGGCAGATCCCTCGTCGCTTGCACGCACCGGCACCACGATCGACATGGGTGTGCTGTGGGGTGCGGGAGCGGCGATCGCTGCGGGCATCGTGCTGTGGGTCCTGTCGCGCGTGCGCAGGCGCACCCGCTGATTTCTTCTCGGGGCGGCGGCGCCAGGAATCCGTCGCCCCCTGCGGGTGTTGTCGTGAAAGATGACTGCGCTCGCTGATGTGCCCCTGAATGTGCTCGACCTCGCCTGGCGCGGGTTCGGGCAGACCAACGCCGACGCCGTCGCCGGCTCGATCGAGCTCGCGAAGCATGCGGAGGCCCTCGGCTACGGGCGGTACTGGTTCGCCGAGCACCACGGCATGCCGGGCATCGCGTCCTCGTCGCCGGCGATCCTCATCGGGGCGGTCGCGGCCGCGACGTCTCGGCTGCGCGTCGGCTCGGGCGGCGTCATGCTGCCGAACCACTCGCCGCTGGTCGTCGCAGAGCAGTTCGGCACCCTGCGGGCACTCTACGGCGACCGCATCGACCTCGGCATCGGGCGTGCCCCCGGCACCGACGGCGTGACGGCGTTCGCGCTGCGGCGCACGCAGGAGGGGCTCGACGCCTCCGCGTTCCCGCGCGAGCTGATGGATCTGATCGGGTTCTTCCACGGCATGTCGCCGAACAACCCCATGGCGCAGCTGCTGGCCGTTCCCGGGCTCGGTGACGCCCCCGAGATCTGGCTGCTCGGCTCGTCGGGGTTCTCGGCGGAGCTCGCGGGAACGCTCGGCCTGCCCTTCGCGTTCGCCCACCACTTCTCGGGAGAGAACACGGAGCGCGCGCTCGAGATCTACCGCGATTCCTTCCGCGAGGGCGGATTCCTGGAGGCGCCGCACTCGATGGTCGCCGTCTCGGTCATCTCGGACGACACGGCCGAAGCCGTTCGCCGCGAGATGCTGCCAGGCGCGATCACCTTCATTCGCATGCGGCAGGGCCAGAAGCCCTCGCCCATCTCGATCGACGAGGCGCTTGCCTACGAGTTCTCGCCGCTCGAAGAGGAGTTCATCGCTCACCGCAACGCACGCCAGGCGATCGGCACGCCCGAGGTGGTGCGCGCTCAGCTCGAGTCCCTGCTCGAGTCGACAGGCGTCGATGAACTGATGCTGCAGCCCTCGGGGGCCACGCTCGAGGGGCGCAAGCGCTCACTCGAGATCGTGCGTTCGCTGGTCGATTCCGCGACTTCCAGCGAAGGCCCGGCGACTCACTGACTGTCGTCGCTGTCGCGGCAGCGCGAGCCCCCACCGCGTGACCGGTGGGGGCTCCTCTCCGAATCGGGTTGAGGAGAGAGCGGGCGTTGGCCCGCTATTGGTTAAGACCCCTGTCAGGCGGCTTCGTGACGCTCGGATGCGCTAAACGCGAGGTTCCTTCGAGTTGTAGCGGTCGAGCAGCTCGGCGAACGTCGCGAGCTCGTCGTCGGTCCAGTCGGCGAGCCGCTCGAATGACGCCTTGCGCTGCTCGCCGCGGGCCGAGGTGAGGCGGCTCTTGCCGGCATCCGTCAGCTGCAGCTCGCGCCCGCGGTGGTGCGAGTCCTGATTGCGCGCCGCGTATTCGACGAGCCCGTGCTCGAGCAGCGAGGCGACCTGGCGCGAGACGGTCGAGCGGTTCAGGTGGAAGGAAGCGGCGATGTCCGTCGCGCGGCACCCCTTCGTCGCCCCGATGAACTGCAGCAGCGAGTGCTCGACGTAGCTGAGCGGTGCGGCCAGCCGCCGCGCTCGGGCCGTTCCGCGTCGGGTGACGACGTTGATCTCTTCGAAGATCGTGTCAAGCAGCTGCGCTCGGGAGGACTTCGGCCGTGCCATGGCACGAACCTAGTGCGTGCGGGGTTGCAATGCACCACGCACGGCCGTATTTCGTGCGCCGTCATCAGGGGCTTTTGTTGCATCGAGGCAACTGGATGCCTGGGCCGAGCGCCGGGGACGGAAGAAGCCCCCTCCGCAGAGGGGGCTTCCGCCGTGTTGTGCAAATTTTGTCGGGGTAGCGGGATTTGAACCCACGACCTCTTCGTCCCGAACGAAGCGCGCTACCAAACTGCGCCACACCCCGAGTCGCCCGAAGGCCTCAGCCAGTCTACCTGATTCGTGACCGGGGTTCGAACCGTCGTGGTCTACGGGCCGGCCGACGGCGGGACGGTGGGCAGCGTCGGCTGCGTGGGTTGCTGCGCCGGTTGGGTCGGCTGCTGCGCTGGCTGCGTCGGCTGCTTTGCCGGCTGGGTCGGTTGCTGCGCCGGCTGCGTCGGCTGGGTGTTCGGCGTCGCCGGAGTGGTCGGTGCCTGGTAGTACTTGCCGTACACCATGCTCGACGGTGCAGTGGGGAAGTCGTCTCCGCCGTAGGTCGAGTTGAGCGCCGCGATGATCGGCTTGGCGATGTACAGCTTGGCGTCGCTGCCGACCACGACCCGGCCCGTCTGGGAATCCGTGAAGGTCGTGTTGCGCAGGCCGAAGTGGTCATCGATGTCGCCGACCCAGGTCACCTGGGCGACCTTCGAGGTCGTCGTCGCGAGCCAGTTCTCGGTGCCCGCGTTGCCCTTCGCGCCCGCGGTGCCGGTCTTGCCCGCGAGCGGGATGCCGTCGTACGGGTTGGCGGCCGCGCCGGTGCCGCCGCCCCTCATGACGGTTTGCAGCGCGTAGAGAACGGTGGCCGCGACATCTGCCGGGATCGCCTGCGTGCAGGTCGTCTTCGGCACCGCGATGCTCTTGTTGGTGTCCGTGCGGGTGATCTTGTTGATCACGACCGGGGTGCAGCTGATGCCGTTGTTGGCGAAGGCGGCGTACGCCTGCGCCACCTGCAGGGGCGACACGTAGTTGCCCGTACCGATCGCGCTTCCCGGCACCGACTTCCACTGCACCTTCGGGTTCGACGTGTTGACGCCCATCTTGTTCGCGAGCTTGCCGACCTCGCAGAGGTTGAGCTGCTTGGCCATGCCCATGTAGATCGTGTTGATCGACTCGGTCGTGCCGCTCAGCACCGAGTGGTACCCGTTCTCCCAGGAGGAGTCGTTGTAGATCTGCCAGCGATTGCTCGCGCTGCCGTACGGCTCGTCAGAGCCGCACTTCGTGTGGAATTCGGCATCGTTGAACCACGTGCTCGAGCCGTTGATGCCCTCGGAGAGCGTGTGTCCTTGCTCAAGCCATTCGGCCAGCACGAACGGCTTGAAGCTCGAGCCCATCTGGAACCCGCCTGAGCTTCCGTATTGATAGGGAGTTGTGTAATTGACGGCAGTCGCGCCCGGGTCGCTCGTCGCTCCGTCGGTGTACGTCTTGTTCTGGACCATGGTGACGACGCGGCCCGTGCCCACCTCCATCGAGGTCTGGGCGGCGCCGAGCTTGTAGTTGGGGTCGGAGTGCGGGATGTAGGCGTCCATCGACTGCTGCGCCGTGTTCTGCAGGTCGAGGTTCAGCGTCGTGTAGACGTTGATGCCGCCCTGGCGGAAGAACCGCTCGCGGTCGGCGGCCGTCTTGCCGAAGGTCGTGTCGTTCAGGATGACGTCTTGCACGTAGTCGCAGAAGAAGCCCGCGTCGAACTGCTGCGCCGTGGTGCAGCCGGAAGGCGTCGGCGTGATGTGCGGCGTGATCGGCTGCTTCTTGGTCTCGTCGGCCTGCTTCTGCGTGATCTTGCCGTTCTTCGCCATGCGGTCGAGCACGTAGTCGCGGCGGTCCTTGGTGGCCTGGAAGCCGTTCTTGGGGTTGTTGCCCGGGTTCTGCTTCTCGTTCAGGTCGATGCGCAGATTCGCCGGGTTGTTCAGGATCGCGACGAGGGTCGCTGACTGGTTGAGGTCGAGTTTCGCGGCGGTGGTGTTGAAGTAGTAGTTGGCCGCCGCCTCGACGCCGTAGACCTGGCCGCCGAAGCCGACGAGGTTCAGGTACCCGAGCAGGATCTGCTGCTTCGTGTACTGCTTCGAGACGCCGGTGGCGTAGCGGATCTCTTGGATCTTGCGGGGAACCGAGATGCCGGCGGCGTTGTCGTAGCACTCCTTCAGTGCCTTTCGCTGCGCGGCCTGCACCTTCGCAGTCGCGTTCCCGTCGACCGGGTTGTCGGCCTCGCAGCGCTGCACGAGCACGTTCTTCACGTACTGCTGGGTGATCGACGATCCACCCTGGGTGCCGTTGCCAGACACGGTGCTCGCCGCACCGCGCAGGATGCCGAGCACGTCGATGCCGCCCTCGGTGTAGAAGCGCGGATCCTCGGTGGCCACGGCGGCGTCCTTCACGGACTGCGACACTTTGTCCCACGGCACGTCGATGCGGTTCTGGAAGTAGAACTGCGCGATCTTGACGGGCTTCCCGCCCTGCGTCGCGTAGAACGTCGTGTACTGGTCGGGCGGGTCGATCTTCAGATAATCGGGCAGCGCGTTGAACGAGTCGATGCCCGACTTCGTCACGGTGGTTCCGGCGATCGCCGCGGGCGCCGCCAGGATGCCGACGAGAACACCTGCGATCACGCTCATTCCGAGGAATGCGCTCAGGGCCTTGAACAGCCTGCTCCGACGACCCGGCTCCGACCCAGACAATGACACGCTTTCAGGCTAGCCCGGGCGCATCAAAGGTTCCCTAGAGCGGCCTAGGGGCTAGACGGATGCGTGGCCTTCGGGTACCAGAGTGATGAGGCTGGCCTCTGGCCTGCACGCGAACCGCACGGGCGCGTAGATCGAGGTGCCGAGCCCCGCGCTGACGTGCAGATAGGCGGAGCGCAACGCGTGCCGCCACATGCTCAGACCCTTCACCTGCTTCCGCGGGATGTCGCAGTTGGTGACGAGGGCGCCGAATCCCGGCACGCACACCTGGCCGCCGTGCGTGTGCCCGGCGAAGATCATGCGCGCGCCCTGGTCGACGAACTCATTGAGCACGCGCTGGTAAGGGGCGTGGGCGACGCCGATGCGGACGGTGCCGTCGGCGGCTGGTCGAGTAGGTCGCTCTGCGACCGTATCGAGACCCTCTTCTGCACGAGCCAGGCCGGCCACAGCATCCGTCATCGCATCAAGCCGGTCGTACTTGCGATGCGGGTCGTCGACGCCGAAGAACTCGAGCCGCGTGCCCTTGATCTCGAGCGCGGCGGCCGTGTTGTTGAGGTCGGTGAGACCGAGCTCGTCCAGGTACCGGCCCAGCCCGCCGATGTCGAGCTTGCGGGGCGCGGGATGTAGGCGGCTTGGGCCGGTGAAGTACTTGAGCGGATTCTTCGGCGACGGCCCGAAGTAGTCGTTCGAGCCCCACACGTAGACGCCGGGCGTGCCACGGAACGGCTCGAGGGCCGCGCGGATGCCACTCAGCCCGTCCTCGTGGCCGAGGTTGTCGCCGGTGTCGACGATCAGATCGGGCTGCAGTTGCGCGAGTTGGGCGACCCACAGCTGCTTCTCACGCTGCCACGGCGCCATGTGCAGGTCGGAGAGGTGCAGCACCCGGATGGGCTCTGCGCCCACCGGCAGCGCCGGCACCGTGAACTCGCGCAGCGTGAACTGCGTGCGCTCGATCAGCGACGCGTAAGCGAGGGTTGCCGCGCCGACGGCACCGACCGCGAGTGCGGCGGCGCCGACGGTGCGCAACGGGCTAGCTGCCATGTCAGGGTTTCTTGCCGGGGCCGGGTGGTGCGGTGCTTCCGCCGCCTGCGCCCTTCGAATCGTTGAGCGTGATGCCGACCGTCGTGCCCTTGTTGACCGGCGTGTTCGCCGCCGGGTTCGTCGACTTCACGGTCGCGCTCGGGTCAGGAACGCCGCCGGGGATCTGTGGGTTCAGCCCCGCAGCCATGAGCGCCGCCACGGCTTCGGTGAGCGGCTTGCCGGTCACGTCGGGCACCTTCACCTGGTTGCCCTTCGAGGTGAACACCTTGATGGCCGAGCCCTTGCTCAGCTTCGTGTTCGCGGGCGGGTCGGTTCCCGCCACGCTGCCCTTGGCCTGGTCGGAGTCCTTCTCGCCGCCGTCCTGATAGACGAAGCCGAGACCCGCGAGCACCGACTTCGCCTCGTCGACGGTCTTGCCGGTGAGATCGGGCACGGCCACCTGAACGCCGTTGACGCTCTTGCTGTCGGGCGTCGGGAAGGCCGATCCGTGATAGGTGGCGTTGAGCATCTGCAGGATCGGCTTGTCGACCGCGAACTTCACGTCGCGGCCCGCCCAGCCGTTGAAGTTCAGATTCTGGAAGCTGAAGTGCCCAGTCACGTTGCCGACCCAGACCGCGTTCGCGACCTTGGTCGTCGAGGTCACCAGCCAGTTCTGCACGCCGGCCTCGCCGTCCGGGCCGTTGGCGGTACCGGTCTTGCCCATGATCGGCACGCCGTCATGCGGGTTCGCCTTGACACCCGTGCCGTTGCCGATCAGCGGGCCGTTGGCGAGGGCGTAGGTCACACCCGCGGCGACCTTCGGGTCGATGGCCTGCTTGCAGGTCGTCTGCGGGACGGGAAGCGACTTGCCTGAGGCATCCGTCACCTTGTCGATATAGACGGGGGAGCAGGTCTTGCCGCCGTTCGCGATGCCGGCGTAGGCGACCGCCATGTCGACCGGCGCGATGTAGTTCGTGCCGAGGATCGACGAGGGGTTGTCGTCCAGTTCAGACGGCACCGGCTTGCCGCTCGCGTCGGTCACGTTGACGAGGTTGCCCTTGGAGTCGTACTTCTGCTTGTACGGGTATGCAGGCTTCACGCCGAGCGCGGCGGCGTCGTCTCGCAGCTGGCACAGGTCGAACTGCTCGCCCATGACGGCGAAGGCGGTGTTGATCGACAGAGCAGTCGCCTTCATGACCGACATGGGGCCGCCCTCGCCGGCGGCGTCGTTCTTGAGCTGCCACGTGCCGTAGTACTGGTCGCACGAGCTGTGGAATTTGCTCTGCGGGATGGTGGCACGCGTCACCGGGGCGTTCACCACGTCATTGAGCGCGTGGCCCGACTTGAGCCACTCGACCAGGCTGAACGCCTTGTACGTCGATCCCGTCTGGAAGCCGGCCGAGCCGCCATGGTTGTAGTCGAAGGTGTAGGCGATCTGGGTGGAGCCCGCTTGCAGCGTGTTCGTCGTGTTGTACGGCCGGTTCTGCACTGCGAGCACGACGCGCCCGGTGTTGAGTTCGACCGAGACGTCAGCGGCACCCATGTTGAAGCTCGGGCTCGTCGGCGCGATGTAGGTGCTGAGCGACTGCTGCGCCTGCGCCTGCAGGTTCAGGTTCAGTGCCGTGTAGATGTTGAGGCCGCCGTGGTTGAGCAGCGCATCACGATCGTCCTGGGTCTTGCCGAAGACCGGATTGTGCTGCAGCTCGGACATGACGGCGTTGCAGTAGAACGCGGCGTCCTGGTTTGCGGCCTGTGCGCAGCCGGATGCCTGCGGCGTGATCTTGGGCGTGATCGGGGTCTTCACTGCGGCGTCGTACTGCGCCTGCGTGATCTTCTTCGCCTTGAGCATCGAGCGCAGCACGTAGTCGCGGCGGGCCTTCGTCAGCGAGTAGCCGTCCTTCGCGCCGTTCACCTTGTTGTTCGGCTCGTCGATGCGCAGGTTGTTCGGGTTGTTGACGATCGCGATGAGCGTCGCGGCCTGCGTGAGGTTGAGCTGCGCCGCCGTGATGCCGTAGTAGTACCGGGCGGCCGACTCGATACCGTAGACCTGGCCGCCGAAGCCGGCGATGTTGAGGTAACCCTGCAGGATCTGCTGCTTGTTGTACTTCTTCTCGACGCCGATGGCGAGCTTCATCTCCTGGATCTTGCGCGAGATGCCGTCTTGCCCGCTCGCGTCGGTGTAGGAGTTGTAGCAGCTCTGGTACTTCTCGTTCATCGCCTTCTGCGCCTGCTGCTGGGTCTGGTTACCCGTCGGCTGGGCGACGACGTTGTACTTCTCGCAGGTCTGCACGCGCACGTTCTTGACGTACTGCTGGGTGATCGAGGAACCACCCTGGGTCTGGCCGCTCTTGTGCAGCGCGTCGTTGATGAACGCGCGCAGGGTGCCCTGTACGTCGATGGCACCGTGGGAGTAGAAGCGCGGGTCCTCGGTGCTGACCGCGGCGTCTTTCACGAGCTGGTTGATCTGGTCCCAGGAATCCACGATGCGGTTCTGGGAGTAGAACGTGGCAATCGGAACGGGCTTGCCGTCCTTGTACGCGTACATCACCGACCGCGTCGCGAGCGGATCGATCTTCAACGACTCGGGCAGACCCTGGAACACGCCGATGCTGTTGTTCGTGGCCATGCCGGTCACTGCGACGGCGGGGGTGACCGCTGCGGCGACGAGCAGCCCGGCGATCGCGCTCATCGCGACGAATCCGAGAAGCCCGCCGATCACACCTCTGGCAGTGAGTTTTCGGGCAGACATAGGATGCAGAGTACAGGCGCGAAGCTGGCAAGCGGCTTGCCCGCGGCGCTTCGCTGTGCTTTAACGGCCAACTCGTCAGGAGTCCAATTGCCCCGCTGGGAGTACGTCACCACGCCCCTTCTGCTGCATCGCGAGACCGCGATCCTCAACAACTGGGGGTCTGAGGGCTGGGAGCTCGTGCAGGTCGTCACCGGCGCAGAGGGCGGCATGATCGCGTTCTTCAAGCGCCCGGTTTCCGAGGACTGAGAGCGGATGTCTGCCGAAGCGCGCCTCGCAGAGCTGGGCATCACCCTTCCCGCCGTTCCGGCCCCCGCGGGCGCCTACGTGCCCGCCCTCGTGTCAGGGTCGCTCGTCTTCACGGCCGGCCAGCTGCCGTTCGTCTCCGGTGAGCTGCCTGCGACCGGCAAGGTCGGGGCAGGTGACGGGCTCGTTTCCGCCGACGAGGCGAAGGCGTATGCCCGTCTTTCTGCCATCAACGCGCTGGCCGCGGCGCGCTCGGTGCTCGGGTCGCTCGACCGGGTGACCCGCGTGGTGAAGGTGGTCGGGTTCGTGGCATCCGACCCGTCCTTCACCGGTCAGCCCGGCGTCATCAACGGCGCCTCGGAGCTGCTCGGCGAGGTCTTTGGCGCCGAGATCGGCGCGCACGCCCGATCGGCCGTCGGTGTGGCGGTTCTGCCGCTCGACTCGCCCGTCGAGGTGGAGCTCATCCTCGAGTTCGCGTAGCCGCCCCGCCGCTGGGCCGGGCACACTTCGGCTCGGAGGGCACCTCGAAACGGCGGTTTAAGGTGCCGCTGGCGACGACGTGTGCCGCTCAAGGCCACAGATGCGCGCGCTGTGCGATCAGTGCGGTGATCTCGCCGAAGGTCCGATCCCAGTTGTGGACGACGTCGGCATAGCTGAACCGCAGCACGGTATAGCCGAGCCGCCGAAGAAACCGGTCGTACTCGCGGTCCATCGCGAGCTGCTTGGGGTCGCTCAGGTGCTGCTTCCCGTCGAGCTGCACGACGAGCCGTTCACCGATCAGCAGATCGACTCGATGCCCGCGGATCTTTACCTGTTGCCGACACGGGATCCGCGCGCGCTGCAGCCTCAGGCGCGTGAGCGACTCGAGCCCGGAGTCGGCCAGACCGCTCACGTATGGCACGACTTTCGCGAGCGGGCCGCCGTGAACGGATGCCAGCATTCGGAGCTCCTCGATCTGAATCAGCTTCTGATTGACCGCGGAATCGAAAACTACGACCGCCTGTTCCAGCGGCTGGCACCGCGCCACGTGCATGAGCATGTTGCGGCCAGATTCGATCGGGATCAGATCGGCAGCGGCGTCTATGCGATGCCTCGTGCGATGCACCCGCACCGGCGGCGCTTCGGCGTCCGAGATGAAGTGGGAGTTCAGCACGCGGGGTGCGATGTGGAAGCGGCCGTCGTCGATGACCCAGAGCTTGCGCTTCTTTGCCGCAGTCAGGCACGCGAGTCGTCCGCCCATCCGAACGGCACGCACATATTCGGGGTCTGCGGTCCGATGCGCGATGAGGGATCGCCCTATCGCCATGACGCGGTGCTGTTCGAGTGCCCGGGCCAGCTCATGCTTCGTGATTCCGTACTCACGCAGCCGCGTACGTGTCGCGAAGCCGAGCTCTGTATTGAGAACAGATCTGAGGTCCATGGCCGGAAGCATGACGGCAGCGCTCCGGCCATGGCGCCGTAGCGGCCGAATTGTGGATGGAATCAGCCTGTGAGCGGCAAGTTCTGCGGCACATCAGCCCGCGAGGGGCACACGGGAGCCTGACTCCCGTGTGCCCGTCGGGCTGTTGGGTGCCGCTCGGCGCCGAGCTACTTCACGGCCTTGGCGATCACCTGCATCACCGCGGTGTCGGCGAGGGTGGTCGTGTCACCGACCTCGCGGCCCTCGGCGACGTCGCGCAGCAGTCGGCGCATGATCTTCCCCGAGCGCGTCTTGGGCAGCTCGTTGACCACGAACACCTGCCGCGGCCGGGCGATCGGGCCGATCTGCTGGGCGACGTGGGTGCGCAGCTCCTGCGCGACCTCTTCGGGCGTGCCGGTGTTCGCGCGCTGGGAGTCCTTGATGATCACGAACGCGACCACGGCCTGGCCCGTCGTCTCGTCCGACGCGCCGACCACGGCAGCCTCCGCAGTGAGCGGGTGCGACACCAGCGCCGACTCGATCTCAGCCGTCGACAGGCGGTGGCCCGAGACGTTCATGACGTCGTCGACACGGCCGAGCAGCCAGATCTCGCCGTCCTTGTCCTTCCGGGCGCCGTCGCCGGCGAAGTAGTAGCCCTTGTCCTTGAACATCTCCCAATAGGTCGAGACGAAGCGGTCGGGGTCGCCCCAGATACCGCGGGCCATCGACGGCCAGGGCTCGGTCACGACGAGCAGACCACCCTCGTCGGGACCGACCGGCTCGCCGGCATCCGTCACCACATCGACGGAAATGCCCGGCAACGGAAGCTGCGCGCTTCCCGGCTTCAGCGTCGTGATGCCCGGCAGTGCGCTGACCATGATCGCGCCGGTCTCGGTCTGCCACCAGGTGTCGACGACGGGCGTGCGACCCGCGCCGATGATCTCGCGGTACCAGATCCACGCCTCGGGGTTGATCGGCTCGCCGACCGAGCCGAGCAGCCGCAGCGACGACAGGTCGCGGGCCTGCGGGATCTGGCGTCCCTGCTTCATGAAGCCGCGGATCGCGGTGGGCGCCGCGTAGAAGAGGGACACCTTGTACTTCTCGATGATGTCCCACCAGCGGCCGGGCTCGGGCGTCTCGGGCGTGCCCTCGTAGATCACTTCGGTCGTGCCGTTGGCGAGCGGGCCGTAGACGACGTAGGTATGCCCGGTGATCCATCCGATGTCGGCGGTCGACCAGTACACGTCGGTCTCTGCGTGCAGGTCGAACACGTTCTTGTGGGTGTAGGCGGCCTGCGTCAGGTAGCCGCCACTCGTGTGCAGGATGCCCTTCGGCTTCCCGGTCGTGCCGCTCGTGTAGAGGATGAAGAGCGGATGCTCGGCCGGGAACGGCTTCGCCATGTGCTCGTCAGAGACCTGCGCGATCTCGTCGTGCCACCACAGGTCGCGGCCCGGCGTCCAGTCGACGGGGTTCTCGCCGCGCTTGATGACGAGGACGTGTTCGACGGATGCCGCGGGCCCATCGCCGTGGTCGAGGGCGATCGCCTCGTCGACAGCGGGCTTGAGCGGCGCCACCTTGCCCTTGCGCCATCCGCCGTCGGCGGTGATGACGAGCTTCGCCTGCGCGTCGTCGATGCGGGCGCGGAGGCTCTCGGCCGAGAAACCGCCGAAGACGACGGAGTGCACGGCGCCGATGCGGGCGACGGCGAGCATCGCGACGATCGCCTCGGGGATCATCGGCAGATAGATCGCGACGCGGTCGCCGGCCCCGACGCCGAGCGCGGTCAGCAGGTTCGCGGCCTTCTTCACCTCGGCGGTGAGCTCCGCGTAGGTGACGGCGCGGCTGTCGCCCGGCTCGCCCTCCCAATAGAGCGCGACCCGGTCGCCGTTGCCGGCGAGCACGTGGCGGTCGAGGCAGTTGTAGGCGACATTCAGCTCGCCGTCATCGAACCATTTCGCGAACGGCGGGTTCGACCAATCGAGGGTGCGCGTGAACGGCTTCGACCAGTGCAGCAGGGTCTTCGACTGCTCGGCCCAGAAAGCGAGGCGGTCTTCGGCGGCCTGCTCATACAGCGCGGGAGTGGCCACGGCCTGGGCGGTGAAGGCCTCGTCGGGCGGGAAGCGCCGGGACTCGTGCAGCAGGTTGTCGATGGTGTCGACCATGCGTGTTCGCTCCTTTGCGAGACAGTTTCGGGCGGTTCTGAACCTTGGGGTTGCCGGCGAGGCACGATGATTTTGACCCTACGCCACGGCCTGCGTGAACCTCGACGATTGAATATGTTGCACCTGGTGCGCTATCGCGTACACTGATGCTGGCTCGGTCAACGAGCTCGCGGCGTGCGTGGTTCCCCCCAACTATCGCGTCGCTGTGGCGGCACCAGTTCCCCCCAATTGGTGCCGCCCCCTTCTGTTTAACGGCCGGGTCGTCGCATCGGCGGTTTTTCGAGGCGCGTTCGGCGCCTCTTCCCGTTCACAGGGTGAGGGGCGGATGCTTCGTCCCCGGTTCAGAGCAGAGGGCGACCCACGCCGTCTGCGGTCGCTCCTAGCGTGCTCGCGTGATCGATGTTCCCGCGCCCGCGCCGCCCGACCCCTTCGTGCCGCGGCGCCGCGAGTCCGGGGGCCGGTCGCGCGGCGGCCCGACGGCGACGCCCCCGGAATCGAGCAAGGCGCGGGGCGGGACCGGGGAGCGGTCGGGCCGCCGCTCACGCTGGCGACGGCGGTCGCGGAGTCGGAGCTGGCCCGGCGGGCCGTGACCGACGTGGCTGGGACGGCGGGCGGCCCCGCGGCCACGGCCGCGCCTCTGGCCGCGATCGCGCCCGAGCTGGCCGACGCCTTCGGGCCGCTCGCGCCGTACCTCGCGCTGGCCACCGTCACAGACGTGCTTGTGGCGCCCGGCGGAGCGATCTGGCTCGACGAAGGGGCCGGGCTGCGGCGTGACGCGTCGCGAGCGCTGCCCGAGGCGGAGGTGCGCGCCCTCGCTGTGCGGCTGATCGCGCTCGGCGGCCGCCACCTGGACGAAGCTGTTCCGCTCGGTGATGTGCGCATCGGCGGGGGAATCCGGGTGCATGCGGCGCTGCCGCCGGTCTCGGTCGGCGGCACGGTCATCTCGATCCGGGTGCCGCGCACCGTCGGGCTGTCGCTCGATGAGCTCGCGGCCGCCGGCATGGCCACCGAAGCTCAGCGCGCGGCGCTGGCCGGCGCGGTCGGTGCGCGCCGGAACCTGCTGATCACCGGAGCCACGGGGTCTGGCAAGACGACCCTGCTCGCGGCGCTGCTGGCGCTCGCACCGCCAGACGAGCGGATCGTGGTCGTCGAGGATCTGGCCGAGCTTCAGGTGAGGCATCCCCACGTCGTGTCGCTCGAAGCTCGGCACGCGAACCTGGAGGGGGCGGGTGAGATCGGTCTCGCGAGGCTGGTGCGCGAGGCACTGCGGATGCGCCCCGATCGGCTCGTCGTCGGTGAGTGCCGCGGCGCAGAGGTGCGCGAGCTGTTCGCCGCGCTCAACACGGGGCACGAGGGCGGAGCGGGCACCCTGCACGCCAACTCGCTGGCCGATGTGCCGGCTCGCATCGAGGCGCTTGGGGCGCTCGCCGGCCTCTCGGCGGAGGCGGTCGCCCGGCAGGCGGCGAGTGCGATCCATCTGGTCGTGCACGTGGCGAGGTTCGAGGGGCGGCGCGCGATCGCCGCCATGGGCAGGCTGACGACGGATGCTGCGGGCCGCTTGCGCATGGAGAGCGTATGACGGGCGTCGCCGATGCTCTCGATGAGGTCGCCGCGATCGCGCAGCGACTCGCCGTGCTGCTCGCGGCGGGCGTGACGCCCGAGCGTGCGTGGGGATTCCTGGGCCCTCGGACTCTCGAGCCGCGCGCGAAGCCTGGGGAGCGCGCGGAGCCTGCGGAGCGCGCGGCGACCCCGCTCCTTGAGGAGCGCGCGAAGCCTGCGGAGCGCGCGTCTCGAAAGGAGCTCTCCGACGCCGTCCTCTCCGCCGCCGCAGTGACGGCTCAGCGCGCGGGCGATGTCGCCGCGGCGATCACGGCCGAGTGCACCCAGACGCCACCGTTCGGGGCGGCACGGCACCGAGCCGTCGCCTGGGGGCTGTTCGCCGCGACCTGGTCGGTGGCGATGAGCTCAGGCGCTCCACCGGCTGCGGCGCTGCAGAGCTTCGCCGCGGGCATCCGCCGCGCAGCCGCCCTGCATCGCGAACTGGGAGTCGCCTTCGCCGGGCCGCGCGCGACGGCGCGGCTCGTCGGGCTTCTACCGCTCGTGGCGCTCGGGTTCGGCGCAATGCTGGGGTTCGACACAGTGCATGTGCTGGCGGCGACTCCGGTCGGGTGGGCTTGCCTCGGCGGCGGCATCGCGCTCATGGTCGGTGCGCGGCGCTGGAGCGGCCGGCTGCTCGCGGCCGCCGAGCCGCAGGAGCTCGTGCCCGGCCTCCTGCCCGAGCTGGTGGCCGTGGCGATGGGGTCGGGGGCGCCGGTCGGTCGGGCACGTCAGCTTGCGGCATCCGCACTGCGCGAGCACGCGCCGTTCCTCGGCGGCGAGGCGCTCGACGCCGACGAGGAGGCGGTCGACGGTGTGCTCGAGCTCGCTGCGCGCGCGGGAGCGCCGACCATCGGGCTGCTCGTCGCCGAAGCCGAGCGCCGCCGGGCGGATGCCGATGCGGCGGGTCGTGCGGCGGCGGCATCCGTCGCCGTGCGCCTGGTCGTGCCGCTCGCGGTCTGCGTGCTGCCGGCGTTCATGCTGCTGGGGGTGGTGCCGGTGCTGGTGGCGCTGCTGTCCGGCACGGGCATCCATTTCGGGTGATGCATGAGGGAACTCGCCGTCCACAGGCCGAAGCCGGCCGCCGTTGTCCCGGGTTCGGAGCGCGCGGTGCCGCGCGCGGTCGGCCGTCCGCGCCAGCATCGACTCACCCGCGCCGGGAATCGAGAGGGAAGAACTGATGGATTTCATCCGCATCATCTGGGCACGTGCGCGCCGGCTCACCGACGAGGCCGGCTCCGCCACCGCCGAGTACGTCGTCGCCACCATGGCAGCCGTCGGCTTCGCCGGGCTGCTCGTCGTCATCCTCAAGGGTGACGAGGTGCGCGGCATGCTCACCGACCTGGTGCACCGTGCGCTCACGGTCGGAAGCTGAGGCAGCAGGCTACGCGCTGCACGACGGCGAGCGCGGCACGGTGACCGCCGAGTTCGCCGTCGTGCTGCCCAGCGTGATGCTCGTGCTGGCGCTCTGCCTGGGGGCGGTGAACGTGATCGGTCAGCAGGTCGCACTCGGCTCGCTGGCGGCGAGCGGGGCGCGGATGCTTGCCCGGGGCGACGACCCTGGCGCCGTCCGGGCGCAGGTGGTCTCGGCGGCGCCGGGCGCCGCGCTCGCGCAGAGCACCGACGGAGCGTTCGTGTGCGTCGCGCTCACGCGCCCCGCCCGGTTCGGGCCGGTCGGCCTCGGATCATTCGCGCCGTCGGCGCGCGACTGCGCGCTCGCATCGACCCCGGGGCCGGGCGGGTGAGCCGCCGGGGGTGCCGGGGGAGCGTCATCGCGAACGAGCGCGGCTCCGGCACCGTACTCGGCGTAGCCGTGCTCGGTGCGGTCACGCTCGTCACCGGGGCCGGGCTGGTCGCGCTCGGCGCTCTCGCAGCGCAACAGACAGCGCAGTCCGCGGCGGACGCGGCGGCGCTCGCCGCGGCCGACACGCTCTCAGGGCGCGCTGCGGGCTTCGCGTGCGAGAACGCCGAGCGGGCGGCGGCGCTCGATCAGGCATCCCTCGCGTCCTGCGAGACGGACGGCCTCGTTGCCGTCGTCAGCGTCTCACGCAACTGGTCACGGTTCGAGCTCACGGCTCGCGCCCGCGCCGGGCCGCCCGGCACGCCGTGACCACGCGGCCGCGAGCCCCGCTCGTGCTAGTCGAACTCGGCGCCGAAATACGCGTAGTCGACGGCACCCGGCGCGCCGGTGCCATCGGCGAATTCGCTGATGTCGCCGTTGCGGCGGTAGACATACTTCTTGCCGCGGTCATTCGCGGGGAGCACGATGCGCCCCTGCGGTGTGCCGTTGTCGAGGAACTTCGCCGCGACGGTCCTGCCCTCAAGCGGGCCGTCGAGCAGTTTCGCGGTGTAGGTGCCGCCTGCCGTTGCTGTACCCATGGGGCCCATTGTGCTCAGCACGGCGGAAGCGGCAACCCCCATGGCAAACGGCGAATTACGAGGATCGTGCGCACAGGGTGTGTGTATCCTCAGCCTGCAAAGGCTCAACGGCGCGCCTATATATAGGAACAACCCCCGCAGATGGGAAAAGGGAGTCTCTTGCCGAGCAACAAGAAGCTGGTCATCGTCGAGTCGCCGACGAAGGTCAAGTCGATCGCGCAGTACCTCGGCGACGGCTACACGGTGATGGCTTCCGTCGGGCACATCCGCGACCTGATCGAACCGAAGGACCTGCCGGCGGACCAGAAGAAGGGCGCGCTCGGCAAGTTCGGCGTCGACGTCGACAACGGCTTCAAGCCGATCTACGTCGTCTCGGGCGGCAAGGCCAAGGTCGTCAGCGATCTGAAGCGCGAGCTCAAGAACGCCGACGAGCTCATCCTCGCAACAGATGAAGACCGCGAGGGGGAGGCCATCGCGTGGCACCTGCGCGAAGTGCTGAACCCCAAGGTTCCGGTCAAGCGCATGGTCTTCCACGAGATCACCCGCGAGGCCATCGAGGCAGCGCGCGACCACACCCGCGACCTCAACATGGAGCTCGTCGACGCGCAGGAGACGCGGCGGGTGCTCGACCGTCTCTACGGCTACGAGGTGAGCCCCGTGCTGTGGCGCAAGGTCGCCCCAGGGCTGTCGGCCGGCCGCGTGCAGTCGCCCGCCACGCGCCTCGTGGTCGACCGTGAGCGTGAGCGCCTGGCGTTCGTCGCCGCGAGCTACTGGGACCTGACCGCGCAGTTCACGCCCGACGAGGCGACGGCGCCGTTCGAGGCGCGCCTGCAGCGCCTCGACGGCACCCGCATCGCGCAGGGGCGCGACTTCGACGACTCCGGCAAGCTCACCGGCAAGGTCACGCAGCTCAATGAGCAGACGGCCACCGCGCTCGCGGAGGCTCTTCGCGCCGACTCGACGACCGTCACGGTGTCGAAGGTCGAGTCGAAGCCGTACTCGCGCCGGCCCGCCGCGCCGTTCACCACCTCGACGCTGCAGCAGGAAGCCGCGCGCAAGCTGCGCTTCAGCGCGCGCCAGACGATGAGCGTCGCGCAGTCTCTGTACGAGAACGGCTACATCACCTACATGCGCACCGACTCGCCCTCGCTCTCTCAGCAGGCGACGAAGGCTGCGCGCGCGCAGGCGGCGTCGCTCTACGGCGCCGACACCGTGCCCGAGAAGCCGCGGGTGTACACCGGCAAATCCAAGAACGCGCAAGAGGCGCACGAGGCGATCCGCCCCTCCGGCGAGACGTTCCGCACGCCAGACCAGGTGCGCTCGGCGCTCTCGGCCAACGACTTCAAGCTCTACGACCTGATCTGGAAGCGCACGGTCGCGAGCCAGATGGCCGATGCGAAGGGCTCGACGGCGTCGGTCGCCATCGAGGCGAAGGTCTCGGGCGGCGAACTCGACGGCACCGTCGCCGAGTTCGCGGCGTCGGGAACCGTCATCACCTTCCGCGGCTTCCTGCACGCCTACGAAGAGGGCCGCGACGAGGAGCGCAACAGCGACAACGCCGCCGAGGCGAAGCTGCCGCCTCTCGCGGTCGGACAGGCGCTCGAGAACGCTGGGGTCGAGGCCAAGGGCCACGAGACCACGCCGCCGCCGCGCTATACCGAGGCATCCCTCGTCAAGGCGCTCGAAGAGCTGGGCGTCGGCCGCCCGTCGACGTACGCGCAGATCATCTCGACGATCATCGACCGCGGCTACGTGACCCTGCGCGGGCAGGCGCTGGTGCCGAACTGGATCGCGTTCTCGGTCGTGAAGCTGCTCGAGGACCACTTCGGCGACCTGGTCGAATACGACTTCACCGCCGACCTCGAGAACGACCTCGACAACATCGCGAACGGCGCGGACGAGGGCCGCGAATGGCTCAAGGGCTTCTATTTCGGCACGGATGCCCACAAGGGGCTGCGGGGTGTCGTCGACAACCTCGGCGAGATCGACGCGCGCGAGATCAACTCGGTGCGCATTGACGACCAGATCACGCTGCGCATCGGCAAGTACGGCCCGTACCTGGAGGTCGTCGACCCGAACGCCGGGCCCGACGCAGCACCCCGTCGCGTCAACATCCCGGAAGGTCTCGCACCCGACGAGCTGACGCCCGAGAAGGCGCGCGAGCTGGCCGAGGCGCCCGAGCAGTCCGATCGAGTGCTCGGCACGCTGGCGGATGGCAAGCAGATCGTCGCGAAGGACGGGCGCTACGGCCCGTACGTCACTGAGGTGATGCCGGAAGAGGCGACTTCGGACGAGACCGTCGCCGAGGCATCCGATGAGGCGAAGCCCAAGAAGCGCGCGACCAAGAAGGGGGCCGCGCCCAAACCGCGTACCGCTTCGCTCTTCAAGAGTATGAGCGTCGACACGATCGACCTCGACACGGCCCTCAAGCTGCTCTCGCTGCCACGAGTCGTGGGCAACGACCCGGAGTCGGGCGAAGAGATCCTCGCGGCGAACGGCCGCTACGGCGCGTACCTCAAGAAGGGCACCGACACGCGCAGCCTGCCGAACGGCGAGGACCAGATCTTCGAGATCACCCTTCCCGAGGCGCTCGAGCTGTTCGCGCAGCCGAAGTACGGCGCCCGCCGCGCATCGAGCGCGCTGAAGGAGTTCGAGGCAGACCCGGTCAGCGGCAAGCCGATCCGCGTGCGCGACGGCCGCTTCGGGCCCTACGTCACCGATGGCGAGACGAACGCCACGATCCCGCGCGGCGAAGACGTGGAAGCGGTCGACTTCGCCCGCGCCGTGCAGCTGCTCGCCGACAAGCGCGCAAAGGGCCCCGCGAAGAAGCCCGCGCGGCGCACCTCGTCGACCGCGCCGAAGAAGACCACGACCGCGCGCAGCCGAGCCAAGAAGTGAGCGGGCTGTACCTCACGATCGAGGGCCTCGACGGGTCGGGCAAGACCACGCAGCTCGAGGCTCTGGCCGAGTGGCTGACGGATGCCGGACACACGGTCGTCGCGACGAGAGAACCCGGCGGCACCGAGGTCGGGCAGCTCGTGCGCGACATCGTGCTGCACCACCGCGGTGACATCGCGCCGCGCGCCGAGGCTCTGCTCTTCGCCGCCGACCGTGCTCACCACATCGCGACGAAGGTGCGCCCTGCGCTCGAGCGCGGCGAGATCGTGATCCAAGATCGCTACATCGACTCGTCGGTGGCGTTTCAGGGCGCGGGGCGGGTGCTCGACCCGGTCGAGGTGCGCCGCCTGTCTGAGTGGGCGACCGAGGGTCTCTACCCCGAGCTGACCGTGCTGCTCGACCTCGACCCCGGGGTCGCGCGCGAGCGCATCGACGCCGCGCAGAAGGTCTTCGACCGCATCGAGGCAGAGGCGGTCGAGTTCAGCAGGCGCATTCGCGAGGCATACCTGGAAATCGCGGCGGCGCAGCCCGAGCGCTGGCTGGTGCTCGACGCGACGCGGCCGGCCGACGAGCTCGCGGCGGCGATCCGAGAGCGGGTTACGGGTCTGTTGGGAACTTCGGGGACTGTCGGCGGCGCCGGGTAGCCTGAGTCGCGATGAGCGTGTGGGCTGAGCTGACGGGGCAGCGGGAAGCGATCGCGGTGCTGCGCGCCGCAGCGGGCGCCGACCCCGGTCAGGGCAACTCGATGACCCACGCCTGGCTCTTGACCGGGCCGCCCGGCTCCGGCCGTTCGAACCTCGCGTTCGCGTTCGCGAGCGCGCTGCTCAGCCATGCGGGTCCCGACGGTGACGAGCTGACCGACCGTCAGGTGCAGGCGCGCACCCACCCCGACCTCTCTGTGCTCGCGACCGAGAAGGTCATCATCACGATCGACGAGGTGCGCGAGCTGGTGCGCTCTGCGCAGTACTCGCCGTCGGCCGGCCGCTACCGCGTGCTCGTCATCGAAGACGCCGACCGCATGACCGAGCGCACCAGCAACCTGCTGCTCAAGTCGCTCGAAGAGCCGCCCGAGCGCACGGTCTGGGTGCTGTGCGCGCCGAGCGACGCCGATCTGCTGCCGACGATCCGCTCGCGGGTGCGCACCGTGCGGCTCACGGTTCCCACCATTGCCGACGTCGCCGAGCTTCTCGTGCATCGCGACGGCATCGAGCCGGGGCTCGCCGAGCAAGCGGCCCGACATGCGCAGTCGCACATCGGCATGGCCAGGCGCCTCGCGACGAACGCCGATGCGCGGGCGCGCCGAGACGAGACGCTCGACCTCGTCCTCGGCATCCGCTCGATCTCGGCCGCGGTGCTCGGCGCGGCGCGGCTGGTGCAGATCGCCACGGAAGACGGCAAGGCGATCACCGCAGAGCGCGACGCGGAAGAGCGCGAGCACGCGCTCAGATCGCTCGGCGTCGAGCCGGGCGGCACGATTCCGCCGGCGCTGCGCGCGCAACTGCGTGCGCTCGAGGAAGACCAGAAGCGGCGGGCGACGCGCAGCCTGCGCGACGGACTCGATCGGATTCTCGTCGATCTGCTGTCGCTCTACCGCGACGTGCTGATGCTGCAGCTCGGCAGCGAGGCCCCGCTCGTGAATCGCGAGCGCGAGGCGGCGCTCGGCGAGATCGCGCGGGCGACCAGCCCGGCGCACACGCTGAAGATGATGGATGCCATCGCGGAATCCCGCTCCCGCATCGACGCCAACGTGAACCCGACGCTCGCGCTCGAGGCGATGCTGGCCACGGCGGTTGTGCAGGCCGCCGCATGACCCGCCGCCTGACCGGAGTGCAGAGCCTGCGGGCGGTCGCTGCGGCGGTGGTCGCGGCGGTGCTGTTGGTCGGGTGCACCACCTCACAGCACAAGCTGCCCACCCAGACCTCGACGCCCGTGGCCTCGCCAACGGCATCCGTCGAGGGTATGTCGCCGGCCGACGCGGAGGCGGTGCAGGGCTTCTATACCCAGCGGCTGGTCTGGAGCGACTGCAGCGGCGGCTTCCTCTGCGCGACGGCGAAGGCGCCGCTCGACTGGCAGCATCCGTCTGAGGGCGCGCCGATCAGCCTCGCCCTGATCCGCAAGCCGGCGACCGGCGCGAAACAGGGCTCGCTGTTCGTGAACCCCGGGGGCCCTGGCGTCTCGGGTGTCGACTTCGTGCGCAACAGCGTCGGCGCCACCTCGGCCACGCTGCAGAAGAACTTCGACGTGATCGGCTGGGACCCACGGGGCGTCGGCCGCTCTTCGGCGGTGAAGTGCTACGACGACAAGGGCCTCGATGGCTTCCTGTACGGCATCCTGCCCGGCGAGCGCGGCAGCCCCGAATGGCTCGCCGCCAGCAAGCAGGCGACCACGTCGCTCGGCCAGGCCTGCGCGCAGAACACGGGCGCGCTGCTCGGCCACGTCGACACCGTGAGCACCGCGCGCGACCTCGACATGCTGCGCGCGAACGTGGGTGATGCGAAACTCAACTACCTCGGCTTCAGCTACGGCACCATGATCGGCGCGATCTACGCCGACCTCTTCCCGAAGAATGTCGGGCGCATGACGCTCGACGGCGTGGTCGACCCGGCGTCCAGCTACGACGACCTCACCGAGCTGCAGGCGAAGGGCTTCGAGTCGAACCTCAGGGCCTACGCGCAGTGGTGCCTCACGAAAGACAAGACCTGCCCCTTCGAAGGCAGCGTCGATGGCGTCATGACGGCGATCTCGGGCCTGCTCGACAAGGTGCAGCAGAACCCGATCAAGAACGCCGACGGCCGGATGCTGGGGGCGAGCACGATGTTGCTCGCGATCATCATGCCGCTCTACACGACGGCGAACTGGCCCGAGCTCGACATTCTGTTCAAAGATGTCAACGCCGGCAGCGCGAAGGTGGCGTTCATCCTCGCCGACCAGTACAACGACCGCAATCAGCAGGGGAAGTACACCACCAACACCGCGGTGGCGTTTCAAGCGATCGACTGCCTCGACTACACCTTCGACACCGACCTCGCGCACATGCAGTCCGAAGCCCGCCGCGTCGCGCAGGTTGCGCCGGTGATGGGCCCGTTCTTCAGCTATGGGGGCATCACCTGCTGGAACTGGCCGGCGAAGCCCGTGCGCACGCCGGCTCCGGTCCATGCGACGGGCTCGGCGCCGATCCTAGTGCTCGGCACGACGAATGACCCGGCGACGCCGTACCAGCAGTCCGTGAATCTCGCGAAGAGCCTCGACAACGGCCACCTGGTGACCTGGAACGGCTCGGGCCACACCGCCTATGGCCGCTCGAACTCCTGCGTCTCGAACACCGTCGACGACTACTTCGTGAAGGGATCCGTGCCTCCACAGGACCCCGACTGCTGACATGTGGTGCAACTTTGCAGGCACTGCAACGATAATGGAGGGGTGACAGATCTCAAGGAACCCGGCCTGAGAGAGCGCAAGCGCGTCGCCACCCGGCATGCCATCGAGCGCGCAGCCCTCGACCTGTCGCTCGACAAGGGCTACGAGAACGTCACGATCGACGAGATCGCCGAGTCTGCGGATGTCTCGCCCCGCACGTTCTTCAACTACTTCCCCTCCAAAGAGGCCGCGGTCGTCGGTCACGGCCCGCACGGCCCCGACCCCGACGAGATCGAGGCGTTCCTCAGTGCCTCGGCCGACCAGCCGATCCTCGACGGCATCCGCAACCTGCTCGCCACCGTGATCGACAGCAAGAGCGACGAGCAGACCCGGGCGGCGCACGAGCTTCAGGAGCAGCGGATGCTTCTGATGCTGCGTCACCCGCAGCTGTTCCGGCTGCGCATGGAGACCATGGAAGAGCTCACCGGCAAGATGATCGAGCTCGTCTCTCGCCGCCTCGTGGTGCTCGATCCCGCGCTCGGCGCGGACCCCGCCGAGTTGCGTGAGCGGGCGCGGCTGGTCGTGTTCGTCTCGTTCGCCGGGCTTCGCAATGCGTGGGCGAGCTGGGTGGATGCCGGGGGCAAGGGGCGCCTCGCCGAGTGCGTGCAGCGCTCGTTCGAGCAGTTGCACCAACTGTCGTCGCAGGTCAACGTCTAGCGAGGGCGCGCGGTCGCAAGCATCCGTCTGCGTCCTGTAAACTCATTGATCGTGTGCGGTTCGCCGCCCACGCCGCCTTAGCTCAGTCGGCAGAGCGATTCACTCGTAATGAATAGGTCAAGGGTTCGATTCCCTTAGGCGGCTCCACAAGAAGAATCCCCGGTACGCCGGGGATTTTCTGCATCACGAGGTCTTCGGCTTTCGTTTCAGAGGAACGGGCTGTGTCCCCGTGGTGTCCCCGGCGGTCTCGAGAACCTGAGTGAACTTGGCCAATGCTGCGGCGTCTGCATCGGCACCCATCCAGTGCGTGTAGACATTTGCAGTCATTTGGGCCGACGCGTGCCCGAGCCAGTGCTGCACCGTCTTGAGGTCGATGCCGTTGGACAGCCACAGCGTCGCCGCTGTGTGCCGCAGGTCATGGACACGCCGGCCTTCGGCGTGCACGGCCCACTTCACGTCGCGCTTCCAGTTGGACCCGTGAAGTCGCTCGCCGGTCGCTGACGTGAAGAGGAGCGCCTGAGCTGGCCTGTCCAGCAGCGGCTTGACGATCTCGACGACCTGTGGCGGCAACGGCACAGTGCGCGCCGCACCGCCCTTCGTCTGTGTGCGAATGGCGTGCCCGCTCGGACCGCTTCGAGACACTCGGAACGCCGGATAGGGGAGTAGTTGCACGTCGCGGACGCGCAGGGCGCTCAGCTCGCCCCACCGGAGTCCGGTGAGTCCCAGCACACGCGCGTAAGTTCCCTGAACTGGGTCTTCATCGTCAGGCTCCCGGACGTGGCGTGCAATACTCTTTCGACCAGCACGGCAACCGCACGACCCTGACCTCTACAAGGGACTCCGACGGATGCACCACCGACAACGCCGCCGACGACGTTACCCAGACGAGCAAAACCTGGACCTACGACGCCGACTCCCGCCAGCTCACCGGCGCCAACGGGTCCGGCACCTACAGCTACGACGCATTCGGACGCCAGACGACGCTCCCCGGCGCCGATGCGCCCGACGCCACCGCCGGCGACGTCACGCTGAGCTACTACGACACCGACGCGGCACATACGATTACCGAAGGCGGCACTATCACGACGTACTCGATCGATCCAACGGGCAGGCGCGTGACCACCGCCACAAGTGGAGCTAGCGCGAGTACGGTCACTGATCACTACAGCGATGCGTCTGACAGCCCGGCGTGGGTCTCTACGGGTGATCAGACTGGCTCAGCAGAGACCGCATATACGACTTCAATCGCAGGCGGCCTCTCCGCCGCTTCAACAACCGAAGCTGGCACGACAACGGCGAGTCTCGACCTCACGGATCTGAGTGGCGCTGTGGTTGCAGCAATCGCGGTCTCGCCTGGCGAGAATGCAACGCAAGTCGATGGGTACTCGGTCTACGATGAATATGGGAACACTGAAGGCGCGGACACCAGCACGGGCATCGAGGCCTATGCGTGGCTTGGTGCGCAGCAGCGAGCCAAGGGTGGTGCAAGTCTCGTGCTAATGGGCGCGCGCTTATACAACTCCACTACGGGGAGATTCACCAGCGTCGACCCGGTCGCCGGGGGAAATGAGAACTCGTACAACTACCCAAACGATCCGATCAACTCGAATGACATTACGGGTCGAAGTATATTCACCTTCTTCGGCTTCTATCACTGGTTTACGTACGTCGACTACCCGCACATTTCCACGACCGTCACTGGCTACAAGGAGGTGTCCGTTCATGGATGGTGGACGCGAGAAGATGTTCCTACGAAATATCGATTTGCGAGAGTCACAGTTGTGCTGGAGGAGGACATCGCCGGAGTCTGGTACAAGATCGACTCTGATCGAAATCATCAAGTCCGTGCCGGTAGTGGCAAAGGAAAGCGAGCAACAGCCAGAGCGATCTGCATCAATGGTCGAGACACCAAATGGCGCGGTTATGCATTTTCAGTCATTCCCGGACTATGGAGCGGCAGTGTGGACGCGAAATCGGCACCCGACACACTTCCATGCCGTGTTTAATTGTGCGGCGAAAAGGAGCGTTCGTGGACACTAGCGACGAGAACCGAGAGTTTGAGCATACGTTTCGAGGACAGCGGTTTCGTGTAACGCAACGGGCGCCTGGAGAGAACAGCTTCGACATTGAATGGCTAACGGGGCCGACTCCGCGTCTTCCGACGTGGCTGGAGGGAAAGTACGGGTTCTCGATGGCGAGTAACGGATCCGACTTCCCGTCGATTGAGGCGTTCGATCGTTCGATAAGCTCTTTTCTAGTTGGCTTCTATGCGGACGCGGCCGAGTACTACGAGCGGCAGTCGCGGAAATACGTGATCTGAACTATTGGAGTTGCAATGGCGGTTTTGGGCATGCCCAGCTCCGTCGTCCGATTGCTGAAGCCAGCGCTCGCTCGAGATTTGTGGGAGGCGCTCGACGCCTTCGGCAGCGGTTTGGGTCGTCGGCAGATATTCTGAGCTCTGTTGTTAGCCTGGGTCGCGGGTATGGAACGCGACGAATCTGACGTGGGGTACCCGAGATGAGCGTTGGACAGGCGCGGCCCGAAGGAGCGGTATTCGTCGGTTCCCGCTTGGCTCGCTTCGGAAGCGCTTCGAAGGTTGCAACGTGGTTCGCATGCCTCATGGTGACGACGCTTCTGCTCTTGGGAGAGGCCTTACTTATCATCGATCCGCCGCCGTGGGTGCTCTCTGACGTTCCCGGTGGCGTTGGCGCGGTGGTTTTAGCGTGGGCAGTTCCTGCACTCTGCCTGGTCCCGGTTGCGGCCGTGCGCGCCGGCCGTGTTCACGCCCTTCAAAGCCGTTTCCCCGCCTCCGCAGTCTTCGTCATGTCATTCGGCTTGGGAAGCCGGAAGGCGTTGATGCAATTGGCTAGAGGCTCCGGCAGGGACGCGCTGCTTCCGGGCATTCGACTGTCGGCTGTCGGAGTCTTCCAATCTGATCGCTGGGGGTCTGGTGCGAGGCCGCGGGCGACCTTTATGAAATATCGAGCGTGGATCGAGATCGGGTGCGTGAGGCGTCTCCCACGGGGACAATCGTGTGTGGATCGCTGCACGGCCGACCGCGAACCACCCGCAGTGGGTTTGGCTGGTGGCGAACGTACACAGTGGCAGACTGCGGTCGATTCTCCGCGACAGGACCGACGCGGCCGAGTACATCCGCTCGTGGGCGGGCCACGCCGACCTATCGCGACTCCACGGGGCTTTCAAGTAAGGCGCGGATCGAGCTGGTGCGGTAGGCAAGCTGGGTCGCCGGCCCTGTGACGGAGCCGGGGTGGCGGGGTCGGATCGCGGTCGCGGCGAGCAGCGCATTGTGCGGCCCGGCCAGCGCGCCGCTCGATGAGGACGATCTGAAGCTCTGTCGGGCACTCTGCCGATGTCCACAGACTTACTTCGCTGGCAGGCTTGGCACTTCCTGTAACCCGAACGGCTCTGTATCGCCCGCGCGCTGGGCCACGCGGTCGAAAGTCTGGTATGGCCAGGTATCGACGAGTTCGGTTTCAGGACGGTGAGGGGACGGTTGCATTCATTTACGACGCGTGCGTGCGGTCAATCTCGGTGCGGCTGAATCCCAGAAATGCACGCCACGGGCGGTTCCTAGACCCTGCCAAGTTGGCGCTCGTTCCCGGCGGACAGTTGAGTCGCTCGTGTCCCCGTGGTGTCCCTGGCAGGACTACATCGCAGCCGTTTTGGGCAAAAGGTGAAACGTCAGAAACGCGAGAAAAGGCGCTCCGGCCGGGTACCTGGCTCTCGTAATGAATAGGTCAAGGGTTCGATTCCCTTAGGCGGCTCCACAAGAAGAATCCCGCGTCCGGGGATGTGACCTCGCCCGGTCGCCAACACCCATCAGGCGCCGCGAGGCGGTCGAGCTCGAGAGCAGCCGTGGCCATCGATTCAGGCCGAGCCCGCGGCACCGGCTTCCGGACGTTTCGCTCAGTCCCTCGTGACCGGGGAGCTCATCACGAGGACCTCGTCCATGGCGTTCTCGCGCCAATCGCTCAGCAGCTGCTGGAAGGCCACCGGCCCTGGCGTATACGACGAGCCCGCGGTCGACCTGCGGGTGCCCTCGCCGTTGTAGTAGCTCGGGGTGCATTCGGTCAGGAACTTGCTGTTGTCACGAGCGGTCAGACGCAGCACGTCGAGCCAGGCATCCTCGGCTTCAATCGTCGGCTCCACGTAGCGTGCGCGAGCCGCGCGCGCGGCGGACAAGACGGCGGCGATGTGCTCGGCCTGGTCCTGAAGGATCTGGACGAAGTTGACCGAGTTGGCGTTCTGCAGCGAGCCGAGGTTGAAGAGGTTCGGGAACCCGTGGCTGTAGAGGCCGTGCAGTGTGCGCGGCCCATTCCGCCAGCTCTCAAGCAGCTGGACGCCTCCGCGGCCGGCGACCGGCATGGTGCCTGACACGATTCCGGATCGCCCGACCTCGAAACCCGTGGCGAAAATGACGCAGTCGACCTCGTACTCGGTCTCGCCCACGACGACCGCCGTCTCGGTCATCCGTGTGATTCCACCGAAGTCGGCCGTGTCGACCAGGGTGACGTTGTCGCGGTTGAACGTCGGTAGGTATCGGTCGCTGAAGGTTGGCCGCTTGCACATGTAGCGGTACCAGGGCTTGAGCTTCTCGGCCGTTGCCGGGTCGCGCACGATGCGGTCGACGCGTTCGCGGATCTCGTTCATCTTCGCGAAGTCGACGAGCTCGTCGATGCGTTCGCGCTCGTCCTCATCGAGCGAGGTGTCGAGCGCACCGGTGATCATCTTGCGCTGCAGCTGCGCGGTCGATGTCCAGCCGTCCTGCGTCATATCTCGCTCGACAGGTTCGCCCGAGACCATCCTGATGAAGTTGTCCTGTCGTTCGCGCTGCCACCCGGGCTGCAGGGCGGCTGCCCACTCGGGATCCGTCGGTGCGTTGTCACGCACGTCCACCGATGACGGTGTGCGCTGGAAGACGAAGAGATGCTCGGCGTCCTCGGCGACGAACGGAATGACCTGGATGCCGGTCGCGCCGGTGCCGACAACGGCGACGCGCTTGTCGGCGAGCCCGGTGAGGCCGCCGAACTGGTCGCCGCCGGTGTAGCCGTAGTCCCACCGGCTGGTGTGGAAGGTGTGACCGCGGAACGACTCGATGCCGGGAATGCCGGGAAGCTTCGGCTGCGAAAGCGTGCCGGAGGAGGTGATCACGTATGTCGCGCGCATGCGGTCGCCGCGGTCGGTCTCCACCAGCCACTGCGCGTCGTCTTCCTGCCAGGTCAGCGACGTGACGCGCGTGTGGAAGACCGCGTCGCGATACAGGTCGAAGGTCTCGGCGATCTTGACGGCGTGCTGCCGAATCTCTTCGCCGGGTGCGTAGCGCCAGTTGGGCACGGTGCCGACCTCTTCGAGCAGGGGCATGTACACGTAGGACTGGATGTCGCAGTGGATGCCGGGGTAGCGGTTCCAGTACCAGGTGCCGCCGACGTCGCCGCCCTCGTCCATCAGGCGGATCGACTCGAACCCCGCCTGGCGTAGCCGCGCCGCCGTGACGAGGCCGCCGAACCCGGCGCCGACGACGAGCACCTCGACCGAGTCGGTCAGCGGTTCGCGTTCGGTGCGCTCCGTGTACGGGTCGGTCGCGTAGTAGCCGAACGCGCCGGTCGTCGGCTGGTACTGGCTCGCGCCGTCCGGGCGGATTCGCCGCTGCCGCTCGCTTGCGTACTTGGCGCGCAGCGCCTCGACATCGATGCCCGCGAGCTGGTCGTTCGTCATGTGTTCCCCGCTTCTCCCTCTGCCCCCGTTCGGGGGACAAGCAAAAGCTTAGGATGAGGCTAAGTGAACTTCCTGTGCGCTGGGAAGCATCTACGGTGAACGCATGGATGACGCTGCCCGTGAACGTGCGCTGCTCACTAGGCGGATCCGGTCGCTCTTCGAGGAGCTCGAGTCGAGCATCCTGCCGCCGATGTGGAGCTCAGTGCTGTCGGTGCAGCTCACGATCCGGCAGCTGAAAGTGCTCGCGGTGCTGGTTTCATCGGACGCGGGCGCTACGGGTAAGGGTCTGGCCGAGGCCTTCGGCGTCTCCATGGCCTCGATGTCCGGGCTTCTCGATCGGCTGGTCGCCCAGGGGATGGCGGAACGCGGCCAGGACGCAGCGGATGGGCGAGTGACGCGCGTCCACGCGACGGCTCAAGGCAGAGACGTCTTGCGCGGCCTCGTGTTCTCACGGCCCGAGTTCGGTGATGATGTGCTCGAGCAATTGCCGCTGGCCGACCTGAAGGCGCTCGCCCAGGGCGTCGCGGCGATTCGCGATGTCCTGGGCGAGCGAGCCACGTCGGCGGCGACAGCTGAGCATCGGTCGCCGGGGGAATGACCGTGCCTCACCGTGAGGCCTAGCGGGCGACGGACGCCTTCGTGTTCGAGACGAGCAGTGCGAGGACGGCGGCAACCAGTGCTGCGCCGCCGCAGATCGCGAACAGCACGCGGTAGCCGGTCAGCGACGGCATGGCGACCGTGCCGAGGGTGATCGTGAAGCTTGCGAGGATGGAGCCGCCGAGCGCCGAGGCGAGCGAGCTGCCGAGTGAGCGGACCACGGTGTTGACGCCGTTGGCCGAGGCGAGCTCGTTGTGCGGCGTGTTCGCGCTGATCAGGGCGGGCATCGCGGCGTAGCCGATGCCGGTGCCGATGCCGACCACCGCGCTGCCGACGATGATCTCCCACAGCTCGCCCGTGATGGTGATGCGCAGCACCCAGCCGATCGCGACAATGGTCGCGCCGATGGCGAGGGTGCGGCCGGCGCCGATGCTGTTGATGAGGCGCGCCGCCACCGGGGCGAAGACCAGCATCGCGAGGCCGCTGGGAAGCATCGTGAAGCCGGCAACGAGGGTCGTGGTGGCGAAGCCGTACCCGGTCTCCTTCGGCATCTCGACGTAGGTGGCCGTGCCGATGAGCGAGGCGAACAGAGCGAAGCCGATGAACAGCGAGGCGATGTTGGTCAGCAGGATCGGCCGGCGGCCGAGCGAGGAGAGGTCGACGAGGGGGCTCTTGTGCCGCGCCTCCCAGAACCCGAACGCCGCGAACAGGACTGCGGAGGCCACGAACAACCAGATGACCCGTGCCGAGCTCCAACCCCAGCTGGAGCCTTCGGACAGCGGGAGGAGCAGGGCGACGAGAGCACCTGCCAGCAGGACGGCACCGACGGGGTCGATGCGGCCGCCCGCGGGGTCGTGCGACTCGGGGACGAAGATGATGATGGCGGCAAAGGCGACAGCGGCCGCGATGGTGGTCACCCAGAACAGGGTGTGGAAGTCGCCGTGCTCGGCGATCAGACCGGCGAACGGCAGGCCGAGCGCGCCGCCGACGCCGAGCATGGCCGAGATCGTCGCCATGGCGCTGGCACGGCGCTTCTTGGGAAGCAGGGTCGCCAGCAGACTGATGCCGAGCGGGATCGCGCCCGCCGCAACGCCCTGGATCGCGCGGCCGACGATAAGGACGCTGACGTTGTCGGAGACCGCGGTGACGAGTGAGCCGACCGCCATCGCGCCGACGGCGACGAGCAGCATCAGGCGCTTGCCCCACATGTCGCCGAGCCGGCCGAGCAGCGGCACGGCGACGGCGCCCACGAGCAGTGTCGAGGTCAGCAGCCACTGGATGGTCTCGGTGCTCGAGTGCAGTTGCGCCGGCAGCTTGGCCAGCACGGGGATCAGGAGCGACTGCGAGAGTGAGACGACCAGGGCCGCGAGGCCGATGATCACGAGCCAGAGCGTTGCTTTCCCACCGGAGACCTGCTCGGCTTCGCTCTCGAGCCGCAGCTCGGACTCTGCTTCTTCGACTCTCATGCCATTCCTTCCGACCGAACACTTGGGTGCCAAGATCTGTCAACAGTGTTGACACTGCAGAGTCAACACTGTTGACACCAGAATGTCAACAGTGTTGACTCGGATTCATGAGTGCTGTCAGCGCAACCCCCGCAGCGGGCAGGAGCCGGGCCGGGGAGGGCACGCCGACCCAGCAGGCGATCGCCAGGGCGGCGCGGGCCCTGTTCGAAGAGAAGGGCTACGAGCGCGTCTCGATCCGTGAGATCGGCACCGCCGCCGGCGTCGATCCGGCGCTGGTTATGCGGCACTACGGGTCGAAGGAGGAGCTCTTCGTGCGCGTCATCGGCTTCGACGAGCACTTCGCACCGCGCCTTGACGGACCACTCGAGACGATCGGCGAACGGCTCGCGGCATACCTGCTCGACCCGCGTCACGCGCAGATGCGGCGCACGCTGACCGCTCTCCTCTACGCCAGCGACCACGACGTCGTGCGCACCGACCTGCAGGGCATCATGCAGCGACTGCTCGTCGACACCTTGTCGGCACGCCTCGAGGGGGAAGACCGCACGACGCGCGCGTGGCTTGTCTCCGCCCAACTGCTCGGGCTGACCCACTCATGGGATGCGATCGATGGTGGCCGCGTGACGGCCGCCGAGCGAACGCGCGTCGCCGAGCTCTACGGCGCGGCGATCCAGCAGCTCATCACGCCCGCACAATCACACGAGAGACGAAGGAGTCCGCAGTGAAGGCATGGCAGTACATGGGCGACCACGCCCCGATCCAGGTGAATGAGGTTCCGGACCCGGAGCCGTCGCCGACCCAGGTGATCATCGACATGCGCGCGGCGGGGCTGTGTCACTCGGACATCATGTACATGGAGACCGGCGACCGCGCGATGCCGTTCCTGCCGATGACGCAGGGGCACGAGAACGCGGGCGTCATCTCCGCCCTCGGTTCAGAGGTCACCGGTTTCCAGGTCGGCGACGTCGTCGGCGTCTGCCCCTCCGGTGTGCAGCTGCCGACGGGCATGTTCACGCCCGGAGGATTCGCCGACAAGCTGGCCGCCGACTACCGCGACCTCGCCCGCGTTCCAGAGGGCCTCGACCTGTCCCTGGCCGCGTTGGCGACCGATGCCGGCATGACGAGCTATCACGCGATGATCAAGGTCGGCGAGGCGACGGCCGGCATGAAGGTCGGCGTCATCGGGTTCGGCGGCCTCGGCCAGATCGGCGCCCGTGCGGCGGTTCTCGCTGGGGCCGAGGTGCACGTCGCCGAGACGAAGGAAGACGTCTGGCCGCTCGCCCAGGCGGCCGGCGCCGTCGACTGCGTTCGCGATGCCGACGAGTGGGCGACAGTCGGCGGCAACCCGATGGCAGGTGGCAGCTTCGACCTGATCGTCGACTACGCGGGCTTCGACACCACCCAGAAGGCGCTGACGGCCATCAAGCGCGGCGGCAAGGTCGTCCAGGTCGGCCTCGGCAGGCCGACGTTCACGATCGCCACCTCGTCGATCCTCGGGAAGACGATCGAGGGCTCGCTCGGTGGCACCGTCGAAGACATCGAAGAGCTTTACGCGCTCATGCTGAAGGGCGAAATCCGGCCCGCCTACGAGGAGATCGCCTTCGACCGCATCGGCGAGGGACTCGACCGGCTCAAGGCAGGGAAGGTGACCGGGCGACTCGTGGCGCGGTTCGGGGACCGATGAGGTCGTGCGACGGATGCCTGAGGCATCCGTCACTCACCCCAGATTGAGCCTGCCGTTGCGCACCGCCGCGACGACGCCGCCGTCGACGAGCAGATCCGTGCCGGTGATGAACGAGGACTCCGGGCCGAGCAGGAATGCGGCCGCGGCGGCGATGTCGCTCGGGGTGCCGATCCGGCCGGTGCCCGAGGCCTGGATCATGGCGCGCATGCCGGCGCCGCTCTCGCTCGCGAGCTCCTGCTGACCCATCGGCGTCGAGATCACGCCGGGGCTGATCGAGTTCACGCGCGCGCCGCGCTCGCCCCACGCCAGGCTCGCCGCGGCGACGCGCAGTTGATTGGCGCGCTTCGCGAGCGAGTACGCGGCCCCTGCGTCGGGCAGCGCGCCGGGCTGAGCGATCGGCAGCGACAGCAGCTCGCGGGCCGGAGTCGTGGTGAGCGACTGCTCGAGTTCTGCCGGGAAGCGCCCTGCCGCGAAGTGACCGGCCATGCTCGCGATCACGACGCCTGCGCCGCCGGGGGCGATGACCCTGCCGAACTCCTCAAGCGCGAGCGCCACGCCGGCGAGGTCGACGCGCAGCACCGCCTCGGTCGGTGCCTGCGCCGGCGAGAGGCCGGCCGTGTGCACGAACTGCACGATCTCACCCGCCTCGGCCGCGGCTGCGGCGAGCGCTGCCACCGAATCCGCGTCGCTGACATCGACGGGGTGCGTGAGGACGTCGAAGCCGTTGCCCGTCAGCCGCTCGGCCACGCGCGTGAGCGAGGCCTCGCTGAAGTCGGCCAGCAGCACCCGCTTTCCCGCGCCCTGCCGCTCGGCGATGAGTTCGCCCATGCCTCCGACTCCGACCACCACGACGACCTGCTCGGCCATTCCCGTCTCCTTCGACCGCGAACTCAATAACGGCACGCGGTGCAAGAACCGCGTGCCGTCTCATTCTGCCGATTTTCAACGGGTGACGGATGCCTCAGGCATCCGTCACCCGCAACGTGACCAGTTGCGCACGACGGCTCGCTCCGCCTGCTGAGGTCACGGGCCCCTCACGGCCCCAGAACAGAGCGGCTCCGATCCCGTGGAAGGGAGGGAGCCGTCTCGCTTCTAGGTTGGTCAGTCCCGCGGGCCCTCGAACAGCGCGCTGACGTCGTTGTCGTCGTCGATGTCGGTGAGCACGACGTCGCCTGCCTGGAGGCGCGTGCTGTTGCGCACCGGCACCATCTCGCCCGCGCGGCTGACCATGGCGATCCATGCCGAATCGCCTGCGATGAGCTGGCCCGCCGCTGCGCCGTCGGCCGGTGATCCGGCTTCGACGGTGTGCCGCTCGAGGTTCTGCGGCGGCGACGCGAAGCGCACATCGAGGGCCCAGGGCCGCGTCTCGAGCTCGCGCATCGGCACCCGCAGCACACGGCCGAGCAGCGGCACGAGGCCGCCCTGCAGCACCACCGAGACCAGCACGACGACGAACACCACGGCATAGAGCTCGTGAGCGCCCGGCGCACCGGCGCTGACCACCAGCAGGCCGAGCAGAATCGGCACGGCACCCTTCAGGCCGGCCCAGAGCACGAACGCGCGCTCACCCCAGTCGATCCGAATCGGGAGGGCCACCAGGCCGACGAGCACGGGCCGGATCACGAAGACCAGCAATGCAGCGATGCCGAGACCGGTCAGCCAGACTTCGGGTCGCAGCACGTAGTCCAGCTGCACGGTGAGCCCGAGCACTGTGAAGGCGACGATCTCGGCAAGGCTCGCCGCGCCCGACGAGAAGCGGGTGATCTCGGTCTTGTACGGCGCGCGCAGATCGCCCACCAGGATGCCCGCGACGAAGATCGCGAGGAAGCCGGAGCCGTGGGCGACGGCACCGGCGCCGTAGAGGAACACGCCGCACGCGATCGCGATCACCGACGCGAGCGCCTCATTCGGCAGCACCAGCCTGTGCAGCAGCAGCCGGAGACCGAACCCGCCGACGATGCCGACGGCAGCGCCGATGCCGAGCTGCAGCAGGAACTCGAGCGCGCCGCTGCCGACGGCCGCCCAGCCGGTTCCCGACGCGGCGAGCAGGCTCGCCATGATCGCAATGCCGACCGGGTCGTTGGCCCCGGACTCGCCCTCGAGAATCGTGCCGCTGCGGCCGCCGATCTCTTTGCGGCCGAGCACCGAGAAGACGACGGCCGGGTCGGTCGGCGAGAGTGCGGCACCGAGAAGCAGCGCCGCGGTGATGCCGAAGCCGAAGATGAAGTGAGCGGATGCCGCGACTGCGGCCGCCGTCAGGGCGGTGCCCAGGATCCCGAGCCAGACGATCGGCGCGGCCGCGGCCCGGAAGCGCCGCCACCCGATGTGCATGCCGCCGTCGAACAGGATGACCGCGAGGGCGATGCTCACGATCCGCTCATCGAGCAGCCTGGTGTGCGCGGACACCGGCGGCAGGAACAGCGCGGCCAGCGCGGCGGCCACCAGGAAGAAAGCCGGTGCCGGAATGCGCACTCGCTGGCTGAGCAGCTGCGAGAGCACCGCGAGAGCGATCACCCCGGCGACGACGGTGACGATGAGGTCGAACGGGTCAGTGGCGGCCACACGGGTCCTTCCTACGGCGCGAAGTCGCTCAGTCAGAGCGATTCTGCCGACCAGACTTCCCGGCGCACCTCCCTCAGCCTACGTGGCCGACGGTGCGGCGGCTCGACTCCCGCGGCTGCGGCTGCGTCGGTGCCCCTCGAGGTGAGCGGCCCGGCGCCGCGGCGGTGCGAGCCGAGGCAAGGTTGAGGCGGTCTTGAGCCGAGGCTGTGCTCACCATGTGGACAAGTGAGTCATGATCATTTCAGACGGAGCATCCGTCGCCCTCACCCCCCAAGAAAACGACTGCGGCCGCCCCTCGAAACCCGAACAATCGAGGAGGCGGCCGCAGTGTTCTCAGGCGACGGGAACCGCGTCGAGAAGGGGGCTCAGCGCGGCGCGCAGGGCCTTGACGTGCCGGCCGTCTTCGATGACGAGAGCGTCGAGTCGGCCGAAGCGGCGGTGCACCTCGGCGGCGATCTCGGTGTAACCGGCCGTATCACCGAGGTCGAGGCGCATCGGCGTCGCCGACAGGCCCTCAGCGCGCAACTCGGCTGACAGCAGCTCAGCCGAGCCGCGCTCGCTCGACCCGATGATGACGTGATAGCCCTGCTTCCCGAGCTCGCGAGCCTGGGCGAACCCCGGGCGCAGGCGGCTGGTGACGCCCGTGACGAGCGCGACCCTCACGCCTCGACCTCCGGTGCGGCGACCGTCGCGGCCAAGCCCGCCGAGCCCGCCGAGCCCGCAGCGGCAGCGAGGCGCGAGCGCAGCTCCGCGAGCTGGGCGTGCAACTCAGCCGGTACCCGCGAGCCGAAGCCGTCGAAGAACTCCTCGGTGAGATCGGCCTCTGCCTGCCAGGCGGCGGCGTCGATCGCGAAGAGCTCGTCGAGGTCTGCGTCGGTCAGGTCGAGCCCGGAGACGTCGAGGGCGCCGGGGGCCGGGACGCGGCCCAGGGGGCCGTCTTCTGCTGAGGCATCCGCGCCCTCAAGCCGCGCAGCGATCCACGCGAGCACCCGGATGTTGTCTCCGAAACCCGGCCACAGGTAGCGCCCGTCGTCGCCCTTGCGGAACCAGTTCACCTGGAAGACCTTGGGCGCCTTCGCGCCGAGCCGGCGGCCCACCGAGACCCAGTGCGCCCAGTAGTCGGCCATGTTGTAGCCGCAGAACGGCAGCATCGCGAACGGGTCGCGGCGCAGTGCGCCGACGGCGCCCTCTGCTGCGGCCGTCTGCTCGCTGGCGATGGTCGCGCCGAGGAAGACGCCGTGCTCCCAGTCGCGCGCCTCGACGACGAGCGGCACGTTGCTCGCGCGGCGGCCGCCGAAGATGATCGCGTCGAGCGGGACGCCGTCGTGGGCCTCCCAGTCGTCGGCGATGGACGGGCACTGCGCCGCGGACACCGTGAAGCGGGCGTTCGGGTGCGCGGCGGGGCGGCCGAGGCCCGGGGTCCAGTCCTCGCCCTTCCAGTCGACGAGGTGCGTGGGCGCCGTCTCGGTCATGCCCTCCCACCACACATCGCCGTCGTCGGTGAGGGCCGCGTTGGTGAAGATCGTGTTGCCCCAGATCGTCTCGATCGCGTTGGGGTTGGTGGCCTCGCCGGTGCCCGGTGCGACGCCGAAGAATCCGGCCTCCGGGTTGATCGCCCACAGGCGCCCGTCCTCGCCCTGCCGCAGCCAGGCGATGTCGTCGCCGAGGGTCTCGACGCTCCAGCCGGGCAGCGTCGAGCGCAGCATGGCGAGGTTCGTCTTGCCGCACGCCGACGGGAAGGCCGCGGCGATGTGGAACCGGCGGCCGGCCGGGCTCGTCAGTTTGATGAGCAGCATGTGCTCGGCGAGCCAGCCCTCGTCGCGGGCGATGACGCTCGCGATGCGCAGGGCGAACGACTTCTTCCCGAGCAGCGCGTTGCCGCCGTAGCCGGATCCGAACGACCAGATCTCGCGCGTCTCGGGGAAGTGCGCGATGTACTTCTCGGGGTTGCAGGGCCATTCGGAGTCCGGATGCCGGGTGCCATCGGCGTCGACGAGAGGGCAGCCCACCGAGTGCAGCGCTTTGACCCACGGCTGCCCGGCCTCGACGAGCGCCAGGGGAGCGGTGCCGACGCGCGTCATGATGTGCATGCTGAGCACGACGTAGGCGCTGTCGGTCAGCTGCACGCCGAGCTTCGACAGGCGCCCGCCGACCGGGCCCATCGAGAACGGCACGACGTAGAGCGTGCGGCCGCGCATCGAGCCCTCGAAGCGCTCGAGCAGCTCGGACTTCATCTCATCGGGGGCGACCCAGTTGTTGGTCGGGCCCGCGTCGTCGCGGTCGCGGGAGCAGATGAAGGTGCGGCTCTCGACACGCGCGACGTCGTCGGGGTCGCTGCGCGCGAGGTAGCTGCCGGGCCGGTACTCGCCGTTGAGCCGGATGAGCTTGCCCTCGTCGAGCAGCACCTGGGTGAGCTCGTGGCGCTCGCGGTCGCTGCCGTCGCACCACACGACGCGGTCGGGCTGGGTGAGCGCGGCGACCTGGTCGACCCAGGCGCGAACATCGGCGGCTGCCTCGGGAATGGGCGCGGAGCCGGGGGCGGCTGCGGCGACGGTGCGCTCGGGGCGGGCTTCCAGGATCGTCATGGCGGCGGGCTCCTTCGGTTCTGCGGTCGGTGCCGCGGGTCGGGGCTGGCTGGGCTGGCCGGCAGCAATTTCGTGCCGTGATTCCACTGTTGACGAGGAATTCGGCCGAGTGCGAGAGAAAGTGTCGTGAAGATCGAGGATTCTTGACGTAAGGTCAAGGCATGGCACAGGGCAACGCCGACCTGGTCACCGTCGGCCGTCGAATCCGTCACTTCCGCACGACCCGGGGGCTCACCCTCGACCAGCTCGGGGCGAAGGTGGGCGCGGCGCCGAGCCAGCTCTCGCTGGTCGAGAACGGCCGGCGCGAGCCGAAGCTGTCGCTGCTGCGCGCGCTCGCCGGTGCGCTGGGCGTCGAGCTCTCAGAGCTGCTCGCCGACGAGGCGCCCGATCCGCGCAGCGCGCTCGAGATCGAGCTGACGCGCGCGCAGGCATCCCCCCTGTATGCATCGACGGGCCTGCCCGTCGTGCGCCCGACCCGGGGCACGCCGACCGAGGTGCTCGAAGCGCTCGTCGGCATGCACCGCGAACTCGCGCGGCGCACGCGCGAGCAGATCGCGACGCCCGAGCAGGCCAGGCGTGCGAACACCGAGCAGCGCGAGTGGATGCGCGCGCGCGACAACTACCTGCCCGACATCGAGCAGGAGGCCGAGGAGCGGGTGAAGGCGACCGGCCACACGCAGGGTGCGCTGACCCACCGCGAGGTGGCGCTGATGGCCGAGCAGCTCGGCTTCGAGCTGCTCTATGTCGATGACCTGCCCCGCTCGACGCGGTCGATCACCGACCTCGCGAACGGCCGCATCTTCCTGCCGCCGGCGTCGATTCCCGGCGGCCACGGGCTGCGCTCGATGGCGCTCCAGGCGATCGCGCACCGCGTGCTCGGCCACGAGGCGCCCGGCGACTACGCAACCTTCCTCAAGCAGCGGCTCGAGATCAACTACTTCGCCGCCGCCTGCCTGATGCCGCGCTCGGCCGCCGTCGCGTACCTCCAGGCGGCGAAGAAGCGCCGCGAACTCGCTGTCGATGATTTCCGGGATGCCTTCGGCACGACTCACGAGTCGGCGGCGATGCGCCTGACGAATCTCGCGACGGCGCATCTCGACCTCAAGGTGCACTTCCTGCGCGTGGGGTATGACGGCGCGATCTACCGCGTCTACGAGAACGACGGGCTGCCGTTGCCGGCGGATGTCACGGGGGCGGTCGAGGGGCAGTTCGCCTGCCGCAACTTCGGCGCGCGGGCCGCGCTGTCGTCGAGCCAGCACACCACGACGCTGGCGCAGTACACCGACACCCCAGCCGGAACGTTCTGGTGCGAGACCCAGGTCGGGTCGGGCGACGACGGCCGGTTCTCGATCACCTTCGGGGTGCCGTTCGACGACGCGAAGTGGTTCCGCGGGCGCGAGACGACCGTCAGGCGTGCGTCGACCTGTCCCGACCCGCGGTGCTGCCAGAACCCGCCGGCCGACCTCGAGGATCGGTGGAAGGACGCCGCCTGGCCCTCGGCGCGGGCGCACGCCCACATCCTGTCGCCGCTGCCGTCAGGGAACTTCCCGGGCGTCGACGACGCCGAGCTCTACGACTTCCTCGAGCGGCACTCCGCGGCTGAGTAACCGGTCGCGCCACCAGCTTCCGCTTTGCGCCACTCGGATCCGAGTAGCGCAAAGCGGAACCTAGTGGCGCATCGCGCCAAGGGGCGGGGCTACCACTTCTCGGGGAGGTGCTCGGCCGAAACGCGGCGGATCGTGCCGCTCGCCGAGCGCAGCACCACCGACTCGGTGCGGATGACGTCGGGAGTACGCTCGACGCCGCGCAGCAGGTCGCCACCCGTGACGCCCGTGGCCACGAAGTAGGTGTTGTCGCCGGCGACCAGGTCGTCGAGCCCGAGGATGCGGGTGACATCGTGCCCGGCATCCGTCGCCCTCTTCGCCTCTGCCGCGTCGCGCGGCGCGAGCCGCCCCTGCAGAACCCCGCCCAGCGCCTTGATCGCGCACGCCGTGATGATGCCCTCTGGCGTGCCGCCGATGCCGACACACAGGTCGATGGGCGAGCCGCGGTAGGCGGCGCTGATGCCGCCGTAGACGTCGCCGTCTGAAAGCAGGCGCGTACCGGCGCCGGCCGTGCGGATCTCGTCGATCAGCCCCTCATGGCGCGGCCGGTCGAGCACCGCGACGCGGATGTCGCTCGTCGGCTTCCGCAGCGCCCGAGCGAGCTCGCGGATGTTGTCGCCGATCGACTGGCCGAGGTCGACGACGCCGCGGGCCTCGGGGCCGGCGGCGAGCTTGTCCATGTAGAACACGGCGCTCGGGTCGTACATCGAGCCGCGGTCGCTGACCGCGATGACGCTCAGGGCGCCGGGGCGCCCCGTCGCGGTGAGGGTGGTGCCGTCGATCGGGTCGACGGCGATGTCGCAGGCGGGGCCGTCGCCGGTGCCGACGCGCTCGCCGTTGAAGAGCATCGGAGCGTGGTCCTTCTCGCCTTCGCCGATCACGACCGTTCCGTCGAAGGCGACGGTGCCGAGGAAAGCGCGCATGGCGTCGACGGCGGCGCCGTCCGCGCGCTCCTTCTGGCCGCGGCCGACCCAGCCGGACGATGCGATGGCGGCCGCCTCGGTGGCGCGCACGAGCTCCATCGCGAGGTTGCGGTCTGGGGTGAGCAGCTGGCCGTCGCCGGCCTTGGCCTGGTCGATAAGAAGCGTCATGCCTGTGACGCTAGGCGGGTGAACGGATGCTTCGAGCAAGAATCCGCTCGCAAGAAAGCGAGTTCTTGACGGAATGCGAAGTGTGGTTGCGCCACTGCGATCCGCTGTGCGCTACTCGGATCCGAGTAGCGCACAGCGGAAGCTGGTGGCGCAACCGGGCGCACAGGCGCTGGGTGCGCACGCGAGCTGTCTCAGTCGACCGGCAGCAGCGTGTACTTCGTCGACAGGTACTCGTGGATGCCCTCGAAGCCGCCCTCGCGGCCGACGCCCGACTGCTTCACGCCGCCGAACGGGGCGGCCGCGTTCGACAGCACACCGACGTTGAGGCCCATCATGCCGGTCTCGAGGCGGTCGATCATGCGGTGGCCGCGGGCGAGGTCCTGGGTGAAGACGTACGACACGAGGCCGTACTCGGTGTCGTTCGCGAGGCGCACGGCGTCGTCCTCGGTCGAGAACGTCGCGATCGCGAGCACCGGGCCGAAGATCTCCTCGCGCAGGATCGCGCTGCCGGGCTTGACGCCCGTGATGACCGTCGGCTCGTAGAACGTGCCGGGGCCGTCGAGGCGGTGACCACCGGTGGTGACGGTGGCGCCGCGGGCTGCGGCATCCGTCACCAGCTCCTCCGCCTTCGCAACGGCGTCGTCGTCGATCAGCGGCCCGATCGTGACGCCATCCTCGGTGCCGCGCCCGATCTTCATCGCCTGCACGCGCTCGGTGACGCGGCGCGCGAACTCGTCGGCGACGGACTCGTGCACGATGAAGCGGTTCGCGGCCGTGCACGCCTCGCCGATGTTGCGGAACTTGGCCGCCATGGCTCCGTCGACCGCCTTGTCGAGGTCGGCGTCGTCGAAGACCACGAACGGCGCGTTGCCGCCGAGCTCCATCGAGACGCGCAGCACTCCGTCGGCCGCTTGTGCGATCAGCTTGCGACCGACCTCGGTCGAGCCGGTGAACGACAGCTTGCGCAGCCGCGGGTCGGCGATGATCGGCGCCGCGACCTTGCTCGACGACGACGAGGTGATGACGTTCACCACGCCCGCCGGCAACCCGGCCTCGACGAGCAGCTGCGTGAACAGCAGGGTCGTGAGCGGGGTGAGCTGCGCCGGCTTCACGACCACGGTGCAGCCGGCCGCGAGCGCCGGCGCGATCTTGCGCGTGGCCATCGCGAGCGGGAAGTTCCACGGCGTGATGAAGAACGACGGGCCGACGGGGCGCTGCGCGACGATGATGCGGCCGGTGCCTTCCGGGTTCAGGCCGTAGCGGCCCGTGATGCGCACCGCCTCCTCCGAGAACCAGCGCAGGAACTCGCCGCCGTAGGTGACCTCGCCGAGCGCCTCAGCGTAGGGCTTGCCCATCTCGAGCGTCATGACGAGCGCGAGATCCTCTTTGCGCTCCTGCACGAGCTCCCACGCACGGCGCAGGATCTCGCTGCGCTTCCGCGGGGCCGTGTTCGCCCATTCGTCCTGCGCGGCGACGGCGGCGTCGAGCGCGCGCACGCCGTCATCGGGCGTCGCGTCGGCGATCCGATGGATGACCTCGCCGGTCGCGGGGTCGCGCACGTCGAAGGTGGCGCCGCCTGAGGCATCCTGCCACTGGCCCCCGATGAACAGGCGGTTCTCGACAGAGGCGAGCAGCGCGCTCTCACGTTCGTTCATGTTTCAGTCCCTCTTCTCGATGAAATCCTGTGCCAGCTTCTCGGACGCGCGGGCGACGATCGCGACGTCTGCGCCGACCAGTACGAATGATGCCCCGGAGTCCGCATAGTCACGCGCCGCCGCCGGGTCGAACGCGTTCACTCCGACCGGCTTGCCGGCGCGCGTGACGCCGGCGAAGGCGCGCTTCACCGCCGCGACGACGTCGGGGTGCGTCTGCTGCCCGATGAGGCCCATCGAGGCGGCGAGGTCGCTGGGGCCGACGAAGACGCCGGCGATGCCGGGCACGGATGCCAGCGCTTCGGCGTTCTCGACGCCCTCCGGCGTCTCGATCTGCACGATGACGGCGACGTGGTCTGCGCCGTTCTCGAGGTAGCCCGGCACGCGGTTCCAGCGCGCAGAGCGGGCGAGCGCGCTGCCGACGCCGCGGATGCCGGCGGGCGGGTAGTGCGCGGCTCGTGCCGCCGCCTCGGCCTCAGCGACGGTCGAGACCATGGGCACCATGATCGTCTGCGCGCCCAGGTCGAGCACCTGCTTGATGTGCACGGGATCGTTCGCGGGCACGCGCACGATCGCGGTGGCGTCATAGCCGGATGCCGCATAGAGCTGCGCGAGCACGGACTCGAGCCCGTTCGGCGCGTGCTCCATGTCGATCATCAGCCAGTCGAGGCCGCTGCCGGCGATGAGCTCGGCCATGACGGGGGAGCCCGAGCACACCCAGCCACCGAAGAGGGGGCGGTCGCGGGCCGGGTCGGCCAGACGGTCGCCGAGGTGCGGTTTCAGCTGAAGCGGCATGTGAGGGTCCCCAGGTCTGCGTAGTCGGCGAGCACCGTGTCGCCCCGGTGCACCCACATCGGGCGCGTGAACGAGCCGGCGAGCACGATCTCGCCGGCCTCGAGCCGGTCGCCGTGCTGCGCGAGCTTGTTGGCGAGCCAGGCGACACCCATCGCCGGGTGGTTGAGAACCGCGGCGGCCACGCCCGTCTCCTCGATGACCTCGTTGCGGTAGAGCAGGGCGGAGACCCAGCGCAGGTCGACGGAGTGCGGGTCCGTGGGGTTCCCGCCGTAGACCATGGCGCCGAGCGCCGCGTTGTCGCTGATGGTGTCGACGATCGTGCGGCCCTCAAGCTCGATACGGCTCGAGAGGATCTCGAGCGCAGGCACGACATATTCCGTCGCGCGCATGACATCGAAGACCGTGGCGTTCGGCCCGTCGATCGCCTCGCCGAGCACGAACGCGAGCTCCACCTCGATGCGCACGTTGGAGTACTGCGCGTGCTCGATGACGGCGCCGCTCTCGAAGACCTGGTCGGCGAAGATCGCGCCGTAGTCGGGCTCGGTGATGCCGGTCGCGGCCTGCATGACCTTCGACGTGAGGCCGATCTTGCGGCCCACCGGCCGCCGCCCCGACTCGATGCCGCGGCGGCGCCACTCGTTCTGCACCGCGTACGAGTCCTCGACGGTCATGTCGGGGTAGCGCTTGGTGAGCAGCGGCACCATCGTGCGTGAGCGCTCGGCGGCCGCCAGCTCGTCGGCGATGGCGGTGATCTGCTCCGCGGAAAGACTCATAGCTGGTTCCCCAGCTTGTACTCGCTGCGCCTTTGAGTGGCGCCTCCGGCGCTCACAGCTGGTGCCCCAGCTTGTACTCGCCGGCCTTCCACGAGGGCAGCTGTGAAGCATCCCCGGCGTCCTTCGTGTACGAGAAACCGTCGGCGCCGATCGTCACGGCCATCTCGCTCGCATCGGTGCGGGCGATGACGGGCTGCGGGTTGCCGTCGAGGTCGAGCACGAGGGATGCCTCGGTGTACCAGCTCGGCACGACGGGGTTCCCCCACCAGTCGCGGCGCTGGTTGTCGTGCACATCCCACGTGATGACGGGGTTGTCGGGATCGCCGGTGTAGTAGTCCTGCGTGTAGATCTCGACGCGGTGGCCGTCGGGGTCGCGCAGGTAGAGGTAGAACGCGTTCGAGACGCCGTGCCGGCCGGGGCCGCGCTCGATGCGGTCGGACTGACGCAGCGCCCCGAGCTTGTCGCAGATCGCGAGGATGTTGTGCTTCTCGTGCGTCGAGAACGCGACGTGGTGCATGCGCGGGCCGTCGCCGCCCGTCGTCGCCGTGTCGTGCACGGTCGGCTTGCGGCGCATCCATGCGGCGTAGACGACGCCGTCGTCGTCCTGGATGTCCTCGGTGACGCGGAATCCCAGGTCCTGATAGTGGCGCACCGCGCGCGGCACATCCGGCGTGACCTGGTTGAAGTGGTCGAGGCGCACGAGCGCGCCCGGCGTGTAGAGGTCGTAGCGCCACGCGAGCCGCTCGACGTGCTCGACCTCGTGGAAGAACTCGTAGGGGAAGCCGAGCGGGTCCTCGACGCGCACCGAGTCGCCGATGCCCTTGGTGAACCCCTCGGCCCGGCGCTCGACGCGGCATCCCAGCTCTTCATAGAACGCGACGGCCTTGTCGAGATCCTCAGGCGTGCGCACGCGATACGAGAACGCGGCCACGGCCGCGACCGGGCCCTGGCGCAGCACGAGATTGTGGTGGATGAACTCCTCGAGCGAGCGCAGGTAGACCGTGCTCTCGTCCTCTTCCGTCACGGTGAGGCCGAGCACGTCGACATAGAACGCGCGCGAGGCGGCGAGGTCGGTCACGACCAGCTCCATATAGGCGCAGCGCAGGATGTCGGGCGCGGGCGCGCTCGGCGTGGTGATCGGGTTGGATGCCTCGATCGGAGCTTCCTTCGTGATGTAGAAGCCCGAGCTGGATTTGATGCGTTCTTCAGTCATGGGTGACGTCCTTGTCGAAACTCGGCGGCTAGTTCTTGCCGAAGGTGGGGTTGTGGACCGCGCCGAGCGTGATGTGCACGGCCTGCTGGTCGGTGTAGAAGTCGATCGAGCGGTAGCCGCCCTCGTGCCCGAGGCCCGAGGCCTTCACTCCGCCGAACGGCGTGCGCAGATCGCGCACGTTGTTCGAGTTGAGCCACACCATGCCCGCCTCGACCGCCTGTGCGAAGTTGTGGGCACGCTTCAGGTCGTTGGTCCAGATGTAGGCGGCGAGGCCGTACTTCGTGTTGTTCGCGAGCGCCAGCGCCTCGTCGTCGGTGTCGAACGGGGTGATCGCGACGACGGGGCCGAAGATCTCCTCCTGGAAGATGCGGGCGTCGGGCTTCACATCGGCGAAGACCGTCGGGGCGACGAAGTTGCCCTCGGGGAAGCCCTCCGGCCGGCCGCCGCCGGCGACCAGACGCCCCTCGGTCTTCCCGAGCTCGACATAGCTCATGACTTTCTCGAAGTGCTCGGGGTGCACCAGCGCGCCGACCTCGGTCGCGGGGTCGTGCGGGTAGCCGACCTTCACGCGCTTCGCCTGCTCGGCATACCGCGAGACGAACTCGTCGTACACCTCGCGCTGCACCAGGATGCGCGAGCCCGCCGTGCAGCGCTCGCCGTTCAGCGAGAACACGCCGAAGATCGTCGCGTCGATCGCGGCGTCGAGGTCGGCGTCGGCGAAGACGACGGCGGGGGACTTGCCGCCGAGCTCCATCGACAGACCCTTAAGGAACGGCGCGGCGTTCCCGAAGATGATCTGGCCGGTGCGGCTCTCGCCCGTGAAGGAGATCAGGGGGACATCCGGATGCTTCACCAGCGCATCGCCCGCATCCTCACCGAGCCCGTTCACGAGGTTGAAGACGCCCTGCGGCAGGCCGGCCTCTTCGAAGATGCCCGGCCACAGCGACGCCGACAGCGGGGTGAACTCGGCCGGCTTCAGCACGACGGTGTTGCCGGTCGCGAGAGCGGGGCCGAGTTTCCACGACTCGAGCATGAACGGGGTGTTCCACGGCGTGATGAGACCCGCGACGCCGATCGGCTTGCGGTTCACGTAGTTGATCTGGCGGCCGGGAACCTTGAAGGTGTCATCGGCCTGGGCGACGATCAGGTCGGCGAAGAAGCGGAAGTTCTCGGCGGCGCGGCGCGCCTGGCCGAGCGCCTGGGTGATCGGCAGGCCGGAGTCGTAGGACTCGAGCTCGGCGAGCTGCTGGTCGCGGGACTCGACGATGTCGGCGATGCGGTGCAGCACCCGGCTGCGCTCGCGCGGCAGCATCTTGGGCCACGGCCCTTCGGTGAAGGCCCGGCGTGCGGCGGCGACCGCGCGCTCGATGTCGGCCTGCTTGCCGGCCGCGGCCCGGATGTAGGTCTCGTTGGTGACCGGGTCGAGCACGTCGAAGGTGTCGCCGTCGGCCGAGTCGACGAACTCGCCGTCGATGTAATGGCGGATCGCGCTCGGAAGGTTCTCGGGGGCGGCTCGGTGGGCGAGCCGGGTGTCGGTGTCTGTCATCTCTTCGTCCTCTGCGTCGAGTGAAGCGGTCTGATCGGTCGGTCGGTTCGGTTATTCGTGGTGCGGCCTGGCGAGGTAGGCGTTCACCGTTCGCCAGCGGTGGTTTCGGGCGGCGAGCTCGACCTCGAGCGGGTCGGCGCCGTCGCGGATGAGGCGGATGATGTCGGCGTGCTCTTTGACGGACTCGCGTGAGCGGTCTGGCACGAAGTCGAAGGTCGAGTCGCGCAGGCCTGACAGGCGGGTCCAGCCCCGGTGCACGAGGTCGAGCAGGTGCGGGTTCTCGCAGCGCTCGAAGAGCACGGCGTGGAACTCCTGGTTCACCCGCGTGAACTGGTGCGGGTCGAAGTGGTCGAGCAGGGCGGTCAGGCGCTGGTTGACCTCTTCGGCCCTCAGCAGGTCCTCCTCGGTGAGGTGCGGGGCAGCGAGGCCGGTGGCTGCGCCCTCGACGACGCCGAGGGTCTGCATCGCGAAGACATACTCGCTCTGGTCGACGAGGGCCACCCGCGCGCCGACGTTGTGCTCGAAGGTGACGAGCCCCTCGGCCTCGAGGCGGCGGATCGCCTCGCGCACGGGCACCACGCTCATGTCGAGCTCGCGCGCGATGTCGCCGAGCACCAGCCGGTAGCCCGGCCCGAACTCGCGGGCGGTGATGCGGCGGTGGATCCAGTCGTAGGCGAGCGTGGACTTGCTCACCCGGGGTTGCGTGTCGGTCACAGGTGCTGCCCTGTCTCGCCGGCGCCCTGCTCGGCGCCGCTCGCCTCATACCTCACGCGCCACTCGGCGTTCATCGGGAAGAGCCCGTCGACGGCGGCGCCGTTCCTGACCTGGTCTGCGACCCAGGCATCCTCGTCCTCCTGCGCGAGCGCCGCGTCGACGACCTCCTCGACGAGCGCCGGCGGGATCACCACGACGCCGTCGTCGTCGCCGACGATCACGTCGCCCGGCTGAACGGATGCCCCGCCGCACGCGATCGTCACGTCGGTCTCCCACGGGACGTGCTTGCGGCCGAGCACCGCCGGGTGCGGCCCCTGGCTGAAGACCGGCAGGCCGAGCTCGGCCACCGTGGCGAAGTCGCGCACGCCGCCGTCGGTGACGACGCCGGCCGCGCCGCGGACCTTAGCGCGCAGGGCCAGCACATCGCCGACCGTCCCTGAGCCGCGCTCGCCGCGGGCTTCGATGACGATGACCTCGCCCTCGGCCACCGTGTCGAAGGCGCGCTTCTGGGCGTTGAAGCCACCGCCGTGCTCGGCGAAGAGGTCGGGGCGGGCCGGGATGAACCGCAGCGTCTTCGCCGTGCCGACGAGCTTCATGCCGGGCTTCGCCGGAAGAACCCCGTCGATCGAGACCGCGTCGAAGCCGCGCTTGCGCAGCTGCTGCGAGATTCCGGCGACCGGCGCTGTGAGCAGCTTGGCGCGAAGTTCGGGGGAGAGGGCGGGGGATGCCTGGGAAGGAGACTCGTCGTTTCGAGACGCGCGCGGTTCCTGAGGAGCGCCGCGAAGCGCCGCGTCTCGAAGGGCCGCAGGCTCCGCGGGCTCCTCAACGACCGTGGCAGGCAGGCCGGCGGCCTCGCGCGAGCCCCACGCCTCTTCGAGCTGCAGCTCGTCGACCGAGGGCAGCGACCCGAGCGCGGGGTCGAAATCGCCCCGGCCCTCGACGACCGTCGTGACGAGACGGCCACTCGTCGGCGAGCCGGGCGCGGTCGGGGCATCCACCTCGATCTCCATGACGTCGCCGGGGACCGCGACACTCGACCCGGCCGGTGTTCCGGTCAGGATCACGTCGCCCGGCTCGAGCGTCACGTGCTGCGACAGGTCGGCGATGATCTGCGCGAAGGGAAAGATGAGGCCGGCCGTCGTGTCGTCCTGCACGAGGCGCCCGTTGAGCCACGTGCGCACCCGCAGCGCGGCGGGGTCGACCGTGCGGGCGTCGATCAGTTCGGGCCCGAGCGGCGTGTAGCCGTCGCGGCCCTTGTTGCGCAGGTTCGACCCTTTGTCATTGCCGCGCAGGTCGTAGAGGCCCAGGTCGTTGGCGGCGGTGATCCAGGCGACGTGCGCCCAGGCATCCGCCTCGCTCACCCAGCGCGCAGCGGTGCCGATCACCAGCGCGATCTCTCCCTCGAACGCGAGCAGCTGCGTGCCCGCCGGGCGTTCGGCGGTGCCACCGGTCGCGGCGAGCGAGCTCGAGGGCTTGATGAAGTACGAGGGATGCTTCGGCCGGCGCCCACGCTGGGCGGCGCGCGACTCGTAGCTCAGGTGCACGGCGATGATCTTGCCGGGGATGCCCAAGGGGGCGAGGGCGGGAAAGGAACCCAGTGTCGTCATGGCGTCGTTGCCTTCCGTTCGTATCCGAAATCGTATATGTTCCGAGAAGGCCTCGCAACGGGCATCGCACAGACATCAGACAAAGGAGTACAGATGTCATCACTCGACGGGCGTTTGACGCCTTCGGGCACGATCAACCTCACGACCGATCGCCGGCGGCTGGCGATCGCGACCATCATCGGCACCTCTGTCGAGTGGTACGACTTCTTCACGTATGCCGCGGCCGCCGGCCTCGTGTTCAGCAAGCTCTTCTTCGAGCCGGCCGGCCCCGCGGTGGCCACGCTGCTGTCGTTCACGACCGTCGGCATCAGCTTCCTGTTCCGGCCTCTCGGGGCGTTCCTCGCCGGCCACTTCGGCGACAAGGTCGGTCGCCGGCCGATGCTGATGCTGACCCTGATCCTGATGGGAATCGGCACCACGCTGATCGGCCTCATTCCGAGCTACGACACCATCGGGGTCGCGGCGCCGATCATCCTCATCTTCCTGCGCGTGGTGCAGGGCATCTCGGCCGGCGGCGAGTGGGGCGGCGCCGTGCTCATGGCCGTCGAGCACGCGCCGCGCGATCGCCGCGGAGTCTTCGGCGCGATGCCGCAGATCGGCGTGCCGATCGGGCTGCTGCTCTCGAGCGGCGTGCTCGCGATCATGAGCGCGCTCTTCCCGGGCGATGCCTTCTTCGGCTGGGGCTGGCGCATCCCGTTCCTGCTCAGCTTCCTGCTGATCATCGTCGGGTACTGGGTGCGCCGCCGGCTCGAGGAGAGCCCGGTCTTCCTCGAGATCGCCGAGCGCAAGGAGCAGACCCGCGTTCCCGTCGTGCGACTGTTCGCGCGGTTCACGCCGCTCGTGCTGCTGGCGGCGCTCGTCTTCGCCGGCGACAACGGCGTCGGATACATGACGACCGGGGGCTTCGTGCAGAACTACGCCACGAACCCCGACGGCGCCGTGCACCTCGATCGCAGCCCCGTGCTCTGGATCGTCGCGCTCTCTGGCGCGGTCTGGCTCATCTCGGCGTTCTTCGCCGGGTGGGTCACGGACCGCATCGGGCGCCGGACGACCTATCTGATCGGCTGGGTCCTCCAGGCGGCGGCGGTGATCGCACTGTTCCCGCTGGTCAACCTCGCGTCGCTCGCGGGCCTCACGATCGCGCTCGTCTTCCTGTCGATCGCGCTCGGGTTCACCTACGGCCCGCAGGCCGCGTGGTACGTCGAGCTGTTCCCCGCCTCGATCCGCTTCTCGGGCATCTCGATCTCGTACGCGATCGGCGCCATCCTCGGCGGCGCCTTCGCGCCGCTGATCGCCCAGGCGCTGCTGCAGGCCACGAAATCGACGGCGGCGATCACCTGGTATCTGCTGCTGCTGACCGCGGTGGCCTTCGTGGCCACGCTGCTGCTGCGGGAGCGCAAGGGCATCAGCCTGAGCCCCGCGAACGAAGCCGAGCAGGAGCGCGGCATCTACATCTGGCAGCGCCCGGCCACAAAGCCGGAGTAACCCTTTCCGTCGTCGAGTACGCAGTAGTCGCGCGAATAACCGTCGTTCAGCGCCGACTACTGCGTACTCGATGCGGATCAGGAGTTCTGGCGGATGACCTCGCGCTGGTAGGGCGCGATGACGTCGCCGGCGATGCGCAGGTCGAGAACCAAGAACGGGCGATCGGATGCCGCGGCCGCGGCCCACGCCGCGAGTGCGTCCAGGTCGCCGAGCTCGCGCACGACGATTCCTTCGGCGCCGAGAGCGCGGCCGAGCGCCGCGAAGTCGACGTCGGGGATCAGCATCGGCTCGCGCGAGAGCCCCTTGAGCCCGTACAGGTTCACCTCGGCGCCATACGCCCCGTCGTTCCAGAACACCGCGAGCCCCCGGCCGCCCGCCGAGCGCACGGCAGTCTCGAAGTCGGCGAGGGCCATGAGGCCGCCGCCGTCGCCCGAGTTCAGCACGATGGTCGTCTCGGCCGGGGCGGCAGCCGCAGCGCCGGCCATGCTCGGCAGGCCGAGGCCGATCGACTGGTAGGCCGTGCCGACCATGACCATGCGGTTCGGCGCCGCCACGGGCCAGAACATGTTCGCCCAGGCGAGGAAGTGGCCGCCGTCGGTCACGACCACCCGGTCCTCAGGAAGCAGCTCGGCGAGGCGCGCGGCCGCGGTGCGGGGGTCGAGGCGGCCGCCCGGGGCGATGCCGTCGGCGGGACCGGGCTCCTGCGCCCGCAGCGCCGGCACGTCGACGCGCTCGCGCCACGGGGTTCTGCGCCCGCCGCCGACAGCTGCGTCCGGGATCCCGGACGCAGACGTCGGGTGCGGCAACATGTCGGCTGAGTTCGCCGCGGGTGAGGCATCCGCCACCGTCAACCGCTCGACGGCATCTGCGAGCGCCTCGGCCATCAGGCGGGCGTCGCCGCGCAGGAAGTCGCCGACGCGCGCATGGGTCGCGGCCTGTGCGATGTCGATCTGCACGACGTGTGTGTGGGGTGCGAACAGCTCGCCGAACCGCATCGTGAACTGGTTGAGGCCTGCGCCGAAGACGACGGCGACATCGGCCTCGCGCACGAGGTCCATCGCGGCCGGTGCGCCGAAGCCGCCGGTGACGCCGAGGTCGAAGCGGGACTCGGGGAAGAGAGCGCGCCCGAGTGCGGTCGAGGCGGTCACCGCGCCGGTCAGCGCGGCGAGCCGTCCGAGCGCCGGACCGGCCCCCGCGAGCCATGCGCCGCGGCCGGCGAGCAGGAAGGGGCGCTCCGCTTCGGCGAGCATCCGCGCCACCCGCTCGACCGACGCAGCCGCGAACGCCGACGGCGCGAGCGGCCCCGGCAGCCGCAGCTCGGGCAGCGGCGGCACGGGACCGACCTCAAGCGACGCGACGTCATAGGGCAGCGCGAGCACGGCGGGGATGCCGTACGACAGTGCGTGCTCGAGCGCGATCGCGGTGGTGGCGGCCGCGTCGAGCCGCCCGACCGTGTAGGTGCGCGCCCCGACGGCCGAGGCGAGCGCGATCTGGTCGACATCCCACGCGCGCGGCCCCGAGGTCGGCTCGTCGCCGACGACGACCACGAGCGGCACTCGGGCCTGCGCCGCCTCGGCCAACGCGGTGAGGGTGTTGGTGAACCCGGCGCCGTAGGTCGTCGTCGCGGCGGCGATGCGGCCCGAGACTCGGAAGTGCGCGTCGGCGGCCACGACGGCGCCGGCTTCGTGGCGCACGGGCGTGTACGAGGCATCCGTCTCGCGCAGCAGCGCATCGAGGAAGTAGGCGTTTCCATTGCCCATCACGCCGAAGACGTGACTGATGTGGCGGGCGAGAGCTGCGGCGACGTGCTGGGCGACGGTGGGCATGGTGCGGCCTTTCGAGACGAGAACGGATGCGGATTCCGTATGTGTCTCGCGCGTGCCACGCACGCGCTTCGTGCCCTTTTTTCGAGCATCGGCCTGGCCGGACATCGCCATATTACGGCGGGTTGTGGCTCAGGCATCCGTCGCCTTATGATCGCTGTGGTCGATAACAGAATCTCGTATTCGATTATCGAACAGCGCACATCACAACGACGTGAGGGAGAATCCCGTGCAGTTCCACCACCGCGGCTACGTCTCAGGCGACCCGCGCGTCGCGCCGGCGTCCGGCTTCGGCATCGATCGCCCCGAGCAGCTTCCCGACGAGCTCGACGTGCTCATCGTCGGAACGGGGCCGGCCGGCATGATCGCGGCGGCGCAGCTCGCCCAGTTCCCCGGCGTCAACACGCGCATCGTCGAGAAGCGCGGCGGGCGCCTCGAGGTGGGGCAGGCCGATGGCATCCAGTCACGCACGGTCGAGACCTTCAACGCATTCGGCTTCGCATCGCGCATCATCGACGAGGCCTACCGGATCACGCAGATGGCGTTCTGGAATGCGGATCCCGAGAACCCGCAGAACATCATCCGCACCTCGCTACCCGAGGACGATCCCTCGGGCATCAGCGAGTTCCCGCACCTGTGCGTGAACCAGGCGCGCGTGCAGGACTACTTCGCAGAGGCCGCGCACAACGCGCCCACTCGGCTCACGCCCGACTACGGGTGGGAGTTCGTCGGGCTCACCGTCGACCGCTCCCCGAGCGCAGGCGAGTACCCGGTCGAGGTGCGCCTGCGTCGCACGGTCGGGCCCGATGCCGGCGCAGAGCGCGTGGTGCACACCAAGTACGTCGTCGGCTGCGACGGCGCCCGCAGTGCGGTGCGCGCGGCGATCGGCCGCAAGCTCGTCGGCGACCAGGCGATGCACGCGTGGGGTGTCATGGACGTGCTGGCCGTGACCGACTTCCCCGACATCCGCACCAAGTGCGCCATCCAGTCGCACGACGGCGGAAGCATCCTGCTCATCCCGCGCGAGGGCGGCCACCTGTTCCGCCTCTACGTCGACCTCGGCGAGGTGCACGAGGGTGACAACGGCGCCGTTCGCCAGACGCCGCTCGACGAGATCATCGCGCGCGCGAACCGCATCATGCACCCGTACACCGTCGAGGTGAAGTCGGTCGCATGGCACAGCGTCTATGAGGTCGGCCACCGGCTCACAGACAAATTCGACGATGTCACCGGGGATGCCGGCCCGGAGGTCACCCCGCGGGTGCTGATCGCCGGCGACGCGTGCCACACGCACTCCGCGAAGGCCGGGCAGGGCATGAACGTCTCGATGCAGGACGGCTGGAACCTGTCGTGGAAGCTCGGCCACGTCATCGAGGGCCGCGCGACGCCCGAACTGCTCGCGACCTACTCGGCCGAGCGCCAGGTGATCGCCAAGGATCTGATCGAGTTCGACAAGCAGTGGTCGAGCCTCATGGCGTCGAAGCCCGAGGACTTCCCCGACCCGAACTACCTCGCCGAGTTCTACGTCAAGACATTCGAGTTCCCGTCGGGCTTCATGACGCAGTATCAGCCGTCGCTCATCACGGCGACGGCCGAGCATCAGGAGCTCGCGACCGGCTTCCCGATCGGCAAGCGGTTCAAGTCGGCCGAGGTCGTGCGCGTGAGCGACGGCAACCCGATCCACCTGGGGCACCAGCACCGTGCCGACGGGCGCTGGCGCATCTACGTCTTCGCCGACGCCGCAGCGCCGACGAAGACGGGCACGCCGACGGCGGAGATTGCCGAGTGGCTGCGCTCGGACCCGGCGTCGCCGCTGGCCGCGACACCAGCGGGCGGCGACGAGGACGCCTGGTTCGACGTCAAGGTCGTCTATCAGCAGGACCACTCCGAGATCCGGATCCCCGACGTGCCCGAGGTCTTCACGCCGCGGCTCGCGCCCTTCGGCCTTGCCGATTGGGAGAAGGTCTACGGCGCGGGCACCATCGTCGGCCGCCGCATCGACATCTTCGACGAGCGCGGCATCTCGCGCGACGGCGCCGTGGTCGTGGTGCGCCCCGACCAGTACGTGTCGGCGGTGCTGCCGCTTTCAGCGACCGACGAACTGGCCGCGTTCTTCGCGGCTCTTGCCCCGCGAGTTGCGGCGGGCGATCTGGCAGGGTCGGTGAGCTGAGCCCTCGGCCCGCGACAAGCCGTCGCCAGCGTTCGCCGCCTGGGGCCTCACGAAGCCGCAACAGGTGGCGACGACTTCGGCGTGAGCACCGAGCTCAGGCGCCGAAGGCCGCAGTGAGCGCCGCCGCCGCGGACTGAAGCCGGGCCGCGATCTGCTCTTCGGCCTGCGGCAGCGAGACGTGGATCACGGCGATCGCCGCCGGCGGCTGCCCCGGCAGGCTGAGCGGCACGGCGACCGCGCGCAGCGAGGGCACCACCTCGTCGTGGCTCGTGGTGTAGCCGCGGGTGCGTGCCTTCTCGAGCTCGGCGCCGAGCTCGGGCGAGACATCCGGCCACGCACCTGCGGGAAGCTGCAACAGGATCGCCTTGCCCGGCGCACCGCGGGTGATCGGGTGGCGGTGCCCGGGGCGATACGAGACAACGGCCAGATTGCCGCGCGGCGCTGCGCTCACGAGCGTGACCGCCTCGTCGCGATCGAGCAGCACCGCGAGCAGGCAGGTCATGCCGAGCTCGTTCGCGACGGCGTCGAGGTGCGGCAGCGCGGCGGTCTGCAGATCGCGCGCGATGCCGGAGGCGAGAGCGGCCAGACCCGACCCGAGCCCGACGCGGCCGGCGGAGTCGCGGGCGACGAGCGCGTGGTGCTCGAGCGTGCGCAGCAACCGGTAGGCGATCGAGCGGTGCACGCCGAGCGCAGCCGCCAGCTCGTCGATCGACAGATTGCGCTCGGAGCTCGCCAGGACCTCGAGCACCCGGATGCCGCGGCTGAGCGTCTGCGACCCCGCGCTGGCTGCGTTCGATTCCGGCATCCGTACCCCCTCGTCTCGCTCGATATTAGAGCGCGGCGTGCGATTATCGGGCGCAGCTCGCGACCGCGAATCGAGTGAAGATAGGGGAGTGGCAGGCATCGACGGCGAGCGGCAGCGACCAGCGCTGGGCATCGTCGCCGACGACCTGACCGGCGCGGGCGACAGCGCGGTGAAGTTCGCCGAGGCGGGCTGGACGTGCGAGATCGCGCTCGCCGACGTTCCTGCGCTCGCGCCCGGCACGGCCGTCGCGCTGGTGACCGACGCACGCAGCATGAGCGACGCGGATGCCTCGGGCCGCACCCGCGCAGCCGTCGAGACCCTCGCCAACAGCGGCACCGACCTTCAGTACCTCAAGATCGACTCGACCCTGCGCGGCACGGTCTCGGCGCAGATCGGCGGCGCACTCGAGGCGCTGAGCGCTCGCGCGCCCGACGCATTCGCGCTGGTCTGCCCCGCTTACCCGGCGATGGGGCGCACCGTCGAGTGCGGTCGGCTGCTGGTTCACGGCGAGGCAGCCGTGGGGCGCCACGGCGAGGCTCCGGCGGTTCCGGGCGCGGTGTCCGTGACGCTCGGCGATGCCGCGCCGGCGCGCGAGGCCGACCGACTGCGCGCGCTGGCTCGTGAGTCCCGCGTTCTGCTTCTCGACGCCGCCAGCGACGCAGACCTCGACCGCGTGGCCGCCGTGGCCGAAGAACTCGGGCCGAGCGTGCTGCTCGTCGGGTCGGCCGGACTTGCGGCGGCGCTCGCGCGGCGGCATGCCGGGTGCTCAGTCGCGCCCGGCGCACCGACGGCACTGCAGACCCGATCGGCCGAGGGCGGTTCGATCGTCGTGGCGGTCTCGTCGACGCATCCGGTCAGCGCATCGCAAGTCGCCGCGCTGGGGTCGCACGTCGTCGTCATCACCGCGCCCGCCGAGGACGTGCTCGTCGACGGGGTGCGCTCCGAGCGCGCCGCGGCGGCGAACGTCGCCGAGGCGGTCGAGGTCGCGCTCGCGGCCGGCGGGGTCCGAGCCCTGGTGCTGGTCGGCGGCGACGGGGCGCTGGCGGTGCTCGCGCGGCTGGGCGCGCACGGGGTGCGCGTGGGCAGCGCGGTCGTCGAGGGGGTTCCCGCCGGTACGGTCAGGGGTGGGGCCCTCGACGGCCTCACGGTCGTGACGAAGTCGGGCGGCTTCGGGCACCCCGGGACCCTCAGGGACGTGATCGATCGGCTCGAGGCATCCGATCACCCGATGAAGAAGAGGACTGAGTAGATGGCGCTTCCCAGGCTGGCGGTGACGCTCGGCGACGTGGCCGGCGTCGGGCCCGAGATCACGGCGAAGGCGCTGCTGCGCCACGATGAGCTGCGCGAGGTGTGCGTTCCGGTCGTCATCGGCGACGAGCAGCACCTGCGGCGCGGGGTCGAGCTGGCCGGCGGTGACCCGGCGGCCGTGCGCGTGATCGGCTCGGTCGCCGAGGCCGAGAACCGCCCGGGCACGATCGAGCTGCTGCAGACGGGTGACCCGATCGGCGACGTCGCCCTGGGCGAGCTGAGCGCCGCGGCCGGCGACGGCGCCTACCGCTTCGTGGTCGAGGCGTGCCGGCTCGCGCGCGAGGGCGAGGTCGACGGCATCGTCACGCCCCCGCTCAACAAGGCCGCGATGCACGCGGGCGGCCACAACTGGCCGGGGCACACCGAGCTGCTCGCCCACGAATTCGGGGTGACGGATTTCTCGCTGGTGCTCTCGGCCGGCGAGCTGTTCTTCTTCCACCTGACCACGCACGTGTCGATGCGGCAGGCGATCGACGACATCACGCCGCAGCGCACCCTCGACGTGCTGCGGCTGGCCGGCGCGTTCGCGCGCGCGATCGGCAAGCCCGACGAGCAGATCGGCCTCGCCGGGCTCAACCCGCACGCCGGCGAGAACCGTCTGTTCGGCGATGAGGACGCGGACATCCTCGCGCCCGCCGTCGAGGCCGCGCGCGCGGAGGGCATCAATGCGGTCGGGCCGCTGCCGGGGGATGCCCTGATCCCCGCCGCAGTGCGTGGGCACTATCGCTTCGTCGTCGCGTGCTATCACGACCAGGGGCACGCGCCGTTCAAGGCCGTCTACGGCGACGACGGCGTGAACATCACGGTCGGGCTGCCCGTCGTGCGCGTCTCGGTCGACCACGGCACGGCCTTCGACATCGCGGGGAAGGGCATCGCGCGCGAGGCCAGCCTGGTGCTCGCGATCGAGCGGGCCGCCGCCCTGGCGCCCGGCTGGCGGCAGGTCTACGAGGCGGGTGCGGGCGCGGCGCGCTAGCCGGTCGTCGCAACAGCGGCCCACGGGTCGCTGACGAGCACGATTTCGACGGCCGGGCTAGTCGGGCTCGGTCGTCTGCGCCTCGAGGGTGTTGAGGATCGCCTCTGCCGTGTCGAGGGCGGCGCTTCCGAAGGTGCTCGTCGCGCGGGCATCCGCCAGCGCCTCGCGCTCGGCCGCGAACACCTGCCTGCGCAGCTCCTGCACCTCGGCCGACGACCTCCCGCTCGGCGACGACGGCAGGCTGCGTTCGGCCGTCGCCTGCTGGCGCGCGACCTCTGCCGCGACCCGCTCGAGGGCGGCGCGCGAGAACGGCGTGCCGTCGGGCTGCGCGAGCGCGGGGTCGGCGAGCGCCTCGCGGGCGGTGCGCGCCAGCTCGGAGAACAGAGCTCGGATGTCGGATGCCGTGGAGGTCGCCGCCTCGCGCACCCCGAGCAGCCGCGCGAATGACGGCAGAGTGAGGCCCCCGAGCAGCAGGGTCGCGACGGCGGCCGTGAAGGCGATCAGGATGAGCGCAGAGCGATAGGGCGTGCCCTGGGGCAGCGACTGCACGGCGGCGACCGTGACTACCCCGCGCATGCCGGACCAGCCGATGATGGCGCTCGATCGCACCCCGAGCCGTTCACGGGCGTGGAACGCACGGTCGGACTCGTAGCGCCGCTCGAGGTGCTGACGCCAGTCGACGTCGCGGTCGCGGCGGCGCAGGGTGGCGAGCCTGCGGCGCACCCCGACCACGAGGCGCGGCCACAGCCCGCGCCGGCCGGCCGCGATGCGCGTGCTGCGACGGTTCAGCAGGCCGAAGAGCGGGAAGGTGAAGGCCAGCCGTACGACGACGAGCACCGCGACGGCGAGCAGCCCGATGGCGATCGTGTAGCCGGGCTGGAAGCCGTCGTGGATGTCGTCGTCGATGTACTCCCGCAGCTGGTAGCCCATGAGCAGGAAGACGCCGTTCTCGAGCAGGAACTGCACCGTGCGCCAGTTGGTCTGCTCGGCGAAGCGCAGCTGCAGCGTCTGCGAGCGCACGCTGTGGTGCCCGACGATCAGCCCCGTCGTGACCACCGCGATGACACCGGATGCGTCGATGGCCTCGGCCGGGGCATACGCGAAGAACGGGATCACGAACGAGATCGACGTGACCAGCACCGGGTCTTTGACGCGGGCGCGCACGAGCACCGAGAGCGTGCCGATCACGGCGCCGACGGCGATCGCGGCGAGCGTCGCCCAGAAGAACTGGCCGATCGCCGCGGGCAGGTCGAAGGCGACGGCGATGGATGCCACGGCGGTGCGCAGCAGCACGAGGGCGGAGGCATCGTTCACGAGGCTCTCGCCTTCGAGCACCGTGACGATGCGCGACGGCAGGCCGATGCGCTTCGCGATGGAGGTCGCCGAGACCGCGTCCGTCGGGCTCAGCACCGCGCCGAGCGCGATCGCGCTCGCGAGGTCGAGATCGGGGAAGACGACGAACAGCACCCAGCCGACCGCGATCGCCGAGATGATCACGAGCACGACGCCGAGGAACGCGATGGGGGCGAGGTTGCGGCGGAAGTCGATGACGGGGAACGCGACTGCGGCGCCGTAGAGAAGCGGCGGCAGCACGACCAGCAGGATCCACTCGGCCTCGAGGTGGATCACGGGGGCGCCGGGCAGATAGCTCAGCCCTGCGCCGATCGCGACCAGCAGCAGGGGAGCGGCGACGCCGATGCGCCGCGAGACACCCGTCGCGGCGACCAGCACCAGGACCGCGGTGGCGGCCAAGAGGATGACTTCCGTCTCCACCCGATCACCGCCACCCAGCTATGCGTTCCCTGTACGTTCCACGATACCGGGCACGTGCGCACCCCTTGCCGGGGCCTTCCAGATTGGCCTCGTTACACTCGCATGGTGACCGACCCGAGAGACCCCTTCGGCGACGAGTTCCCGCCCACCGAACCGTTCACTCCGCTGACCACGCACGAGCAGGCCATCGTCGAGCAGCCGACCGCTGCCATGACCGCGCCCGTGTCGGCCGCGGCTGCCGCCGCGGGCGGGGCCGCAGCCGCCGCGAGTGCCGCTTCCGTGCCGCCGGCCGGTCCCTCCGCACCTGCTGCCGAGCAGCCGATCATCGTCGATCAGAGCGCCGGCCCGCGGACGCCGAGTGGCGCGGCGCGCGCCTGGGCAGGCATCCTCTCGTCCGTCCGCACGCACCCGCGTGCCTGGATCGCCGCCGGCGCGACGGCGGCCGTGCTCATTGTCGGCGGCGGCTCGTTCGCCGCGGGTTCCGCCAGCGGCGCCCCGGTGCAGCCCGCCGCCCTCAAGGCTCCGGCGCAGCACAGCGCGACGCCGACGGCATCCGCCACGCCGAGCGCGACGCCGACGCCGACCGGCCGCCCCGTCGCGAACCCGGCCGCCCCCGCGGCCGCCCTCAAGACGTGCTCGGTCGCGGGCCCCGCCTCAGACGGGCGCCTCGGCACGCTCGAGGCGCAGGTCGTCGATGCGAAGACGGGCCAGGTGCTCTTCGACCGCAACGGCGGAACGCCCGCGCCGACCGCGAGCGTCATGAAGACCATTACCGCGGGTGCCGCTCTCACCGCACTGGGTGCGAACACGCAGATCGCGACCACCGTGGTGAAGGGCTCGCAGCCCGGCCAGGTCGTCATTGTGGGCGGCGGCGACCCGACGCTGAGCGCGGGTCACGGCTCGTGGTTCCAGGGCGCACCGACCCTCACCGACCTCGCGGATCAGGTCAAGAAGGCCTGGGCCGCAGATCCCGCGAACGCCGGCCAGCCGATCACCTCGGTGGTCGCCGACGCCACCCTGTTCGGCGGCCCGATGTGGCAGCCCACGTGGGACGAGAAGGAAGAGCGCGCGAGCCTCGGCTCGACCGCCTACATCGCGGCGCTGATGGCCGACGGCGACAAGGGCAACCCCAATGTGCTGCAGACGCCGCGGGGAACCGACCCGGTCGGCGACGCGGGCAAGGCCTTCGCGCAGGACCTCGGCGCGAGCTACGACGGCCAGGCGACCGCGCCGAAGGGCGCCGCGCAGCTCGGTGTCGTCAAGTCGCAGCCGATCTCGTCGCTCGTGACCGAGGCGCTCGAGAACTCCGACAACACCGTGATGGAGATGCTCGCCCGCCTCACCGCCATCAAGGAGGGCGCAGGCAACACCTTCGGCGCCATCGACGCCGGCGACACGGCCGCTCTCAAGACGATCGGCGTCGATCTGTCGGGCCTCACGATCATCGACGGCTCCGGGCTCTCGGGCGACAACCGCGTGCCGCCGTCGTTCTTCACGGGCTATCTGACCAAGATCCTGAACCGCGAGAACGGCCTCGGCGTGATCTACGACGCGCTGCCGATCTCGGGCCAGACGGGCACGCTGACCCAGGGTTACGGGCGCTTCACGGGCGCGGCCTCGGTCGCGGTCGGCAAGATCCACGCGAAGACCGGCTCGATCAACGGCGCCTACACGCTCGCCGGGGTGATCAACGCCAAGGACGGCTCGCAGCTCGTCTTCGCGATCTACGCCCTGGGCAACGTCGGCGACAGCGCCCGCGGCGCGATCGACCAGCTCGCGGCATCCATCTACAACTGCGGCGACAACCTCTCGAACAGCTGAGCCGCAGGTGGGGTCGCGGGCGGCCCCACCTGGCGCGCGCTTCTGCATCCGCCGCCGACAGCTGTGCCCATCATTGCGGGCGCAGATGTCGGTTCCGGGCGCATAACCTGAATCCATGAGCCGCGCGCTGCTGATCGTCGACGTCCAGAACGACTTCACCGAGGGCGGATCGCTCGCGGTCGCCGGCGGCGCGGCTGTCGCCCAAGGCATCACCCGGCTGCTCGACGAGCGCGGCGACGCCTACGACCTCGTGATCGCGAGCCGCGACTGGCACGACGCAGACAACGACAACGGCGGCCACATCTCGGCGCACCCCGACTTCGTCGACTCGTGGCCCCCGCACTGCATCAGCGGGACGCCCGGCGCCGACTACCACCCCGCACTGGCATCCGATCGCATCGACGTGCACATCAAGAAGGGCCAGGGCAAGCCGGCCTACTCGGCGTTCGAGGGCACCGACGACTTCGGCAAGGGCATCGCCGAGGTGCTGCAGGCGCACGGCATCACAGACGTCGACGTCGTCGGCATCGCCACCGACTACTGCGTGCGGGCGAGCGCGCTTGACGCGCTGCAGGACGGCTCGCGTGTGCGCGTGCTCACCGATTTGATCGCAGGCGTGGCGGATGCCTCGTCGGAAGCGGCTCTGTCAGAGCTCGCCGCCGCCGGCGCCGAGCTCGTGCCGAGCTCTGCAGTCGCCTAGCGCGAACGAGTACGGCGTAGTCGCGCTTTCTGGCGTCGTTTCAGCGCGAGTACTGCGTACTCGAGGGCGTAAGTCGCGCGTCGGGGCCGATCAGACCGTTGCGGGCTGGTGCACGCCGTCGACGCGGCGGGCGATGTTCCAGGGGTTCGACTCCTGCAGGGCGGGGGGAAGCGCCGCGTCGGGGACGTCCTGGTAGGCGACAGGGCGCAGGAAGCGGCCGATCGCGGCGGTGCCGACCGAGGTGGTCGACGGAGCCGTCGTCGCGGGGAACGGGCCGCCGTGCTGCTGCGCGTAGCTGACGGTGACTCCGGTGGGCCAGCCGTTCCACAGCACGCGACCGGCGTGCGCGGCGAGCGTGCTCACGAGCGCGGCCGTGTCGTCGCCGTCTTCGGCGTGGATGCCCGCGGTGAGCTGGCCGCCGATGCCCGCGGCGACCGCCTCGAGCTCGGCCTGGGACGCGTACTCGACGATGACGCTCGCGGGGCCGAACATCTCATGCTCGAGCAGCTCGGGCGAGGCGATGATGCGCGCGGCCGAGGCGCGGAACACGGTCGCCTCAGGGGCGCTGTCGGTGCCCGGCAGCGTCACCAGGTGCTCGACACCGTCGACGGAGGCGAACTCGTCGCGCGACTTCTCGAACGACTCGCGCAGAGACGGCGACAGCATCTCGTGAGGAGGAACGGGTGAGGCATCCGTCAGCCCCTTGATCAACTCGTCACGCGAGGTGGCCGGCACGACGAGATAACCGGGCTTCGTGCAGAACTGCCCCATGCCGAGCGTGAACGAGCCGACGAACCCGGAAAGGATCGCGTCGCGGCGCGCGGCCCACGCGCCCGGCGTGACGAACACGGGGTTCGTGCTGCCGAGCTCGCCATAGAAGGGGATCGGCTCGGGGCGGTCGGCCGCGAGCGCGGCGAGCGCCTTGCCGCCGCGGGTCGAGCCGGTGAATCCGATGGCGGTGACGAGAGGATGCTGCACGAGCGCCGGTCCGTCCTCATAGCCCTCGACGAGCGAGAACAGCCCGTCGGGGGCGCCGGCCGCCGCGAGCGCCTCGACGGTGATGCGGGCGGTCTCGCGCGCGAGCCGCTGATGCGCAGGGTGCGCCTTGTGCACGACGGCGCAGCCTGCGGCGAGGGCCGACGCGGTGTCGCCGCCCAGCACGCTGAACGCGAACGGGAAGTTCGAGGCGCCGAAGACGCCGACGACGCCGAGCGGCTGGCCGACGCGGCGGATGTCCGGGCGCGGCCCCATGCCCCAGTCAGGGTCGGCGTGGTCGATGGTGGCGGCGAAGGGGTCTCCGCTTGCGGCGTCCGCCCCCAGCAGCCGCAGCTGGAACGCGGTGCGCGTGAGCTCGCCGGTGAGTCGCCCGACGGGCAGGTGGCTCTCGTCGTGCGCGAGGGCGATGAGGTCCTCGGCGTGCGCCTCGATCGCGTCGGCGACGGCATCGAGCCAGGCGCGACGAGTGGCGGGGGATGCTTCGCGGGCGGCAAGGAAAGCGGAGTGGGCGCCGGAGACGGCGGCATCGACAGTCACCGTTCCACAGTAACCGCGTGAGCGCCGGTGTGGTTCGCCTAGGGTCGAGACATGGCGACTCCCGATTTCATCCTGCGTCTGCGCGAGAAGATCGGGAACGACGAGCTCTGGCTGTCCGGTGTGACCGCCGTGGTGCTGCGGGGCGAAGGCGTGGCGCGCGAGGTGCTGCTCGTGCGCCGTGCGGACAACGGCGAGTGGACGGCCGTGACGGGCATCATCGACCCGGGGGAGCCGCCGGCCGTCGCCGCCGAACGCGAGGTTCTCGAGGAGACCGCGATCGTGGCGGTCGCCGAGCGGCTCGCTCGTGTGCACGTCGAGGATCGCGTGGTGGTCTATGAGAACGGCGACCGCTCGCGGTACATCGACCTGACGTTCACGTGCCGGTATGTCTCTGGCGAGCCGTACCCCGCCGACGGCGAGAACACGGAAGCCGCGTGGTATCGGCTCGACGCGCTGCCGCCGATGCGCGACGATCACCGCGCGCGCATCGAGGTCGCCGCCTCGGATGAGCAGGCGGCGCGCTTCCAGCGCTGACGCCGCACCCTTCGCCGGTCGACTCGGCCGAGCCGAATGGAGACCGCGCCGTTCGCCCAATGTCGGTGCCCGTCGCTAGCTTGGTGACCATGCCTGCACCCGTGATCATCGCGCGCGACCTGGCCAAGCGCTTCGGCGAGGTCGAGGCCGTCGGCGGCGTCTCATTCGAGGTCGCGGCGGGCGAGAGCTTCGGGCTGCTCGGCCCGAACGGCGCCGGCAAGTCGACGACGATGCGCATGGTCGGGGCGGTTTCGCCGCGCACGGGCGGCGAGCTGTCGATCCTGGGGCTCGACCCCGACCGGAACGGGCCCGAGATCCGCTCGCAGCTCGGTGTCGTGCCCCAGACCGACAACCTCGACTTCGAGCTGCCGGTGCTCGACAACGTGATCGTCTACGGCCGCTACTTCGGCCTGCCGCGGAAGCTCATCAAGCAGCGCGCGGGTGAGCTGCTCGAGTTCGCGCAGCTGACCGAGAAGTCGAAGACGCGCATCGACGACCTCTCGGGCGGCATGAAGCGGCGCCTCACGATCGCGCGGGCGCTCATCAACGACCCGAAGATCCTGCTGCTCGACGAGCCCACGACCGGCCTCGACCCGCAGGCGCGGCACATCCTCTGGGACAGGCTGTTCCGCCTGAAAGAGCAGGGCACGACGCTCGTGCTGACGACCCACTACATGGACGAGGCCGAGCAGCTCTGCGACCGGCTGATCGTCGTCGACCACGGGCGAATCATGGCCGAGGGCACGCCGGCGTCGCTCATCCGTCAGTACTCGAGCCGCGAGGTGCTCGAGCTGCGCTTCGGGTCAGGTCGCAACGGCGAGGCTGCCCAGAAGCTCGCCGGCATCGGCGACCGGGTCGAAGAGCTGCCCGACCGCGTGCTGATCTACGCCGACGACGGCGAGGCGGCGCTCGAGGCGGTGCGCGCCCGCGGTCTCGAGGCGCTCACCTCGCTCGTGCGGCGCGCGTCGCTGGAAGACGTGTTCCTGCGGCTCACGGGGCGGAGCCTGATCGAATGAGCGCGATTTCAGCCGAGGTGGATGCCGGGGCGGCGGCCGCCCGCAGCGCGGCGGCGCGGCCGCGGCGCTTCGGGGCGCTCTTCGTGTTCGAGCACCGCTTCACGACCGCCCGCCGCACCTGGACGTCGAACGTCGTTCCCGCGCTCGGGCTGCCCGTTCTCTACCTGTTCGCGATGGGGCTCGGCCTCGGCTCTCTGATCGGGGGCGGCTCCGGCGCGCAAGACCTCGGCGGCGTCTCGTACCTGGTGTTCGTGGCGCCCGCGCTACTGACGGCGGCGGCCTTCCAGACCGCTTCTGAAGAGTTCATCTTCCCGATCCGGCTCGGCTTCAAGTGGAATCCCACGTTCTTCGGCATGAACTCGGCGCCGTTGTCGCCCGGGCAGATCATCGACGGCAACGTGCTCTACACGAGCGCGCGCATCACCGCGAACAGCCTCATCTACTACCTGCTGATGCTCGCCTTCGGTGCGGCGCCGTCGGGGTGGGGCATCCTCTCGGTCTTCGCCGCGCTGCTCACCGCGCTATCCTTCGGCGGCCCGCTGTGCGCCTACATCTGCTCGCTCGAAAAAGACGCGAGCCAGGAGACGCTCGTGCTGCGCTTCATCGTGATGCCGCTCACGCTGTTCTCCGGCACGTACTTCCCGCTCTCGCTCATGCCGATCTATCTGCAGTGGATCGGGTGGATGTCGCCGCTGTGGCACGGCACGCAGCTCGCGCGCGACGCGACGTACGGGCTCGGCGAGCCGGCGTGGCTGATCGCCGTGCATCTCGTCTATCTGCTGGCGACCTTCGTCGTCGGGTGGCAGATCGCCCGGCGCCTCTCGCGGAAGAAGCTCAACAAGTGAACCGGCTGCTGGGTGGTGTGTTCGCCGGGAACCCGGGCGCGGTCATGGCCCGCAGCTGGACGGCGACGAAGACGACCAACTGGCTCGTCGTCGTTTCGGGCTTCCTCGAGCCCGTGCTCTATCTGCTGTCGCTCGGTGTCGGGCTCGGCCGCCTCATCGGCACAGTCGACACCGGCGGCCAGCAGGTCAGCTACGCCGCCTTCATCGCGCCCGCACTGCTCGCCACCTCGGCGATGAACGGGGCCGTGATGGACTCCACGTTCAACGTGTTCTTCAAGCTGAACTTCGGGAAGCTCTACGAGGGCATGCTCGCCACCCCGCTCGGGCCGCTCGACGTGGCGCTCGGCGAGATCATGATGGCGCTGCTGCGCGGCGCCCTGTACGGTCTTGCGTTCCTCGGCGTGATGTGGGCCGTCGGCCTCAACCTGTCGTGGACGGCGCTGCTCGCGTTCCCCGCACTGCTGATCATCGCGTTCGGCTTTGCGAGCCTCGGCATGGGCATCGTGAGCTTCATGAAGACGTTCACGCAGATGGACTGGATCTTCTTCGTGCTGCTGCCGATGTTCCTGCTGTCGTCGACGTTCTTCCCGATCACGGTCTATCCCCGCGCGGTGCAGATCGTGATCCAGTGCCTGCCGCTGTGGCACGGTATCGAGCTCGTGCGCGGCCTGACCACCGGCGTCATCACGAGCGCGCTGCTGTGGCACGTGCTCTACTACGCGGGCATGATCGCGGCCGGCCTCGTGCTGACGACGACGCGTCTGAAGGCGCTGTTCCTCAAGTAACGGGGCATCTAGGACGAGAGTCCCGCGGAGGCGCTTCCCGGGCGCGCCCCCGCTAGACCAGCAACTGGTGCTTCGCCAGCTCGCGATACAGGGGCACGGATGCCACGAGCTCCGAGTGCGTTCCGACGCCGACGACCTCGCCGTGATCGAGCACGACGATCTGATCCGAGTCGACGACCGTCGACAGGCGGTGAGCGATCACAATCATCGTGCGGTGCTCGGCAACGGCGTCGATCGCCTCGCGCATGAGCTGCTCGTTGCGGCCGTCGAGTGACGACGTCGACTCGTCCAGCAGCAGGATCGGGGGAGCGGCCAGCAGCGCCCGCGCGATCGCGAGCCGCTGACGCTCGCCGCCCGAGAGCATCACGCCCTCTTCGCCGACCGGCGCGTCGAGCCCGAGCGGCGACCGGGCCAGCACCTCGCCGAGGTTCACCGCTTCGAGCACGCGGCGGCACTCGTCGTCGGTGGCGTCGGGAGCGCCGAGCGTCAGGTTGTCGCGCAGCGAGCCCGCGAGGGCGGGGGCATCCTGCTCGACGTAGCCGAGCTGCGCGCGCAGCTCGTCGCGCGGCAGGGCGGCGATGTCGACGCCGCCGAGGCGGATGGTGCCGGAGCTCGGGTCGTAGAACCGCTCGATCAGCGCGAGCGTGGTCGACTTGCCTGCGCCCGACGGCCCGACGAGCGCAGTGCGCTTGCCCCGCGGCACCTCGAAGCTGACGTCGCGCAGCACCGGGCGAGGGTCTCCATTGGGCTCCGCCGAGTCGACCAGCGCGCCAGCGTCGTCGGTCGACTCGCGTGCAGCGCGACTGGAGACTTCGGGGTCGACCGGGTAGGCGAACGTCACCGACTCGAAGGCGATGGCCGGGGCATCCGCTCGGCTGTCGGCAACTGAGGCAGACCGCGCATCGTGCGCGTCCTCACCGGGCAGCCCGATGATCTCTTCGATGCGCCCGAGCGCGCCGAGCGCCGAGTTCACCGAGGTGATCGCGCCAAACGCGTTGCCGAGCGGCATGACGAGCATGAACAGGAAGATGATGAAGGTGACGAGGGATGCCACCGAGATGGCGCCCGAGGCGACGCGGTAGCCGCCGATTCCGAGCACCACGAGGAACGACACCTGCAGGGCGATGCCGGCGACGGGTACCACGAGCGCCGAGATGCGCGCGACCTGGATGCCCATGCGCCAGGCTCCGCGAGCGTCCTCATCGACGGCCGCGATCTCGCGCTGAGTCGCGCCCGCGGCGCGGATCGTGCGCACCGACGAGATCGCCCGCTCGACGGCAGCCGTCAGGTCGCCGACCTTCTTCTGCGCCTTCCCCGAGGCGGTGCGGATGCGCCCCGACAGCAGCACGACGACGACCACCGACAGGCCGATCACGAGCACCGTGAGCCCGAGCAGCACCGGGTCGACGATCGCCATGCCGACGAGCGCGCCGATGAAGGTGAGCGCCCCGCCGATCGCATCGATGAGCCCTTGCGTGAGCACGGCGCGCAGCGCGGTCGAGTCGGCCCCGACGCGGCTGACGAGGTCGCCGGTGCGGCGGCGGTCGAACTCGGCGATGGGCAGGTTGAGCATCCGCGCGACGAGGCGGCGGCGCGACGACAGCACGACGCCCTCGCCGGTGCGCTGCAACAGGTAGTGCTGATAGCCCGAGATGATGCCCGCCAGCACGACCAGTGCGACGAGCACCCACACGAGCCAGCCGAGCGGCGTCGCGTGCTGCACGCGGGTGATCACCTGGTTCACGAGCAGAGGCTGCGCGAGCGAGGCGGCCGCCCCGAGAACCGACAGCGCGATGACCCAGGCGAGCACGCGCTTGTGCTCGGTGAGGTACGGCAGCAGCTGCCGGAACGAGGCGCGCGGCCCCTCGTCTGCACCAGGCCGGCGGCCGAAGCCCCGGCGGGCGGGTCGAGCGGAGGTTTGGGAAGGCGCGGCGGCATCACTCATGGCGTGCCGATTCTAGATTTCGACGTTGGGTAGAAGCAGACAGGCAGAGCAGACAGGGCGGAGCAGAGACACGGATGCCCCGGGCCGCGGCCCGGGGCATCCGTAGGACTCGATCGAACGCGAGCTACGCGAGCTCGTTGTGGTAGTCGACGTCCTTCGTCTCGCGGCCGATGAGCAGCGCGATCAGCGTGAGCACGCCCATCGCCGACAGGTAGAGGCCGACGAGCCAGGTGCGACCGGATGCCGCACCCCACAGCGCCACGGCGATGATCGGCGCGAGCGCCGCGCCCAGGATCGACGAGATGTTGTAGGCGACGCCCGAGCCCGTGTAGCGCACGTTCGCGGGGAACAGCTCGGGCAGCAGGGCTCCCATCGGGCCGAAGGTGATGCCCATCAGGGTGAAGCCGATGGTCAGGAAGGCCTGCACGAGCGCACCCTCGAAGCTCGCGTCGGCCCGCGGGGCGAGGAACATCTCGAAGGTGAGGCCGAACACGATGATCGCGATCGTCACGCCGATGAGCAGCTTCTTGCGCCCGATGGTGTCCGCGATGGGGCCCGAGACCAGCGTGAAGACGCCGAAGAAGATCACGCCGAGGATCTGCATGAGCACGAAGTGCACGTACGAGATGCCGAGGCCGGGGACATACGTCGACGCGTCGAACGCGGTGCCCGCGGTCTTCGCCGCTGCGGCCGCGGCGTGCGTGGGCAGGCGGGTGCCGTAGCTCAGCGTGAAGGTCGTCATCAGATAGAAGACGACGTAGGTCGCCAGCATGTAGAAGGTGCCGAGCACGACGCCCTTCCAGTTGCGCTTGAGCAGCGAGCCGAGCGGCAGCTTGACGATGACCTCGGCCTTGACCGCCTTCTGGAACGTGGTCGATTCCACGAGGCGCAGGCGCACCCACAGGCCGATGATGACCATGACGGCCGAGAAGATGAACGGCACGCGCCATCCCCAGGCGAGGAACGAGCCCGGCCAGATCGTGTTGATCACGAGGAACACGGCGTTGGCGATGATGAAGCCGATCGGAGCGCCGAGCTGGGGGAAGGTGCCCCACCAGCCGCGGCGGCCGGCCGGGGCGTTCTCGGTCGCGATGAGGGCAGCACCCGACCACTCGCCGCCGAGCGCGAAGCCCTGCGCGAGGCGCAGGATGATCAGCAGCAGCGTCGCCCACCAGCCGATCGAGGCATACGTCGGCAGGAATCCGATCAGGAACGTCGCGATGCCCATGGTGAGCAGCGACGCGACCAGCGTGCCCTTGCGGCCGATGCGGTCGCCGAAGTGGCCGAAGAACATCGCGCCGATCGGCCGTGCGACCATCGCCGCGCCGAAGGTCGCGAAGCTCGCGAGCAGCGCGGTGGTCGGGTCGCCGGTCGGGAAGAAGAGGGTCGGGAACGCGAGCACCGCCGCGGTCGCGTAGGCGTAGAAGTCGTAGAACTCGACGGAGGTGCCGATGAGGCTCGCCAGAATGACGCGCCCGCGGGGATTCGCCGCCGTCGTGTTCGAAGCCTCGAGGGTTGCAGAAACAGACATGGATCCAGTGCGATTCGTGAATAGAGAAGACGGATGCCCGTTCCGCTCAAGCCGGATGGGGTGCGCGCGGCGAGCTGGGCATCATTGCTTCGTAGAGTCGCTTGTGGCGTTGCGAAGAACAACAGTTTACGCCTTCCGCCGCGGAAACCCGGGCCGTCGCTAGGCTGGGCGGCATGGCCCACGTCTTCATCGCGCTGCACGTCATCTTCGCCGTCTTCATCATCGGGCCGATGGCTCTGCTGCCCCACACGGGGCTGCGGGCGCTGCGCGTGCACGACGCGAAGCAGGTGCGCGGCCTCGCGCGCTCGACCTCGATCTTCAGCTGGGCGTCACTGGTGGTGTTCGTGCTGGGCTTCGCCGCGCTGGGCACCGCCGACATCCCGTTCACGAAGCTGTGGGTGTGGCTGTCGGTCGTGCTCTACGCCGGTGCGTTCGTGCTCAGCGTCTTCGTGATCGTGCCGAACCTGAACCGCGGGGCCGAGGAGATCACGAGCGCCGCGGCCGCGAACCCGAGCGTGGAGGGCGAGAAGCTCGCTCGCCCGGCCGCCTATTCGGCGGTGGCGGCGACGGCGGGCGTCTCGACGATCCTGCTGGTCGTGGTCGTCATCCTGATGGCGTTCCGCCCCTGACGCACTCGCGACCGGGGCGTGCCGATCGCGGATGTGAGTCGATACGCAGGACCGAACCCGTGTCGGGGTCTGCGTATCGACCCGATTCTGCGTATCGGCACGGGCAACCGGGTGGCACGCCGTGGGCGCCCCGCGCGGGTGCGTCGGCGCAGGCATCCCTCGCGCGACGTTACGGCGTGCGCAGCGCGCGCAACGTGAGCGCCGTCGCCAGCGCGGCGTGCGCGGCCTCGGCGCCCTTGTCCTCCTTCGAGCCGGGCAGGCCTGCGCGGTCGAGGCCCTGCTGCTCGTCGTCGAGCGTCAGGACGCCGAATCCGACCGGCTTGCCCGTGTCGAGCGCGACGCGCGTGAGGCCGTCGGTCGCGGCCGACGAGACGTACTCGAAGTGCGGCGTGCCGCCGCGGATGATCACGCCGAGCGCCACGACCGCGTCGGCGCCCGCCTCGAGCGCCGCCTTCGCGACGACGGGCAGTTCGAACGAGCCGGGCACGCGCACGAGCGAGTGCGTCGCGCCCGAGGCCTCGAGCACGCGCTCGGCGCCGGCGATCAGCCCGTTCGTGATCTCGTCGTGCCAGGTGCCCGCGACGACGACGACGCGCAGGCCGCTGGCGTCGATCGGCTCGAGCTGGGTGGGGGCGCCGGATCCGGCCATGGTGTCAGTCCTTTCAGGGGCGGGTCTCGATGCGCGCGCTTCGCGGCGCTACTCGACCAGCGAAGTGCGGATTATTGGTGCTGCTCGACGCCGAGCCCGCCGAAGAGATGGCCCATGCGGTCGCGCTTGGTCTCGAGGTAGCCGCTGTTGAGCGCGCCGACGCCGACGACTAGCGGCACGCGCTCGTCGACCGCGATGCCGTGCGCCTCGAGCTGGCTCACCTTGTCGGGGTTGTTGGTCAGCAACCGAACGGAGGCCACGCCGAGGTCCTTCAGGATGTCGCCCGCCGCGGTGTAGTCGCGGGCATCCGCCGGCAGCCCGAGCGCGAGGTTCGCGTCGAGGGTGTCGAGCCCCTCGGCCTGCAGCTGGTAGGCGCGCAACTTGTTGATCAGGCCGATGCCGCGCCCCTCGTGCCCGCGCAGGTAGATGACGACGCCGCCGTCGCGCTGCACCGTCTCGAGCGCGGCATCCAGCTGCGGCCCGCACTCGCACTTGAGCGACCCGAAGGCCTCGCCCGTGAGGCACTCGGAGTGCACGCGCACGAGCGCCCCATGCGCGCCCGGGGTGCCCGAGATGATCGCCACGTGGTCGGCGCCGGTCATGCGGTCGCGATAGGCGCGCACGCGGAACGGCCCGTGCGTCGTCGGAATCGTGGTCTCGACCTCGAAGGTGACGCTGCTCGTCTCGGGGATCGCCGCGGCGGTCTCGAGCGGCTCCCCGGCGTGGAACTCGTTGAGGTAATCGATGAGCGCCGCGATCGTGACGACCGGCAGCCCCTTCTCTTCCCCGAGCGCGATGAGGCCGGGCAGGCGCATCATCTCGCCGTCGTCGGCGACGACCTCGCCGATCGCGGCGACGGGCGTGAGCCCGGCGAGTTTCATGAGATCGACGGATGCCTCGGTGTGACCTCCTCGCGCGCGAACCCCGCCGTCGACCGCGCGCAGCGGCAGCACGTGCCCCGGGCGGTTGAGCGAGGCGGGGGTCGACTCGAGATCGGCGAGCACCCGCAGCGTGTGCGCGCGCTCGCCGGCGCTGATGCCGGTCGACGAGCGGTCCGCCGCGTCGACGCTGACCGTGTAGTTCGTGCCGAGCGGGTCGCGGTTGTCGACGACCATCACCGGCAGTTCGAGCCGGTCGGCGATCTCATTCGTCATCGGGGCGCAGATGAAGCCACTCGTGGTGCGGATCATCCAAGCGAGCCACTCCTGCGTCGCGAACTCGGCCGCGATGATGATGTCGCCCTCGTTCTCGCGGCTCTCGTCATCGGCGACGATCACCGGCTTGCCTGCGCGCAGGGCGGCGATCGCCTCGGGGATGGTGCCGATACTCATGCGCGGGCCTCCGACCCCTCATCGCGGAAGTCGGCTGCGCTTCGCGCGGCCGGGGTCTGCGCCGCGGCGGCGGCCCACTCGGCCCCCGCGCCTAGCGGTTCGACCCGGAATTGAAGCATCCGCTCGACCTGCCTGGCCACGATGTCGGTCTCGAGGTTGACCCGGTCCCCGGCCGCGCGCTGACCCAGCGTCGTCGCGGCGAGCGTCTCGGGAATGAGCGAGACCTCGAACCAGTACCCCTCGTCTGCGTCGCCCCCGACGGCGCTCACCGTGAGCGAGGTGCCGTCGATCGCGATCGAGCCCTTGCGCGCGACGAGCGGCGCGAGCTCGGGCGTGAGTGAGAGCCGCATCACGCGCCAGGCGCTGCCGTCGGTGGTGCTCAGCACGGTGGCCGTGCCGTCGACGTGACCCTGCACGAGGTGGCCGCCGAGGCGGTCGCCGAGCTGGGCGGCGCGCTCGAGGTTCACGTGCGTGCCGATGGCCGCTCCCGAGAGCGTCGACATCTCGAGCGTTTCGCGCATGACGTCCGCGGTGAACTCGTCGCGCTCGAGGGCGACGACGGTGAGGCACACGCCGCTCACCGAGATCGAGTCGCCGTGCTTCGCGCCCTCGGTCGCGAGCGGGCCGCGCACGGTGATGCGCGCCGCGTCGGGGTGCTGCTGCACGCGGGTGATCTCGCCGATCTCTTCGATGATTCCGGTGAACATGGTGCTTCTCCTTACTCCGCTTCCGCCGCTAGTCGACTCGGCGAAGCCGAATGGGGACCGAGGGGTCGCGCGGTGATCAGCAGGTCGTCGCCGAGGCGTTCGACGCTGCCGAGTTCGAGGCGGCGCTGCTCGTCGATCGAGCCGACGCCGAGGTCTGCGAGGGCGGTGCGCGGACCGCCGATCAGGGTGGGGGCGAGATAGATCTCGAATTCGTCGACGAGCCCTGCGGTGACCAGCGCGCTCGCGAGCGTGGGCCCGGCTTCGACATAGAGCGAGCGGATGCCGCGCTGCTGCAGTTCGTGCAGACCGGCGGCCAGTTCGCGGGTCTTGAGCTCGATGAGGGGCTGGGGATGCCTGCGCACGGCGGCCCCCTCAGGAACCTCGCGCACCCCGAGCACCACCGGGACGGGCTGCTGCTCGCGCAGGCGGCCGTCGGCCGTGCGCGCCGTCAGGCTGGGGTCGTCGGCGAGCAGGGTTCCCGTGCCGACCAGGATCGCGTCGTGGGCGGCGCGCTGCTCGTGCACGCGCTCGCGTGCCGCGGGTCCGGTGATCCACCGGCTCGTGCCGTCGGCCGCGGCGGTGCGACCGTCGAGGCTCGAGGCCCACTTGAGTGTGGTGAAGGGGCGGTCGTGGCGCACGGCGAAGAGCCAGTCGGCGAGGAATCCCTCGACCTCGTCCTCCAGCACCCCGGGCGTGACCTCGACGCCGGCCGCCCGCAGGCGCTCGGCGCCGCCGCGTGAGCGCTCACCGGGGTCGGCGACGGCGAAGACGACGTGCGTGATTCCCGCAGCGATGAGCGCTTCGCTGCAGGGGCCGGTGCGGCCGGTGTGGTTGCAGGGCTCGAGGGTGACGACGGCGGTGGCGCCGCGGGTTGCGCCGTCCGGCAGCTTCGTCAGCGCGTCGACCTCGGCGTGCGGGGTGCCCGCGCCTCGGTGCCAGCCCTCGGCCAGCACGTCGCCGGCGGGGGAGAGCAGCACGCAGCCGACCCGTGGATTGATGCCGCGCGCCGGGCCGTTGGCGGCGAGTTCGAGCGCGCGCCGCATCGCGGCTTCGAAGCGCTGCTCGCTCATCTCTTCCCTCCGGCCCAGCCTCTGGGTTTCTGCCCATCGGGCTCCGGGGGACGCGAACGCCGCAACCACGCGCCGCGGAGGCGCGCCGTGCTGCCTTCCATCCGGACTTTAACCGTCGGTGCCGGAGTTCCACCGGCTCAACCTCGCCGAGGCGAGGGTCGCGGACTTTCACCGCCGGTTCGGACTCTCACCGACCCCGGAGCACGTATTGCGCAACCATCGTACCCGCGAGTTCTATTCCGCCGTCTTCCGGCGTCATCTGGGGCACCTGCCGCGGCGCTCGGGAATGAGCACCCGGCCGGTGCTGGTTACCATCGACCGTGGATCTCGTTCGCTGGCTCTTCGACGCCCAACTGCACATCGGCGACCAGGTGGTGCTGTGGCGCGAGGTGATCGGGAACCTCTTCGGTCTCGCGAGCGCCCTCGGCGGCATGCGGCGCAAGGCGTGGGCGTGGCCGGTCGGCATCGTCGGCAACGCGCTGCTGTTCACGGTCTTCCTCGGCGCGGTCTTCGACACCCCGAACCCCGTCAACCTGCTCGGCCAGGCCGGCCGGCAGGTGATGTTCATCATCGTCTCGATCTACGGCTGGATCCGCTGGACGCGGCGCGACGCCGACGGCAGCGGCGACCGGGTCGCCGTCACGCCGCGCTGGGCGTCGTGGCCGGTGCGCCTCGGGCTGATCGCCGGCATGGTGGGCGGCACCGCCGTGCTCACCCCGCTGTTCCGCGCCCTCGGCTCGTACGAGCCGGTGTGGTCGGACGCGTGGATCTTCGTCGGCTCTCTGCTCGCCACCTACGGCATGGCCAAGGGCTGGGTGGAGTTCTGGCTCATCTGGGTCGCGGTCGACATCGTCGGCGTGCCCCTGCTGTTCAGTGCGCACTACTACGCGTCGGCGGCGATGTACGTCTTCTACGGCGCGTTCACCCTGACCGGATTCTTCGTCTGGTGGCGCGAGCGCGCGCGCATCAGCCGCGAGGCCGCGCTGCTCACGACCGTCTAGCGCGCGCTCGTCCGGACCGCAGCGAGCAGTTCGGGCAGCTCGGCGAGGGACACGATGCGATGGATGCCCGCAGCTGCGGCATCCGTCTCGAATTCGCCCCAGCCGCGCTCGTCGCGGTCGATCCACACGCCGATCAGCCCCGCCGCGGCGGCGCCCAGCGCGTCGACGCGCACGCGGTCGCCGACGTAGACGACCTCGCCCGGCGCGACCCCGAACCGCTCTGCCGCGTGCAGGAAGATGCGCGGGTCGGGCTTGGCGATGCCGAGCTCACCGGATGCGATCACCTGGTCGACACGCGCGTCCAATCCGATCGTCGCGACCTTGCCCTGCTGCAGCGCGAGCTCGCCGTTCGTGACGATGCCGAAGCGGATGCCCGGAATGGCGGCCTCGAGTGCGTCGAGTGCGCCGGGGACGTCGTCGTACGCGGTCCATTCGTCGCGGTAGGCGTCGTAGTAGCCGCTGAACCACGTGGACGCGGCGTCGTCGCCCAGCTCGGCTGCGCTGAATCGGGCCGCGAAGTCACGGACGCGTGCGCGGCGCTGGCCCTCGTAATCGAGCTCGCCGGCGAGATAGCGCTCGAAGTGCAGGTCTTCTGCCTGCTGCCAGGCGGCAACGATGTCGGCGGCGCTCGCCGTGTCGTACGGAGCGCCGAGCGCGGCGACGTGCGCGAGGATGCCGCGTCGGAACGCGCCGGGGTGATCGAAGAGCGTCGCGTCGAGGTCGAAGAGCACGACCTGCGGCGCGCGTGCGCCCTGCGCGGGCGCGTCGGTGCTCATCCGCCGCCCGGCGTGGTCGGCGAAGACGGCGCGGGCGGCTCAGCCGACCCGCCCGGCGCCGCGGGCCACGCGAGGTAGGCGGCGATGGTGCCGTCGTCGCCCGCCAGGCGCCGCCCGTGCCAGTGCTCGGGGTGCGAGCCGTCGCGGTACGCGATCTGAGAGGGACCGATGCCGGTGAAGCGGAATCCCGCGGCCTGCGCGGTGCGCGCGGAGGCGTAGTTGCCGATGAGGCACTCCCAGTGCACGGTGCGGGCGACGCCCGCCTCCAGCGCCCAGTCGCTGACCGTTCGGACCGCCTCGGCCATGAGGCCGCGCCCGCGGTGCGGTGCTCCGAGCCAGTACCCGACGTCGAGCGACTCGGGGTCGGTCGCACGGCGCCGGTGCAGGCCGACGACCCCGAGCAGCGGGCCGCCCTTCTCGCCGTTCGGCCCGGCGGGCTCGCGCAGCGCCCAGATGAACTCGCGCCCGACCTCCCACCCGGTCGGCACGATCGTGCCGAGGAAGTGCTCGGCGTCTTCGCGCCGGTACGGCGTGGGCGTCGTCAGGTAGTCGATGAACATCGGGTCCTGGCAGTACTCGAACACGCGCTCGGTGTCATCGAGCGTCGGCATCGAGAGCACGAGCCTCTCACTGCGCAGCACCACGGGTTCCACTGTGGTCACGCTAGTCGTCGAATCAAACGCGAGGCAGAATCCCGACGGCCTCGTAGACACGCTTCAGTGTCGCCTCGGCGACCTCGTTCGCCCGAGCGGCGTTCAGCGCGAGCAGGCGGTCGAGCTCGGCCGGGTCGGCGAGCAATTCGAGGGCACGGGCGCGCACCGGCTCGAGCTCGGCGATGACCGCGTCGGCCACGGTGCGCTTGAAGTCGCCGTAGCCCTTGCCCGCGAATACGGCCTCAGCGTCGGCGACCGACGACCCGGTGATCGCGGTGTAGATCTCGAGCAGGTTGGTCACACCCGGCTTCGTCGTCCAGTCGTACTTCACCTCAGCGCCGGTGTCGGTCACCGCGCGCATGATCTTCTTGCGGGTCACCGACGGCTCGTCGAGCACCCAGATCAGGCCGGCGTCGGTCGCGGCCGACTTCGACATCTTCGACGTCGGCTCCTGCAGGTCGTAGATGCGCGCGCCCTCTTCCGGGTACTGGCCGACCGGCACGGTGAACACCTCGCCGAAGCGCGCGTTGAAGCGCTCGGCGAGGTTGCGCGTCAGCTCGATGTGCTGCTTCTGGTCGTCGCCGACCGGCACGACCTCGGTGTCGAACAGCAGGATGTCGGCGGCCATCAGCACCGGGTAGTCGAACAGCCCGACCGTCGTGCCCTCGGCGCCGAAGCGCTGCGACTTGTCTTTGAACTGCGTCATGCGGCTCGCCTCGCCGAACCCCGTGATGGTGTTCAGCACCCACGCGAGCTGTGCGTGCGCCGGCACGTGCGACTGGACGTACAGCGTGGACTTGCCCGGGTCGACACCCGCGGCGATGTACTGCGCAGCGAGCCCGCGCGAGGCGGCGGCGAGGGACTTCGGATCGAACGCCGCGTTCGTCAGCGCGTGCAGGTCGACGATCGAGAAGAACGCGTCGTACTCGCCCTGCATGGCGCGGAACTGCAGCAGCGCCCCGACGTAGTTGCCGAGGTGCAGCGAGTCGCTCGAGGGCTGAATGCCCGAATAGAGGCGGGGCTTGGTCATGCGGGTTCCTTGCGTTCCGGTGATTCACATGCGGCGAGCGGATGCCTGGTGCAGCTCGCGCGCGAAAGAGATGCTCTACAGCTGGTAGTCGACGACGATCGGCGCGTGGTCTGACCAGCGCGCGTCGTAGCTCGGGTAACGGTCGACGGCGTACGAGGTGGCCTTCGCGGCCAGCTCGGGCGTCGCCACCTGGTAGTCGATGCGCCAGCCCGTGTCGTTGTCGAACGCCTGCCCGCGGTTCGACCACCACGTGTACGGACCCTCGACCTCGCCCGAGAACTTGCGGCCGAGATCGATCCAGCCGAGGCCGGCCTTCCCCGTGTTGTAGCCCTCTTCGTCTTCTGCGCCGAAGATCTTGTCGAAGTACTCGCGCTCCTTGGGCAGGAAGCCGGCGCGCTTCACGTTGCCCTTCCAGTTCTTGATGTCGAGCGTGCGGTGGCCGACGTTGAGGTCGCCCATGAACACCGACAGCGGGTTGTGCTCGCGCAGCTCGGGCAGCCGCTTCATGAGAGCGTCGAGGAACTTGTACTTCTCGACCTGCTTCGGGGTATCGGCCTCGCCGGAGTGCACGTAGGTCGAGACCACGGTCACGATCGTGCCGTCGACGTTGTAGTCGGCCTCGAGCCAGCGGCCCGCCGAGTCGAAGTCGTCGTCCCCGAAGGTCACGCGGTGGATCTCGGCCTTCCGCCGGCTCGCCAGTGCGACCCCCGCGCGGCCCTTGGCGGTGGCCTCGTCGTGCAGGATGTTCCACTCGGGCCCGAGCAGCGCCGAGAGGTCGTCGACCGTCGCTCGCACTTCTTGAATGGCGATGATGTCGGCGCCCCGGCTGTTCACCCAGTCGCCCATGCCCTTGCGGTACGCCGCGCGGATGCCGTTCACATTGACCGATGCGATGCGCAAAGGGGTCGATTTCGCCATGGCAAAAGCCTAGCCGGGGCGTCTGACACCGACGATGCCGTCTGGGGTCAGGCATCCGGTCGCCTCTTCTGCCTGCGATCGGGGTCGTTCGCCGTCACGACCCGCAGGTGACGCAACGCACGCAGCAGCAGGCGGCGCGCCTGGCGCCTGCGCCGCCAACCCGTGACCCGCTCATAGACCTCGTTCGCGGTGCGCACCGCGCGCCGGGCCTCTTCGAGGTCGCGCTGGTACTCCTCGCGCAGGCGCTCCTGCGCGGCCTCCTCGGCAGACAGGCGGCGGGCGGAGAGGCCGCGATCCTCCATGCCGACGGCGATCCAGGATGCGGCGATCAGGATCACCTGGCAGACGAAGTTGAACCACAGGAGCAGTGCGACGAACACCGCGAAACCCGCGAGCGCCGGGTTCCGCGAGGCGCCCCGCAGCAGGTAGCTGCTCGCCTGGCTCAGCACGGAGAGCGCGACTGCGCCGATGGCCGAGCCGACGAACAGGTTGCGCCACGGGATGTACAGGCGCGACAGCAGCCGGTACATCGCCGCCAGCGTGCCGAAGTTGATCAGCAGCGAGACGAACACGGTGACCGAATAGACCCCGAGCTGCGATAGCGGCGACGCCCGGTCGACGCCCAGCTGAAGCAGGATCAGCTCGAGCAGCTGCGTGGTGATCAGCGCGATCAGGGCGGAGACGATCAGGCCCACGCCGAACCCGACCGCCTGCACGGCGTCGATCGAGCGCTGCACGAAGAAGTTCCGCTTGTCGTTGCCGACCCCGAAGATCGTCCGGATCGCCGTGCGCGTCGACGACAGCCACCCGAGCGCGGTCCACACGAGTGCCGCGAACGCAATGACCGCGGTGTAGGTCAGCGCCAGATTGGCGGCGTCGAGCGTTCTGGTCGAGATGGCACCGCCGTCGCCGATGAGGTTCGGCACGGCCTGGTTCACGAGCCTGATCAGCTGGTCGTAGAGCAGCTCGTTCGACCGCACCCAGATGCCCGCGATCGAGAAGCCGACCCACACGGCGGCGAAGAGCGCGAACAGCGACTGATAGGCCATGCCCGCCGCGAGCAGCGGCCCGTTGGAGTCGGTGTAGTGCTGGAACACGCGCGCGAGGCGCAACCGCTGCGCGCGGTCGACGACCTCTTTGACCTGCTCCACCGCGGTTGCGGGCGAGTCGCGCTCGGTCATGCCCTCATTGTGCTGTGGTCGGAAGCCGATCGGGGCTCGGGCGACCGCGTGGCGCACGCGCGGTTAGGCTGGGTGGCCGAAGGAGGGCTATGCGCATCACCGGTATCGGCGTGGGCCGCGGCATCGCTGTCGGCGCCGTGTTGCGCATGGCTGAGCCGATCGCGGAGCCGGTGGATTCGCCGCGCACCGGGGACGCCGCGGCCGAGCGCGCCCGCCTGCTCGCCGCCCTCGCCGAGACCGCGGCGGAGCTCGCCGCCCGGGCGGCTCTCGTCGACGGCGACGCCCGCGACGTGCTCGAGGCCCAGTCCCTCATGGCACAGGATCCCACCGTCATCGACGACGCGGCCGCCCGCATCGAGGCCGGCCAGAGCGCGGAGCGCGCCGTGTTCGACGCGTTCGGGGCGTACCGCCGCATGCTCGAGGGCATGGGCGGGCTGATGGCCGAGCGCGCCGCCGACCTCGATGATGTCTGCCGGCGCACGGTCGCCCGCCTCTCCGGCGTCGGGGTGCCTGAGGTGCCGGCATCCGATCGCCCCTTTGTTCTGGTGGCCCACGATCTCGCGCCTGCCGACACGGCGGCGCTCGACCTCGACAAGGTGCTCGCCATCGTGACGGAGGCGGGCGGCCCGACGTCGCACACCGCGATCCTCGCCAAGCAGCGGCGCCTGCCCGCGATCGTCGGCGCGGCCGGCTGCGGCGGACTCGCCGACGGCCAGGTGGTGGTCGTCGACGCGCCTGCCGGCCTCGTGGTCGCCGACCCGAGCATCGCGGAAGTCGACGGAGCGCGCGCCCGCGGATCCGTGGCCGCCGCGCCCTGTGCGCCGACGCCGGGTGCGCTCGCGGACGGCACGCGGGTGCCGCTGCTCGCGAACCTGGGCGACGCGACGGATGCCCCAGCCGCGGTCGCCTTGGGGGCGGAGGGCGTCGGCCTGCTGCGCACCGAGTTCCTCTACCTCGAGTCGCAGGCGGCCCCATCGGTCGAGGCGCAGACGGCGCACTATGCCGAGGCGTTCCGCCCGTTCGCCGGCCGCCGCGTGATCGTGCGCGTGCTCGACACCGGCGCGGACAAGCAGCTGGCGTTCCTCGGCCACGAGCATGAGGAGAACCCCGCGCTCGGCCGCCGCGGCCTGCGGGCGCTGCGCGAGCACGAAGGCGTGCTGCGCGATCAGCTCGAGGCGCTCGTCGCCGCGCGCGACCAGACCGGCGTCGAACTCGCCGTCATGGCGCCGATGGTCGCCGACGCCGACGAGACCGAGTACTTCGTGGCGCTCGCCCGCTCGTTCGGCATCGCGTCGGTCGGCATCACGGCAGAGGTGCCGTCGTCGGCCGTGCTCGCCGACCAGCTCGCGCCGCTCGTCGACTTCATCTCGATCGGCACGAACGACCTGACGCAGTACGCCTTGGCGGCCGATCGGATGCTGGGCACCGTCGCCGCCTACCAGGACCCGTGGCACCCGGCGGTGCTGCGGCTCGTGCGTCTCGTGGGGCAGGCGGGGGCCGAGGCCGGGGTTCCGGTCGGGGTGTGTGGCGAGGCGGCGGGCGACCCGCTGCTGGCCGTGGTGCTCGTAGGGCTCGGGGCGACCGAGCTGTCGATGTCGCCCGCGCTGCTGGGGGAGGTGCGCGCCGAGCTCGGTGCGCATACGCTCGCCGAGGCGCGCGAGCTCGCGGCGCTGGCCGTCGGCGCGCGCTCGGCCGCCGAGGCACGCGCGGTCGTCGAGGCTGAGCTCAGCCGCCGAAGCGCTCGGTCTTGATGCGGTCGGGGTCGAAGCCGTCGTCGATCACGCGGTTCGCGACGGTCTCGACGAACGCGGTCGGCCCGCAGATGAAGAACCGCACGTCCTCGTCCATCGCCGCCATGGCGACCTCTTCGCGGGTGAGCCGGCCTGGCGCACGCGTCGTCTCGGGCGGCGCCTCGCGGGTATAGAACAGCATGAGCTCGAAGGGCGCCCGGGTGTCGGCGGCGAGCTCGTGCAGCTCGTCGTGGAAGATCACGCGGTCGGGGGAGCGCACCGAGTACAGCAGGGTGAACGGCACGGGGCTGGCGAGCGCGCGGTGCCGCCGAGCCATCGCCATGAGCGGCACGATGCCGGAGCCGCCAGCGATCAGAACCACGGGGGAGGGATCCTCGGGGCGCCACACGAACCAGCCGCCGACCGGCCCGCGCACCTCGAGCTGGTCGCCCGGCTGCACACCCCGCACGAGGTAGGGCGAGACCTCGCCGTCGGCGAGCTCCTCGACCGTGATCTCCGCCTCGTCGCCGCCCTCCGCCGAGGCCAGCGAGTACGACCGCTGCGCCGTGTAGCCGTCGGGGGCCGTCAGGCGGATGTCGATGTGCTGGCCCGCGAGCTCGGTGCCGAGGCCAGGGGCGCGCAAGCGCAGCGTGCGGGCGGCGCCGTCGCGCGAAGCATCCGTCTCGAAATGCGCGCCGACCACGTCGGCGACGCGCCACGTGTTCGCGACGCGGTGCAGCTCTTCGTCGCTCACCAGTAGCGCTGCTCGAGCCAGGGGTCGCCGCGCAGGTGGTAGCCATTCGACTCCCAGAACCCGGGCTGGTCGTTCGGGATCAGCTCGAGGCCGCTCACCCACTTCGCCGACTTCCAGAAGTACAGGTGCGGCACGAGCAGGCGGGCCGGCCCGCCGTGCTCGGGCGCGAGCGGCTTGCCGTCGAACTCCCACGCGACCCACGCCTTGCCGCCGAGCAGGTCGGCGAGCGGCACGTTCGTCGTGTAGCCGCCGTAGGAGTGCGCCATCGTGAACCCGAACTCGTGGTCGACGCCCTCGAACAGCGTGTCGATGGCGACGCCGCGCCAGGTCGTGCCGAGCTTCGACCAGCTCGTGACGCAGTGGATGTCTGTCGTGATCTCCTCCTGCGGCAGCGCCATGAACTCGTCCCAGTTCCAGACGCGTTTCTCTCCGCGGCCGAGATCGAGCGTGAACGTCCACTGCTCGAGCGGGATTCGCGGGGTGGGGCCGGCCGAGAGCACCGGGAAGCTGTCGGTCAGATACTGACCGGGAGGCAGCGACGGATCGCTGCGGCGCCGGCCGAGGAAGCCGGACGAGATGAGCGCCATGGGGCTGAGCGTAAGGGCACAACGTAATCGTCGCCACCTTCTGCGGTGACCTCGGTTCGCGAGGGCGCAGAAAGTGGCGACGATTCGATCGGTCGCCGGCGGCCGGTCAGCGGCGGCCGCGGATCACGGCCTGCTTCACCTCGGCGATCGCCTGGGTGATCTGGATGCCGCGCGGGCACGCCTCGGTGCAGTTGAAGGTCGTGCGGCAGCGCCACACCCCCTCTTTGTCGTTGAGGATGTCGAGGCGCACCTGGGACTCGTCATCACGCGAGTCGAAGATGAAGCGGTGCGCGTTGACGATCGCGGCGGGGCCGAAGTACTGCCCGTCGGTCCAGAAGACCGGGCACGACGACGTGCACGCCGCGCACAGGATGCACTTGGTGGTGTCGTCGAAGCGCTCGCGGTCGGCGGCCGACTGCAGGCGCTCCTTGCCCTCCGGGGGCGCCGAGTGCGACTGCAGGAAGGGCTGCACCTCGCGGAAGGACTCGAAGAACGGGTCCATGTTGACGATGAGGTCCTTCTCGAGCGGCAGGCCCTTGATCGCCTCGACGTACACCGGCTTCGACAGGTCGAGGTCCTTCAGCAGGGTCTTGCAGGCGAGCCGGTTGCGGCCATTGATGCGCATCGCGTCTGAGCCGCAGACACCGTGCGCGCACGAGCGGCGGAACGCGAGCGAGCCGTCCTGCTCCCACTTGATCTTGTGCAGCACGTCGAGCACGCGGTCGGTCGAGTACACCTCGACGTCGTAGTCGACCCAGCGCGGCTCGCTGTCGGTCTCGGGGTTGTAGCGGCGGATGATGATGGTGGCCGTCATGACATCGACGGCCGGTGCCGCCGCGGGGGTCTCGGTTGCAGTCGACATCAGTACTTCCTCTCCATCGGCGGGTAGAGCAGCTCGCCGTCGTCGCCCTTGACGAAGACCACGGGCTTGTAGTCGAGCTTGATGTGGTCCTCAGGGTCGGGTGACGTCGCGTCGCCGGTCAGGTAGGCCATCGTGTGCTTCATCCAGTTCTCGTCGTCGCGCTTCTGGAAGTCCTCGCGCATGTGGCCGCCGCGGGATTCCTCGCGGTTCATGGCCGAATACACGACGACCTCGGCGAGGTCGAGCAGGAAGCCGAGCTCGATCGCCTCGAGCAGGTCGGTGTTGAAGCGGGCGCCACGGTCGTGGATGCCGATGTTCTTATAGCGCTGGCGCAGGTCGTGGATGATGTGCAGCATCTCGCGCAGCGAGTCCGCCGTGCGGTACACCTGCGCCTTGTCGTCCATGTTCTCCTGCAGGGTCTTCCGCAGCACGGCGATGCTCTCTGACCCGTTCGCGGCCTTGACCTGGGCCACCAGGCTCTGCACGCCCGCCGCCGGGTTCTCGGGCAGTGGCGTGTAGTCGACGCCCTGCACATACGCGACCGCGTTCTGGCCGGCGCGCTTGCCGAAGACGTTGATGTCGAGCAGCGAGTTGGTGCCGAGGCGGTTCGAGCCGTGCACCGACACGCAGGCGCACTCGCCCGCGGCATACAGCCCGGGCACCGGCGTCGTGTTGTCGCGCAGCACCTCGGCGTTGTTGTTGGTCGGGATGCCGCCCATCGCGTAGTGCGCGGTCGGCATCACCGGCACCGGCTCGACCACGGGGTCGATGCCGAGGTACAGGCGGGCGAACTCGGTGATGTCGGGCAGCTTCGTCTCGAGGATCTCGGCGCCGAGGTGCGTGCAGTCGAGCAGCACGTAGTCCTTGTTCGGGCCGGCGCCCCGGCCCTCGCGCACCTCCTGCACCATGCAGCGCGCGACGATGTCGCGCGGAGCGAGGTCCTTGATGGTCGGCGCGTAGCGCTCCATGAAGCGCTCGCCGCTCGCGTTGCGCAGGATCGCGCCCTCACCGCGCGCGCCCTCGGTGAGCAGGATGCCGAGGCCGGCCAGGCCGGTCGGGTGGAACTGGAAGAACTCCATGTCCTCGAGGGGCAGGCCGCGGCGCCAGACCATGCCGACGCCGTCGCCGGTCAGGGTGTGGGCGTTCGACGTTGTCTTGAACATCTTGCCGAAGCCGCCGGTGGCGAAGATCACGGCCTTGGCGTGGAAGACGTGCAGCTCACCGGAGGCGAGCTCGTAGGCGACGACGCCCGAGACCTTGCCGTCGGTGTAGAGCAGGTCGAGTGCGTAGTACTCGTTGAAGAAGTTGACGCCGTACTTGACGCAGTTCTGGAACAGCGTCTGCAGGATCATGTGGCCCGTGCGGTCGGCGGCGTAGCACGCGCGGCGCACCGGTGACTTGCCGTGGTCGCGGGTGTGACCGCCGAAGCGGCGCTGGTCGATCTTGCCCTCAGGGGTGCGGTTGAACGGCAGCCCCATGTTCTCGAGGTCGATGACCGCGTCGATCGCCTCTTTGGCGAGGATCTGCGCGGCATCCTGGTCGACCAGGTAGTCGCCGCCCTTGATCGTGTCGTACGTGTGCCACTCGGCGTTGTCCTCTTCGACGTTCGCGAGGGCGGCGGCCATGCCGCCCTGCGCGGCGCCCGTGTGCGAGCGCGTCGGGTACAGCTTGGTGATCACGCCGACGGTGACGTCGGTGCCCTGGGATTCCTCCGCAGCGGCGATCGCGGCGCGCATGCCGGCGCCCCCAGCGCCGATGATCACGATGTCGAACTGGTGGTAGTGGACTCCGCCTGCGACGGTCTCAGCGTTGGTGGCTTGTGCGTCGGTCACGTTCTCGTTCTCTATTCGATTCTCTACTTGCAGAAGCTCAGCGTGGGGTCGGTGGGGCACGGGTCGAAGGCCGTGACCGTGTAGGTGCCGAGGATGAGCAGGATGACGACGGCGAGCAGGATGCCCCACTTGAGCACCCGGTTGACGGTCGGGTTGTGCGCGTAGTCGTTCACCAGCGTGCGCATGCCGTTGCCGCCGTGGATGAGGGCGAGCCACAGCATCAGGCCGTCCCAGATGCGCCAGAACGGCGAGGCCCACTTGCCGGCGACGAACGCCCAGTCGACGGCCTTGATGCCGTCGCCCTGCACGAGGTTCACGAAGAGGTGGCCGAAGATCAGGACCACGAGCACGACGCCCGAGATCCGCATGTACATCCAGCCCCACTTCTCCCAGTTGGTCCGGCTCTTCTTGCGGATCGGGGTCTGGGGGGTGCGCGGTGCGTCGATGAGGGTCATGAGTGGCTCGGCTCCGTGAAGACGTTGTGCAGCTGGATCGGCAGGAAGCCCGCCATCAGGACCACCCAGAGGACGATGACGATCCAGAACAGCAGGCGCTGGTGGCGCGTCGCCCAGGCCCACAGGTCGACCGCGATGATGCGCAGGCCGTTGACGGCGTGGAAGCAGATGGCGGCGACGAGCGCGGCCTCGCCGAGGCCGAGCAGCGGGTTCTTGTAGGTGCCGATGACGGCGTTGTATGCCTCAGGCGAGATGTTCAGCACGACCGAGTCGAGCACGTGCACCAGCAGGAAGAAGAAGATCGCGACGCCGGTGATGCGGTGAAGCACCCAGGACCACATTCCCTCGCGGCCCCGATACAGCGTTCCGCCCAGCCGAGAGGGCCTCGGCTTGGGGGCATCGATCGTCTGGCTTGACACGGACAACCCTCCCTGGCTGTGCGAACGGATGCTGCGATGCATCCGTTTCTGCGGTCTCAGTCTAGGCCGGGTGCCTGCGCGCCCGTCAGTAAGGCCACCCTAATTTATCTCGATGTCGAGACAAATCCCCACCGATCAGAGCCAGTTTCTGCGGCGGAACCAGAAGTACAGCCCGAGCCCGAGCGCGACCATGAGCAGCACCGCGAACGGGTAGCCGAGTGCCCAGTGCAACTCGGGGATGTCGACGAAGTTCATGCCGTAGATGCTCGCGATCAGCGTCGGCGCGAAGAGGATCGCCGCCCATGCCGAGATCCTCTTCGTGTCCTCGCCCTGCTGATGGCTGAGCTCTGAGAGCGCCTGCATGCGCGCGTTCTGCCGCTCGCTCACGAGCGTCGCATTGACGGTGAGGATGTCGCGCAGCATCGACCGGAACCCGTCGACCCGCTCGTTGACGACGGTCAGGTGGTCGGCGACGTCGCGCAGGTTGCGCTCGAGCTCTTCGTTCACGTGATACTTCTCGGCGCCGGCCTGCAGGTTGTCGACCACGGTCGCGAGCGGGTGGATCGCCCGCTGGAAGTCGATCACCTCGCTCGACAGCTCGTAGATGCGCCGCGACACGTTGGCGTCGAGGCTGTCGAACACCTGCGTCTCGATCTCGTCGATGTCGTTGGCGAGACCGGCGACGACGGGCGCGTACTCGTCGACGACCGTGTCGATGATCGCGAACAGCACGGCCTGTGTGCCCATCGCGAGCAGCTCGGGGTCGGCTTCCATGCGGCGGCGCACGTGCGACAGGTCGGGCGACTCGCTGTGGCGCACCGTGATCACGAAGTTCGGGCCGACGAAGAGGTGCAGCTCGCCGAACGCGACCTCTTCGGGCACGTCGAGGTAGTCGGCCGCGCGCAGCACCACGAACAGCGTGTCGTCGTAGCGCTCGAGCTTGGGGCGCTGATGCGCCGCGATCGCGTCTTCGACCGCGAGCTCGTGCAGGTCGAACTCCTCGGCGAGCGAGTGGATCTCCGCCTGCGACGGACGGTACAGCCCGATCCAGGCCATGCCGCCCGGCGTGTCATGCAGCGCGCGGAAGGTGTCGGCGAGCGAGGTGGGCGATGCCACGCGGATGCCGTCGAGGTAGATCGCCGAGTCGACGATCGTGCGGCGGCTGGGGCGCGCGGGGGTGGGCGCCGTGCTCGGCGCCGACGGACTCGAGGTGGCATTTCGACGTCCTACGAACGGCATCGGCGGCAAGACGCGAAGTCTGCGCTGGGCCATGTGCATGCACCTCCCCGGCTCAAGGAAGCACGCGTGGCGCGTGCCAACCCTTGACAGTACCCCCGCAGGCTATGCACCGCCCACGCGGGCCGCTGTGTCGGCTCTGCGGGTCTAGACCGACACGCTCGCGGCGGTACGGACGTCGGCGATCGCCGCCTCGTAATGCGCGAACAGCTCGCCGCAGATCTCGGGCCAGGACCGGTCCAGAACCGCCCGGCGCCCGGCCTCGCCCATGCGCAGCCGCAGAGCCCCATCGCCCACGAGCGCCCGCACCTGGTTGCGCAGCTCGTAGTCGTCGCGGAACAGGTAGCCGTCGACTCCGTACTCGACGAGGTCGAGCGGGCCGCCCGCGGCCGGCGCGACGACAGGCAGGCCCGAGGCGTGCGCCTCCTGCACGGTCTGCCCGAAGGTCTCCTCTTCTCCGGTGTGCACGAAGACGTCGAGCGCCGCATAGGCGGCGGCGAGCTCTTCGCCGGCGAGCCGGCCGAGGTACGTCACCGGCAGGGGCCGCAGTGCCTTCTGCACGCCCGGCATCGCGGGCCCGTCCCCGACGATCGCGAGGCGCATGCCGGGGATGCCGCGCAGGCAGCGCAGCCGCTCGACCTGCTTCTCTGGCGCGATGCGGCCGATGTAGCCGACGACGACCTCGCCGCGCGGGGCGAGGAAGTCGCGATAGCGGCGGGCGAGCGGCGAGGTGCGGTTGTTGGGGTGGTAGCGCTCGAGGTCGACCCCGCGCCCCCAGCGGTCGAGCCGGTCGAAGCCGGCGGCCTCGAGGTCGGCGATCGACGACGTCGAGGGGGCGAGCGTGAGCGTCGCGCCGTCGTGCACCCAGCGCAGCAGGCGCCACACCGCATTCGCGGCGAGACCGAGTCGATTGCGGCGCGCGAAGCCTGCGACATCCGTCTGATAGATCGCAACGGATGCCACGCCGAGCCGATTCGCAGCGGCGATGGCCTGCGCCCCGAGCAGGAAGGGGCTCGCCGCGTGCAGCACGTCGGGGCGGAAGTCGGCCAGCAGCCGGGCGACCTGGGGGTTCGGCAGGCCGACGGGGAACTGGCGGTACGCCATGGCCGGCACGGTGTGCACCGGGAAGCCCGCGTAGTCGGTCGGCACCTTGGGTGCCGCGGGGCAGATCACCATCGCCTCGTGGCCCGCTGCGGCGAGCTGTTCGAGGACCCGGCAGACGCTCGTGGTGACGCCGTTGACGGTGGGAAGAAAGCTCTCGCTGACCACAGCTACCCGCATGGTTCTGAAGTTAAGAAGCCGTCGTGGCGGCACGGTGAACCGGCTGTGAACCCCGGAAGCACACCGGTGTAACTTCCCGGCCACCCTGCCTCGCCCTAGGCTGAGCGGCATGGCGAGCTCCGAGGCCCTCTCACGCTTTCACGCCGTGATCCCCGCCGGCGGCGTGGGTTCGCGGCTCTGGCCGCTGTCGCGCGCCGAGGCGCCGAAGTTCCTGCACGACTTGAGCGGAAGCGGCCACAGTCTGTTGCGCGACACCTGGGACCGGTTGGTGCCGCTCGCCGGCGCGCACCGCATCATGGTCGTCACGGGGCGCGCCCACCGTGCGGCGGTCGAAGACCAGCTGCCCGAGCTGCGCGACGCGAACATCGTGCTCGAGGCGGACCCGCGCGACTCGACGGTCGCGATCTGCCTCGCGGCCGCCATCCTCGAGCGCCGCGAGCCCGACGTGATCATCGGCTCGTTCGCGGCCGACCACATCATCAGCCACCTGCCGCTGTTCGAGAGCGCCGTGCGCGAGGCGGTCGCGGTCGCGGACGCGGGCTACATCGCGACCATCGGCATCAAGCCCACCGAGCCGGCGATCGGCTTCGGCTACATCAAGCAGGCCGAGGCACTGGGCGTCGACGGCGCACCGAGCGCGCATGCGGTCGAGTCCTTCGTCGAGAAGCCCGACCTCCCGACCGCCCGCGGCTATCTGCGCGACGGCGGGTACCTCTGGAACGCGAGCATGTTCATCTCGCGGGCGGACACGCTGCTCGAGGCCCTCGGCAGGACGAAGCCCCAGCTGCTCGCGCAGCTGCGCGAGCTCGCCGCCGCGTGGGACGATCCCGCGGCCCGCGGGCCGGCCGTCGACCGCGTCTGGCCGCGGCTCGAGAAGGTCGCGATCGACTACTCGGTGGCCGAGCCCGCGGCGGCAGAGGGGCGCATGGCCGTCGTGCCCGGTCTGTTCCGCTGGAACGACGTGGGCGACTTCGCCTCGCTCGCCAAGATCAATTCGGGCGGCCGGAAGGCGGACCTCGCGATCCTGGGTGAGAACGCGCGCGTGCTGGCGGATGCCTCGAGCGGGATCGTCGTCAGCCAGCAGAAGCGCGTCATCAGCCTGATCGGCGTGAAAGACATCGTCGTGGTGGACACCCCTGACGCGCTGCTGGTGACGACCACCGAGAACGCGCAGCGGGTGAAGTCGGTCGTCGACGCGCTCAAGCTGTCGGGCTCGACGGACGTACTCTGAGCGGCAGGATGTAACGGCCGCATTAAGAACCGCAGGATTGGCGAAAAGCACCCCCGCGGGTCGGTTAGCTTTCTGTGGTGCCTCATGCATGCACACGCGCGCGGCACCCTGCAATTCCTGTGGAGGGAAATAGTGAAGAACACAGCACGTAAGGCGATCGTCGCGGCGATCGCCGTGGCGAGCGGCGTGGCGCTGCTCGCCGGTTGCGCTCAGGCCCCGTCCGACTCCGGTGACGGCGCGACCAGCGCGAAGAAGGATTTCCTGCCCTGCATGATCTCCGACTCCGGCGGCTTCGACGACCACTCGTTCAATGAGCTCGGCTTCAACGGCCTCGTCAGCGCGTCCAAGTCGCTCGGCGTGGACTACAAGAAGGCCGAGTCGAAGACCGACGCGGACTACCAGCCGAACATCACCAGCATGGTGTCGCAGAACTGCAACCTGATCATCACCGTCGGGTTCAACCTCGCCGACGCGACCAAGGCGGCCGCCGCGCAGAACCCCGACACCAAGTTCGCGATCATCGACGACAACTCGATCAAGGCCGACAACGTGCAGCCGATCATCTTCGACACGGCTCAGGCCGCGTTCCTCGGCGGCTACGCCGCGGCGAGCTACTCGAAGACCGGCACCGTCGGCACCTTCGGCGGCATGCAGATCCCGACCGTCACCATCTTCATGGACGGCTTCGCGGACGGCGTCGCGTACTACAACAAGCAGAAGAACAAGGACGTCAAGGTCGTCGGCTGGAACGTGCAGAGCCAGAAGGGCTCCTTCACGGGGGGCTTCGACGCGAACGACTCCGCGCAGCAGGTGGCGCAGGGCATCATCGACCAGAACGCCGACGTGATCATGCCGGTCGGCGGCCCGATCTACCAGTCGGCCGCGACCGCGATCAAGAACTCCGGCAAGTCGATCGCCATGATCGGCGTCGACGCCGACGTCTACAACACCGACCCGTCGGTGCGCAGCATCCTGCTCACCTCGGTGCAGAAGGGCATCGACCCGTCGGTGCAGGCGGTCGTGAAGGCGGCGGCTGACGGCAAGTTCTCCAACACGCCGTACGTCGGCACGCTCAAGAACGACGGCGTGGGCCTCGCCCCGTTCCACGACTTCGAGAGCAAGGTCGACCCTGGGCTGCAGGGAGAGATCGACAAGATCAAGCAGGGCATCATCGACGGATCGATCACGGTCACGTCGCCCGCGAGCCCCAAGTCCTGATCTCGTGAGTCCGCAGCGGCCGGCCGGGGACGACCTCCCCGGCCGGCCGCTTCTATCTGTCGCCCTGACCCCGGGCGGAAAGGTAGCGTTTCCCGTATGAAGCTCGAATTGCGCGGTATCACCAAGCGCTTCGGAAGCCTCACCGCCAACGACCACATCTCGCTCACCGTCGAGCCGGGTGAGGTGCACTGCCTTCTCGGCGAGAACGGCGCAGGCAAGTCGACGCTGATGAACGTGCTCTACGGCCTGTACCAGGCCGACGAGGGCGAGATCCTGCTCGACGACGAAGTCCAGCACTTCGCCGGCCCCGGTGACGCGATGAAGGCGGGCATCGGCATGGTGCACCAGCACTTCATGCTCATTCCGGTGTTCACCGTCGCCGAGAACGTGATGCTCGGCCACGAGCAGACGAAGGGGCTCGGGCGCCTCGACCTCGCCGCCGCCCGCGCGAAGGTGCGCGAGATCTCGCAGCGGTTCGGCTTCGACGTCGACCCCGACGCGATCGTCGAAGAGCTTCCCGTCGGCGTGCAGCAGCGCGTCGAGATCATCAAGGCGCTCAGCCGAGACGCCAAGGTGCTCGTGTTCGACGAGCCCACCGCCGTGCTCACCCCGCAGGAGACCGATGAGCTGATGGGCATCATGCGCCAGCTCAAAGAGCAGGGCACGGGCATCGTCTTCATCACCCACAAGCTGCGCGAGGTGCGCGAGGTCGCCGACCGCATCACCGTCATCCGCCTCGGGAAGGTCGTCGGCGAGGCGTCGCCCACCGCGAGCAACTCGGAGCTCGCGTCGCTGATGGTCGGCCGCGCGGTCGAGCTCACGGTGCAGAAGGACCCGGCGAAGCCGGCGGATGCCGCGCTGGTCGTCGACCACCTGACCGTGCTCGACGCCCTCGGCCAGAAGGTCGTGAACGACGTGAGCTTCGAGGTGCGCCAGGGCGAGATCCTCGCCATCGCCGGGGTGCAGGGCAACGGCCAGACCGAGCTCACCGAGGCGCTGCTCGGGCTGCAGGCCAAGGTGGACGGGTCGATCACCCTCGACGGCACGCAGCTCGTCGGAAAGGGCGTGCGCCAGGTGCTCGACGCCGGCGTCGGCTTCGTTCCGGAGGACCGCAACGAAGACGGCCTCGTCGGCGAATTCACGATCGCCGAGAACCTCATGCTGAACCGCTCGTCGGGCGCCCCGTTCGTGAAGGGCGCCAACCTGCAGACCAAGGTGCTGAACGCCTTCGCCGAAGAGAAGGTGAAGGAGTTCGACGTGCGCGCGCAGTCGATCCAGACCCACGTGGGGCGACTCTCGGGCGGCAACCAGCAGAAGGTCGTGCTCGCCCGCGAGCTCTCGCGCGAGCTGCGGCTGCTCGTCGCCGCGCAGCCGACCCGCGGCCTCGACGTCGGCTCGATCGAGTTCGTGCACAAGCGCATCGTCGCGACCCGCGACGAGGGCGTGCCCGTCATCGTGGTGTCCACCGAGCTCGACGAGGTCGTGGCGCTGGCCGACCGCATCGCCGTGATGTACCGCGGCGGGATCGTCGGAATCGTGCCGGGCGACACCCCGCGCGAGGTGCTCGGCCTGATGATGGCGGGCGAGACGCCCGAGACCGCGGGGGAGGCCGCCTGATGAGCGATTCGACGCCAGAGACCGAGCCGACGGTCGACGCGCCTGAGCAGGCATCCGTCGCCCCCAGTCAGACGCCGCCGCCCGAGCGGCAGGTGACGACGCGCGGCCAGCAGGCGCTGCGCGACATCATGGGCGGCAGCGTCGTCATCTCGGTGCTCGCCGTGCTGCTCGCGCTCGTCGTCGGCGCGGTGCTGATCGCGCTGACCGACCCCGGGGTGCAGAAGGCCGCCGGATACTTCTTCGCGCGGCCCACCGACACCTTCCAGGCGATCTGGACCGCCGTCGGGGGCGCCTACACCTCGCTGTTCCAGGGCGCGATCTTCAACACCGGCGCCTTCACCTTCGCCACCGGCATCCAGCCGCTCATGAACACGCTGAGCGCCGCAACCCCGCTGATCTTCGGCGGTCTCGGCATCGCGCTCGCCTTCCGCATCGGCCTGTTCAACATCGGCGGCCAGGGCCAGATCCTGATCGGCGGCGCGCTCGCCGGCTGGGTCGCGTGGTCGTTCCCGATGCCGTTCCCGTGGGCGCTGATCGTCGCGATCGTCGCCGGCGTCGTGGGCGGCGCGGTGTGGGCCGGCATCGTCGGCTGGCTCAAGGCGCAGACGGGCGCGCACGAGGTGATCGTCACGATCATGCTCAACTACGTCGCGTTCTATCTGATCTCCTTCCTGCTGCGCACCCCCGGCGCGCTGCAGGCGCCGGGCAGCAACAACCCGAAGTCGCCGGCGATCCCGCACGCGGCGCAGCTGCCTGCGCTGTTCGGCGTGCGCTACACGGTGACGTGGGCGTTCGTGCTCGCGATCGCGGCCGCCTTCGCCTACTGGTGGCTGATGAACCGCTCGAACCTCGGCTTCCGCTTCCGCGCCGTCGGCGAGAACCCGAGCGCCGCGCGCACCGCGGGCATCGGAGTCGAGCGCATGTACATCTACGGCATGTCGATCGCGGGCGGATTCGTCGGGCTCGCCGGCGTCAACCAGGTGCTCGCGACCACACCTGGCGGGTTCTCGTCGGGCTTCGACGCAGGCCTCGGGTTCGACGCGATCACCGTCGCGCTGCTCGGCCGCTCGCGCCCCCTCGGCGTGTTCATCGCCGGCCTGCTGTTCGGCGCCCTGAAGTCGGGTGGTTACCTCATGCAGGCGGCCAATGACATCCCGATCGACATCGTGCTCATCGTGCAGTCGCTCATCGTGCTGTTCATCGCGGCGCCGCCGCTCGTGCGGGCCATCTTCGGCCTGCCGAAGCCGGGAACGGCGCCCCGCCCGCGCCGCCCAGCCACCGCCGCCGCCACGAAGGAGGCCTGAGCCTTGACCACCGCCACCGCTCACGTGCCCGACGCGGCGCCCATCGTCCTCGAGAAGGTCGAGGTGCGCAGCTGGAAGGTGCCGATCGCGCTCAGCGTCTTCGCCCTCGGCGCCGTCGTGCTGTTCATCGTCTTCGCGCGCTCGGGCCACACGCAGTTCCGGTTCAGCCAGAGCGACGACTTCTTCCGCATTCCCGACCTCACGGTGCAGTCCGCCCCCGTCGGAATCGGCCTCGCGATCGTCACGGTCGTGATGGCGCTGCTCAGCTGGGCGGCCGTCGCGCGCGGCATCCGCGTGCCCCTGTGGTTCACCGCGCTGTTCGCCGTCGTCTTCATGGTCGGATTCCTCGCCTGGGCCGCACAGGGCGACCACCCGCTACCCGTCACCTCGCTGCTGCTCGGCGCCGTGACACTGTCGGTTCCGCTCGTCTTCGGCGCCCTCGGCGGCGTCATCGGCGAGCGCGCGGGCGTCGTCAACGTCGCGATCGAGGGCCAGCTGCTCGGCGGCGCCTTCTGCTCTGCGTTGATCGCCTCGGCGACGGGCTCGATGACCCTCGGGCTCATCGCGGCCGCCGTCGCCGGCGTGCTCGTCGCGTTCATCCTCGCCGCGTTCGCGATCAAGTACCTCGTCGACCAGGTCATCGTCGGCGTCGTGATCAACGTGCTCGTCACGGGCCTCACGAACTTCGGCTACACCAAGATCCTCGCCGCCGACCCCGAGCACCTGAACCGGCGCCTCACCCTGCCCGACCTGCCGATTCCGGGGCTCGCGCAGATCCCCGTCATCGGCCCCGTGCTCTTCGACCACTCGATCATCGTCTACATCGCCTACGTCGCCGTCGCGGGCGTGTGGTTCGGGCTGTTCCACACCAAGTGGGGCCTGCGCGTACGGGCGGTCGGCGAGCACCCGCAGGCGGCCGACACCGTGGGCATCAACGTCAACAGCACGCGGTTCTGGAACGTCTCGCTCGCGGGCGCCATCGCCGGTCTCGGCGGCGCGTTCTTCACGCTGGGTTCCGTCGGCATCTTCACCAAGGAGATGACCGCCGGCCAGGGCTACATCGCCCTCGCCGCCGTCATCTTCGGCCGCTGGGACCCGATCCGCGCGACGCTCGCCGCCCTGCTGTTCGGCTTCGCGACGAACCTGCAGAACACGCTCGGCATCATCGGCTCGCCCGTGCCCAGCGAGTTCCTGCTGATGCTGCCGTACCTCGTGACGATCTTCGCCGTGGCCGGCCTCGTCGGGCAGTCGCGAGCCCCCGCCGCGGACGGGAAGCCGTATGTCAAGTCCTGACGATGGCGCACGGCCAGTGAGCGACGCGTCTCGAACGGCATCCGGCGCCGCTGATTGGGACGCGCTGCGCGCGATCGCGACGGATGCCATGCGCCTCAGTTACTCGCCGTACTCGCGCTTCCCCGTCGGGGCGGCCGCGATCGTCGACGACGGGCGCACGGTGCGGGGCGCGAACATCGAGAACGCGTCGTACGGCGTGACACTGTGCGCCGAGTGCTCGCTCGTCTCGGATCTGGTGATGAGCGGCGGCGGCAAGCTCGTCGCGTTCACCTGCGTCGACGGGCACGGCGCGGTGCTGATGCCGTGCGGGCGCTGCCGCCAGCTGCTGTTCGAGCATTCCGCCCCTGGCATGCTTCTCGAGACCGTGTCGGGTGTGAAGACCATCGATGAGGTGCTGCCGGATGCTTTCGGGCCGCGCACCCTGAAGGAGTACGAAGACTGATGGCGGTCGAACCGTTCGATGCCGTTGACCTGATCGCCGCCAAGCGGGACCGCGGCACGCTCACGACGCCGCAGATCCAGTGGCTGGTCGAGGCGTACACCCGCGACTACGTCGCCGACTCGCAGATGTCGGCGCTCGCGATGGCGATTCTGCTGAACGGCATGACCCGGCAGGAGATCCGCGACCTGACGATGGCGATGGTCGCCTCTGGCGAGCGCCTCGACTTCTCGGGCTTGGGGAAGCCGACCGCCGACAAGCACTCCACCGGCGGCGTCGGCGACAAGATCACGCTGCCGCTCATGCCGCTTGTGGCATGCTTCGGCGTCGCGGTGCCGCAGCTCTCGGGCCGCGGCCTCGGCCACACGGGCGGCACGCTCGACAAGCTCGAGTCGATCCCCGGGTGGCGCGCCTCGCTCACCAACGAGGAGGTGTTCGCGCAGCTCGCCGGCCCCGTGAGCGGCGTCATCTGCGCAGCGGGCGCCGGCCTCGCCCCGGCGGACAAGAAGCTCTACGCGCTGCGCGACACGACGGGCACGGTCGAGGCGATCCCGCTGATCGCCTCATCGATCATGAGCAAGAAGATCGCGGAGGGCACCGGGGTGCTGGTGCTCGACGTGAAGTTCGGCTCCGGCGCCTTCATGAAGGACTTCGCGAAGGCGCGCGAGCTCGCGCAGACGATGGTCGAGCTCGGCACGGATGCGGGGGTCGCGACCTCTGCGCTGCTCACCGACATGAACGTGCCGCTCGGTCTCACGATCGGCAACGCCAACGAGGTGCGCGAGTCCGTCGAGGTGCTCGCCGGGGGCGGCCCCGCCGACGTCGTCGAGCTGACCGTGGCGCTCGCGCGCGAGATGCTCACGCTCGCCGGGCAGCCCGACGCCGACGTCGAGGCCGCGCTGAAGGACGGCCGCGCGATGGACCAGTGGCGCGCCTTCGTCACCGCCCAGGGCGGCGACCCCGACGCCGCTCTGCCCGAGCCGCGCGAGACGCACACGGTCACAGCGCCCGAAGCCGGGGTGCTCACCAAGCAGGACGCCCTCGCGTTCGGCATCGCCGCCTGGCGGCTCGGCGCCGGCCGCGCCCGGCAGGAGGACCCGGTGGTGCACGCCGCGGGCATCGAGCTGCACGCGAAGCCGGGCGACACCGTCGCGGCAGGGCAGCCGCTCTTCACGCTCGCCGCCGACGACGCGGCGCGGTTCGAGCGGGCGCTCGAGGCGCTCGACGGGGCGTGGGCGATCGGCGAAGCATCCGATCACACGCACTCGCCACTCGTGGTGGAACGCATCGGCGCGAACTCATGAGCGCACCCGACCGCGAATACCTGCTCGAGGGCGTCAGCATCAACGCGCTGCCCAAGGTGAGCCTGCACGACCACCTGGACGGCGGCCTGCGCCCGCAGACGATCATCGAGCTGGCCGACGAGCTCGGGCTCGAGATTCCGGCGACGGATGCCGCGCAGCTGCAGACCTGGTTCGAGAGCCGCGCCGAAGCCGGCAGCCTGGTCGAGTACCTGAAGACCTTTGACGTGACCGTCGGCGTCATGCAGACGGCAGGGGCGCTCGCGCGCGTCGCCCGCGAGTTCGTCGAGGACCTGCACGCCGACGGCGTCGTCTACGGCGAGATCCGCTGGGCGCCCGAGCAGCACCTGTCGCGCGGGCTCACCCTCGACCAGGCGGTCGAGGCCGTGCAGTCCGGCATCGACCAGGCGGTCGCGCAGATCGAGGCGGCCGGCGGCTACATCCGCATCGGGCAGCTGCTGTCGAGCATGCGGCAGAACCCGGGCCGCGCCATCGAGATCGCCCAGCTGGCGGTGCGCCACCGGGACTCCGGCGTCGTCGGCTTCGACACGGCGGGGCCAGAGTCCGGCTTCCCGGCCTCGACCATGCGCGCCGCGTTCGACTACCTCGCGGCCGAGTGGTTCCCCGTCACCGTGCACGCCGGCGAGGCCGACGGGCTCGAGTCGATCCGCTCGGCGCTGCTCGACGGCCGCGCGCTGCGCCTGGGCCACGGCGTGCGGCTCGCCGAGGACCTGCTGATCGAGCGGCAGGACGACGAGAACACGTATGTCTCTCTCGGCCTGTTGAGCCAGTGGGTGAAGGACCGCGAGATCGCCCTTGAGACGAGCCCGACCTCGAACCTGCAGACCGGCGCGGTCGAGCGCTGGGGCACGACGATGGCCGACCACCCCTTCGACCTGCTCTACCAGCTCGGCTTCCGCGTCACGGTCAACACCGACAACCGCCTGATGAGCGGCACGAGCCTCACACGCGAGCTGTCGCTGCTGTCCGACGCGTTCGCGTATCGCCTCGACGACCTCGAGACCTTCCAGCTCAACGCCGCCGCCGCCGCGTTCCTGCCGATCGAGGAGCGCGAAGAGCTCGTCGACCGCATCGCCGTCGGCTTCGACGCTGTGTAGAAGTTCCCCCGTCATTCGATAAAATCGTGAGTATGCCGTTGCCACAGCTGCCCGATGATGCGATCGAGTTCGACGTGGCAGCGGCCGACTGGCGCGGTGCCATCCGCCTTGCCGGCGACGCCCTGGTGCGCACCGGCGCGGCGACCGATGCCTACACCGACCGCATGATCTCGGTCGTCGACGAGTTCGGCGCCTACATCGTGGTCGCCCCCGGCCTCGCGCTCGCGCACGCCCGCCCAGGCCGCGACGTGCTGCGCGACGGCATCTCGGTCGTGACGCTCGCCGAGCCCATCGCCTTCGGCCACGCCCACAACGACCCCGTGTCGGTCGTGGTCGGCATCGCGAGCGTGAGCCCCGAGACGCACGTCGGCCTCGTCGCCGAGATGGCGAACGTGTTCAACGACCCGCAGGCGATTCCCGCGCTGCGGGCCGCGACGACCGCCGCCGAGGTGCGCTCGGTGCTCGGCGCCTGAGCCCTCAGTCCTAGGCCGCGAGCAGCGCGCGCAGCGCCGCGTCCAGCGCGGCGAGCTTCGCCGAGGCGTCCGCCCCCGAATCCCCGCGCACGTCCAGATAGACCTTCAGCTTCGGCTCGGTGCCGCTCGGGCGGATCATCACGCGCGACCCGTCGGCGGTCAGAATCCGCAGGATGTTGTCCACGGGCAGCCCCGGCACCGTGCCGGTCGCGAGGTCGTCGAACGACGTGACCGCGACCTCGCCGAGGGTGCGCGGCGGCTCGGCGCGCAGCCGATCCATGATGCGCCCGCGCTCGGACAGGTCGGTCACGCGCAGCGAGATCTGGCCGCTCGCGAAGTGACCGATCGCCTCGGCGATCAGCGCGAGCTGGTCGGCGACGGTGCGGCCGGCGGCCTTCCACCGCAGCGCGAGCGCGAGGAAGCGCGTGGCGGCCGAGATGCCGTCTTTGTCGCGCACCGTCTCGGGGTTCACGAGGTAGCCGAGCGCCTCTTCGTAGCCGAACAGCAGGCCGGGGGCGCGCGAGATCCACTTGAAGCCGGTGAGCGTCGTGGCGTGACCGAGTCCGAAATGGGTCGCGATCTCGCCCAGGGCGGGGGAGGAGACGATGGATGCCGCGAGCACGCCGGGCTCGTGGTGGGCGCCGTGCGCCGTTCCGGCCTCGTCTTCTGCGGCGGCCCAGCCGAGCAGCATCCCGACCTCGTTGCCCGACAGGCGGCGCCAGCCGCCCTCGGCGGAGGCATCCGGAATCGCCGCCGCGAACCGGTCGGCATCCGGGTCGTTCGCGACGATCAGCTCTGCGCCGTGTTCGCGCGCGGTCTGCATCGCGAGGTCGAGCGCGCCCGGCTCCTCCGGATTCGGGAACGACACGGTCGGGAACGCCGCATCGGGCTCCTGCTGGGCGGCGACGCTGACCGGCGCGGGCAGCCCCGCAGCCTCGAAGACGCGCGAGGCGGTGTCCCACCCGACGCCGTGCATGGCGGTGTAGACCACGTCGAGCGAAGTGTCCCCGGGAAGCTCGCCGGCGACGGCGGCCGTCGCCGCGACATAGGCGTAGACCAGCGACTCGTCCGCGAGTCCGAAGTCGGTCGACCGCGGCAGCCCGGTGATCGGGCCCGCCGCCGCGACCGCCGCGATGTGCGCCGCGATCTCGCTGTCGGTCGGCGGCACGATCTGCGAGCCGTGGTCGCCGCCGCCGAGGTAGACCTTGTAGCCGTTGTCGCGCGCCGGGTTGTGCGAGGCCGTCACCATGACGCCGGCCGACACGTCGAGGTGGCGCACGGCAAAGGCGAGCACGGGTGTCGGCAGCAGGCGCGGCAGCAGAATCGTGCGCACACCGGCGCCCGCGAAGATCTCGGCCGAGTCCTCGGCGAACACGCGCGAGTTCTTACGCCCGTCGTAGCCGATGACGACGGATGCCTGCTCGCCGTGCTTCTCGCGCAGATAGGCCGCGAAGCCCGCGGCGGCCTGCGTGACGAGCACTCGGTTCATGCGGTTCGGGCCGGCGGCGAGCTCACCGCGCAGGCCGGCGGTGCCGAAGGCGAGGCGCTCGTCGAAGCGCGCGTGCAGCTCGGCGAGCGCGGCCGCATCGCCGCTCGCCGCACCGTCGATCAGCGCCTCGAGCTCGGCGCGGGTCTCGGCATCGGGGTCCTGGGCCACCCACGCGCGGGCGGCTTCGACGACGTCATCCGTCGCATGCGCAGTGAAATCGCTCACAGCTCACCCACGATCTTCGCCAGCAGCGCAGAGATGACGGGCTCGGCCGCCTGGCCGGCCTCGATCACCTCGGCGTGCGAGAGCGGGTTCGGCGAGATGCCGGCGGCGAGGTTGGTGATGAGCGAGAGCCCGAGCACCTCCATGCCGGCCTGGCGCGCGGCGATCGCCTCGAGCGCGGTGGACATGCCGACGATGTGCCCGCCGATCGTATTCGCGAACTGCACCTCGGCCGGGGTCTCGTAGTGCGGGCCGCGGAACTGCACGTACACGCCCTCGTCGAGGCTCGGTTCGATGCTCTTCGCGAGCTCGCGCAGCCTGGGCGAGTAGAGGTCGGTCAGATCGATGAATGTGGCGCCCTCGAGCGGGCTCGCGGCGGTCAGGTTGATGTGGTCGCTGATGAGCACGGGTGTGCCGGCCTGCCAGTGCGGCTTGATTCCGCCTGCGCCGTTCGTGAGGACCATGACGGATGCCCCCGCCGCGGCCGCGGTGCGCACCGAGTGCACCACGTGCCGCACCCCGTGCCCTTCATAGAAGTGGGTGCGTGCCCCGATCACGAGCGCGTGCTTGCCGTTCGGCAGCGCGATCGAGCGCAGGGTGCCCACGTGCCCTTCGAGCGCGGGCTTGCGGAAGCCCACGACCTCGGTGGCCGGGATCGTCGCGACGGTCTCGCCGATGAGGTCGGCGGCCCTGCCCCAGCCGCTGCCGAGGGTAAGGGCGATGTCGTGCTTCGCGACGCCGGTCTTCTCGGCGATCTGCTGCGCGGCCTCGTGAGCCACGTCGAAGGGGTCGGTCTCGGGGTTGTCCAGAATCGAGGCGTCGGCCATTCCGCGAGTCTATTCCGCGCACCGCCCGAAGCGCCGCCGTGAGCACCCGCCATAGGGTGGGTGTCGTGGCCACCCCCCGCTGGACGCCCGACGGCCCCGACCTGGTCATCGAGGGCGACAACCTCGACGTCATCCAGACCTTCCCCGACGCGTCCTTCCGGCTCATCTACATCGACCCGCCGTTCAACACGGGCAAGAAGCAGTCCCGCCAGGCGATCAAGACGGTGAAGTCGCAGGCCGGGTCGCGGCTGGGCTTCAAGGGGCAGAGCTACGAGACGGTCAAAGGCGCGGTCTCGAGCTACATGGACAGCTTCGACGACTACTGGGCGTTCCTCGAACCGCGGCTGGAGGAGGCATGGCGGCTGCTCACGCCCGATGGCACTCTCTATCTGCACCTCGACTACCGCGAGGTGCACTACGCGAAGGTGCTGCTCGACGCGCTGTTCGGCCGCGACTCGTTCCTCAACGAGATCATCTGGGCGTACGACTACGGCGCCCGCTCGAAGACCAGGTGGCCGGCCAAGCACGACAACATCCTCGTCTACGTCAAAGACCCCGAGAACTACGTCTTCAACAGCACGGCTGTCGACCGCGAGCCGTACATGGCGCCCGGTCTCGTCACGCCGGAGAAGGCGGCGCTCGGCAAGCTGCCCACCGACGTCTGGTGGCACACGATCGTCTCGCCCACGGGCAAGGAGAAGACCGGGTATGCCACGCAGAAGCCCCTCGGCATCCTGCGCCGCATCATCCAGGCCAGCAGCAACGAGGGCGACTGGGTGCTCGACTTCTTCGCGGGCAGCGGCACGACCGGCGCGGCGGCCGCCGAGCTCGGTCGCCGGTACGTGCTCGTCGATCAGAGCCCCGAAGCGATCGCGATCATGAGGCGCCGGCTCGGGCATACGGCAGACTGATCATCATGGCGTTCGAATTCGAGCGGAAGCAGCGGATCACGATCGTGGGCGGCGGCCCGGGCGGCTACGAGGCGGCTCTCGCGGGCGCCCAGCTCGGCGCAGATGTCACCGTCATCGAGCGCACCGGCATTGGGGGCTCGGCGGTCATCACCGACGTCGTGCCGTCGAAGACGCTGATCGCGACAGCAGAGGCGGCCCGCAACATCCCCAACGCGGTCGGACTCGGCGTGCAGTTCTTCACGCGCGGTGAAGACGATCGGCCGCACCGTCCCGAGATCGCGGTGAACCTCGCCGCGGTCAACAAGCGCATCCTCGGCCTCGCGCGCCAGCAGGGCGAGGACATGCGGGCAGAGCTCGTGCGCGCAGGCGTCAACATCATCGAGGGCGTCGGGCGGCTCGAGGGCGAGCGCACCGTCGTCGTCTCGACCGGCACCGGCCGCGGCAGCACCGACTTCGACCGCATCGAGGCCGACACCATCGTGCTGGCGACGGGCGCGAGCCCGCGCGAGCTGCCCGCGGCGAAGCCCGACGGCGAGCGCATCTTCACCTGGACGCAGCTCTACAACCTGAAGGCGCTGCCCGAGCACCTGATCGTCGTCGGCTCGGGCGTCACCGGCGCCGAGTTCGCGTCGGCGTACATGAACCTCGGGGCCAAGGTCACGCTCGTCTCGAGCCGCGACCAGGTGCTTCCCGGCGAGGACTCCGACGCCGCACGCATCCTTGAAGACGTCTTCACCCGCGGCGGTATGACGGTGCTCTCCAAATCGCGCGCAGAGAAGGTCGAGCGCACCGACGACGGCGTGCTCGTGACGCTCTCAGATGGGCGCACGGTCGAGGGCTCGCACTGCCTCATGGCCGTCGGCTCGATCCCGAACACGGCCGGCATCGGCCTCGAAGAGGCGGGGGTGCAACTCGCGCCGAGCGGCCACATCCGCGTCAACCGCGTCGCGCGCACCTCGGTGCCGAACATCTATGCCGCGGGCGACTGCTCCGACGTTCTCCCGCTGGCATCCGTCGCGTTCATGCAGGGCCGCACCGCGGTCTTCCACGCCATGGGCGACGCGGTCACGCCGATCGAGCTGCGCAACGTGACCTCGAACATCTTCACGCACCCCGAGATCGCCACGGTCGGCTGGTCGCAGAAGCAGATCGAAGAGGGCATCGCGCAGGGCGAGATCTACAAGCTGCCGCTGCAGACCAACGCCCGCGCGAAGATGCAGAACGTCAAGGACGGCTTCGTGAAGCTCTTCGCCCGCACCGGCTCGGGCACCGTGATCGGCGGGGTCGTCGTCGCGCCGCGCGCGAGCGAGCTGATCTTCCCGCTCGCGCTCGCCGTCGAGCACCGCCTCACCGTCGACGACGTCGCCAAGGCGTACGCGGTGTTCCCGTCGATGTCGGGAGCGATCACGGATGCCGCACGCGCGATGCACATCGTCGGCGGCTGAGCCGGCTGAGCCGCCCCAGCCGGCTGAGCCGCCCCAGCCGGCTGAGCCGCCCCGCGGCGCCGCGTTGAGCCACTAGCTTCCGCTGTGCGCTACTCGGATCCGGATAGCGCGAAGCGGATCCTGGTGGCGCAACCGGTCAGACGACGAAGTCGGGCAGCAGGATCTCCGACTTCCGGAAGTGCCGGAACGCGGACGCGCCGACCGAGATGGCGAGGGCGGCAAGCATCCAGCACACCATCACGGTGACGCCCACGCCGACTCCCGCCGAGCCGCCGGCGATCAGCGAGCGGATCGCGTTCGCGACGTAGGTCAGTGGCAGCAGCCCGTGCAGCACCTGGAAGAAGCCGGGCGTCGTCTGGATCGGGTACGTCGCGCCGGCCGCGGCCACCTGCAGCACGAGCAGGATCAGCCCGAGGAACCGACCGCGGCTGCCGAACAGCACCATGAGCGTGTGGTTCACGGCCGTGAAGGCGAGTGACGTGAGCCCCATGAAGAGCGCGAGGCCGGCCGGGTGCTGCGGGTGCACGCCGATGCCGAGCGTCACGACGACATAGAGCAGGGCGGCCTGCACGAGCGAGATCCACGCGCCGCGCGCGTAGCCGAGCAGCGCCGCGAGCCAGCCGGGGCGCCCCGCATCGATCGCCCGCTGCGGAATCGCGCGCAGGATCATGTAGATCGACAGGCCGCCGACCCACGCGCCGAGCGCGAGGAAGTACGGGGCGAGCCCGTAGCCATAGCTCGGCACGCCGTTGAGCCTGCTCTGCGAGAGCCCCACGGGCTGCGCTGCGATGCCGCTCAGGTGCTTCTTGTCCGCGTCGTCGTAGCTGGGCACGGATGCCTGCCCCTTCGCGAGCTTGTCGGCAAGCTCGCTCGAGCCCGACGCCAGCGTGCCCGCCCCCGAGTCGAGCTGCTTGGCCCCGTCGGCCACCTGCCGGGTGCCGGTGGCGAGGGCGGATGCCCCGGTCGCGGCTTGCTGTGTCTTGGTCGCAAGAAGCTGCGCGCCGCTCGCCGTCTGCTGCGCACCGGAGGCGAGCGCCTGCGCCCCCGCGGCGGTCTGCTGCGCACCCGCCGCGACCTGCTGCGCGCCTGTCGCAGCCTGGTGGGCCTTCGTCGCCAGGGTGTTCGCACCGGCGTCGGCCTGGTCGATGGCGTTCAGCAGTGCAGGCGCGTCGGTGGAGAGCCGGGATGCCTGCTGAGCAAGCTGCTCTGCGCTGCCCAGCCGGCTGATCTGCGTGCACAGCTGTGTGAGCTGCGGGTCGGCGCTCTGGCCTGAGTTGACCAGGTTCTGGCACATCGCGATCGCCTGATCGACCTGCGCCGAGTAGGTGGTCAGCCCGCTCGACAGGGCGCCTGCGACGCTCGACAGCTGCGTGGCCTGCGACGCGAGCGGATCGGTCTTCGACTTGAGTGTGTCGAGCCCGTCAGCGAGCTGGTCGGTGCCGTCGGCGAGCCGGCTCGTGCCGTCGGCGAGCGTCTGCGCGCCGGTGGAGAGCCTGCCGGCGCCGCTCGCGAGCGACTGGGTACCGGTCGACAGCTGGGCGGTGCCGCCGGCGAGGGTCTGCGCGCCCGACGACAGGCTGCCGAGGCCCGAGGCGAGCTGTGATGCGCCGTCGGCGCTCTGCTGGGCGCCCGTGCTGAGCTGATCCGCCCCGGACTTCAGCGTGCCGGCGCCTGAGGCCACCTGCTTGGCGCCCTTCACCGCGTCGCCCAGCTGGCCGCCGATCTCGTCGATGCCGCTGTAGATCTGCGAGAGGTACTCCTGTGCGACGCCCTTGGCGGCCTTCTGCGAGACGACCAGGCCGACGGTCTTGGCCGCGACGCCGACGATGTAGTTCTGGCCGTCATCGGTGGTGATCGTGATCTGTGAGTCGGCGGCGTCGAGAGGCTCGTCCGAACCGAGCGAGGCGGCGTGGGCAGACATGGTCTTCGGCAGCGTGATGGTGGCGAGGTAGGTGCCGTTCTTCAGTCCGGCGCGTGCGGAGGAGGCATCCGTCTCGTGCCAGTCGAAGTCGTTGTCCGCATGATCCGTCACCAGCTCGTGGGCGACGGACTTGCCCACATCGATGGTCTTGCCGTCCTGCATGACGGGCTGGTCGAGGTCGACGACCGCGGCCGGGATCTTGTCGAGGCGATGCGTGGGGTCCTGGTTCGACCAGATCAGCGCGCCGCCGTAGATGAGCGGGATGCACGCGATCGCCGCGATCGCGATGCGCGCCGCGCGGCTGTGCTTCCTGTCGGTCGCCGTCTGAATCGGACGCTTCGTCATTCGTCTGCCTCTCCCGCTCTGATTTACAGATGTAAATGAGCCTGCCGACGGCCTATCTTACACTTGTAAACCACGTTGTTCGCATGGCTTGAGAGGATGGTCGAATGGATGCCCCGGCCGATGACCCACGCGCGGCGCGCTCCAAGCGCGCGTTGATCGCCGCGGTGACGGGCCTGCTCGACGAGCACGACCTCGACGAGCTCTCGATCACGCAGGTCGTCGCAGCGGCCGGGGTCACGCGGCCCACCTTCTACCAGCACTTCGGCGACCTGACCGAGCTCGCGCGGGCCGCGGCCGTCGCACGGCTCGACACCGAGTTCGAGCGGCACCCGGCGCCAGCCGAAGCGCCGCGCAGCGGCACCTCAGGCGTCTCGCACGTCGAGTCGGTCGTGCGCGATCTGCTCGAGCACCTCGCCGCGCACCGTGCGTTCTACCGCCGGGTGCTGCACGGGCCGCGCTCCGGGGCCGCGGTCGACGCCGCGGTCGATCTCGTGGCGCGCCGCATCCTCGAGCGGTCGCTGCCGCTGCTCGGCAGCGCCGCGGGCTCCGACGACTCCGACCCCGAGTCAGAGGAGCTGCGCGACAGCGTCGTCATCGTCTCCGGCGGCATCGTGTGGCTGCTCAGCGGCTGGCTCGGCACTCCGCTGACCGGTCGCGACTCGGTCGAGGCGATGGCGCACCGCATCAGCGTGCAACTGGTGCGCCTCGGCCAGTCCGCTCCCGATCGTTGAGGAGCGGGCGAGCGTGCGAGCCCGCCTCTCGAAACGGCCTAGACGATGTTGAGCAGGCGCGTGCCGCTCGACACGGTCGCGCCGACCGCGGCGTTGATGCCCTCGATCGTGCCGTCGCGGTGAGCGACGATCGGCTGCTCCATCTTCATGGCCTCGAGCACGACGACGAGATCGCCCTTGACGACCTGAGCGCCCTCTTCGACCGCGATCTTGACGACGGTGGCCTGCATCGGCGCGGTGATGGCGTTGCCCGACGCCACCGGCACACCGCCCGCAGAGCCGCGGCCGCCCGACAAGCGCTTCGGGGCAGCGGCTCGCGCGGCACGGCCGGCGGGCGCTGCGGTCAGCAGCTGCGCGGGCAGGGTCACCTCGACGCGCTTGCCCTCGACCTCGAGCACGACGCTCTGCCGCTCCTGGGGCGCGCTCGGCTCGGTGGCCGCGCCGCTCCACGGCTCGACGCCGCCCGCCCACTCCGTCTCGATCCAGCGGGTGTAGATGCTGAACGGCTCGCCGTTCTCGGGGGCGAACGCGGGGTCGCGCACGATCGCGCGGTGGAACGGCAGCACGGTGGGAAGCCCGGCGACCTCGAACTCGTCGAGGGCGCGGCGCGAGCGTTCGAGCGCCTCTTCGCGGGTCGCGCCGGTGACGACGAGCTTCGCCAGCAGCGAGTCGAACGCGCCCGAGATCTCATCGCCCGACTGCACGCCCGAGTCGACCCGCACGCCGGGGCCTGACGCCGGCTTGAACACGTGCACGGGGCCGGGCGCCGGCATGAAGTTGCGGCCGGCGTCCTCGCCGTTGATACGGAACTCGAACGAGTGGCCACGCGGCTCGGGGTCGGGGTAGTCGAGCACGCCGCCCTCGGCGAGGCGGAACTGCTCGCGCACGAGGTCGAGGCCCGTGACCTCTTCAGAGACGGGGTGCTCGACCTGCAGGCGGGTGTTCACCTCGAGGAAGCTGACGGTGCCGTCCTGACCGATCAAGAACTCGCAGGTGCCGGCGCCGAGGTAGCCGACCTCCTTGAGGATCGCCTTCGACGCGCGGTACAGCTCGTCCTTTTGCTCGGAAGTCACGAACGGCGCGGGCGCCTCCTCCACGAGCTTCTGGTGGCGGCGCTGGAGCGAGCAGTCGCGGGTCGAGACGACGACGACGTTGCCGTGCGCGTCGGCGAGGCACTGGGTCTCGACGTGGCGCGGCTTGTCGAGGTACTTCTCGACGAAGCACTCGCCGCGGCCGAATGCCGCGACGGCTTCGCGCGTCGCCGAGTCGAACAGCTCGGGGATCTCTTCGCGGGTGCGGGCCACCTTCAGGCCGCGGCCGCCACCGCCGAACGCGGCCTTGATGGCGACGGGCAGCCCGTGCTCATCCGCAAAGGCCAGAACCTCTGAGGCATCCGCCACCGGGTTCAACGTGCCGGGCGCCATCGGCGCACCGGCGAGCTCGGCGACGTGACGCGCGCTGACCTTGTCGCCGAGTCGCTCGATCGCCTCGGGGCTCGGGCCGATCCAGATGAGGCCGGCGTCGATGACCGCGCGGGCGAAGTCGGCGTTCTCGGCGAGGAACCCGTAGCCGGGGTGCACCGCATCGGCGCCCGATCGGCGGGCGACGCCGAGCAGCTTCTCGATGACCAGGTAGGTCTCTGCGCTCGTCGTGCCGTTCAGGGCATAGGCCTCGTCGGCGAGGCGCACGTGCACGGCATCCCGATCCTGGTCGGCATAGACCGCTACCGATCCGATCCCACTGTCCTTCGCGGCTCTGATGACTCGAACGGCGATCTCGCCACGGTTTGCGATCAGGACTTTGGAGATACGGGGCACCATCCCAGCCTACGAACCCTCAAGGGGGTGCATTTGGCCGACGCCGACAAAACTCTCGAAAAGGCTTTGTTCAGTTCGTTCGGTTCCAGAGTTCTGTCCACTCGACGCCGAGCGACCGCACCAGGTGACGCAGCGTCGGCAGCGACATTCCGACCACCGTCGACGGGTCGCCGTCGATGCGCTCGATGAACGGGCCGCCGAGACTGTCGATGGTGAAGGCGCCGGCGACTTGCAGGGGCTCGCCGCTGGCGACATACGCGTCGATCTCGGCGTCCGTCATATCGGGGACGAAGGTGACGGATGCCTCGGCCACGGCGCCGACGGCGCCGCGCACCTCCCCGCCCCGGTGGTCGATGACCCAGTGGCCGGAGTGCAGCACGCCAGTGCGGCCGCGCTGCCCGTGCCACCGCTCGGTGGCGATCTCGGCCAGGTGCGGCTTCCCGTAGATGACGCCGTCGAGCTCGAAGGCGCTGTCGCAGCCGACGATGAGGCCGTCGATCACGGCGCCGTCCACCTCGGCTCCGACGACAGCCTCGGCCTTGGCGCGCCCGAGCAGTTGCACCATGTGTGCGGGCGAGAGCGCACCGTGCTCCGCCTCGGCGGCCGCGACGGCGAGCGGCTCGTCGACGTGGGACGGCACGACGACGGGTTCGATTCCTGCGTTGCGCAGCAGCCAGAGCCGGGCGGGCGACGTCGATGCGAGGTAGAGGCGCATGGCGGCAAGCCTAGAGTCCCCACGCGAGGGGGACGGGTCCTGTCCCCCTAAGAGACGACTGTTCTATACGCGGGTCTATGGGGACTATTGGTACAGCACAGCAACTCTCTTCAGATGCTGTCCAATCACTCGCCGCAAAAGGGTATGCAGGGCGGGTGCCATTGGGGGGAGTGGGGGCGATATTCGGGTTATCGCTCCGACTCGAGGCTTCCGGTGGGGGCGTGTGAAGAACCGCCCCCACCGCAAGCCTGGTGGTCACCCCGCCTTGATCTCCAGCCACAGCGTGACATCGTCGTCATCGCCGTCGGCCGACTCCTTGAGCCCGACGACCGTCACCGCAACCTCCTCCGCGCGCGGCACGGTGCGCACGATCAGCGTGTCCGCGTCCGCTTCGCCGATCGCCGCGGCGAGCTGCCCGAGCACGCGCTGCCGACGCGGCTCGTCGAGCTCATCGAGGCCGCCCTCGTCGAGCAGGCTGACCGCAGAGCCCCGGCGGCGGGCCGCCGTCACCACCCGGCGGACGTCGTCGTTCAGCAGGCCGCGCCCGCGGATCTCGTCGCGCATCGTCGCCTCGAGCAGCAGGCACTCGGTGCGCTGCTCCTCGGTCAAGTCGCCGCCCGAGCGCACGATCTCCGTGAGCAGGGGCTCGGCCATCGTGTAGGTGTGCTCGAGGCGGCGCTGCCGCTCGACCACGTGCGCGTCATATGCCGCACGCCACTCGGATGCCTGCCGCTCGACCTCGGCGAAGCGCTCGGCGTCCTCCCCGGTCTTGGTCACGGCGTACATGACGACGTTGGCGGCGACGACCCACACGATCGAGCCGACCACGCCGAGGTCGCCGAGCGAATCGAACCCGGCCCACCAGATCGTGTACACGGTGAGGAATCCGATGCCGATCCAGGCATACGTGTCGCGTCCGCGCACCATCACGATCGTGAGCAGCGTGCCGATGGCCGCGACATACCAGGTGGCGTAGCCGTTCGAGTTGTCTGCGTCGAGCTGCGAGGTGACGGCGAGGGGCACGCCGACCGCGACGGCGAGGTCGAACACCGCCACCCACGCCGGCAGGAGACGGCGGCTCGGGCGCAGCAGGCTGAGCACGATCGCGGCGGCGTAGGCGGCGAGGGAGACGAGGGTGGGCCACGGCGAGGCCGGCACGGCGATAGCCGACAGCGCGAGCACGACGTGGTACGCCGAGAAGATCACCGCGAGCAGGATGATGGCGATGCGCGAGGGGTTGATCACGACTCGCCCCCGAGCTCGCCGAGGTCGCGGTCGTCGGCACCCGGCCGCCAGTTCAGCGTGATGGCCGTTCCGCGGCCCGGCGCCGAGTCGACCTCGGCGGTGCCGCCGACGATCTCGACGCGCTGGATGATCGAGGTCGCGAGCCCGAGCCGCCGCGGCGCCACGCGCGCGACGTCGAAGCCGACGCCGTCGTCGACGATGCGGATGCGCAGCCCACTCCCGGCGCATTCGATCGAGACCGTGCGCTCCACCTCCGGGCCGCCGGCGTGCTGCGAGCTGTTCATCACCGCCTGCACCGTGGCGGCCAGCAGCGCCTCGGCGACGTTCGCGGGCAGCGGCACCGCGCGCACGCCCGTGTCGTCGATGCGCGGCGGGTGGGGGATGGCGGCTGCCGCATCACGGATGCCTGCGGCCAGGCTCGCAGCATCCGTCATCTGCTCCGGGCTGGCGCTCGGCGCCGGCTTCATCGACGAGAGGTGGCCGAGCGCGTCGCCCGCCATCCGTGCGGCCAGCCGCTTCGCCTCCGGCGTGCGGGCGTTCGCCGCGGCGAGCAGGGTGGTCAGCACGCTGTCGTGCACCAGCGCGTCGACCTCGACGCGCTCCGCCTCGCCGAGGTGCTCGCGCAGACCGCGCTCGTAGCCGTCGAGGGCGGCGCGCTGAGCGGCATCCACCTCGCCGGCCGCCGTGCGCAGCATCCAGGCGATCGTGAGGATCACGCTGCCGACGATCGCGGCATACAGCGCGTCGAGCACGGCGGCGTTCCACTGTCGGCCCGCGGTGACCGCCCAGAGGATGAAGCCGAACAGTGTCGGCGCGGCCACCGCATAGATCGCGGCGAGCCAGAGCGTCAGGCGCACGGCGGCGTACGCGGAGGCGACGGTGCAGAGCGTCCACAGCCACGGGGTGCCGTCGATGGTGGTGCCCTCTGCCGTCACCGGCCAGAGCAGCAGCACCACGAGGTAGAGCGCCGCGAAGGCGGTCGTCGCCGCGCCCACCCCGCGCTGCACGATCGCCGCGATGACGGCCCAGAGCAGGCACGCGCACAGCGCGAGCGCCTGAGCCCAGCCGAGCGGCTGGCGCAGCTCGTGCTGCTGGGCCATCAGCTGCGGGATGACGAGGATGCCGAAGACGACGCCGAACAGCACGATCGCCCGCGAGACCATGGTCTCGATGCGCGCCTGCGTCAGTGGGTGTCGGGGCGCGGGCGGCAGCGGGCTCGGCGGGGGAAGCTCGCCGGGGGTCGCCGCGAGCTGCGGCGGCTGCGGCTGCTGCGGTGACTCAGCGCTGGCCATCGCCCGCGGGGTCGGCGAGGCCGGGTAGGATGCCGTCTTCGACGGCGCGACGCAGCAGGTCGACCTTGGTCGGAGCGGGCCGGCCGATCTCGACGTATTTCACGCGCACGCGGTCGAGGTACTCGCGCGCGGTCGAGTGTGCGATGCCGAGCTGGGCGGCGACGGCCTTGAGCGGCAGACCCGAGGCATAGAGGTGCAGAACGTCACGCTCGCGCTGGCCCAGCTTGGCGCGCGCGAAGTCGTTGTCGGCGTCGATCGCGCTCGCCCACTCGAGGTTGTTGAGCACGCCGCCCTCTGCGACGGTGCGGATCGCGTCGATCACCGTCCCGGTCGGCGCCGACTTCGGAATCACGCCGGCGGCCCCGGCGGCGAGCGCCTCGCGCACGGCCTGGACCCGGTCGGCGATCGAGTGCACGAGCACCGCGCTGCCGGCATCCTGCAGGCGCTTCACGTTGTCGGTGACGCGCGATCCGTCGCCGAGCGAGAGGTCGAGGACGACCATGTCGGTGGGGGTCGCGGCCAGCGTGGGAAGCAGCTCGTCGACCGTCGCCGCTTCGCCGGTGACGGTGAACCCGGCCTCGCCGCACGCGGCGCGCAGGCCCAGGCGCACGGACTCGTGATCGTCGACGATCGCCACAGTGACCATGCGAGAAAGCGTAGCGGCGGCTGCGCGGCGAGGTTCTGCGCCTCCCGCCGACAGGCGCCCCCGCCCGGGGCCGCAGCTTCCGGGCGCGGGCGCACAAGCGGGGCGGGTCGAAAGGCTGCGTCAGTCGCGGGTGAGGCGAGCCAGCAACTCGACGTGGTGCGTGTTCGGGAACAGATCGAAGGCCTCGAGCGAGCGGATGCCGTAGCCGGCGGCTCCGAGCAGGGCGGCGTCCCGCGCGAAGGCCACGGGGTCGCAGGCGACATAGACGATCTGGGCAGGCTCGGTGCGCACCAGCTCGTCGATGACCGCTTTGCCTGCGCCCGAGCGCGGCGGGTCGAGCACGACGGTCGCCGCGCGCTGGCGGCCGCGCTCGACAGCGGTCGCGTCGTCGGCGAGCCCCTCGACGAAGCGCTCGACGCGCGCGGTGATGGCGCGGGCGCCGACCCAGTCGGAGAGGTTGCGGGCGGCGTAGTCCGTCGCCGTCTCGTAGGACTCGACGCTCGTGATGCGGGTCGCCTGCCCGAAGCGGTCGCCGACCGCAGCGGCGAGCAGGCCGACGCCTCCGTAGAGGTCGAGGTTCGCGGCCCGCGGGTCGAACTCGTCGGCGTCGATGGCGCGCTGCACGGCTGCGGTCAGCGTCTCGGCCGCCGCGCGATGCACCTGCCAGAAACCCAGCGCGTCGAGCGCGAACTCGCGGTCGCCCACCGTCTCGAGGATCGGCTGGGCGGGCGGCGCGCTGCCGTCGCGCGTGGTGACGATCGAGAGCGCGCGGCCCTTCGAGGGGGCGACGAGGTCGACGGATGACGCATCGCCGAAGCGGGTGGCCAGGGGAGCGATCTCGGCGATCGCATCGGTCGCTAGCGGCAGGCTCGTCACCGGGATCACCGTGTGCGAGCGCGCGGCGAACGGCCCGACCGTGCCGTCGGCGGAGGCCTGCAGCCGCACCCGGGTGCGCCACCCGGTGCCGTCGCGCTCGTCGTCGCCGGGCAGCGCCTGCACCGTGAAGTCGTCGGCCGGCTCGATGTGCGCCATCCGCGTCAGGGCGTCGACGGCGACCTGACGCTTGAGTTCGCGCTGGTGGGCGAGCTCGATGTGGCCGAACTCGGCGCCGCCCGCGCGACCTTCAGGATCGCGGGTGACGGATGCCTCGCGCCAGACGTGCTCGCGGCGATGCGGGCTGGCCTCGAGCACCTCGAGGGTGTCGGCGCGCCAGAAGGATTTCTTCGCCTCGGTGACTCGTGCGCGCACGCGCTCGCCGGGGATCGCGTCGGCCACGAACACCACCCGGCCCTCATGCCGGGCCACCATCACGCCGCCGTGCGCGACGCCGGTCACCTCGAGCTCGAGCTCGGTGCCGACGGCCGGGTGAGGAGCGGCGGCGGGGCGCTGGGGGCGGCGGGGCGGTCTGCGTGCAGGCATCCGTCAATCGTCCCATGCGCTCGCTGGGCGCAACGTGGGCTACAGGCCTTCTGCCGTGAAGCCGCGCCAGTCGCCGCGCAGCGGGCGGCGCAGGCCGCGGGTCGAGCGCGCCCACTCGGAGCGCGGCGGCTCGCTCACGCGGGTGGCCGAGGCCGCTGACTGCTGCTGCAGCGCCGCCGTGAGCACGGCGGTTGCCGCCGCGATCTCTTCGGGGCTGAGACCCTGCGTGACGAAGCGGATGTCGGCGGACGCCTGAGCGGCAGGCTCTTCCGCACTCGCCTGCTCGGCGCGGTGCTTCGGGCTCACAGTGCTTCCTCGCTCGCGGCCGCCCCGCTCACAGTTGCCTTGCTCACAGGGGGATGTTCCCATGCTTCTTCGGCGGCATCGACGCCCGCTTGGTGCGCAGCGAGCGCAGCGCCTTGATGATCGCAGTGCGGGTCGCGGCCGGCTCGATGACCGAGTCCAGCGCCCCGCGCTCTGCGGCGAGGTAGGGCGAGGCCACCTCGTAGGCGTAGTCGCTGGCGAGCTTCTGGCGAAGCGCTTGCACGTCCTCGCCCCGCTCACGGGCATCCGAGATCTGCGAGCGATACAGGATGTTCACCGCGCCCTGGCCGCCCATCACCGCGATCTCGGCCGTCGGCCAGGCGAGGTTGATGTCGGCGCCGAGCTGCTTCGAGCCCATGACGATGTACGCGCCGCCGTAGGCCTTGCGCGTGATGATCGTGACGAGCGGCACCGTGGCCTCCGCGTAGGCGTAGAGCAGCTTCGCGCCGCGGCGGATGACGCCGGTCCACTCCTGGTCGGTTCCCGGCAGGTAGCCGGGCACATCGACGAGCGTGACGATCGGGATCGAGAACGCGTCGCAGAAGCGCACGAAGCGCGCGGCCTTCTCGCCCGCGTCGATGTTGAGCGTGCCAGCCATGGCGTTCGGCTGGTTCGCGATGATGCCGACGGAGCGCCCCTCGACGCGGCCGAACCCGATCACGATGTTCGGGGCGAACAGCGGCTGGATCTCGAGGAACTCGCCGTCGTCGACGATGTGCTCGATGACCTTCGTGACGTCGTAGGGCTGGTTCGGGGAATCCGGCACCAGCGTGTTGAGCTCCTGGTCGGCATCCGTGATCTCGAGCTCGGGCTCGACGTCGTAGACCGGCGCGTCCGTCAGGTTGTTGTCGGGCAGGTAGCTCAGCAGGTTCCGCGCGTAGTCGAGCGCGTCGGCCTCGTCGGTCGCGAGGTAGTGGCTGACGCCGGAGAGCTTGTTGTGGGTGAGCGCACCGCCGAGCTCTTCGAAGCCGACGTTCTCGCCCGTGACGGTCTTGATCACGTCGGGGCCGGTGACGAACATGTGGCTCGTCTTGTCGACCATGATCACGAAGTCGGTGAGAGCGGGGGAGTACACCGCGCCGCCCGCGGCCGGCCCGACGACGATCGAGATCTGCGGGATCACGCCCGAGGCCGCCGTGTTGCGGCGGAAGATCTCGGCGTACTTGCCGAGGGCGACGACGCCTTCCTGAATGCGCGCGCCGCCCGAGTCGAGGATGCCGATGATCGGCGACCCGGTCTTGATCGCGTGGTCCATGACCTTGATGATCTTCTCGCCCGCGACCTCGCCCAGCGAGCCGCCGAAGGTCGTGAAGTCCTGGCTGTAGATCGCGACCTGGCGGCCGTCGATCGCGCCGACGCCGGTGATGACCGCGTCGCCGAAGGGGCGCTTCGCCTCGAGGCCGAAGCCGGTCGAGCGGTGGCGCACGAACTCGTCGAACTCGACGAAGGTGCCGGGGTCGAGCAGCCCGAGAATGCGCTCGCGAGCCGTCAGCTTGTCTTTGGAGTGCTGCTTGGCCGCGCTCGCCTCCTCTTTCACCGTCACGGCCTCGTGGTAGCGGGCCTTCAGGTCGGCGATGCGGCCTGCGGTGGTCGCGAGGTCGGGGCCGTCGCTGTCGTCGGTAGCGGGGCCGTCGGTGGCGGGCGAGGTGGCGTCTGCGGTCACGCTTTTCACCCTACCCGCGCACTTCCGGCGCACACCGTTGACGGATCCCTACAAAGGCGGCGCAGATCGTTAGCAGGTTACGGATGCTTCGCCGGGAGGTGCGTGGGCGCCGCGCGGCCGCTTCGCCAGGTGGCGTTCGGCGCACATGGATGCTTCGCCGAGGGGTGCGCTGATGGGGATATTCGCGCGCAGAACCCCATCGCGGCACCCCTCGACGAGGTCGTGGCGCGCGGGGTGCAGCGGCGCGCGGCATGGTCTGCGGTGAGGTCGTGGCGCCGGCGTGCAGCGGACTCGCCCGACACAGGGGCCTGGCGTGCGCAGTTGTCCCCAATACGGTGCCTCGGCCGGATGGTGCGCTCGTCGCAGTCGCCAGACTCGCGGCCATGCGCCATGCCACACCGCTGCCGAGCCACCTCGCGACAGCCCCGTTCACCGTCGGCCAGGCCGATCAGGCCGGTGTGACGCGAGATCGGCTCAGGGCCCGTGATCTCACCGATCCGTTTCGCGGCGTGCGCGTGCCGCGAGCCCTGCTCGACGACGCTGACGCAGACAAGCGGTTTGAGATTCTCTGCGACGCCTACCAGGCGAAGCTGCCGCGCGGTTGGTTCTTCAGCGGCCCCACTGCGGCACGGATCATCGGCGTGCCCCTTCCTGATCGGCTCGAGCGACTTGAGGTGCACATCACGGCTCCCGGCGATTTCCTCCCACGCGGCAAGTACGTGATCGGCCACAAGGCCGCCTCTGCCGAGACCACGTCGATGTTCGGGCACCGCGTGCGAGTCGCGGCGGAACTGTGGTGCGAGCTGGCGTCCTTCCTCACCGTCGACGAGTTGATCGCGGCGGGCGATCGGATGCTGTCGGACAAGCCGGTGCTGCTCACGACGAAGCGCCATCTCGAGCGCGCCGTCGCGGCGTTCAGCGGCGGGCGGGGAGTTCGGAAGCTGCGAGAGGCGCTGCCGCAGCTTCGCGAGAACGTCTGGTCGCCGCGCGAGACCTGGGTGCGGCTGGTGCTTCTGCGCGCCGGGTTGCCCGAGCCGGAGCGGAACGCGCGAATCTACGGCGCCGACGGAAGGTTGATTGCGGTCGGGGACCTGGTGTATCGGCGATGGAAAGTGGTCATCGAGTACGAGGGCGAGCGCTGGCACAAGGATCGGTGGTCGGGCATCGATGTCGACCGCTACAACAAGCTGGTGCTCGCCGGCTGGACGGTGATCAGGGTCCGTAAGCACCACACGGAAGCCGATGTCGAGCGGATGACGCGCGAAGCGCTGGCTCTTCGCGGTTGGCGAGCCTAGGGATGCCGCACCGAGGGGTGCCGCGATGGGGGAACTCCGCCGCAGAACGCCATTCCGGCACCCCTCGCAAATCGGACGACGCACAGGAGGCCGTGACTCTTGCGCACGCGCCAGGGGTGCTGCACCGAGGGGTGCGGCGATGGGGGAATTCGCTCCGAGAACCCCATCGCGGCACCCCTCGGCGACGGAGCGAGGAGGAAGTAGCGGCCCGCTGGCAACCGGCGCACGCGACAATGAAGCTGTGACTCTTCCTGAGCTGCCTCGCGCCCGCGCCATCGCCTCCCGCATCGTCGTGGTGCCGAGCACCGGATCGACGAACCGCGACCTCATCGCGCAGGCCTCTGAGGCCCCCGCGCAGTGGCCGCACCTCTCGGTGCTCATCACCGACGACCAGACCGCGGGGCGCGGCCGCCTCGACCGGCAGTGGAGCGCCCCGGCCGGCACGAGCCTCGCGATCTCGGTGCTGCTGCGCCCCGACGAGCTGCCTGGAAGCCTGCCCGTCGGCGCCTTCGGGTGGCTGCCGCTCATCGCCGGAGTCGCCATGAAGCGCGCCGTCACCGCAGCCGGAGCGCGCGGCGCCGAGCTCAAGTGGCCGAACGACGTGCTGATCGAGGGGCGCAAGGTCTGCGGCATCCTGGCCGAGCTGCTGCCGGATGCCTCGGCCGTCGTCGTGGGCTCTGGGCTGAACCTCACGATCGGGGCCGACGAGCTGCCGGTCGAGACCGCCACCTCGCTGCAGCTCGCAGGGGTGGAGGAGCCCGACCCTGACGCGATCCTGGCCGCGTACCTCGATGAGCTGCGGGTGCTGACCTACGAGCTGGCGAACGCCCAGGGGAACGCCGACGGGTCAGGCATCCGCTCTCTCATCGAGCGCGAATGCGCCACCGTCGGGCGCGACGTGCGCATCGAATTGCCAGGCGGCCGCATCGAACGGGCGCGCGCGACGGGGCTCGACGAGGGCGGACGTCTCATGGTGATAACGGATGCCGGACCCGCGGCGGTCGCGGCCGGAGACGTGACCCACCTGCGGTATTAATGGGCTCATGGCCCGACCGGTAGCCCCGCGCACGGCGGCGGCCCCCGAGGTCCCCGCGCCCCCGCCCGAGCGGGTGGTCGCTCGGCTGCGCCCGCACGCCCGGGTGCTCTTCTGGCCCTCGGTGATGCTGGTGCTCGTGGCCGGCGGGTACGGCTATTTCTCCGAGCGGTTCCCGGCCAGCTGGGCGCACTACGCCGTCGCGCTCGCCGCGGCGCTGCTCGTGCTGCTGTTCTTCCTGCTGCCGTACTTCTCGTGGCTGTCGAAGCGCTACGTCATCACGACGCGGCGCATCGTCGTGCGGCGCGGTTTCTTCGTGCGCCGCCGGCAAGAGCTGCTGCACCTGCGCGGCTACGAGGTCGAGCTGTCGCGCGGGCCCCTTCAGGCGATGTTCGGCTCGGGCAATCTGCGCATCACGGTTTCGGGCGAGACGGTGCTCGTGCTGAACGACATCCCCAAGGCGCGCACCGTGCAGGTCGCGCTGCACGACCTGATGGAGAACGCCGCGAGCCTGCAGACGTCGCAGCGCCAGGTGATGCAGTCGCCCGTCATCACGCGGCAGACGACGCTGTGGGACGGGCGCTGAGCGCGGTCGGCCGCGGGCCCGATCGCTCGATAGCGTTAAGGGCATGAAGAGCACTGTCGGAGTGATCGGCGGCGGCCAGCTCGCGCGCATGATGATCCCGCCCGCGATCTCGCTGGGCCTCACCATCAAGGTTCTCGAAGAGGCGCAGGGGATGTCTGCCGAGATCGCCGCGACGGGGGTGGGCGACTACCGCGACCTCGACACCGTGCTCGCGTTCGCAAAGACCGTCGACGTCGTGACCTTCGACCACGAGCACGTCCCGCAGCACGTGCTGCACGCGCTCGTCGATGCGGGCATTCCGGTGCACCCCGGTCCCGACGCTCTCCTGTACGCACAGGACAAGCTGCTGATGCGCCAGAAGATCACCGAGCTCGGACTGCCCTCGCCCGACTGGGCGGCGATCTCGGACGCCGACGAGCTCGGCGACTTCCTCGACGCACACGGGGGTCGCGCCGTCGTGAAGACCGCGCGCGGCGGTTACGACGGGAAGGGCGTGCGCGTCGTCGACGACAAGAACGGGGCGGATGACTGGTTCACGGCGCTCGCCGAGGACGGCCGTGGCGGCTCGCTCATCGTCGAAGAACTCGTGGACTTCGTGCGCGAGCTCGCTCAGCAGGTTGCCCGCCGTCCATCTGGTGAGATCGTCGCCTACCCTGTCGTCGAGACGGTGCAGAAGGGCGGGGTGTGCGCCGAGGTGATCGCGCCGGCGCCCACCGCCGCTGAGCCCGCGCGCGCTGCCGACGGCTCCGCGTCGACCGTTTCGGAGGTCGCGCGCGACATCGCGGTGCGCGTCGCCGAGGGCGTCGGAGTGACCGGGATGCTTGCCGTCGAGCTGTTCGAGACGCGCGACGGTCGCGTGCTGGTCAACGAGCTCGCGATGCGTCCGCACAACAGCGGCCACTGGTCGATCGACGGGGCCGTCACGAGTCAGTTCGAGCAGCACCTGCGCGCCGTGCTCGACCTGCCGCTGGGCTCGACGCGCCCCCGCGACCCCTGGTCGGTGATGATCAACGTGCTCGGCGGCCCGGTCGGCGAGACGCTGCAGGACCGCTATCCGGCCGTCACCGCCGCGTACCCCGCGGCTAAGCTGCACGGCTACGGCAAGGAGTCGCGGCCCGGTCGCAAGGTCGGCCACGTCACCGTGTCGGGTGCCGAGCTGGACGCTGTGCTCGCCGACGCCCGCGCCGCCGCCGCGTTCTTCGAGGGGTAGCGCGTTCGCGCATCGGTTCTGCGCACACGGGGTGGCGTTGCCCCGACCCCGCCGCGGGCATGGTTACTCTGTCTGCGGCGTGCTCAGCCCGGCGGACTCGTCGCCGAGGCCGAGGACGCTGGGGGTGAAGGGTTTTGCAGATGCGTCGGGGTGTTCGCGTAGGAGTTCTCGGAGTCGCGACGCTCTTGGCACTCATCACGGTCGTGCCGCTCGGTGGGGTCGTGGGGTCCGCCGCGCCCGCTGCAGCCGCTGCGGCGCCCGCTGCGGCCTCTGCACAGCAGGCATCCGTCTCGAGCGCACAACTCGCCGACCCGGCTGTGAGCGTCCAGGATGCGCGGGGCGATCACGTCCTGGGCTCGAGCCTCGCCTCCTCGGCTGCCGGCGGTATCGCGCGGAGCTCCGTGGTGAGCAATGCGCCCGGCATCGACGGGCTTGACGTCTCGTGGTACCAGACGCTGACCGCGGCGCAATGGGTCTCGCTGTACAAGCAGGGCGCCCGATTCGTATACGTGAAGGCGACGGAGTCGACGAACTACGTCAACAGCCGATTCGGTGAGCAGTACAACGACTCCTACGCCGCGGGCCTGATTCACGGCGCTTATCACTTCGCGACGCCGAGCACGTCCTCCGGGGCCGCTCAGGCCGCCTACTTCCTCGCCAACGGCGGCGCAGGTACGGCCGACGGCCGCACGCTGCCGCCGATGCTCGACATGGAGTCGGAGTCCGGCCATCCCACGTGCTGGGGGCTGAGCCAGGCGGCGATGGTCAGCTGGATCAACGACTTCGTGACCACGATCCACAACCGCATCGGCCGATGGCCCGCGATCTACAGCAACAAGAGCTGGTGGACGAGCTGCACCGGCGGCGTCGCATTCAAAGCGGACCCGTTCTTCATCGCGTACTACCCGAGCGGCGGCAAGTTCTCGGGTGGCCCCGGCACGCTGCCCGGCCCCTGGCCGACGTGGACCTTTTGGCAGTACGGCTCCACGGGCGCCTTCCCGGGCGATCAGGACGTGTTCAACGGCAGCCTCGCGCAGCTCCAGGCACTCGGGCTGGGGACGAGCCTCGTCCGAACGGTGGCGAACGCGACGGTGTACCTGCTGGCGGGGGCGAACAAGTACCCGGTCGCCTCTGCGGCTGAGCTGAGTGCGCTCTCGAAGCTCGGTCAGCTGGGTTATGTCGACCAGACCTTCCTGAATTCGTTCGCGACTCAGCAGACAGCAGGCCGGATCGTGAGGTCGCCGGACGGGACGATCTACTTCACGGATTCCGGCATGAAGCTGCCGTTCTCCTCCTGCGCGATGGTCGAGGACTACGGCGGAGCGTGCGCGGCCTCGGGCTACGTGCAGCTGACGGATGCCCAGATCGCGGCGTTCGTGACGGGCCCGGCTGTGAGCCAGGTACTGAAGCTCAATTCCGGGCAGCGGTTCTTGCTCTCGGGTGGCAAGAAGCGTCAGATTCTCGACAACGCGGCGATGTCGACAGCGGGGGTGTCGGGCGCCGGAATGAACGTGCTGGGCCCGACCGCCTTGGACAACCTGCCGTACGGGGCGCCACTGGTTGACGACGGGGTGTTCGCCCAGGTGACCGGCAAGAGCTCCTACGTGCTGATCAGCGGCGGCAAGCAGTTCCCCGTGGATGCCTCCGTGGTGCCCGTGACAACCCTGCCGTCCGGCATCGCCGGCACGCTGGATGCCGGCAGTGTGGCGCAACTGCCGAGCGGCGGTGCGTTCACGGGTGTGTTCCAGGTAACGGGCACCACGCAGGTGCGCGTGTTGGCGCAGGGCGGGTCGGTGGCGTGGTCGGGCACCGTCGGGGGCGAGAAGTTCGTGCCCGTCGCGGTGCCGCAGGCGTTCGCGAATCGCTTCGCTATGAAGGGCACGATCACGGCGTCATCCGCGGTGATGTCGAAGGCGAGCGCGACGGTGTACCTGGTGATGCCGACGCAGATCCTTCCGGTGGGGGCATGGGATTCCCTGGTGGCGCTGTCCGGCGGGAAGACACCCGTGATCACGACCGTGCCCCAGGCGGTGCTGGCAGGGCTGCCACATGGACCCGTGGCGTTGACGGCGGGCACCTTGGTTCGTACTCCGACAGATGCGACGGTGTACCTGGTCAACGGGGTGACGAACAAGATCGCGCTGTCGTCGTTCGTGTACACGACCGAGTTGGGGATCACGAAGTGGAGCTACACCACCCAGGCTCGTCTTAACGCGTATCCGAGGGCGTCGCAGCTGCTGCGATTCGGTGTGACCTGTGGCGGTCAGAACTATGTGTCTGCGGGCGGGCAGATCCACCTGGTGCCGTCGGCAGAGGCTGCGCTGTATCCGTTCTCGTACGTGCCGTTGGACCAGTTCACGTGCGCCCTGCTCAAGAAGGGCACGCAGGCCGGGTCGTTCATCCGTACGCCGAACGGGTCGATCTATCAGCTGTCGGGGGGCAAGAAGCTGCCCATCACAACGATGGCCAGGTACACCCAGTTGAACAAGGGCGCGGGATACCTGCAGGTCGCGGCCGAGTTCGCCGCCGAGATCCCCACCGGGCACAACGCATAACGCCTCCGCTGTGCGGCGGTGTGCCCGTCGCTCGCGCAATATCGTGGAGTCATGCCTCTTTCGAGTGACTCGGCGCAGGTCGCCATCATCATGGGTTCCGACAGCGACTGGCCGACGATGAAGGCCGCGGCCGAGTCGCTCGACCGGTTCGGCATCGACTACGAGGTCGAGGTGGTCTCGGCGCACCGCACGCCGGACAAGATGGTGGCTTTCGGCAAGGCGGCGGCCGGGCGAGGCATCCGCGTCATCATCGCGGGCGCGGGCGGCGCGGCACACCTGCCCGGCATGGTCGCGTCCGTCACGACGCTGCCGGTGATCGGCGTGCCGGTGCAGCTCGCGCGACTCGACGGGCTCGACTCGCTGCTCTCGATCGTGCAGATGCCGGCCGGCATCCCGGTCGCGACCATGGCGATCAACGGGGCGGCGAATGCGGGGCTGTTCGCGGCGCGGATCATCGCGTCGGGCGACGCCGAGCTCACCGAGAAAGTCGCAGAGTATGCCCGTGAACTCGAGTCACTCGTCGAGCAGAAGAACCAGGCGCTGATCGCGAACCTGTGAGCTCGCGAGGCGTTTGCCGGGTTACAACTCCGCGTGCAGCTGCCAGACGCGGGCGCCCGAGTCGCGCCAGCTGAAGGCCTTGGCGCGATCCCTGCCGAGGGTGGCGAGGGCTTCGGCATCCGCATTGCCCGCCAGCACGCTGCCGACCGCGGTCGCAAGCCGCTGCGCATAGCTCGACCCGGCGTTGTAGCGGACGACCGGGTACCCGGCGCCGCTCGCCAACTCGACAAGCGCCGGGGCGTCGGAGTGCACGAGGGGCGTGCCGAAGGCGAGCGCCTCGAGGGCCATGAGCCCGAAGCCCTCGGCGTAGCTCGGGGCGACGAACGCCTCGGCGCGCTTCAGCAGAAGCGCGAGGTCCGAGTCGCTGACGGCGCCGAGCGGGCGCACGCGGCCCTCCGGGAGGCCCGCGAGCATCGCGGCCTCGGTGATGCGGCGGCCGCGCCAGGCATCCTCGCCGATGATGAGCACCGGGACGTCCTGGAACTCGGGCAGCGCGGCGGCCTCGATGAGGGCGTCGATGCCGCTGCGGGGATCCATCGAGCCGGATGCCAGCACGAAGCGCTCGGGGAGTTTCAGCCAACTGGCGCGCACCTCGGGGTCGGCGGGCAGCACGATGCTCGCGCTCGTGGCGCCCGGGATGACCCGGATGCGCTCGCCGACGTCGATGTGCTCGGCGAGCTCTGCGGCGACCGCGTGGCTCGGCACAACGATGGCGTCGGCGTGCTTGGCGGCGCGGCGGGCCATGCGCCGAGTCCAGGCGGCGACACCGGGCTCGAGCGAGTTCGGGTGCGTCCATGCGATCGTGTCGTGGACCGTCACGACGAGCTGGCGCGCGACGTGCTGGTCGCCGCGCACGAGCGGGGCGAACAGGCTGGGCGCGTGCAGGATGCCGGTGCCCGCGGCGACCCGCACCCCATTGGCCCAGGCTGACGCGAGGGCGCCGTGGGGCATGCTCACGGGGGTGGTGCCGGCGGCCCCGGGGAACTGGCGGCCGAACTCGTCGAGTTCGGCGCGCGGGCGACGGCTCACGATCAGCTCGACGTCGCACTCGGGGGGAGCGGTGTCGATCAGGGCCCTGGTCAGCTCGCTCGCGTAGCGGGTCAGGCCGTTGATGCGCGGGCGGCTGGACTGCTGGGCCGACGTGCGCGCGACCGCATCGTCGGCGATCACACGCAGAGTCGTCATGGTGCTGACGAGGTTACCAAGGCGAAGCCGGGGATGCCTGAGGCAAGCCGCTCACGAGGAGGGTGGGGGAGTGGCCGAAGGTGACGCGGGAAGCTGCACGAAGCCGCCGGCGGCGAGCGCCTCGATCAGACGGAACTCGTCCTCGTCGTCGATCGAGAACGCCTCCGACTCCGGAATCTCGAATGGGGCGAAGGTGCCCTCGTCGAGCCAGTTTGACTTGAGGCCCCGCACGAACTCCGCGCGCCAGAGATAGAACGAGCCGTTGATGCGCAGGTAGCGACGGGGGTTGTCCTGCCGCCGAGTCACGCCGGCGGCCTCGGGGAAGAAGCGCTTCATCGTGCCGTCGTCGGCGGCCTCGACGCCGACCCACAACGGGTTGAACCAGGGTGCCGAGACCGCGACGACGCCGTCGAGGTCTGGCCTCGAGTCGAACAAAGCGATCGCGTCGGCGATGCGTTGCGGGTCGCGCGCCGGGCTGGTCGGCTCGAGCAGCAGCACGCCGTCGTATCGGGCGCCTTCCTGCCGCTCGACCTCGGCGAGCGCGTGCTGGATCACCGGCGCGGAAGGCGTGTCGTCGCGAGCCAACTCCGCGGGGCGCAGGAACGGGACGTCGCCGCCCAGGGCGCGCGCGGTCTCGGCGATCTCGGCGTCGTCGGTCGTGATGACCGTGCGGGCGACCAGTGGAAGTGCGTTGCCGCAGGCGATTGCGTGACCGATCAAGGGCACGCCCGCGAGCGGACGAATGTTCTTGCCCGGGAGGCCCTTGGAACCGCCCCGTGCCGGAATGACCGCGAGGATCCTGCTGCTCATCTGAGGCCTTCCGATTTGCGGGCGTTACCGAGGCGGTCACCGTGCGGCGACCGCAGTGATCCAGTCTGCCGCACGCGCAGACTCTTACGATGGCCGTATGCCAGACGCGCAGATCGCCGGTCTTGTGCTCGTGGGCGGCGGCGGCCACGCGCGGTCCATCGCCGACGTCGCCGCGCGGCGAGGGCTGCGGGTGCTCGCGGTCGTCGACCCGTCGGGGCCGGAAGGGTGGGACGTCCCGGTCTTCGCGAGCCTCGCCGACCTCGCTGAGTCATTCGCTACGGCGAGCTTCGTCGTCGCCATTGGCGACAACGCGGTCAGGGCGCGTGAGGCCGCGGCGATCGACAGCCAGGGCCGGACGCACGGGGTGCTCGTCGCGGCGACGGCCACCGTGGCACCGCAGGTGGGCGACGGCACTCAGATTCTTGAGCACGCTCATGTCGGCCCGGGTGCGCGTGTCGGCAGGGGGGTGATCGTCAACACCTCGGCCGTTGTCGAGCACGACGTGGTCGTCGGCGACTACGCCCACGTGGCGCCGGGGGCGACCTTGCTCGGCGCGGCCCAGGTGGGCTCCGGGGCGCTGATCGGTGCGCGCGCAGTCGTGCTTCCCTCGGTCAACGTCGGGGCCGGCGCCGTAGTCGGTGCCGGTAGTGTGGTCGTCCGAGATGTCCCGCCTGGGGCGGTCGTCACAGGGGTGCCGGCGCGCAGGCAGTGAGCCGGGGCGATTGTTCGGACATCTGCCACACCGAGCGAGAGGATGCCGTGGACTCCGTCACCATCGGGAACCACCAGCTGGGTGGAGAGACTCCGTTCGTCATCGCCGAGGCTGGGGTCAACCACGATGGCGACGTCCGGAAGGCGCACGCCCTCATCGACGTCGCCGCGGAAGCAGGCGCCGGCTCCGTCAAGTTCCAGACGTTCGAGGCGGCCGCGCTGGTGGCCGAGAGCGCGTCGGCCGCGCCGTACCAGCAGCGCGCGACTGGGTCGTCGACCCAGGCTGAGATGCTGCAGGCGCTCTCGCTGCCGCGCAGCGCGTGGCGCGAGCTGTCCGACCATGCCCGAGAGCGCGGACTCCTCTTTCTCTCCACCCCGTTCGATCTCGGGAGCGCTGAGCTGCTTCTCGACCTCGAAGTGCCTGCGCTCAAGGTCCCGTCCGGCGAGCTGACCAATGTCGGGTTCATCCGCCGCCTCGCCGAGCTGGGCGTGCCGCTTCTTATCTCGACCGGAATGGGCGATGCCGACGAGGTCGAGGCGGCGCTCGATGCCGCCGCGGCCGCACCCGGGCGCATCCTCTTCCATTGCGTCTCGGCCTACCCGGCACCGGTTGATGACTGCAACCTCGCTGCCATTCCCGCGATGGCGGCACAATTCGACGTGCCTGTCGGCTGGTCGGATCACACGCAGGGATCGACCGCGGCGATCGCCGCTGCGGCGCTCGGCTCGAGGGTCTTCGAGAAGCACTTCACCCTCGACTCCACCGCCCCGGGACCGGATCACGCCGCGAGCCTCGAGCCCGACGAGCTCGCCTCATACGTGCGCGACGTCGACACTGCGGTGCGGATGCTGGGCGACGGTCGCAAACGCCGCATGCCGAGCGAGCTCGAGAACGCACCGCTCGTGCGCCGCTCATGGCACGCCACGCGAGACCTAGCCGCGGGGCTTGTGCTCGGCGCCGACGACGTCATCGGCTTGCGCCCGGAGAGTGGCATCTCGGTGTCCGTCGACATCGTCGGCCGCACCCTGGTTCGCGCCGTCGCGGCCGGCGTCGCCCTTGACACTGACGCGGTCGCGACCGAATGACCGTCGCCGCCTACTTCTCCGGGCGTGCCGACCTCGGCCCGCTGGGCCCGGTGCTCACGGCACTCGCCGCGGCCGGTAACGAGCTGCTCATCCTCACCGGCGTGGCCTTCGACGAGGAATCCGCCGTCGCCGCCCTCGCGGATCTCGGCGTGGCGAACACGACGGTGCGCGCGGTCGGCCCGCGCCTCACGGGTGATGCGGCGACCGACGCCGCGCGGACTGGTGCTGCGCTCTCGGAAGGCGTCGCTCGCGCGCTCGACGGCGTCGACACGGTCGTGGTGCTCGGCGATCGCTGGGAGCTGCCCTGGGTGGTCATGCCCGCCGTGCTCGCCCGCGTGCCGGTCGTGCACTTGCACGGCGGCGAGGTCACGGAGGGCGCGATCGATGAGCGCGTGCGGCACGCGATCACGAAGCTCGCGGATGTGCACTGCGTGGCCTCGAAGGATGCCAGGGATCGCATCATCCAGATGGGAGAGGACCCCGCCACCGTCCACGTGACCGGCGCCCCAGGACTCGATCGATTCCGCGGCTTGCAGCCGCTTACAGACCACGAGCTCGCGAAGGCGCTGGGCGCGGAGATCCGGCATCCGTTGGCGCTGTTCACGTATCACCCGGTGACGACGCAGGCGCTCGACGCGGTGGTGGGTGCCGCCGTGGAGGCGCTGGCCGGTACGGCCGCAGAGGCCGGCACCGTGATCGCGACCTACCCGGGGCCCGACCCGGGCGGCCATACGGTGCGCGATGCGCTGCTCGAGGCCGCGCGCCGGCTTCCGAACGTCGTCGTCGTGCCCGCGCTTGGTGCGCGCTACCCGCGAGTGCTTGCCGCGTGCGATGTCGTGGTGGGCAACTCGTCGTCCGGCATCATCGAGGCGGCCTCCGTCGACGTGCCCGCCGTCGACGTCGGCACGCGACAGGCGGGGCGGCTGCGGGCCGACACCGTCGCGCACGTCGACGACGGTCTCGAGAACGTCCGCGGCGCGGTGCGCGCTGTGCTGGCCCGCGCGCGCCCGCGCGAGACGATCAACCCCTACGGCGACGGGCGGGCTGCCGTGCGCATCGCCGAAGTCATCTCGGGGGTGCGGCGCCCCGCCGGCCCGAAGCGCTTCCGCGATCTCGAGTCGCGCGCGGCAGCCTGGGCGGATCAAAAGGAGACTGCCCGATGAGTGTCAACCGCACGGTCGCCGACTACACGCTCCCCACGTCGGCCAGCATCCGCGACACCATGCTGCTCATCGACCGCAGCGGCCTCGAAGTGGCCGTCCTGATCGATGACGACGGCCGCCTCGTCGGCGTGCTGACGGACGGGGATCTGCGCCGCGCCATCCTGCGCGGCGCGGGGCTCGACGACGGTGCGATCGACTACGCGACGCGCAACCCCACGACGGTGTCGGACGGCACGAATCGCGCACACGCACTCGACGTCATGCGGGCCACGCGGCTCGACCAGCTCCCCGTCATCGACAGTGAGCGCCGGGTCGTCGGCATGCACACTCTGAGCGACATCGTCGGGCGCCCCGTCCTCGACAGCGTCGCCGTGGTGATGGCCGGAGGACGCGGCGTTCGTCTCGGTGAGCTGACCCGGCATACGCCGAAACCGCTTGTCCCCATCGCAGGACGACCCATCATCGAGTGGGTGCTGCTGAACCTCGTCAGCGGCGGCATCCGCACCATCTACGTCTCGGTCAACTACTTGGCGGACCAGATCATCGAGCGACTCGGGGATGGCTCGACCTTCGGCGCCGAGATCCGGTACGTACGCGAGGACCCTGACACTCCGCTCGGCACCGCCGGGTCTCTCGCGCTGATCGACCAGGCCGAACTGCCGGACGAGCCGCTCATCGTGACGAATGCCGACCTGATGGCGCAGTTCGACGTCCGGGAATTCATCGAGTCGCACCGGGCGAGCGGCACCGCAGTCACCGTCGCCACCCGCCGCTACGACCACCAGGTTCCCTTCGGCGTCGTCGAGCGCGGCACCGGTCGGCAGATCGCGCAGCTGGTCGAGAAGCCCGTACTCGACGTCGAGGTGAACGCCGGCATCTACGCGGTGTCGCGCGATGCGCTGCAGTACGTGCCGAAAGGCCGGCCCAGCACGATGCCCGAGCTGGTCGAGACGTGCATCACGCGCGGCCTCGGCGCGTCCGCCTGGGCGATGGAATCGGACTGGATCGATGTGGGAACACCTCGCGATCTCGCGAGAGCAAGGGGAAATCAGTGAGCACGATTGCCGGCAAGACGGTCCTGGTGACCGGAGCGGATGGCTTCATCGGCAGCCACGTGGTCGAGCGGCTCGTTGCGGACGGCGCCAATGTGCGCGCGATGTGCCTGTACAACTCGAACGGCTCTGCCGGGTGGCTCGATGAGTCGCCGGTGCGTGACGACGTCGACGTGCGGCTCGCAGACATCCGCGACGCGGAGTACGTGCGCACGCTAGTGAAGGGCACCGACATCGTGCTCCACCTCGCCGCGCTGATCGCGATTCCCTATTCGTATGTCGCGCCCCGCTCGTACGTCGACACAAACATCACCGGCACACTGAACGTGCTCGAGGCGGTGCGCGCCGAGGGCATCGAGCGCATGGTGCACACCTCGACCTCCGAGGTCTACGGCACGCCCGAGACCGTGCCGATCACGGTCGAGCATCCGCTACGGGGCCAATCGCCGTACTCGGCGTCGAAAATCGGCGCCGACAAGATGTGCGAGTCGTACGCGCTCTCGTTCGAGACGCCCGTGACGGTGCTGCGGCCGTTCAACACCTTCGGCCCCCGTCAGTCGATGCGCGCCGTCATCCCCACGATCCTGAACCAGCTGCTCGCGGGCGCCGATGAGGTGCACCTGGGCGCGTTGTCGCCTAAGCGTGACTTCACCTACGTGGCGGACACGGCAGACGGCTTCGTACGCGCCGCCACGACGAACCTCGCGCCGGGCACCGTCGTGCAGCTGGGCACCGGCCGCACCGTGTCCATCGCAGAGACCTTCGACATGTGCCTCGCGGCCACGGGGTCGAATGCCACGGTGACGACCGACGAAGACCGCTTCCGCCCCGCGGGCTCAGAGGTCGAGATCCTGCTCTCCGACCCGAGCCAGGCTGCGGAGGTCCTCGGCTGGACGCCGCGAACCTCGCTAGAGGACGGCCTGAAGCAGACCGCCGAGTGGCTACGCGATCGTGTCGACGCCAAGAGGGCCGAGGTCTACCACCGATGAGCCAGGTCTCCGACAGCTCGTCGTGGGGCAACGCACCCCGGGCAGAAGCGCGCTCCGATCTGCCGTTCATTCCGCTCGCGGTGCCCAGCATCACCGATCGTGAGATCGCGAAGGTGACGGATGCCGTGAAGTCCGGCTTCGTCTCATCCGTCGGCCCCTACGTCGAAGAGTTCGAGAACACTTTCGCGGAGCTGGTCGGAGCCAAGCACGCGGTGGCGTGCTCGAGCGGCACAGCGGCCATTCACCTCGCGTTCGCGGTGCTCGACGTTCCGCGCGGGGCGGAGATCGCGGTTCCCGACTTCACCTTCGTCGGCTCGAGCAACCCGATCGCCTATGTTGGCGCGAAGCCGTGGCTGATCGACTCAGAGTCCGAGACGTGGTGTCTCGACCAGGACCGGCTCATCGAGGCCCTCGAAGATCGGAAGCGCCGGGGCGACGCCCTTCCAGCGGTCATCGAACCCGTGCACATCCTCGGGCAGCCGGCACGGATCGACCGCTTGATCGAGTTCTGCCGCAGCAACGGCATCGCGGTCGTCGAGGATGCAGCCGAGTCGCTCGGGGCGACCTGGAGCGACGGCGCCTTTGCCGGCCGCCACACTGGAACCGTCGGAACGATCGGCGCCTTCTCGTTCAACGGCAACAAGCTCGCGACGGCGGGCGGTGGCGGCATGCTCGTGACCGACGACGCTGAGCTCGCGAAGCGGGCGAAGCACCTGTCGACGCAGGCCAAGGTGCCAGACATCGGCTACCTGCACGACGAGGTCGGCTACAACTACCGCCTCACCAACATCGCAGCCGCGCTCGGGCTCGCACAAATCGAGCGGCTCGACGAGCTGAAGGCGCGGCGCGCCCACGTGGCGGCTCGCTACGAAGCGGCCTTCGCCGACACGGACATCGTGACGCAGCCGCGCATCGAGGGCTTCGATGCCACCTACTGGCTGTACTCCGTCCTCGTGCCCAAGGGCGCGGGCGCCGAATACCGAGACGCGCTGTGGAAGCACCTGGGCGCACAGCAGATCGGCTCGCGGCCGCTCTGGCGGCCCCTGCACCTGCAACCGCCGTGGCAGGCATCCGATCGCCTCGGCGGCGAAGTCGCGGAAGACATCTTCACGCGAGGGCTCTCGCTGCCGTGCTCGTTCGACCTGACGGATGCAGACCAGGATCGCGTGATTGAGGCGGTTCTCGAGTTCGACTCCGCCGCGAGCGCATGAGCGCGCGGCGGCCACCCGCTGACCTTCCGAGAGGAAATCGTCCGTGATCCCAACCCCGCAGACCGAGGCGCTCGTCGCGCTTGAGGATGCCGCGCCCGACGTCCTGTTCGAGACCTTCCCCGGAACGGACCTCGCGATCTGGCCCCTGCTGCGCTGGCCTCTGATCCGAAGCATGGCCGAGGCGTCGAGCGGCGGCGAGGATGCAGCGGATGCCGGCTCCGATGCGTCGTCCGGGGCGGCACTCCCCGGAGCGAAGGCCCAGAAGTCGCTTCGCCAGCGCGCGTGGGAGACCTCACAAGTCGTGCTGCCGAATCCGCATTCCCTGCGGAAGGCGCGTGGTCGTGACCTGCTCTTCCTGGTGAGCGGCACGACTCTCGCACAGACCGATGCCGGAGTTAAGAACTGGCTCGTCGGGGACTTCGCCGTCGCCGAAGGCGGCCGCAGCGCAGTACTGCAGGACCGCGGGATCAAGCGGCGGCCCTCGGCCGCCGAACGCCCGAGCTTCGAGGCGACCTACAGCCTCGACCGTGAGATCTTCCTCGCGCGGCGAGACGCGGCGGCTCATCCTCTCTCCACGTCGGCTCAGGCTTCGGTGCACGCAGCGGTGCGCGGGATCTATGCAGTTCTTCCCTTCGACGTCCCCGATTCGGCCATCGAGCGCACTGCAGCGTGGGTCGTCACCCGCGGCCAGATCGCGTCACACCTTGGCAAGCAATTCGCTCCGCTCGTCGACCGTATGAAGCCGAAGGCGGCCATCATGCAGACGGCCGCATACCTGAATCAGCCCAGCCTCATCTCGGTGCTCAAGGACCGCGGTGTGCGGGTTATCGAGCCGCAGCACGGGTGGATCGGGCCGTCGCACGGCGCCTACAACTTCGGTGCGGCGATCACGCGCCCCGAGTTCGCCCGCTTCATGCCTGACACGCTTCTGACCTTCGGCGAGTTCTGGTCGGACAAAGTGCGCTTCCCCGGCGAGAAAGTGGCGATCGGCAAGCCCCACCTCGAGCAGACCGCCGCCAAGGCGCCCGCGCCCGCCGAGCGCGAGAAGACGGTTCTCGTCGTCTCGAACCGGTACCAGGAAGAGGTGACGACGCGCCTCGTCACAGACATCCGCGATGCGCTGCCGGGGGAGTGGCGAGTGCTGTTCCGCCCCCACCCGTCGGAGCGCGCGCTCGTCGCGCAGCGCTATCCGGGGCTCATCGGCGAGGATCGGATCAGCATCGACACCGCTCTCGATGTGAACGAGACGCTGGCCCGGTCGCGCGCGGTGTTCGGCTACTTCAGCACGGTGCTGTACGAGGCCCTCGCGTTCGGCTGCGAGGTCTTCGTGTTCGACTCGCCCATGGCCGACGTGTGCGCCGACAAGGAGATCTTCGGCGAGCGGGTGAGCGACGCTGAGTCCGTGCGCTCCGCGGTCGACGTGGTGCTCGGCGCTGCGCCGAGCGCACTGCAGGCCGCACCTGGACTACTCGAGTCGATCTGGAAACCCCATGCGGTGGAGAACTTCCGCGCCTTCGTACGAAGCGGGGTTGACGGCCTCACCCGATAGCCTCGTTGACCGTGAAGGTCATCAGTGTCGTCGGCGCCCGTCCTCAGTTCGTCAAGCTCGCCCCGATCGCACACGCGGCTGCCGCAGCCGGTGTCGAGCACGTCATCGTGCACACCGGCCAGCACTACGACCCGATGCTGTCCGACGTCTTCTTCGAGGACCTGGGGATTCCTGCCCCTGACGTGCATCTCGGGGTCGGCTCGGGCAGCCACGGCGTGCAGACGGGCGCCATGCTGGGCGCCCTCGACGGCGTGTTCGATGAGCACCAGCCCGACTGGGTGCTGGTTTACGGCGACACCAACTCGACGATTGCCGCGGCGCTCTCGGCGGTGAAGCTGCACTTCCCGGTCGCGCACCTCGAGGCGGGCCTGCGCTCGTTCAACCGCCGGATGCCTGAGGAGCACAACCGCGTGCTCACCGATCACGCCGCCGACCTGCTGCTGGCTCCGACCGACGTCGCCGCCCAGCACCTCGCTGCCGAGGGTCTGGGCGACAAGACCGTCGTCGTCGGCGACGTGATGACCGACGTGCTCTTCACCACGCGCGACGCGGTCGCCGGCGCCCCGTCGAAGCTCGTCGCCGAACTCGGCCTCACGCCCGGCGAGTTCTCCGTGGCCACGATCCACCGCGCCGACAACACCGATGACCCGGCGCGCCTCGCCGAGGTTGTCGCCGGGCTGTCCGCCCTCGACCACCCCGTGGTGCTGCTCGCCCACCCGCGGGTGGCCGCCCGTGCGGCATCCGCCGGCATCCAACTGACCACCGGCTCGCTCATCGAGCACGCGCCGCTCGCCTACCCCGACCTGATCGCCGCCGTGCTCGCGAGTCGCGGCGTCGTCACCGACTCCGGCGGTCTTCAGAAAGAGGCGTTCCTGCTGCGGGTGCCCGCCACAACGGTGCGCACCGAGACCGAGTGGGTCGAGACGATCGATCTCGGCTGGAACGTGCTCGCGAACACGAGCGACGAGATCGCCGCCGCGGTGGCACGGCCCCGCCCGGCGGAGACCGACGCGGCGCCCTATGGAGACGGGCACGCGGCCGATCGCGTCGTGGCCGAGTTGCTCGCCCACGGCGACTAGCCTCGCCGGGGCCGTACATCACCACCACAATTTCGCGCCGGTAGGCTGGGACCCCGTGGGAGCATCGAACGTGGTTGTAACGCGCGCGCCGAGCGCGCGCCTCATCGACCCGACGCCGTTGCCCAAGGGTGCCGTGGGGCGGCTCGACTCGCTCACGGGGCTGCGGTGGTTCGCCGCGTTCGTGGTCTTCCTGCACCACGTGCAGAACCTCGGCGCCATCCCGGCCTTCGCGCCCTTCCTGCGCTACGGAACTTACGGCGTCACGTTCTTCTTCGTGCTCTCAGGCTTTGTGCTCGCGTGGTCGTACCGGCCCAGCACCGGTGCGCCGACGTTCTATTGGCGGCGCTTCTCGCGGATCTACCCCTCGCATTTCGTCGCGCTGCTGATCGCGATCCCGATCTTCTACAGTTTCCATCCCGACCCGGCGCAGACCTGGGTCAAGCCCGTCTCGTTCGGCATCCTGATTCTCTCGCTGCCTCTGATCCAGGCGTGGTGGAGCAACCCGGTCGTCGAACTCTCCGGCAATCCGGCCGCGTGGACGCTGACGTGCGAGTTCTTCTTCTACGCTCTGCACCCGTGGATCATGAAGCCGTTCCGCCGCCTGAGCGCGAACGGCGCGATTCTGGTCGCCGCCGGGGTCTTCGTCTTGGAGCTGGTGTACCGAGAGGCGATGGACAGGACGCCAGGGACCGCATGGGTCCACCACATTCCGCAGCCGGTGGTGCAGCTGCCTGCGTTCGTCATCGGCATGTGCCTCGCCGTGGCGATGCGCCGCGGGTGGCGCCTCAGCGTCCCGCCCATCGTTGCCTACGCACTGACGGGTGCTTTCGTCCTGTTCCTCGGCCTGATGGCCGTCTACCCGCTGCACACCTGGATCGCCATCCACATCTTGGCGTTCACCCCCGAGGGCATGGTGCTTGTGTGCGCGCTCATGATCGCGGCCGTCGCAACACGCGACATCGTCGGGGCGCGGTCCGTGCTGCGCAACCGATTCTGGGTGACGCTCGGTGAGTGGTCGTTCTGCTTCTATCTCGTGCACGCCACGTTCATCTACCTGACGCGTTCGATCTTCGGCCCCGAGTCACACGGCTGGGCAACGCTGTGGTGGTGGGCCGCGATGTTCGTCGTCGGGCTCGCGGCGACCGCAGCCCTGCACTACTTCATCGAGAAGCCCGTCGAGCGTCAGCTGCGCACCTGGTGGGACGCGCGGGGCGCTAAGGCCGACGCCGGGGTGCGGGTGCCCGCGATGAGTGGCGAGGCGGCGTGACCCGAAGCGCTGCAGCTCAGGCCGGCGGAGCGCACCTGCTGTATGTGGCGTGGGGCTACCCGCCTTCGCGCGGCAGCGGCGTGTACCGCGCATGGGCGACCGCGAACGCCTTCGCCGAGCGCGGCTGGCGGGTCACCGTGCTGACTGCTGACCGCGAGACCTTCGCTCTGACAACGGGCACGGACACCTCCCTCGAGGCGCGCATCAACCCATCCGTCCAGGTGGTGCGCGTTCCATTCCCTGCGCCGGGGTTCCGCAACGACGTCCGGAAATGGTCGCGGCTGAGAGCCGAGGCGCCCGAGCTCTGGAACGGATTCTACGAATGGCGCGGGCAGCGGATGTTCCCCGAGCGTGTTTACGGCGGGTGGCGCCGTGCGCTCGAGCACGCTGCACGTGAGATCCACGCCGCGAACCCGGTGAATCTCACCATCGGCACTGCAAATCCCAACGTGGATTTCATTCCGGGCTTCGTGCTGCATGAGGCATTCGGTGTGCCGTACGTCATGGATTATCGGGACGCGTGGCAGCTCGATGTATTCAGCGGGAATCGCATCACCGCGGAAAGCAGTGCCGTTGATCGCTGGGAGAAGCGGCTCGTGGCAGGAGCGAGCGAGGTGTGGTTCGTCAACGAGCCGATCCTGCGCTGGCATGCCGAGGTCTATCCCGAACACGCATCGAAGCTGCGCGTCGTCTCGAATGGCTATGACTTCGCTCCAATCGCGGTCCCGCGCACGGACAGGTTGCCGAAGGCGTCGCTGGTATTCGGGTACGTCGGCACGATTTCCGCAGCGGTTCCCATTCGCGAGATCATCGACGGGTGGGCGCTCGCGCGCAAGCGCTCCGCTCTCGTGCGGGCATCGCGCCTCGAGCTCTATGGTCACTTGAGCCACACCGCGACTGCGAATAGCGACTTCGAGGCGCAGCGCGAGCGGTTCAAGACACATGCGATCAGCCATGGCGGCTCCTTGCAGAAGTCGGCTGTGTCGGCGAAGTACAGCGAGTTCGACGCACTCGTGCTGATGGCGGGCGCCGGTCGCTATGTTACGGGCGGGAAGGTCTACGAATACGCGGCGACGGGTTTGCCCATCGCCTCGGTGCACGATCCCGCCAACGACACGTCGAGTGCCCTGGCACAGTATCCGTGGTGGCGCGGCAGCGCGCGCGCGGATGCCGAGAGCTACGCGGCGACTTTCATCGAGGTCGCTGAGCTTGCAGCGGCGCAGACCGAGGAACAGCGTGCGGCGGCGCGCGAGTGGGCGCGCCGGTTCGAACGCGAGGCGCAGCTCGCGCCCCGGATCGACGGATTGGCCGAACTGATCGGCGCCGTAGGCACTGAGGAGGCGACGTCATGACTGGAACCCCGAGATCCGCCGACCACAGGCCGCACCTGCTGTACGTGGCGTGGGGTTACCCCCCGTCACGCGGCAGCGGCGTCTACCGCGCGTGGGCGACGGCGAACGCCTTTGCACGGAATGGCTGGCGGGTCACTGTGCTGACCGCGCCGCGCGAGACATTCACCATGTCGACGGGCGCCGACCTGACGCTGGAACAGCAGGTCGACCCGAGCATCCGCATCGTGCGCGTTCCGTTCAATGCCCCCGCGTTTGCGAATGACGTGACCGCCTGGTCACGCTGGCGCGCCGAGACGCCCGAGCTGTGGATCTGGGCGCATCAGCGTCGCAATTTGCGCGACTTCCCTGAGAAGAACTACGGCAGCTGGCGGCCTGCACTCGAGGCCGCCGCCCGCCGTGTGCACGCCGAAGACCCGGTCGATCTCACGATCGGCACCGCGAACCCGAACGTCGATTTCTTGCCCGGATACGTGCTGTATCGCGAGCACGGCGTGCCGTACGTCATGGACAACAGGGATGCCTGGCAGCTCGACATCTACTCAGGCAACCGCCTGTCGCCGAAAGGAGGGGCCGTAGACAGGTGGGAGCGCCGGCTCATCGCCGGCGCTCACCGAGTCTGGTTCGTCAACCGCCCCATCCGCGATTGGCACGTTGAGCAGTACCCCGAGTTCGCGGAGAAGATGGATGTCGTCGAGAACGGCTACGACGTCGCTCCGGTGATGCCCCCTCGTGAGGGGTCGCTGCCAAAGGCATCCATCGTATTCGGCTACATCGGCACCATCTCAGGAGCGGTGCCGCTCAAGGAGATCGTCGACGGGTGGGCGTTGGCCCGCGGCCGTTCGCCGCTCGTGGCGGCCTCGAAGCTCGAGCTCTTCGGGCACCTTAACCACACGGGGGTGCCGCACGAGAACGTCGTCGCCGTCATGCCGCGCTTCGCCGAGCACGGCATCAGCTACGGCGGCCCGCTGCTGCGCGACGAGGTGAACCGGAAGTACGGCGACTTCGACGCGCTCCTGCTCACGTTCGGGGCAGGCAAGTACATCACCGGGGGCAAGGTGTACGAATATGCGGCGACCGGGCTGCCGATCGTCTCGGTGCACGACCCGATGAACGAGACCTCGCGCACGCTTGCGGAGTACCCCGGCTGGCGCGGAGTGCGCTCCATGAGTGCCGATGATGTCTCCGACGCTTTCATCGAGGTCGCCGAACGCGCAGCCGTGCAGTCCGAAGAAGAGCGCGTCGCTGCGCGCGAGTGGGCTCGCCGGTTCGAACGCGAGCGCCAACTGCTTCCATGGGTGACGCGCCTGGCCGACGAAGTCGCATCCCTGCCCGTGAAAGAAAGGTCGAAATGAGCAAGATCGTTCTGATCGCCCCCTCGGGAAGTGTCGACGCAGCGCTGACCCGACTCCGTCTGCCGTCTTGGCCCGATACCGTCGGCGTCATCAGCTGGGTGTGCGCGGATTCGGCGGCTGACGGGGTTGACGCGCGTGCCGTCGGCTCGCCGGGGTCGTCGCTGTCGGCACGTCTCTCGCGTCTCCTGTCGGGGAATCCGTTGGGCCGCAATGTCCTACGCCTGTCGCCGCTCGACGGGGGGCGCAGGCTCTACCGCGCGGTGCGCCGCGACTCGACGGCACGGGAAATGCTTCGCGCGGCCGACGTCGTCGTCGTTCTCGAGCGTGACGGCATCCTCACCGGTTGGCATGCGGCCCGGCGATGGACCGGCTCGGGCACGCGCGTGGTCTACGGGCTTGCGCCCGCTGAGTCACTGCTGCGCTCAGAACGTGCGGGAGCCTAGTCGCAGGGCTGTTCCAGCGATTAAGCGAGGCCTGCGAGCGACGCCTGCATCGCGAACTCGGGCACTGCGGCGACGAGCTCGTCGAAGGAGCCTCGAGCGACGATCTCGCCGTCGTGCACGTAACAGAGCATGTCGTAGTCGCGAACTGTCGAGAGCCGGTGCGCCACCGAGATGAGCGTGGTCTCGCCGCGCAGCTCCCGAATCGAACGGGAAACGTCGGCCTCGGTCTTGGTGTCGAGCGAGCTGGTGGCCTCGTCGAGGACGACGACCAACGGCTCGGTGTATAGAGCGCGGGCGATGCCGAGCCGCTGGCGTTGACCGCCGGAAAGCATGATGCCCTGCTCACCGATGACCGAATGCATTCCGCCGTCGCGCTTCTCCACGATCTCCCACAGGTGGGCGCGCTCCAGCGCGCGCCGCACGCGATCTTCATCGATGTCCTCGCCCCAGGTGAGGGCGATGTTCTGCGCGATCGATGCGTTGAACAGTGCGACCTGCTGCGGGACGTAGCCGACGCGGCTGCGCCAACCTGAAAGCACGGAGGTCAGCGGCCGCCCGTCGATGAGAATGCGGCCCTCTGAGGGCTCGAGCAAGCCGAGCAGGATGTCGATCAACGTCGACTTGCCCGCCCCCGTGGGACCGACGATGCCCAGCGTGCTGCCGATCGGAATATCGACGCTGATGTCTTTGAGCGCCGGGCGCTTGGCGCCTGGGTAGGTGAACCCGACGCCTTCCAAAGCGAACAGGCGCGGTTCTTCAGGCAGTGGCGTGTTGCTGAGCTGTTCGGCGCGGGCGACGTACTCGCGGGAGGCGTCGATGTCGTGGAGCACGGGGGTGATCTGCGTGATGTTTGCCTGTGCGTTGGTCACGATCCCCTGGAACGACACGATGGTCGGCAGGATTCGGAAACCGGCGACGGCGAAGACCGACACGGCGGTCACTGCCTGCGGGAAGCCGCCGATGGCGAACGTCGCGACTCCGACGATGAGGAACCCGCCGATGAGCGCGCCATCGAGGATGAAGCGAGGGACGGCGCCCAGGAAGTACGCGCGGGCGCGGGCATCCGTCGACACCATACGACGTGCGTGCACCTGTTTCGCGACTTCGGCGCCCTTATTGCGTAGCGTGACTTCCTTGAGCGCGTGCACCATCTCGGTCATGAGGCGAGCTGTGTACTGCGAGTACTCGCGGTTGCGTCGCCCCGCAGCGATCGCTCGCGATGAGATCCAGCGGTAGAGAATGAGCCCGACGAGCGCGAAGTAGACGAGTGCGATGCCGGCCGTCACCGGCTGCGCGACGATGATCACCGCGAAGACCGCAACGAAGGTGGCGAGCAGTGACGGGATCGTCATCACCGGAAGAAGGAAGCCGCTGGTGATCACCGAGATCCCCACGTCGGCCATGCGGACCAGCTCTGACGTGTTCCGCGAGATTCGCTCGATCCACGGCGCCTTGATGTAGGCGTCGAAGAGGGCATCGCCGTAGCGCAGTTCGTAGCCTGCGAACTGGCGGGTCGCGAGCCACTGCAGCCCGACGTTGAGGATCGCTTTGCCGATGATCAGCACGCAGATGAGGAAGAACACCCAGACGAAGTCATCGCCCTGGATATCGCCAATGAGCGGCACGTGCAGGGGAGCGTTGCGCACCACGGTCGCGAGGGCCAGGGACAGCAGGCCGATCGCGACGACGTCAAGGATCGAGAGGACGGTCGACGCCACGATGAAGAACCACATGAACCGGCGCTGCTCGGCCGAGAGATACGGCTGCAGACGGCGGAAGACTCTCCAGATTCGCTTCAACGGCGACCTTCCTTTCGAACCGTCCGAGTGTACTTGGCCAAGCGTGTGAGGATCCCGTGCTCGACGGCCACGTCGGCCTCCGAGCTGAGGTCGCGCGCGGCGGCATCGACCGCGGTCTTGTAGGCAGTGACGTCGTCACGCGTGAGTCCGCGCAGAGCGCCGACGAGGTCGGCCGCCGTGAACCCGGGAACCACGACCCCGAGGCCGTGCGCCGTGATGATGCGATCAGTCTCGACGGCCGAGTTGAAGACGATCCCGATGCGCGCCTGCACGTAGTCGAAGAACTTGTTGGGCAGCATCATGCGGTGGTTCGGCGTGTGCGGCGGAAGCAGGAAGACGCCGAGGTCGTAGGGATTCAGCACCCGCGGCAGCTCGTCGGGCGCGACGGGGTCGTGCAGCGTCGTGTGCGGCGATGCGTCGATCTTCTGCTGCAGCATGCCCCAATAAGAATCACCCTCGCGCGCCTTCAGCAGGTACAGGTCGAGCGTGAAGCGGCCGCCGAGCTCGTCGACGGCATCGATGATCGCCTCGATGTTGCGGCCGGGCACGGCGCCACCGCTGTGCACGAGCCGGATCGTGTCGGCCGGCACCGGGGTCGGCGCCAGCTCGGGCCGGAAGGCGATCGCGTTGCGCACGATCTCGGGCTCGACCCCGTAGTTCTCGCGGTAGAGCGCGGCGATCGAGTCGTTGATGGTCGTCGCCGCGTCGACGCGGGGCAGATAGCGGCCGCAGATCCACGACATGAACGGCGCGACGAGCAGGCGCCAGGACAGCACGTGCACGCGCTCCTGCGGAGCCCACTCGTGCAGGTCGCACCAGACGCGCGGACTTCCCGCGACCCGGAACGCGATCGGCAGAGCCCGTGCCTCATTGGCGACCACGATGTCGAACTCGCGATCGCCGAGGGCGCGCAGGGCCGCCTGCATCGCCGGTGCGTCGACCTCGACGGAGCGGTAGGCGCGCACCCCGAGCTTCAGAACACCGAGGGGCGTCTGTGGCAGCGAGGGCAGGTTCCGCGGCAGCTCGATGTGATCCGTCGCGCCGTCGGGCGCGTCGCCGTAGCCGAGGGTCGTCACAGGCCCGTGCCGGTGCAGCACGTCGAGCTGGCGCAGCACGCGGGAATCCGAGCGAAAGTCGGAGAACGAAATCGAGAGGATGCGTGGCGCGGCGGCACCTGAGGGAAGGTCGGTCATCGGGCGGTTCACGGCTCCTTGATGTCTGTGCCGAGGAACGGCGCGAGCGCGCGTGCGGAGCGCGCGCCGTCATGCACCTCGCGCACGAACGACGGACCGGCGGCGCTGAGCGCCCGGTACCTGTCTGGATCGCGGGCGATGTCGCGCACGACATCCGCGACGGCGTCGAGGCGCGCTTCGACGATGGGCAGTTCACGGCCTGTGGTCGCCAGAACGTGTGAGCGCACGGCCTCGGAGACGTGGCCGACGACGACGCGGCCGGCAGCCATCGCCTCGCACGCGGCGACGCCGTAGTCGCCGAGGCGGAACTGGTCGAGCACGATGTCGGCGTCTCGGTACACGCTCGGCATCTGCTGCCACGGAACGCTGGCGATGCGCCGGTAGTCGATGATGCCGGCAGCGGCCAATGCGCCGAGCTCCTCATCGATACCTGCGCTGCCCTTCATCGGCGAATTGCTCGGCGCGAACGCGACCACCGGCACCGCGCGCCGCAGCGGTTCCCCGCCGCCCGCCCAGAGCTCCGGGTCGATGGCCACGGGCAGCCACTGCGAACCCGGAACGTCGAGCAGTCCCGGCGTCGAGACGAACGAGGGAAGGCCGGAGGTTCGGGCGAACTCGCGGTGCTGCGCGGCGTTGCGCTCGAGGATCTCGACGCTGACCGCCGGGTACCCGCCGTCGGCGCCGAACGGCGAGTCCGCCTCGAGCTCGGCGTGCGCGCTCGGTAGCCGGATGTCGCTGCCATGCCACACGAGCGCGACCGTGAGGCCATCGGCGACGAGGCCCGCTGCCACGCGCTGCGGGGTGGAGCCCGGCACGCTGCCGTAGGCGAAGCGCCCCGACTCCAGCAGCAGGTGCGTGAATCCCTCGACCAGTGCCGTGCGCTGCCGCCGGCGCCACTGGTTCGCGAAGGCGAACGCCATCTCGGGAACGGACTGATCGCTGTCGTATCCGAACTTCCGCGAACCCGCGGTCTCGATCGCCAGGTCCACGGCGCCGACGCCCTCGAGGTGCCGCTCGGCGGCGCGCGCCCACGCGTAGCCCTGACCGGCCGAGTTGACCGGTCCGACGAACAGCCGGATCGGCGTGCCCGGCGCCACGGGGGTCGAGAGCGCGTCGGGTGACCATGAGAAGCGCCGCGGGAAGATGCGCGCGACGGCGGCATCCGGCAGCAGGGCGGTGGCTCGCCTCGCGGTGCCCCCGAGCGCGCTTCGCACTGTCATGAGCTCGTCCGTCCCGCGTGTGTGATGATCGCCGCGACGCGCTCCGCAACGGCCGCGATCGAGACGTTCGCGAGCGTCCAGTCGGCCACGGCCGCCCGTGCGACAGGCGACGGCGCCTGTTCGAGCGCTTCCGAAACGGCAGCGGCGACGGCGGCCGGGTCGTGGCTGCTGCACGTTCCGAGCGCGGCGCCGGCGATCAGCTCGGCGGAGGCGCCACGGCCGGCGAACACGACGGGCGTGCCGCAGGCCGCCGACGCAAGGATCTTCGTCGGCACCGCGAAGTCGTACCCCGTGCCGGGCACGATGCTGACGAGCCCCACGCGGGCCGACCGCAACAGGCGCGCGGCCTGAGGGGGCGCGATGACACCTGTGAAGGAGACGGATGCCTCGACCCTGAGTTCTCTCGCCAGTGATTGCAGCTCATCCCGCGCGGTACCGCCCCCGGCGAACACCAGCCTCGCGCCGGGAACCCGCTTGAGCACTGCGGGCCACGCTCGCACGAACACGTCGGCACCCTGCCATTCCGACATCGTGCCGGCGTACACCGCGGTCGGCGGCACATCGTCGACGGGCCCGTCGGGCGTGAACACCGTCGTGTCGATGCCGTTGCGCACGACCGTCACGCGGTCGTGGCCGGCGATCTCCCGCACGCGCTCGGCCACACCGTCGGTCACGGCGATCACATGGGCTGCACCGCGCATGGCGAAGCGCTCCACCACACGCAGCGCGCGCGTCACGAAGGATGAAGCCCCCATCGACGCCGTCGCGTCAGACCAGATATCCGCTGCGTAATAGACATAGGGCACGCGACGGATGCCGGCCGCGATGCGCGTGACGAAGCCCGTGGTGGGCGGCGGTTCGACCACGATCGCGTCGGGCCGACGGCCACTGATCAGCCGGAACAGCAGCGGCAGGTCGAAGCTCAGGTACTGCAGGTAGCCGCGCACGTAGTCGTCGGCGTCTCGCAGCACCGGTAGCCGGCGCACCGTCACGCCGCGCCGGGCGGCGTCGGAGGCGCGGGCGGCGCCGCGCAGCCCCGCAGGAGCTGTCGTCGTCAGTACCTTCACCGCGTGGCCCGCGTCGGCGAGGGCATCCGTCAGTGCACTGAGCCGGAACGATGCGGCCGCCGCCTCCGGCGTGAAGATGCGACTCGCGATGGTGACGCGCATCGCGAACCCTAGAACGTGACCGCCTGGCCGGTGCGCGCCGACTCCAGCAGCCCCTCGACCACCTCGAGAGTGCGCAGGCCCTCTTCCATGGTGACGGTCTCGTGGCGCTCACCCAGCACGGCGTCGCGGAACGCCTCGTGCTCGACCCGCAGAGGCTCGCGCTTCGGGAATGCGAAGCGCGTCATGTCTCCCTCGCTCACACCGCGGAAGCTCGAGACGGCCTCCCATTCCAGCGGGAAGGTGCCGTTGGCGAAAAAGGTCAGGTCGCCGGATGAGGTGTCGGCGACGAACGCACCCCGCTCGCCGGTGACGACCGTGAGGCGCTCCTTCATCGGGCTCAGCCAGTTCACGAGGTGATTCACGACCACGCCGCTCTCGAGCCGGCCGGTCGCGCTGATCATGTCCTCGTGCTCGCGGCCGCTCTTGTGCATCGTGTGGCCGTAGATCGACGCGTACGGGCTCTGTGCCACCCACGCCGTCAGATCGATGTCGTGCGAGCCGAGATCCTTCGCGACGCCGACGTCGGCGATGCGCGCGGGGAACGGACCCTGGCGGCGGGTCGCGATCTGGTAGACGTCGCCGAGTTCTCCGGCCTCGACCCGGCGCCGCAGTTCCTGCAGGGCGGGATTGAAGCGCTCGATGTGACCGACAGCCCCGACCAGGCCGCGTGTGGCAAAGGCATCCGTCATCTGGCGGCCCTCGTCGACCGTCTGCGCGATCGGCTTCTCGACGAGGGTGTGCACCCCGGCATCCGCCAGCTTCATCGCCGCGTCGAAGTGGAACCGCGTGGGAATCGCAACGACGGCGATGTCGATACCTGCCGCGATGAGCGACTCGACGTCGGGCAGCACCTCGAGATCGCCGGCGACTTTGAACGGGTCACCGCCGGGGTCGGCGATCGCGACGAGGTCGACGCCGTCGACCTCGCGCAGAACGCGGGCGTGGTGACGGCCCATCGCCCCGATGCCGATGAGTCCGGCGCGCAGCGCGGCCATCAGGCACCCGCCTTCGCGAGGGTGTTGACCGCGGTCACGATGCGCTCGAGATCGTTCTGGGTGAGCGACGGATGCACCGGCAGCGACAGCACCTGCTGCGCCGCGATCTCGGTCTGCTCGAGGTGCTCGGGGCGCGCGAACGGCGCGAGGCGGTGGTTCGGGATCGGGTAGTACACACCCGAGCCGATGTTGTGCTCGTCCTTCAGCGCCGCCTGGAAAGCGTCGCGGCCCTCAGGCACGCGGATCGTGTACTGGTGGTAGACGTGCTCAGCGCCCTCGGCGACGGGCGGCGTCACGACTCCCTCGAGGTTGGCGTCGAGGAACGCGGCGTTCGCCTGGCGCTGGGCGGTCCAGCCGAGCACGCGCGTGAGCTGAACGCGACCGATGGCGGCGTGGATGTTGGTCATGCGGTTGTTGAAGCCGACCAGCTCGTTCGCGTACTGCTTCTCCATGCCCTGGTTGCGCAGCAGCCGCGCGACGCGGGCGATCTCGTCGTCGCGCGTCGTGATCATGCCGCCCTCGCCTGAGGTCATGTTCTTGGTGGGGTAGAGGCTGAACGCGCCGAACGCGCCGAAGGTGCCGACCTTCTGGCCGCCGAGCGCGGCGCCGTGCGCCTGCGCGGCGTCCTCGAAGAGCAGCAGGCCGCGCTCGTCGGCCAGCTTCGTGAGGGCCGTCATGTTCGCGGGGTGTCCATAGAGGTGCACGGGCATGATGCCCTTGGTCTTGTCCGTGATGACGGATGCCACGGCCTCGGGGTCGAGGCAGAAGAAGTCGGGCTCGATGTCGGCGAAGACCGGCGTCGCGCCGGTGAGCGCCACCGAGTTGGCGGTCGCGGCGAAGGTGAACGATGGCACGATGACCTCGTCGCCCGGGCCGACACCGGCGGCCAGCAGACCGAGGTGCAGCGCAGAGGTGCCCGAGTTCACGGCAATGACGTGGCCGCCATCGGTGAGCACCTCGCCGAACTCGCTCTCGAACGAGGCTACCTCGGCGCCCTGGGCCAGCATGCCCGTTGCGAGCACCGCGTCGACGGCTGCGCGCTCTTCGTCGCCGATGATCGGCTTGGCAGCGGGAATGAATGCGTTGCTGTCGCTCATTAGTCTTCGGATTCCTCTTTCAGGGTCTCGCCGTCTTCGATGTAGCGCTGGCCGGTCTCTGGGCACACCCATACACCGGCCTCGTCCTGCTCGAGCGGAACGCCTGCCTTGCCGACCCAGCGCAGTCGGCGGGCGGGAACGCCCGCGACGAGCGCGAAGTCGGGCACGTCCTTGACGACGACGGCGCCGGCCGCGACCGTGGCCCAGCGGCCGATGGTCACCGGCGCGACGCACACGGCGCGGGCGCCGATCGAGGCGCCTTCTTTGATGGTGACGCCGACCGGGGTCCAGTCGTGCGCGCTCTTGAGCGAGCCGTCGGGGGCGACGGCGCGCGGGTAGTGGTCGTTGGTCAGCACGACGGCGGGGCCGATGAACACGCCGGCCTCGAGCACCGCCGGCTCGTACACCAGCGCGTAGTTCTGCACCTTGCAGTTGTCGCCGAGGCGCACGCCAGAGCCGATGTACGCGCCGCGGCCCACGATGCAGTTCTCGCCGAGCACCGCGCCTTCGCGCACCTGGGCGAGGTGCCAGATCTTGGTCCCCTCCCCGATTGCGGCGTCAGCGGACACATCGGCACCGGGGGCTACGAACACGGCAGACATCCTATCCCGCGGCTTCTGACCGACGGCTCAGCCTCGGCTGGTGATGTGCGCCCGCGCTCCGAGTGCGATGCGCAGGCAGAGGCGCAGTGGAGCGAGGTACCAGCCTGAGTACTTGCGTGAGAGGTAGAGGTAGGCGCTGCGGTGGTGCTCGGCGCGCATCGCCGCGGCCCGCGTCTTGGTCGAGTGCGCGCCGGTGTGCATGACGCTCGCGGCAGGAACGTAGAGATTCCGCCAGCCGGCCTTCGTCAGCCGGTCGCCCAGGTCGACATCCTCGAAGTACATGAAGTACGAGTCGTCGAAGCCGCCGATCGCGTCGAAGGCCTCGCGGCGCACCAGCTGGCACGAACCGCTGAGCCACCCCGTCTCGCGCCACTGAGCTGATGACGCGCGGTACTCGCCGTGATAGCGGCGCGACCACGGGTTGCTCAGCCAGACATTGGCGAACAGGGCGTGTCCCACGCCGGTGCGCAGGCTGGGCAGCTCCCGTGCGGAGGGGTAGACCTCGCCGCCCGGCTCGATGATCCGGGGGCCGATCGCGCCTGCATCCGGTTCGGCCTGCGCCACCTCGAGGAGCGACTCGAGCGCATGCCGGCTGAGGCGCACGTCGGGGTTCGTGACGAGGATCCAGTGGATGTCCGGGCCGAGCCTGCGCGCACCGAGATTGATGCCGGCACCGTAGCCGAGGTTGCCCTTGGCTTCGACGACTTCGAGGCCGGGTAGCTCCGGCAACTCGAGCACATCGTCAGGCGCATTGTTCACGACGATGGTCGCGGCGGGGGCGACGGTGGATGCATGCAACGACTCGATCAGCCCCTCGAGGGCGTCCGTCGAGAAGTAGCTGACCGTGACGACCGCGACGCCGGGGTCCGCGGGGAGGGCACCTGGGTCGCGCATTTGGCCAATTGTATCGGCGCGTCCTATGGGGATCGGACGGGCCCCGCTCCGGGGGGAGTTCAAAAGGGCCGTTGCTACAGTGTCAGTGCTCCGATGGCAGTCGCCGGGGGCTGGCCGTCTCTGTTAGCGACCGGCCGACAGATGTGAGGGAGTCCGCTTGAATCCGTTCGGTCGTGCCATGAAGGTGCTGCGCGAGGAAGGCCCTCAGGAGCTTGGGGTTCGCACCGGTCGTGCGTTCGTTCGCTACGGGCGCGTCATTCGCTCAGAAGGCTGGCGCTCGTACGCGTCGCGCGGGTTCGCCAAGCTTTCGCAACTGGCTGCCGTCCACAGGCCGTCGATGCTGGTGCGCGAAGAGGATGCGCTCGCGGCTGACTGGACCAGGCCCGGCCCGCAGCTCGCGTCGCCGATCACGGTGAAGTCCGGACCGATTGACATCGCCTGGATCATGTCGCCTCCGGGAAAGGAGAGCGGCGGCCACCAGAACCTCTTCCGGTTCATCCGCTACGCAGAGGACGCCGGCCACCGCTGCACGATCTACCTCTATGACGCGCGCACCGAGAACAGCATCAGCATCCCCGACGTTCGCGCGATGCTCGCCGCTTCTGAGGCCTTTCCCGACCTGAAGGCAGAGATCCGGAACTACAGCGCTGAGGGCGTGCACTCGAGTGCGCAGGCCATCTTCGCGACGGGTTGGGAGACCGCGTACCCGGCCTTCCTCGACAAGAGCACCGCGCGCAGACTCTATTTCGTGCAGGACTTCGAGGCGAGCTTCTATCCGCTCGGCTCTGAATCGCTTCTGGCGGAGAATACTTATCGCTTCGGGTTCTACGGCATCACGGCGGGCGGGTGGCTGTCCGACAAGCTGGCGCGTGAGTACGGCATGAAGACCGCGCACTTCGATTTCGCGGTGGACGCCGAGCGCTACCACCTCACGAACACGGGACGCCGCAACGAGATCTTCTTCTATGCGCGCCCGGTCACGGCGCGGCGGGCATTCGAATTCGGCGCCCTGGCACTGGGCGACTTCGCACGACTGCGCCCGGATGTGACGATCAACCTCGCCGGCTGGGATGTCTCCAACTGGCCGCTTCCGTTCGAATACGTCAATCATTCGAGCCTCGAACTATCGCAGCTCAACAAGCTCTACAACCGTTGCGCTGCCGGCCTCGTCATGTCGCTGTCGAACATGTCGCTGCTTCCGCTCGAGTTGATCTCGGCCGGCGTGGCACCCGTCGTGAACGACGGGCCCAACAACCGCCTGGTCTCGGACAATCCGTTCATCGAGTACGTCCCCGCCTCGCCCCGTGCAGTGGCCGATCGCCTGGTTGAGGTTCTCGAGCGCCCGGATCAGCCAGAGCGGGCGGTCGCCATGTCTCAGTCGGTGTCGAACACGGACTGGCGAGAGTCGGGGAAGCAGTTCGTCGAGGCGCTCGAGAGGGCGATGCGTGGCTAAGTCGGTCGTCATCGGCGCCAATGGCTTCATCGGCTCGCACCTCGTCGATGCGCTCGTCGGCGCGGGGCACCAGGTGCGCGCATTCGATCGCTTCAGCAACGGCACCGTGAACTACCAGGCCGGCGGGGTCGAACAGCTCGTGGGAGACTTCCTGAGCCGCGCTGACCTCGAAGCCGCCGTCGCCGGCTGCGACTACGTCTTCCACTTTCTGTCGACGACGACGCCGGCCACGGCCGAAGCCGACCCGACCCTCGATCTGCGCACGAACCTCATTCAATCGGTCGAATTGCTCGATGCCGCCGCTCACGCAGGCATCCGGCATCTCTATCTCGCCTCGACTGGCGGCGCGATCTACGGCCAGCAATCCAAGGACGCCTTCGCGGAGGACGATGTCACTGAACCCGTCTCGCCGTACGCGATCGGGAAGTTGGCGATTGAGAACTACCTGCGGTATTACGACGCCAAGCATGGTCTCAAGTCGACGGCGCTGCGCATCTCCAACCCGTACGGCACGCGCCAGCATCCCAACAAGAAGCAGGGCCTCATCCCGATCGCGCTGCGGCAGATCGCGCTCGGCCAGCCGGTCGTGCAGTTCGGAGACGGGTCGATGGTGCGCGACTATATCTACGTCGAGGACCTCGTGCAGATGATCGTCCGCATGATCGGCAAGGGCGAAGAGCATCTGGTCTACAACCTCGGCCGAGGCATCGGGCACTCCGTGGCCGAGATCCTGGCCGTCATCCGCGAGGTCGTCGGTCGCGACTTCGAGATCGATCGTCGCCCGTCGCCGCCGACCTTCGTCGATCGAGTCGTCCTCGACATCAACCGCTACACCAGCACGTTCGGCGACGTTGACTTCACCAGCTTGGCCGACGGCGTCACCCGCACCTACCGAGAGATCGAATCAGAGAATGTCAACTGAGGGCTCCCTCGACGCCACCGTCGCGATCCTGACCTACAACGGCGAGACGTATCTCCGCCGCATCCTGGAGATGCTTCGCGCTCAGGAGTTCGACGGCAGCTTCGAGGTGCTCGTGATCGATTCGGGCTCCACCGATGCGACGCTCGACATCATCGCCGAGTTCCCCGAGGTGCGGCTGCTGCAGATCCCCAACGAGGAGTTCGGCCACGGCCGCACCCGCAACCTCGCCGCGCGCGAGGCTCGGGGCGAGTTCATCGCGTATCTGACGCACGACGCGGTGCCGGCGCATTCTCGCTGGCTGCACGCGATCATCGAGCCGATGCGGCGCTTTCCGCAGGTGGTGGCCGTGCTCGGCAAGCAGGTCGCGCGTCCGCGCGCGTTCCCGCTGCAGCGCTACGAAGTCAATGGGATGTTCCAGAACCTCGGCCCCGACCACGGTGTCACGCTGTTCTACCGAGACGGCGATGCGCCCCTTCCGCAGGCGGTGCTCGACGCCATGTCGTACTACTCCGACGTCAACTCGGCGACGCGGCGATCCTTCCTGCTCAACGAGATCCCGTACCGCGACGTGCGCTACGCGGAAGACCAGATGTTCGGGCGCGACATCATCGACGCAGGTCTCGTGAAGGCATACGCGCCGCAAGCTGCGGTCGAGCACTCGAATGACCTGAGCTACGCGGAATACGGCCATCGCATCTTCGACGAGACGGTCGGCCTACGGCAGATCGGCGCCGAGCTGCCGCCTCTGTCGGCGACGCAGGCGTTCAAGCTGACGGTGAGGGGAACGCTGGGCGACTCCGCGCGCATCGTGCGCGACGGCTCGTATAGCGTCAAGCGGCGCCTGTACTGGCTCGCCGTGAACCCGTTCTACCAGGCGCGCAAGTGGCGCAGCTATCGCCGCTCGACGCTGATCGACGTCACGGACCCCGACGCGGTGCGTGCTGGGTCGCTCGAGCACAAGCGCAAGTGCGGCGACCTGCCCGCCCGGTAGCGCGGACGGCTCGCGCTCACTTGGCGCTGATCTGAGGCGTGAGCCGAAGGATGCCGTTGCCGTAGTCCTTGCCGGGGATCACGAAGCTTCCCCCTGGGGCCCGGCGATCGAAGTTGACGCCTGACGAGTTCCCGACTCCGACGTTGATCAGGTAGGTGCCCGGGCCGAGCCGCACGTCGGGGAACTCCACCGTGACCTCGTGGTAGCCCGGCGTGTTCGGCAGCGCAGGCGCATCGAAGGTCGTCATCGCATAGAGCTGAAGGCCGAGCGTGTTCTCGATCTCCATCCCGATGCCCCAGTCGTGGCTCGGCTCGTGAATCGTCACGCCGATCCGAGCCCGTACCAGGGCTGTGCCGTCGGCGCCGACCTCGGCCTCGGTGTCGAACGACTCGATGTCGTAGGCCCGACTGAGCCCGCGCTGCTCCGCGAGGTGCGCCGCCCGCTCGCGTTCGGCTTCGTAGCCGGCGCGAAGGATGCGGATGCCGTCCCCTGGGTCGCCGTCGTGCTGCACGACCCCGCCGTCGAGCACGACGACGCGGTCGCAGAGGCTGCCGACCTGCTCGGCTGAGTGGCTCACGAGCACGATGGTGCGACCCTCTGCCTGGAACTGCGCGATCTTTTCCATGCACTTGCGCTGGAAGGGCTCGTCCCCGACCGCGAGGACCTCGTCGACGAGCAGAAGGTCGGGGTCCACGTGCACGGCCACTGCGAAGGCCAGACGCACGTACATGCCCGAGCTGTAGAACTTCACCTGCGTGTCGATGAACGGCTCGATGCCCGAGAACTCGACGATGTCATCGAAGTAGCGGTCGGTCTCGCGGCGCGTCAGCCCCAGGATCGCGGCGTTGAGGTAGACGTTCTCACGCCCGGTCAGGTCGGGGTGGAACCCCGCGCCGAGCTCGAGCAGCGCGGCGAGACGCCCGCGGCGCTCGACGGTGCCGACGGTCGGTTCGATGATGCCGCCGATGACCTTGAGCAGAGTGCTCTTGCCCGAGCCGTTGTGACCGACGAGCCCCACCGTGCTTCCGAGGGCGATGTCGAGATCGATGTCACGCAACGCGTAGAAGTCACTGGTGTGACGGCGTGCCTGGCGGAAGTTGAGGAAGCGCTCTTTGAGGGACTTGTCCTTGTGCATCACGAAGCGCTTGGAGACGCCATGGACGCGAACGATGGAAGGCATGGTCGACGACATCACAGCTCCTGAGCGAAGTTGCCCTGCAGGCGCGCGAAAACGCGCTGCGCCGGCCAGAGCAGGGCGAGGCTGATCAGAAGGACGACCGCGACGGAGAGACCGAGGTGCGGCGGCCAGTACTGAGTGATGCACGCGGCGCCCCCCGGTGGGCAGAAGGGCACGGAGCCCGCGGCCCACAGCCCCTTCTGCATCGCGAGCACCGCGAGCGTTGCGGGGTTGTAGAGATAGACGTGCTCCAGCCAGCCGCCGTGGAGCATGTTGTTCACGTACGTGAACGAGTACACGATCGGGGACGCCCAGTAGAGGATGCCCAGCGCGATTTCGACGATGTGCTGCACGTCGCGCAGGTACACGTTGACGGCCGCGAGCACCAGACCGACGACCGTCGCGAAGACGATGGCGAGCAGCAGGCCGCCGATCGCCAGCAGGATGTTGGGGCCCCAATTGAAGGGAACACTCGACAGGGTGGCGATGGCGATGATCAGCACGATGTACTGGATCGCCGCATTGAAAAGTGCACTGCCGATGACGCTGAGCGGGAAGATCTCGCGGGGGAGGTAGACCTTCTTCACGAGGCCGGAATTGCTGAGAATCGAGGTCGTCGAGCTGCCGACGATCTCGGAGTAGAGGCCCCAGGTGGTGAGGCCGATGAAAACGAAGATCGCGAAGTCGGGGGTGCCGCGGCTCACTCCGAGCACCTTGCCGATGACCAGATAGTAGATGAGCAGCTGGGCGATCGGCCGGAACAGACTCCACACCACGCCGAGCGTGCTGCCCTTGTAGCGCGACTTGATCTCGCGGCGGATGAGCAGGAAGAGCAACTCTCGATGACGCCAGATGTCGACGATCGAATCGACCCCGCCGAAGAAACGGAATCGCGCGCCGACGACGGACATCGGCTCATTCGCGATCCGCTCGGCGCGCAGGTCTAGTTGGGTCATTCACGTTCCTCGGGTGTGGGGGGTGCGCGAGCGCACTGACACGGAATGCTACTGGCCGCGGCTGGGTGATCCCTCGCGCCGCGCCCCCAAATCGCGTCTGATTCCGCGTGTTCCCGCCCATCCGGCCGGACGTCGCGGTTAAGTTGCAAGGGGCTGTCGTGTCGATCCTTGGCGCGCGTCCGCCCTGCCGACCCCCGGGAGATCTCATGACCCGCCGCCTCGCCGGCGCATTCGCTGTGCTCGTGACGGCCGTCGCGGCATCCATTGTCGCCATGGCCGCGCCTGTCTCACCTGCTCAGCCCGCGACTGCTGCCGCCGTCGGATCGCAGTTCCAGGCCGGGAACATCATCAGTGACGCGCTGTTCTACAACGGGTCGGCGATGACGACCACGGACGTCCAGTCCTTCCTCAACAGCCAGGTGACCTCGTGTGCGGCCGCGAACGGCCAACCGTGTCTGCGCAACTACAGCCAGGCGACCCCGTCGAAGGCGGCGGTCTCGGGGCGCTGCGCCGCGTACGCCGGTTCGTCGAGCGAGAGCGCCGCGAGCATCATCACCAAGGTGGGCTCGGTCTGCGGCATCAGCCAGAAAGCGCTGCTCGTGCTGCTGCAGAAGGAGCAGGGGCTCGTCACCTCGACGTCGCCCACCTCGACCATGTACCGCTCGGCTACGGGCTACGCGTGCCCGGATACCGCGGCGTGCAGCTCGACCTATTACGGATTCTTCAACCAGGTCTACAACGCGGCGCTCCAGTTCCGCACGTATCAGCTGTACCCGACCTCGTTCAACTTCCAGGCCGGCCGGAACAACAGCATCCTCTACAGCCCGACCACCTCGTGCGGCTCTGGCACGGTGTACATCCAGAACGCGGCGACCGCCGGCCTCTACGACTACACCCCGTACCAGCCGAATGCGGCGGCGCTGGCGAATCTCTACGGCACGGGCGACTCCTGCTCGAGCTACGGCAACCGCAACTTCTGGCGGTTCTACACCGACTGGTTCGGCTCGACGACCGCGGGCTCTCTGGTCCGTACGACGACCGACGCGACGGTCTACCTCGTCTCGGGCACGGTGAAGTACGTCGTGCCCAACCAGCAGACCCTCGATTCGCTCGCTCCGCTCGGCCCGGTCAGCTACAACACCGCGAGCTACCTCGCGAGCTTCACGACGCAGTCGCTCATCGCCGGGGCGGTTCGAATCATTCGGGACCCCGCCGGATCGATGTACTTCTATGACTCGGGCATCAAGTTGCCGATCGGCAGCTGCGATCTCGTCGTCGACTACGGTGGCGCCTGCTCGACGGGCGGCTACATGCAGCTGACCCAGGACCAGGTGAACACCTTCTCGACGGGGCCTGCGCTCAGCAACGTGATGGGCTTGACCACGGGGCAGCGCTATGCCGTGCGGGACGGAAAGAAGTCTGAGATTCTCGACGCGCTCTCACAGACGGGTGCCGGCGTCACAGGTTCGCTCAATGTGCTGAGCCCCGGGGCGCTCTCCGCGCTTCCGCTGACTGCGCCCATCGTGCGCGACGGCGCCTTCGCGCTGCAGCGGGGGAGCAGTCAGGCCTATCTGTTGACAGGGGGCAAGAAGTTGCCCGTGACGGCAGCGGAGGCGAGTGCGCTCGGCTCGAGCGTGATCGCCGGCTCGCTTGACGCAGCGAGCCTCGCTCTGATTCCGACCGGAAGTGTATTCGCGGGACTCGTCAAGGGACCGGACGGCGCGGTCAGGTTGCTCGGCCCGGCTCAGAGCGTGCTCTGGTCGGGCGCAGCCTCGACGGTGGCGGCCACTCCGGTGACCGCGAGCTTCCTCACGGCATACCCGAGCAAGGGAACGATCGCGCCGGGGTCGACGATCAAGACGGCGGGCTCCAGCACCGTCTACATCGTGATGAGCAACGAGATCCTGCCCGTCGGCGCGTGGGAATCGCTGGTCGCCCTCGCCGGTGGCAAGCCGAACCCGAGAATCTACACCGTCCTGCCTTATGTCGTGGCGGCGCCGGCGAAGGGGCCGGTCGCTTTGACCTCCAACACGCTGACCCGCTCGACCAGCGATGCAACCGTGTACGTCATCAACGGCGTGACGTCGAAGATCGCGATGAGCAGGCTCGAGTACGCGACCGAAGCGGGCTTCACCGAGCTTGCCTATACGACACAGGCCCGTCTCAACGCGTACCCGAGGGCTGCGCAACTGCTGACGTGGGGCGTGAGCTGCGGCACGGCGAAGTACGTCGCCGCAGGCGGCGAGGAGCACCTGGTGCCGACCACCCTCGCGGGGGACTACCCGTTCACCTACGTCCCACTCGACTCGTTCGCGTGCGCCATCCTCAAGTTGGGACCCGCGGCGACGCAGTTCATCAAGACGCCGAACGGCTCCATCTACCAGCTCAAGGGCGGGAAGAAGCTGCCGATCTCATCAATGTCCCGCTACACGCAGCTGAACGGCAGTTCGACCGCGAACTGGCTTCCCGTCAACGCAGACTTCGCCACGGCGATTCCCTCAGGGCCAGCGGCCTGACCCGGAATCAGCCCGCGAGCGTGGACTGGTTCGTCGCGATGCCCGGGCGCGTGCCCGTCTCGTCGCTCGCGGCATCCGCGGCTGCGACTTCGGCTGCGCCGAGCTCCGTGGCGTCGTGGATGCCCCAGAGCATGAGTGCGAAGATCGCGCAGGCGAACAGCACGACGCCGAGCGCGATGACGATGTCGGGTGTCGGCACGAGGTGCGACCACCACCACACCGTGCCGCGGCTCGGGTTGAAGCCGGAATTGCGCGTGCCGAGGCCGAGCGTGTAACGCAGCACGGTGATGCCCAGTGACGCGCCATTGGCGACCGCCGCGAGAGCGGCGATCAGGATGCGCTGAGTGAGCGTGAGAGAACGGATTCTTCGGCCGAAGCGGAACAGGGCGACGGCCACGAGCATCGTGAGCAGCGGCAGCAGGTAGCGCGGCTGCACCTCGGTGCCGACCTGTACGTGCGACTTCTGCAGGATGACCAGGGGCAGGGCCGTCAGTAGGACGACACCGCCCGTCATGGCGATGATCTTGCGCGGTGTCGAGTCGCGCATGCCCCACAGCAGCACGAACCCGAACACGACGATCGTGCACGCCGGAACGATCCAGGGAAGTGTGACATCGAACCACCCGAGTCCCCAGGTGCCAAGGGACCCGAGCCAGAGGGACGGCACGTTGATCAGGTTCCAGAACAGCAGGCCGATCCCGGCATGTTCCTGCCCCGGTGTCGCCGCGGTTGTCGTGCTCGTCGTGCTCCCTGCGGCGCCCGCGCTCACCGAACTGGTGCCGAAGCCACCGGTTGCGGCTCCCGTGCCCATGCCGGTGCCGAAGGCGCTCCACAGCCCGGCGGCGATGATGGCGGCGCACAGGATGATGACGGGCCAGTTCCAGAAGCTGCGCGATCTGCGCCAGGCGAGGAAGATCGCGAGAACAGCGCCGACCGCGACGAATAGCCCGGCGTCACCGCGCGACCCGGCGCCCATCACCGCTGAAACAGCCGAGAGGGCAGCGAGACCCCAGCGCCGGGCGCCGGTCGTCTCGAAGCAGCCGACGAGCGCGAGCCAGAGAGTGCCGGCCGATGCGATAGCCCACCCGCTCGGATTGACGCTCGGAATCAGGAAGATGCCGAGGGGGATGAACGTCGCAGTCATCGAGAGCACGAGGGTCGAGCGGCGTCTGAGCGGCAGCAGCCAGTACAGCGCCGTTGCCAGTGCGACGAAGAGCGCGGCGTTGACCAGGCGCATGACCACGACCGACGCCGGAATGCTCTTCGGTTGGATGAAGATGCTCATCGCGGCATAGAAGACCGGCGGGTACGCCCCGGTGAAATTGCCCCGGCGCGTCGCCTGGAGCTGAAGAGCGGACGCCGCGTCGAGGTCGCCTGCGCAGATCGATGTGATGTCAGGGTGATCGCGGTAGCACGGCGGTACCGCGATCGCGGCGGGCACCATCCTGTGGGTCTCCGACGAGGTCGCCTCGCAGCGGCCCGGCTGATCGCCCTGTGCGCACCAGATGCTCGCAAGGTGGAAGTCGTCGTCTGGGGCGGAGCCCACCGGCGACGCGACCGCCCAGGTCGCCAGGGCGCCGAACAGCAGGATCGGGACGAGCAGGATCCGTATGATGTTCCAGAAGCGAGACATCACGGACTATGCGGTCGCGGGCGCCGCACCGATAACGCGGTAGGTGGCCCTCGGCCAGTTCTGCGCAGAGCTGATGCGCCGGCCATCGACAATGGCCTTCACGCCCGGAACCTTCTCGTGCCCGAGCTCGCGGTACTCGGCGTGGTCGGTCTGGATGATCGCTGCGTCAACCTCGGTCCCGTAGGAGTACGGGGTGAAGCCGAGCTTCTCGAGCTCGTCCTCGGTGTAGAGCGGGTCGTGGACGTAGACCTCGGCGCCCGCGGCTCGCAGCGCATCGACAGTCGGGAACACGCCGGAGAACGCTGTCTCTTTGACGCCGCCCCGGTAGGCGGCCCCGAGCACGACGACCTTCGCGTCGGCGAGATCGCCGTAGGCGCCCTGCAACATGCTCACTGCGTGCGCGGGCATCGAGGCGTTCGCGGCGCGTGCCGCGGCGACGACCGTCGCCTCGGGGTCGTTCCACAGGTACAGGCGCGGATAAACGGGAATGCAGTGCCCGCCGACCGCGATGCCGGGGCGGTGAATGTGCGAGTAGGGCTGCGAATTCGACGCCTCAATCACCTGGTAGACGTCGATGCCGGTGCGCTCAGCGAAGCGGCCGAACTCGTTGGCGAGGCCGATGTTGACGTCGCGGTAGGTGGTCTCGGCGAGCTTCGCGAATTCTGAGGCCTCAGCTGAGCCGAGATCCCATACGCCGTTCGGGCGGGCGAGGTCGTCGCGCTCATCGAAGTCGAGCACCGCCTCGTAGAACTCCCGCGCACGCGCGGCACCCTCGGGGCTCAGACCGCCGATGAGCTTGGGGTACTTCCGCAGGTCGGCGAAGACGCGGCCGGTGAGCACGCGCTCCGGCGAGAACACGAGGTGGAAGTCGACGCCCTCGGTGAGGCCGGAGACCTCCTCGAGCAGCGGCTTCCAGCGCGTGCGGGTGGTTCCGACCGGCAGTGTCGTCTCGTACGAGACCAGGGTGCCGGGGGTCAGGTGCTCACCGAGTGAGCGGGTCGCACCGTCCATCCAGCCGAAGTCGGGGCGCGCCTCGCTGTCGACGAAGAGCGGAACGACGAGCACCACGGCGTCAGCGCCGGGGATGGCGTCGGCGTAGTCGGTGGTGGCGCGCAGGCGGCCGGCTGGAACCAGCTCGCTCAGGCGCTCCTGCAGCTCGGCCTCGCCGGGGAAGGGCTCGATGCCGCGGTTGACAAGGTCGACGGTCGCCTGGTTGACGTCGACGCCGACGACGTCGTGTCCCTTCGAGGCGAATTGAACTGCGAGCGGGAGGCCGATTTTGCCGAGGGCGACGACTGCGATCTTCACGGAAATCATCCTAGGTGGACGTTTCTGCGCGGGTCCCGATGAACGTCGCGCCGCCCGCTTTCCCGGGTGGCTGTCGACTAAACTCGCCACCTGAGGAGGCCTCCCCATCAGTAATCCAGTCGAACAGCGCACGTGGCTCGTCGTGCCGCTGTACAACGAGGCGTCGGTCATCGGCTCTGTGGTCGCCGCTGCCCGCGAGACCTTCCCCAACGTCGTGTGCGTCGACGACGGCAGCAGCGACGGCTCGGCCGAGGCTGCGAGGCGCGCGGGGGCACGCGTGGTGAGGCATCCCATCAATCTCGGCCAGGGCGCGGCCCTGCAGACCGGCATCGACTACGCACTGGGCGACCCGAACTGCCACTACCTCGTGACGTTCGACGCAGACGGGCAGCACCGCGTCGAAGACGCGCTCGCCATGGTGAAGCGCCTCGACACCGAGTCGTACGACGTGGTGCTCGGCTCTCGGTTCCTCGACGGCCGCACCGAGATGTCGGCACTCCGCCGCATCGTGCTGCGCGCCGCGGTGCGCTTCGAGCGCTACTCGACGGGCGTTGCGCTCACCGACGCTCACAACGGCCTGCGCGCCTTCACGCGCTCAGCTGCGGAGCGCATCCGGATCACCCAGAACCGCATGGCGCATGCTTCGGAGATCGTGGGCGAGATCGGCAAGAAGGGCCTGCGATACACCGAGCAGCCAGTGCAGGTTCTCTACACTGACTACTCGAAGTCGAAGGGCCAGTCGCTGTGGAACTCGATCAACATCCTCAGCGAACTCTTTCTGAAGTAGGGACGACGTGGAAGCGCAGCTGCTGATCAAGATCGTCCTGATCGTCGCGTTCGTGGCGTTCGCCGTCTTCCTGATGCTGCCGACACGCAGTGTGCGGCACGTCGCCCTGCGGCGCATCGTGCTCGTTATCGTCCTCGCCCTCGCCGTGCTGGCCGTCGTCTTCCCGAACGTGCTCACGACCGTCGCGCACCTCGTCGGAATCGGCCGAGGAACGGACCTGCTGCTCTACGGGCTCATCGTCGTCTTCCTCGGCAACGCGCTCGTCATGCAGCGCCGTAGCACTTACATCGAGAAGCAGGTCACCGTGCTCGCCCGGCGCATCGCCCTGCTTGAGGCGCCACAGGCGGCCGGCGACGTTGCCGATGGCATCGCGTCGGCCGATATCGCGCCGAGCGAGACCGCACCGGACGCGGACGACCGGCCAGGCGGGGCCGAGTAGCCGCATGCGGGTCCTCGTCACCGGCGGAGCCGGCTACATCGGCTCGCACGTCGTCGCCGCGCTCGCTGCGCGCGGCGACGACGTCGTCGTGCTCGACGACCTCTCCGCGAGCGGCACCGAGCGCATCCCCGGCCTCCCGCTCGTCGAGATCGACCTGGTCTCCGACGCGGCTTCGGCCACCGTCGCCGCACTGCTGCGCAAGGAGCGCATCGACGCCGTCATGCACTTCGCTGCCCGCAAATCCGTCGACGAGTCGGTGCGCCGACCCGCCTGGTATTACGAGCAGAACCTCACATCCCTCGCACACCTGCTCATGGCGATGGAAGAGTCGGGGGTAGACCGCCTCGTGTTCTCGTCGTCCGCCGCGGTCTACGGCTCGGCGACGGGCGAGGCGATCGGCGAGGACACACCGCTCGCCCCGATCAGCCCCTATGGCGAGACGAAACGCGCCGGCGAGCAACTGATCTCCGCGGCATCCATCGCCTTCGGACTGCGCGCGACTAGCCTGCGCTACTTCAACGTCGGGGGCGCGGGCTCCGTGACGCTGGCAAACCACGGTGGCGGCAACCTGATCCCTCTGGTGTTCGAGCGCCTTGATCGCGGGCTGCCGCCGCTGATCCACGGCGACGACTACCCGACCCGCGACGGCACTTGCGTGCGCGACTACATCCATGTCGTCGACCTCGCCGAGGCGCACGTCGCGGCACTCGACTACCTGGCCGAGGCACCCGCGGGCAACACACCCCTCAACGTCGGCACCGGCAGAGGCACGACGGTGCATGAAATGGTCGACGCGATCCTGCGGGCGTCGGGTTCGCCGCTCGCAGCCGAGGTGGGCCCGCGGCGCGATGGCGATCCGGCCTCGTCGGTCGCCTCGGCTGCGCGCATCCACAGCCTGCTTGGCTGGACGGCCAAGCGCGGCATCGACGAGATCGTGCAGTCGGACTGGGCCGCGCACCAGGCCGCCCGCGCGGCGGGGCGCCCGGCGTGACGGCGGCCGTCGCACTCTGCACGCACAACGGCGCCCGATTCCTCGAGCCGCAGCTCGCCAGCATGCGCACGCAGTCGTATCAGCCCGCCGTCGTCGTACTGTCAGACGACGCGTCGACCGACGACACGGTGGCGCTCGCGCGGCGCGCGTTTGCGGGCGCCGATTCCGTCGTAAGAGCGGATGCCCCGCAGCTGCGCATCATCGAGAACCGCCCCGCGCTCGGCGTGACCAAGAACTTCGAGGGTGCGGTGCGCGCCGCCGCAGGCACCGGCGCAGACCTCATCGCGCTCAGCGACCAGGACGACGTCTGGCACGCCGACAAGCTCGAGCGGGCGGCGCGCGTCTTCGCCGCCGACCCGGCCGCTCTGCTGCTGTTCACGGACGCCCGCCTGGTCGACGGCCGGGGGGCGCCCCTCGAGCTCGGCCTCTTCGAGAGCCTCGGTGTCACCGAGGCCGAGCTCGGCCTCATCGAGTCCGGCGATGCGCTTCCCGCGTTCCTGCGCCGCAACCTCGCCACGGGTGCCACCGTCGTCCTGCGCCGCGAGCTGCTTGAGCTCGCTCTGCCGTTCCCGGCCAGCTGGGTGCACGACGAATGGCTGGCGATCGTCGCCGCGGTACACGGCGGCGTGCGCGTGCTGCGCGAGCAGACCATCGATTACCGCCAACACGGCGGCAACGAGATCGGTGTCAACGAGCCGACGCTCGGCTACAAGATCAGGCGGATGCTTGAGCCGCGCGGCACCCGTAACGAGCTGCTCGCCGCCAAGTTCGCCGACCTCGCGGCCTGGGCGCGTGCCACTGGCCTGCCTGCCGACCAGCTCAGTCAGATCGAGGCGAAGGCGGCCTTCGAGCTGACGCGCTCACGCATGCCCGAGGCGCGGCTCGCCCGCATCCCCTCGATCCTGCGTCTGGCCGCCCGTGGACTGTACCCGCGCTACGCAAGCCAGGGAACGCTCGACATCGCCCGTGATCTGCTTCAGCGCCCGTAGTGCCCATAGCGTGCGGGCGGCACGGGCGCCTGCGGCAGCGCGCTGCGCCAGCTCATGTTCTGCGAGGCGTTGACGGTGCAGATCACGAGCAGCAGCCAGCCGTAGTCGACGAGGGTCACCGATTCCGTCGCCGAGGTGGCGAGCAGGGCGATCAGCACGAGTGGGGTCCACATGTGGATGACGCTGCGCTTGTTGGATGCCACGAGCCATGACCGCCCCGTCGCGAGCACCACCATCACGCCGAAGATCAGCACGCCGACCCAGCCGAGCTGCAGCAGCACGTCGAGGTAGGCATTGAGACCGTTCGCCTCCGGCGTGCCGCTCAGCTGGTTGATCAGGCTGAACGGGAACAGGTTGCCGCGCCAGATGCCCGTCCACCCCCAGCCGACCAGCGGGTTCGCCTTGGTGAAGTCCCACATCTGGATCCAGAGGGCGTGCCGCACGTTGAGCATCGACCGCGCGTCCAGCAGGCCGATGATCGGGTCGCGCAGAATCCACGCGACGAGTGCGGCAACGGCCGTCGCAATCGCGATCGTGACCTGCCCGGTGAACCTGCGGCGCTCGTCCTTGACCGCACGCAACGCCATCAGCACCAGGGTCGCGACAGTCACGAGCGCGATCACGACGACGGCGACGGGGGAGCGGGACAGCAGCAGGCTGATCGCCCCGAGCGGGATCGAGAGCGCCGCGCGCCCGCGCGTCACCGAGCGCGTGCGCCACTCGACGAAGAACGTCACCAACGCGATCACCGAGATCAGCGCGAGCGCGTTGCGGCTGCCGAAGATGCCCTGGATCGGCCCGAGGTGCGCGATCGTGCCGCTCACCCCGAGATAGTGCACCGGCTCAGAGGCGACGAGTCCGCTGAACACCTCGAGCGCCAGCGACCCGGCGAGCAGGAACCGCAGCGCGTCGCCGACCACGCGCACGACCTGGATCGTGTCGCGCACCATGGCGAGATAGATCGCGAGGTAGGCCCACGCGAGCTGATAGAGCGATGAGGCGACGGTGGTTCCGGGGTTCTCGCTCCAGATCACGCTGGCCGTGCACCAGGCCACGAACACCAGCAGTGACACCGGAATCAGCCCGTGCGAGTCGTGCCTCCCGCGGCGCGCGATGAACGACAGCGTCGCGAGCACGACCATGACGCACAACGCCCCGACGAGCCCCGGCCAGGCGACGACCCGCACGATCGCGAAGGTCGAGAACGCCGAGCCGACGATCACGAGCGACAGCGCGTTCACGAACCGGCCGGAGCCGAAGAAGTTCCGCAGAGGCTCCTCGAACGCGCGCCAGCCGCCCCCGCGGCTCACGGCCTGCTCGCCTTTGTCGTCACGGACCACACGACGAGCAGCGCCCACCCGCTCTCGATCAGCATGCGGCTCTCGGCGATCGACTGCACGAGCTGGGCGGTGAAGACCAGCAGGGGCAGCAGAGCGAGGGCGTTGAACGGATGCCTGGTCGAGGCGTCCGTGACGGGGCGGTCCACCGCCATGAACCAGGCGCGGCCCAGCGTCGTGATCGCGAGGCAGGCGAAGACCACCACTCCGACGATGCCCAGCTGCAGCCAGACATCCAGCCAGGCATTGTGCGCTTGCAGGTACTGCACGCCGTGCCGCACGGCCAGCCCGTCGAACGGCTTCGCCCATGGCACCCAGTAGCCGAGCCAGCCCCAGCCGAACGCCGAGTGCTGCTGCGCGAGCGGGATCACCGCATTCCAGATGTCGGTGCGACCGGTCAGGCTCGGCTCCTTGCCGAACAGGGCTGTGAACTCGGTCCACGCGGCGAGCACGCCGCCGACCACCACGACGACGAGCGCGATGGCGCTCAGATAGATCGGGCCGCGACCGCGCTGCCCGCGCGCCCGCGCCCACAGCGCGAAGCCGAGCACGACCGCCGTGGCGACGAGCGCGACGGTCACCGTCGCCGAGCGGGTGAGGGCGAGCACGAGCGCGGCGACGACGATCCAGAACCAGCCCCAGAACGGCCGCGAGACGCGGTCGACGCGCTGCAGCACGAAGACGATCAGAGCGATCAGAGCGCACATCGCGAGCAGGTCCGCGTTGCCGACGATGCCCTGGATAGGCCCGCCGTGCAGCAGGTCGTTGCGGCTCCAGTGGAACGCGTCGGGCACGTTCCCCGAGTAGTCGACGCCGGGCACGCGGGCAAGGGGCAGAATCGGATGCCGGATGATGACGGCCACGATGAGCTCGAACAGCAACGAGAGCCCGAGCACCCAGCGCAGCGCCGCGCTCAGGATCTTGGCGAGCTGCCGCTGCGAGAGGATCAGCGCGGGCGCGAGCCCCGCGACTCCGGCCGCGATCAGCGCGAGTGCACCGAGCAGCACATCCTGGTGACCGCCCGGGCCGCTCGTGCCCTCATAGCGCGCCCACCCGATCGAGGCGATCGCGAGCGCTACGAACAGCAGCAGCATCTTCGGCCACTTGCGGAACGGCAGCTGCGGGCGGGCGAGGAAGATCCACACCACGTTCGCGATCGCGAGCACGCCGGCGATCGCGAGATAGGCGGGCCAGCCGACGAGGTCGCGCCAGAAGTCACCGGCGAACAGCGTGAAGAACGAGAGAGTCGCGAGGATGCCCGCGGCGGGGTGCAGCGGCGCGACCGGTGTCCTCATAACCAAAGGGTATCGGCGCCCGCCCTCAGGAATCGCTGATGCGACGGTCGACTGACGGGCGCGCTCGCGCCGAGGGGTGCGGAAATGGTGCTCTGGGCGAGCAGAGGCCCATCACGGCACCCCTCGGCGCGGTCCCGAGCTAGACGAACGCCGCCTGGCCCGTGATCGCGCGGCCGACGATGAGGGTGTTCATCTCGCGCGTGCCCTCATAGGAGTAGATCGCCTCGGAGTCCGCGAAGAAGCGCGCGGCGTCGTGATCGAGCACGATGCCGTTGCCGCCGAGCACCTCGCGGCACCAGGCGACCGTCTCGCGCATCTTCGAGGTCGCAAAGGCCTTGGCGAGGGCCGAGTGCTCGTCGCGCTGCGTCTCGGTGTCGAGCATCTTCGAGACCTGCACGACGAGGGCGAGCGACGCGGTGATATTGCCGAGAGACTTCACCAGCAGGTCCTGGATCAGCTGGTGCTTGGCAAGCGGCTTTCCGAACTGGACGCGCTCCTTCGCGTACGCGAGTGCCGCCTCGTAGGCGCCGATCGCGATGCCGACGGCCTCCCATGCGACCTCGGCGCGCGTGTGGCGCAGCACGCGGGCGGTGTCGCGGAACGAGTTCGCGTTCACGAGCTTGTTCGCGTGGGGCACGACGACGTCGGTGAGGGCGATGTCGGCATTCTGCACGATCCGCAAGGACACCTTGTTCTCGATCTTGGTGGCGACGAATCCGGGGGTGTCGTTCGGGACGATGAATCCCTTCACCTGGTCATCGGCGACGTCCTTCGCCCAGATCACGGTCACGTCGCCGAACGTCGCATTGCCGATCCAGCGCTTCGAGCCGTTGAGCACCCAGTGGTCGCCGTCGCGGCGGGCGGTGGTGCGCAGGCCCTGCGCCGAGTCCGAGCCGGAGAGCGGCTCGGTGAGCCCGAACGAGCCGATGACCTCGCCGGAGGCGAGCTTCGGAAGCCACTCGGCGCGCTGGTCGGCGTCGCCGCACAGCGAGATCGCGCCGGCGGCCAGGCCGTTCTGCACGCCGACGTAGGTGGCGATGGATGCGTCGACCCGAGCCAGCTCGAGGGCGACGAACCCGCGGAAGACCGCGGAGTTCGGGAACGGCTTCGTCTCGTCCCACCCGAAGGCGGCGATGCCCTGCGCGTGCAGCCCAGGGATGATCTCGTGCGGGAAGGTCGCCTTCTCCCAGTGCTCGGTCACGAGCGGCTTCACCTCGGCCTCGAGATAGGCCCGCAGCTTCGCGAGCGCCTCCTTCTCAAGGTCGGTCAGCTCTGCGGCGAATCCGAAGAAGTCGGACACGAGCGGCTCGAAGACGGCGTCGGGGGCGATGGCGGTGTCAGTCATGTTCGTGGTGAGCTCCGTTGCTGCGGGGTGGTCGCCGCCAGGCTACGTTCGGGCGCGAAGCGGTCGATAGCCTGGTGTGGCTTTGCTGACGTGACGATGCGAGGAGCAGCCCGGATGTTTGTGCGGATCGACAACACCCCCCGCGACTACGCCTGGGGCTCGCTGACGGCGATCGCGCGGCTGCTCGGCCGCGCCCCGTCGGGGGATCCGGAGGCGGAGCTGTGGCTGGGGGCGCACCCCGGCTCGCCGGCGCGCATCGACGGGGCATCCCCGGCCCCCGATCTCGCTGCGTGGATCGCGGCCGACCCGCAGACCGTACTCGGCAGCGACCTCGTCGCCGCCGATCAGGCGGCGGGAATCGCGCCGCGCCTGCCGTTCCTGCTCAAGGTGCTGGCTGCGGGAGCGCCGCTGTCGCTGCAGGCGCACCCGTCGCCCGAGCAGGCAGCCGAGGGCTTCGCGCGCGAGAACGCCGCGGGCATTCCGCTGGACGCGCCGCACCGCAATTACAAGGACGCCTTCCACAAGCCCGAGATGCTGTTCGCGCTCTCCGATGCGTTCCATGCGCTGTGCGGATTCCGCAGCAGGGCCGCGATCGCCAGCGATCTCGCCCGGCTGATCCAAGCGGCGCAGGGGGCGGAAGATGTCGACCAGCTCAATCCGGCGGCGGCGTCAGGACTGCTCGCGGCATTCGCGCACCGCCTCGCCGCTGCGGCCGACGACGGCGCCGCCCTGCGCGACGCCGTGACGTGGCTGCTCACGGGCGGCGGCGAGGTCGACGAGCTCGTGCACGAGACGGTGCGCGCCGCGCGCCTCGTGCTCGCCGAGTGCGGCGCCGACGACTTCGAGAGCGTCGACGCGCTCGACCCGGCCCTGCTGCCGTTCGAGACGGTGATCTCTCTCAACGACGCGTACCCCGGCGAGGCCGGCGTCGTGATCTCGCTGCTGCTCAACCGGGTGAGGCTCGTGCGCGGGCAGGCGCTGTACATGCCGGCCGGGAACATTCATATGTATCTGTCGGGGCTCGGCATCGAGCTGATGGCGGCGAGCGACAATGTCCTGCGGGGCGGCTTCACCCCGAAGCACATCGATGTGCCGGAGCTCGGCCGCGTTCTCGACTTCACCCCGTTGCCGGCGCCGCTGATCGAGCCGAGTGAGCCGGCGCCGGGCATCGAGGTTTTCCGCCCCGACGTGCCGGACTTCGCGCTGGTGCACGCGGTGCTCGATGGGGGTGCCGGCGGAACCAGCATCCGTCTCTCTGCTCCCGCGATCGCCTTCGCGACGGAAGGTACGCTCGAACTCGCAGGGCGCTCGGGCGGCGTCGTGCTCGCCCGCGGGCAGTCCGTCTTCATCACCCCGGACGAGCAGCAGCTCACGCTCACAGGAGCGGGGGAGCTGTTCCTCGCCACCACCGGCGCAGGCATCGTGGCCTAGAACCGTCGGTCTAACCCAGCCCGGGTGCGACCGATTCGGGTGTGACCCCCAATGGGGGGTAGACATCGCTTCATTCCGATCTCGCAAATTCTGGGACACGCGACACGCCCGGGCACCGCGAGCGATCTGTCTGCCCCTAATATTCGCGACTTGACGCGGGGTGAATTACACGGGTGTAATTGGTCGAGCGCCAAAGCGGCGCGACCGGCGATTGGGCGGTTCCGAGGGGTCGGGGCCGTGGTGGGGAAAGGGGAGTTCGATGACTGATGCTTATCGCTCCGCGGTGCCGGACGACTGGTTTGTCGATCCTGTACGACTTGGTGTGCCCGGCGTCCGCCGGGCCGACGTCGATGAAGACGAGAACGCCCTCGCTTGGCAGTCAGACGCGCTGTGCGCGCAGACCGACCCTGAGGCGTTCTTCCCTGAGAAGGGCGGCTCGACCAGAGACGCCAAGAAGATCTGCACGTCGTGCGAGGTGCGCGCGCAGTGCCTCGAGTACGCGCTGCAGAACGACGAGCGCTTCGGCATCTGGGGCGGTCTGTCCGAGCGCGAGCGCCGCAAGCTCCGTCGGCGCGCAGGCTAGATCCACCGCGCTCCCAGGTTTCGTGACGCGCCTACGGCGCTGCCGAAACCGGCCGCGGTAGCTACCTAGGCTGACCGCGATGCTTCAGACAGTCACCGCCATCATCGTCGTCCGCCAAGGGGCGGCGCGTGTGCAGCGCACACTGGAGTCGCTGCGAGCACAAACCCGCCGTCCCGATTCCGTCGTCGTGATCGAGACCGGCTCGAATGGCGACGTCACCCCCGCGGTCGCCGCGTTCGTGCCGACCCAGCACCTCGCCACCAAAGAGAAGCTGACCTTCCCCGCCGCCGTCGCCGCTGCGGTGCGCGCCGTCGAGCCGCCGGTGCACGCGCAGCAGTGGCTGTGGCTGCTCGCCCAAGACACCGCACCCGAGCCGGAGGCTCTCGAGCAGCTGCTCGCCGTCGGCGAGGTCTCGCCGTCTGTCGCCGTCGCCGGCCCCAAGCTCGTCGAATGGGACGACCGCACGCGGCTGCGCGGCTTCGGGGTGACCATGACCCACTTCGGCGCGACGGTGCCGCTCGTCGACGACGAACTCGACCAGGGCCAGCACGACGGCGCCTCCGACGTGCTCGGCGTGCACGAGGCCGGGATGCTGGTGCGCCACGAGGTGTTCAACGCGATCGGCGGCCTCGACCCCGCTCTTCCGGTCGTCGACGGCGGCCTCGACTTCTGCGTGCGCGCCCGTCTCGCCGGCCATCGCGTCGTGGTCGCCCCCGGCGCGCGCGTGGCGATCGGCGGCGACGGAGTCGTCGGCCCGCGCCTCTCGCAGCGCACCGGCGCCGAGCGCGTCAGCCACCGCCAGCGCCGGGTCGCGCAGCTGCACCGCAGGCTCGCCTACGCCCCGGCTGCCGCGCTCGTGCTGCACTGGCTCTCACTCGTTCCCCTCGGCGTCGCGCGGGCGATCGGCTGGCTCGTGGGCAAGCGCCCCGGGGCCGTCGGCGGCGAGCTCGCCGCGGCGTTCCAAGTCGCGTTCGCCGACAGCCACCTCGCCGCCGCGCGCCGCAACGTCTCGAAGTCGAAGCGCGCGGGCTGGGCCGTCGTCGCTCCGCTGCGGCTGCCGGCTTCCGAGCTGAGGCGACGACGGATGCTGTCGCGCGAGGCCGCCCTCAACGCGGCGCACGGCGAGTGGCGCGAACTCGACTTCTTCGGGTCGGGCGGCGGCTGGGTGTTCGTGGCCACGCTTGCGGCATCCGTCGCCATCGGCGTCCGCCTGCTCGGTGCAAGTGTCCTCGGGGGCGGCGGGCTGCTGCCGCTGAACACCTCCGTCGGGCAGCTGTGGAGCGGCATCGGCTGGGGCTTCCGTGATGTGGGCGTCGGATTCATCGGGCCGAGCGATCCCTTCCAGGCGGTGCTCGCGCTGCTCGGCTCGCTGACGTTCTGGAACCCGTCCTTCTCGATCGTGCTGCTGTGGTTCGCCGCGATGCCGCTGGCGGCGATCGGCGCGTGGCTGCTCGCCGCGCGATTCACCCGACGCGGAGGCATCCGCGCCGTCTTCGCCCTCGCCTGGGCGTTCGCTCCGCCTCTGCTCGCCGCGCTCTCCGCCGGCCGGCCGGCCGCCGTGCTCGCGCACGTGCTGCTTCCCTGGCTGGTCTTCGCTGCCGTGACGGCCCGTCGCTCGTGGTCCGCGGCCGGCGCGACCGCACTGCTCGCCGCGGGCGTTGCGGCCTGCGCGCCGTCTTTGATTCCCGCACTCGCGGTCGCGTGGCTCGTGTGGACCGCTGCGAGCGGCCGCAGTGTCTTCCGGGCGCTCTTCGTTCCCCTGCCCGCGATCGCGCTGTTCCTGCCGCTCGCGCTGACGCAGATCGGGGCGGGGCATCCGCTGCGCATCTTCGCCGACCCCGGCGTTCCCGTGCCGAGCGACGCCGCCTCGACGTGGCAGCTGCTGCTCGGGTTCCCGGGCGGGGCCACGAGCGGCTGGCACCACCTCGCCGACGCGCTCGGCTGGTCTCCGTCTGCGATGACGATCGTGCTGATCGTGCTGATCGCGCCCCTGGCCGTGCTCGCACTGCTCGCGCTGTTCCTGCGCCCTACGGTGCGCGCCGCAGGGGCACTGCTCGGCGCCTTCCTCGGTCTCGCGACCGCCGCGATCTGCTCGCAGAGCGCGCTGCAGGTCTCCGGCGAGCACACGGTCGGCCTGTGGGCGGGGTCGGGTCTCAGCCTCTACTGGCTCGGCCTCACGGGCGCTGCGCTGTGCGCGCTCGCGGGCCTCGGCCGCTTCTCGGTCGGGCCGTCGTGGGTCGCCGGCATCGGCGCGCTCGCGGCCATCGTGCCGCTCGCCCTCAGCGGGGTGCTCGGCTCGTCGCCTGTGCGCGCCAACCCGAGTGGCCAACTGCCCGCGTACGTCATGGCGGAAGCGTCGACCCAGCCGCGCACGGCGACTCTCGTCGTGACGCCTGGCGAGCCCGGCACGATCACGGCCGGCATCGTGCACGGCACCGGCGAGACGCTCGACCGGCAGAGCACGCTCGCGTCGACCGACGCGAGCCTCTCGCCGAGCAGCTCGGAGCTCGCGCGCCTCGCGGTGAACCTCGTCTCGCGCAGCGGCTTCGACGCCTCTGACGACCTGACGCGCTTCGGGATCGGATTCATGTTCCTCAACACCGGCTCCGCGCCCGACGTGAGCCAGCAGGCGTTCAGCAGTCGGGCCGAGACCGCGCTCGACGGCAATGCGCTGCTCGCGCGCGTCGGCGCCACGTCGACCGGCACGCTGTGGAGCACCACCAAGGACATCGCCCCCGTGCCGCTGCCCGACAACCCGGGCGGTTGGCGCCAGCCGCTCATCGTGCTGATGCTCGCCGTGGTCTTCGGCGTGTTCGCGCTGCTCGCGGTGCCGATCGGGAACACGGCTGCGCCGCGGCGACGGATGCGTCGGCCGAAGGACGGCGCGGGGGTGCCCGCTGAGGCCGTGGCTGGAGAAGACGCGCAGGCCGAGGCATCCGATGAGCCCGTCCTCGACGACGAGAGCACGCAGGAGCCCGACGTGGACCGTGAACCCGCCTACGCCGCCGCCGGCGGCTACGACGAGGAGGCCTAGCCCATGACTGAGCAGACCAACCGCCGGGCATCGCTGACCCGCGCCGGGGTGCGCGTGCTCGCCGGCGCCGCCGGGATCGCCGCCAGCGTCGTCGTCGTGACCGCGGTGACCACGCTGCCGCTGCCGAGCTCGCAGGCGCACGCCGTCTCGCGCTCCGTCACTCCGGTGCCGGCGACGGCGACCGCCGCCTGCCCGGGGCCCCTGCTGCAGCTCGGCTCGGATGCGTCGACGTCCGCGATCTCCGCTCTGTCCACCCCGCAGGTGGTCTCAGGCGGCGCCGGAGCGAAACCGGATGCCGTCGACCTGAGCACCACGAACGTGAACCCCGGGGGCGCTGCGCCCCGGGCGTATCGACAGCCTGCGACCGACGGAGGCAAGGAGCCCCTGGTCGCCGCCGCGCAGACCGTGACCGAGAAGACCGCAGAGGTGAGCGGCACCGCGGCCGCGAACTGCGTGCAGCCCGACTTCGACCAGTGGCTCGTCGGCGGCGCGACGTCGCTCGGCGCCACCACGCTCGTCATCCTCGACAACCCGGGCGACGTCAGCGCGACCGTCGCGGTCCAGCCGTATTCCGAGCAGGGCCTCGCCGAGGCGGCCGGTGGCACGGGCATCGTCGTGAAGCCGCACAGCCAGCGCGTCGTGCCGCTGGCCGGCCTCGTGCCGAACGCGAGCGCGACCGTCGTCCACGTCACGAGCACCGGCGGCACGGTGAGCGCGCAGCTGCAGGAATCCGAGGTGTCCGGCGTCACGCCGCAGGGGGTCGAGTGGGTCGGGCCGACCGCGGCGCCCGCGAAGAAGCTCGTGATCCCCGGCGCGCTGTTCGACGGCACCGCCCTGTCTGCCGCGACCGCGACGGACTCGGGCGATGGCGGGGTGCCGGTCCTCCGGGTGCTTCCCGTCGGCACGAAGGATGCCAAGTTGTCGATCGGTGTGAAGCCCGCGAGCGGCAAGGGCGCCGGCACCGCGCTGACCGCCAGCGTCGGGCACGGCGTCGTCTCCGAGGTCCCTCTTGAGAAGGCCGGCAAGGGCACCTACACGATCACGGTCGACAGCAGCGAGCCCATCGTCGCGTCGGTGCACACCTCGACCGTCGTCGCCAAGAAGGGCACCGACTTCACCTGGTATGCGGCGGCGACGCCGTTGAAGGGTGCCGCCGCGATCCCGATCGGCGGCGGGAACGCCACGCTGCACCTGACCAACACGTCGAGCGACGCGGTCACGCTGACGCTCGAGGGGAAGCAGTCGTCGACGATCACGGTGCCCGCCAACGGCTCGGCGTCGCACGCCTTCACGAAGCCCGACGTGCTCCGCGTTCCGGACGCGAAGGGAGTGGTCGCGTCGGTGACCTTCGCCAGCCCCGGGCAGCTTGCGGCATACGTCGCGTATCCGACGAGCGCGAGCGCGTCGGCGCTCACCGTCTACAAGCGCTGACGGCCGGAGCCGGCCCGGCTCCGACTCAGAAGTGGCGGAAGCGGTCGGGGGCGAGGTCCCACGGGTCCTTGCCGAGGTACTCGGCGACTGCACGGTAGACGCAGCTCTCGATCAGCATCCGCTTGTGCAGTTCGTCGTTGCGGTGCAGCTTCGCGAGGCGCTCGATCGGCACGCGGAAGAGCGTGATGCGGCCGCGCACCGTGTCGACCGCCCAGCGCTCGACGTCCTCGGCGCCGAGGGCGCCCGCAGGCGCCGCGGCGATCTCGAAGCGGACGTCTGCCAAGGCATCCGGCCATAGGCCCTTCAGGTAGTCGGCACACGAGGCGACCGCCATCTCGAAGAAGTCGATACGGCCCTGCAGCATCGGCAGGTGCGGCCCCGTGACCGGCCCGCGCACGCCGCGCCGCCCGTGGCGGTTCAGTCGCTTCGGGGGAGTGGGCTGCACCTCTCGGCGTCGGGATCGGGGCATGCAGGAATCCTATGTCCGCGCGGGGTTCTCGGAGCGTCGGCGGCCGGCGTCGGAGGCCGGGCGTAGTCTCGATTCATGCTCGACCGCCAGTGCTCCAAATCGACCTGTCAGCGCGAGGCGGTCGCCACCCTGACGTACGTGTACGCCGACTCGATGGCCGTCGTCGGTCCGCTCGCGCCCGAGCGCTCGCCCCACGGTTTCGATCTGTGCGCCGACCACGCCGACCGCCTCTCGGCCCCACAGGGCTGGCGCGTGGTGCGTCACCAGACTCTCGGCACCGGCCGCTGAGCTGAGCCGCCGGCCGGCGCGCGGGGCGCGACTCGGCGGCGTGCGTTCAGCGATCCGGGAAGGCGTTCGGGCGGCGGGCGAGGGTCGGTGTCAGCGCCGCGAGCCGACGTGCCTCGGCGTCGAGGGCGCGCGCCTCACGCAGCCGGCGCACGGCCGAGACCGCCCAGAGGAGCGTGACCGGGTCAGCCGCGGGAAGCGGGTGCACGAAGGGCGCCACCTCGGCGGCGAGCTCAGCGCCGAGACCTGCCCGGGCCGCAGGGGACAGGTGCTGCTGCTGAGCCAGGAAGGCGCTCACCCGGCGGGCGAGCGAATCCGGCAGCGCGGCGACGTCGGCGAGCTGCGCCCAGCCCGCCAGGTGCGGCGGCACGGCGAGGAACGACGGCGTGAGGCGCGGCACGCGCTCGTGCTGCGCGTAGGTCCCGGCGAGCAGATCGCCGATGCGCTTCGAGCGGCCGTTGAGCAGCGCGACGATCACGGCGAGCCCGCCAAGCGTCAGGTAGATCTCGACGACGCCCGCGAGCGCACGGACGAAGGCATGACGGATGCCTGCCGCGCCGCCGTCGTCCCGCACGATGCGGGTGCCCGCGGCGAAGCGGCCGGCTGAGCGGCCGTGTGAGGCGACCTCCCAGATGATCGGATAGGCGAGGAACGCCAGCACGACCGACACGATCGCAAGCGCGGCCTGCGCCGCGTCGTCGAGGTGCGAGCCGAGCGCCGCCATGATGGTCAGCAGCAGGATCAGCACCCCGACAGAGCACGCCAGGTCGATGAATCCGGACAGGGCTCGCCACAGGAATCCCGCAGGCCGCACCGCCAGCGCGACCGCCTCGCCGGTGACGATCGCATCGGGTCCGTCGGCGTCGCGCAGGCCACCCGGGCCGCGACGATCGGCGGCGGTGGAGATGACGGTCGGCGAACCTGCGGCCATGGCTATCATCAAAGCACGATGGACCTCGATGCCTATACGGCCGCCCACCGTGGCGAGTGGGAACGGCTCGACCACCTCGCCTCACGGCGCGTGCTCACGGGCCGCGAGGCCGACGAGCTGATCGAGCTGTTCCAGACCGGCTCCGCGCAGCTGTCGACCATCGCGTCGACCGCGGGCGAGAGCGCCGCGGGCGAGCGGCTGTCGGTGTCGCTCTCGCGAGCGCGGCTGCGGTTCACCGGGGCGTCCGACAACCCGCTGCGCGCCGTGCCGCGCTTCTTCGTCTTCCACCTGCCTGCCGCGCTCTACCGGCTGCGCTGGCCGACGCTCGCCATCGCGTTCGCGACGGTCGCCATCGCCGTACTGCTTGCGAGCTGGATCAACGGCGACCACGCGGTGCTCGCCGCCCTCGGCAAGCAGACCGACCTCAAGCAGCTCGTGAACAGCGACTTCGTGGACTACTACCGCGAGAACCCGGCGGCGAGCTTCACCGGCCAGGTGTGGACCAATAACGCGTGGGTCGCGGCGCAGTCCATCGCGTTCGGCATCACGGGCATCTACCCCGCGGTCGTGATCATCCAGAACGCCGTCAATGTCGGTATCGACGCGGCGGCCATGTTCGCCTTCGGCAAGGGCGACGTGTTCTTCTCGTACGTGCTGCCCCACGGCATGCTCGAGCTCACCTCGGTGTTCGTGGCGGCGGCGGCCGGATTCCGCATCTTCTGGGCATGGGTCGCCCCCGGGCCGCGCACCCGCTCGCGGGCGCTCGCCGAAGAGGGCCGCGCCCTGTTCATCGTGGCGATCGGGCTCACGATCTCGCTCTTCGTCTCGGGCATCATCGAGGGGTTCGTCACGCCGTCGCACCTGCCCGTGTGGGCCAAGCTGCTGATCGGCGCCGTGGCGCTGCTCGCCTTCCTCGCGTACCTGCTCGTGGTCGGCGGCCGCGCCGCGCGGGCGGGCGAGACCGGCGACCTCGACGAGGTCGATCGCGGCGCGACGCAGCTGGTCGCGGGGTGACGAGCGATGACGTGACGGATGCCGGGCCGGCGGCACCCGTGACGGGAAGCGTCTGGCGCAACCGCAACTTCCAGCGGCTCTGGGTCGGCGAGAGCCTCAGCCAGCTCGGCGAGAACCTCGGCACGCTTGCGATCCCGGTCATCGCGGTGGTGATGCTGCGCGCGACCGCGCAGGAGGTCGGCTATCTGACCGCGGCCCAGCAGCTCGCCTTCCTCGTGATCGGGCTGCCCGTCGGCGCCTGGGTCGACCGCATGCGCAAGCGCCGGGTGATGATCACCGCAGATGCCGTGCGGGCGGCGGCTCTGCTGACGATTCCCGCCGCGTGGCTGTTCGGCGCGCTGCACATCTGGCAGCTCTACGCGGTCGCGGCGATCGTCGGCGGCGCCACCGTGTTCTTCGACGTGACCTATCAGAGCATCGTGCCTCGGCTCGTCGTCTCCGATCACGTGGCGCCGGCGAACTCCGGGCTCGAGACCAGCGCGCAGGTGGCCCGCGTCGGCGGACCTGCGCTGTCCGGTGCGCTGCTGGCCGTCGTGAAGGCACCGCTGCTGCTGTTCGCGACGGCGCTCGGCTACCTCGCCTCGATGATCGCGGTGGCGACCATCAGGGACGACGAGCCGAAGCGCGAAGCATCCGATCACACCTCGCTCTTCACCGAGATCGGCGAGGGCCTGCGTTTCGTCTTCACGCACAGTCTGCTCACGCGCATCACGATCAACACGGGTGCGACGAACCTCTTCGAAGGGCTCATGACCACGCTCGTTCCGCTGTTCGTGCTGCGCGAGCTGCACCTCACGCCGACGGTGTTCGGCGTGATCGAGGGCATCGGAGCGGCGGGTGGCATCCTCGGGGCGGTGACCACGCCGTGGCTGATGCGTCGCGTCGGCGAGGGCTCGTTGATCGTGTGGAGCTCGCTCGGCTCCGCGCTCGGAGGCATCGTGTTCATGCTCGCGGCGGTGCTCCCCGCCGCGTCGATCCCGTTCCTCATCGGCGGCATGTTCGTGTTCAGCTTCACGGTGCTGAACTACAACATCGCGCAGGTGTCGTTCCGTCAGCGACTGTGCCCGCCGCGACTGCTCGGGCGCATGAACGCGTCGATCCGCTTCGTCGTCTGGGGCGTGACGCCCATCGCGGCGGCGGTCGCGGGGTGGCTCGGCGGCGGGTTCGGCGTGGTGCCGACGATGTGGTTGGGGGTCGTGCTCGCGGCGCTCGCGACGATCGCGGTGCTGGTGTTCTCGCCGCTGCGCACGATGAAGAAGCTGCCGCACACGCTCGAGGCCGCCGAGGCGAGCTGACGGGCCGGGTTACAGCTGGCCGGCGGCCTTGAGGCCGAGGTACGCGTCGGTCACGGCGGGCGGCAGGCCCTCTGGGGTGCCCGTCACGACGTGCGCGCCGAGGCGCCGCACGGCATCGGCGAGCCGCGCGGTGTCGAGCAGCGCGCGCTCGGCGGCCGCCGCCCGATAGACCTCGGCGCGGTCGTCGAGGTCGCGCGTGGCCTCGGCGACGTCCGGATCGATGACGGATGCCACAAGCACCGTGTGCTTCGCCGTGAGCTGCCCGAGCACCGACAGCAGCCCCTGCGCCGCCCCGATCGAGTCGAGCGAGGTGAGCAGCACCACGAGGGAACGCTGGGTGGTCAGCGCGCGCACCTGCGCCGGGATCGCGCGCCAGTCCATCTCGATGAGCTCGGGGTGAACGGATGCCAGGGCGTCGACCTCCCTGCCGAGAAGCTCCGCCCCCGAGGCTCCGTGCACGCGAGCCCGAACACGGCGGTCGTACGCGAGCAGGTCGATGCGGTCGCCGGCGCGGTCGGCGATGACGGACAGCAGCAGGCTCGCCTCGATCGCCGTGTCGAGGCGCGGCTCGTCGCCGATTCGTGCGGCCGACGTGCGGCTCGAGTCGACCACGATGACGATGCGGCGGTCGCGCTCGGGGCGCCAGGTGCGCACGACGAGGCGTGGGGTCGTCGCGACGGCGGCTGCACCCGCCGCGCCGCCGCCCGTCGACTCGGCCGCAGGCCGCAGGGAGACCGCATCCGTGCGCCGGGCCGTAGCACGCCAATCAATGGAGCGCACGTCGTCGCCGCGCACGTACTCCCGCAGCGAGTCGAACTCGGTGCCCTGCCCGCGGATCATCACCGCCGTGCGCCCGTCGAGCTCGCGCAGCCGGGCGAGCCGCGAGGGCACGTGCTTCCTCGAGAGGAACGGCGGCAGCACGCGGACGCGCCCGGGCAGTGCCAGCACCCCCTGCCGGGCGGCGAGGCCGAGCGGGCCGACGGAGCGCACGGTCACCTGCTGCACCCAGCGCTCGCCGCGGCGGGTCGGCGTGAGCGTGAGCGTGACGGCCCGGCGCTCGCCGGCGGGAACCGCAGTGCGCTGCCGGGTGGTCGAGGCCCCGGCCGAGGGCTGCCAGGCGTCGCGGATCGTCGCGCGAAGCATCCGTCGGCCCTGATTGCCGATCACGAGACGCGAGGCGACCGACTCGCCCAGCCGCACGCGCCCGGGAACGTCGCGCGCGAGGGTCAGCGTGCGCGGCGAAGCCGCGATCCAGACGTCGACGGCGGCGAGCAGCGCGCACAGCACGACCCACGTGGCAAGCACGCCCCAGGCGGCACCGAGGGTGTTGCCGAGCAGCACGAGCGGCACGGCGCCGACGGCGACGACGATCGCGAAGCGCCCGGTCAGTGCCATCGCGACCCCCGACGCCCGCGCCGAGCAGTGCCGAAACGCGGGTCGCGCTGAGCGCACCCGACCTTTCGGCACCTCTCATCGAACGGCTGCGCCACTAGATCGGCACCTGCACCTGCTGCAGGATCGACTGCAGGATCGCGTCGGCCGTCACCTGCTCGAGCTCGGCCTCCGGCCGCAGCTGGATACGGTGGCGCCACACCGACACGGCCATCGCCTTGACGTGATCGGGCGTGATCGCGTCGTAGCCCGACAGCCACGCCCACGCCTTCGCGGCGGCGAGCAGTGCCGTCGCGCCGCGCGGGCTCACGCCGAGTCGCACCGACGGCGAGAGGCGCGTCGCACGCGCGAGGTCGACGATGTAGCCGAGCACGTCGTCCCGTGCACCCACCCGCGTGACGGCGGCGCGCGCCGCCGCGATCTCGGCCGCGCCGACCACCGCGGTCACGCCGGCCGCCTCGAGCGCCCGCGGGTCGAAGCCGCCCGAGTGGCGCCGCAGCACCTCGAGCTCGGTGTCGCGCTCAGGCAGCGGCAGCGTGACCTTGAGCAGGAAGCGGTCGAGCTGCGCCTCGGGCAGCGGGTAGGTGCCCTCGTATTCGATCGGGTTCTGCGTCGCCGCCACGATGAACGGGTGCGGCAGCTGGTGCGAGACGCCGTCGATCGAGACCTGGCGCTCCTCCATCGCCTCGAGCAGCGCCGACTGGGTCTTCGGCGGCGTGCGGTTGATCTCGTCCGCCAGCAGGATGTTCGTGAACACCGGCCCCTCGCGGAACTCGAACTTCGCGCTCGCCGGGTCGAACACGACCGAGCCGGTGACATCGCCCGGCATCAGGTCGGGCGTGAACTGCACGCGCTTGGTGTCGAGCGCGAGCGCGGTCGAGAGCGCGCGCACGAGCAGGGTCTTCGCGACGCCGGGCACGCCCTCGAGCAGCACGTGGCCGTTCGCGAGCAGGGCGATGATGAGCCCGCTGACGGCGCCGCCCTGGCCGACCACCGCCTTGCCCACCTCGTCGCGCACACGCCCGAAGGCGTGCCTGAGCTGGTCGTCTTCCGCTGTCATCTAGCTCTTCCTGATCGTTGTCGATGGGGTGACGGATTCCTCCACTGCGGCGACCCGTCGGGAGAGGTCCATGAGTTCTGCATCGGTGCGCGGCACGGCGTCGAGCAGCACGGCGCGCACCTCGCCGGGGTCGAGCCTCGCCTGGGCGGCGACGGCGGCGCAGACATCCGTCACCGTCGCCCCAGAACCCAGCCCGACGGACTTCGCGAGCCGCCCGACGGCGCCCATGCGCAGGGCGTCGAGCGCGCTGAGCCTGGCGTCGGAGCGCTGATAGAGCCGGGCGCGGCCCTCGAGCGACTCGCTCGCACGCACGACCACCGGCAGATCCTCGACGACGAGCGGTCCGAAGCGGCGCCCCCGCCAGATCGCCGCAGCGACGGCGACCAGCGCCGCGAGCAGAATGAGCGGCGTGACCCACGGGGGAGTGAGGTCGGCGATCGTCTTGGGTCCGCTGACGCCGAGGTCGGCGAAGCTCGGCGTGTACCAGATCAGCACCTTCGTGCCGCCGAGCAGCCGGATGGCCTGCCCCGCGTTGTCGCTCTCGATGATGTGCTCGTTCTCGAGCACGGTGGGGGTGCTGATGACGGCGACGTCGCGCCCGGTCGCCCGCATCGCCTTCTCGGTGCTCTTGGCCGGGTCGATCAGCACCGTGCGCGCGTCGAGCCGGTCGTCGGCTGCGAGCTTCGCCGGCGCGAGGAATCCGTTCGGGTCGAAGAGCGCGATCGTCAGGTCGTCGGGCGCCACTCCGGCGGCGGCGCGGCCCGCCTGGTCGAGGCTCGAGGCGGCGCGCACGTCGACGCCGTGGTCGCGCAGCACCGAGACGAGGGCCTTTGCGCCCGTCGGCGTCGCGCTGTCGGGGTCGAGGGCGGGGCGCTGCTGCGCGGACTGGCCCGCGATCAGCACTCCGAGAATCGCGACGACCACGATGATCGCGCCGATGATGAACCGGCCGCGCGACGCGCGCAGGCGCTGGCGGAGCGTGGGAGTGAGGACGGGGGCGGATGCCTGACCGGCACGCGCCTGCGAGGCATCCGGCCCTGTCGTTGTGGTCGTCATTGCGCGACCGCCTCAGCGTTCGCCGCGAACTGAGGGGTCGCGCGTCGCAGCCGCTCATCGAGCGCGCGCAGGCGCTCGTGCGCCGCGCCGTCCTGAGGGCGGCCGAGATAGCGCGCGCCGTCGAAAGTGTCGGCCGCGTCGCGCAGGGGCGCGCCCTCCGCGGGGAAGACGACGGATGCCTCGAGCGCGACCTCGTGCGCCGTGGTGCCCGGCCGCACGGAGATCACCGTGCGCTCGGCCAGCGACGCCGCGATCGCGCGGAAGCGCTCGAGCACCGCGAGCGACCAGTCGCCCTGCGCCGCGGCGCGGTCGGCCGCCGCGCGTAGCTCGTCGGCCGTGCGGGTGTCGGCCACCTCGCCGCCGAGGCGGTCGGCGCTGCGGCGACGGTTCAGCCGGGGCCGCCCGTAGCGCAGGAACGCGAGGACGATGATCACGAGCACGATCGCGGCGAGGATCACCGCGAGCCACAAGCCCGACGGGCCGCCCACGCCCTTGACGTGCAGCGAGCCGAACCACTCGGCGATGCGCTGGCTCACCAGGTCGAACCAGTTGGGCCGCGCAGAGGCGTACTCGGGCTTGCTCAGCTCATTCGTGAGCCAGCGCCGGGCGGTGTCGTCGTCGGGCGTGAGCGGCGGGCCGCTGACCCCTGCGGTGAAGCTCACCACGCCTGGGGCGGGTAGGGCGGCTGCGGCGGGCCGTACTGCGGCGGCGCGGCGAACGGCGGCGTCGTGAACTGCGGTGTCGCGAACGGATCGCCGAGCGGGCGCCCGGCCTGCCGGTCTTCGACGAAGCGCGTCAGCACGAGGTCGAGGCCCTCGCGGCGCATCCGCTGATCGATGTAGACGACGGCGCCCGTGGCGGACTGGATGACGTTCGTGATCGCCCCAACGACGAGCGAGAACAGCATCAGGGCGCCGTACGAGACGGCGGCGATCACGAGCGAAGCGGTGTCGACGCCGGTCAGCGACGACGGCGTGCCGGTGGGGAACGCGGCACTGAACGCGAACTCGAAGACGAACGAGATCGGCGTGCTGACGATCTGGGTCGCGACCGCGCAGATCATGATCACGAGGATCTGCGACCCGAAGACGCGCCAGAAGCCGCCGCGGCTGAGGCGCCACGAGCGGGCGATGGCGGCGCGGATTCCGAGCCGCTCGAGCATGATGGCGGATGCCGCAAGCGAGGTCTTGCCCCACAGCCAGGCCCACAGCACCGCGAACCCCGCGCCGCCGACCAGTCCGACGAGGACGCCGACGGCGATGAGGGCGCCGCCCCCGCCGCCGCCCTGCGTCGCCCCCGGGATCACGATCGCGGCCACGATGCCGCCGAGCACGGCGAGGCCGACGAGCAGCGCGAGCCCCACGAGCACGATGAAGCCGGCGAGAGCCCAGCGGCGCCCGCGGGTCGCGTGCCAGAGCTGGGCCGCGCGCGGCTTGTGGCCAAGCACGCCGTTCGCGACGTCGATGACGACGATGCCCTGCAGCACGCCGCCGGCGAGCACGCTGAGCGCGACCGTGATGAGCGCGGCGAGGATGACGGCGGCGATGCCGCCCGCCATGACGGCGTCTCTGTCGGCGTCGCTCGCCTGGGCGGTGCGGTAGATGAGCCACGCCGTCGCGCCGCCCACGATCAACAGCGACCCGAGCAGGACGATCACCTGGATCAGAATCGCGGCTCCGAACAGGGCGCCGGTGTTGCGGCGCAGCACCTGGAACGGCGTGCCGAGCAGCTGGCCGAAGGTCAAGGGCCGCAGGGGAATCAGGCCGGGCTTCGGCGGTGGCGACCAGGCGGGCGCAGCCCCGTACTGGGGTGGCCGCCAGGCGGTCTGATCGCTCATAACCAGTACCCTAGAGAACCAGGAGCCCGGAGACCCGAATTCTCCGGCGTGATCTGGGGACAAATGACCACACGAATCCTGGTTGTCGACGACGACACCGCGCTGGCGGAGATGATCGGCATCGTCCTGCGCAGCGAAGGCTTCGACCCGGTGTTCTGCGCCGACGGCGCCCAGGCGGTCGATGCCTTCCGGCAGTCGAATCCTGATCTCGTGCTGCTCGACCTGATGCTGCCCGGCCTCGACGGCATCGAGGTGGCCGAGCGCATCCGCGCGGCATCCGGCGTGCCCATCATCATGCTGACGGCCAAGTCCGACACGGCAGACGTGGTGCGCGGCCTCGAGTCGGGCGCCGACGACTACATGGTGAAGCCCTTCAACCCGAAAGAGCTGGTCGCCCGAGTGCGCGCCCGTCTGCGGCCGTCGAACGCCGGCGCGACGACCCCTTCGGTGTCAGTCGGCGACCTCGTGATCGACGTGGCGGCGCACGAGGTGCGCCGCGGCGACACCCGGATCAACCTCACGCCACTCGAGTTCGATCTGCTGCTCGCGCTCGCGAACAAGCCGCAGCAGGTGTTCACGCGCGAGATGCTGCTCGAGCAGGTCTGGGGCTACCACTACAAGGCAGACACCCGGCTCGTGAACGTGCACGTGCAGCGCCTGCGCGCGAAGGTCGAGCACGACCCCGACAACCCGCGCATCGTGCAGACCGTGCGCGGCGTCGGCTACCGCGCGGGCGCGACGGCTTAGAGCGCCTGGGTGCGTTCGCCGAGCCGAAGCGGCCCGGCGAACGGCAAGCACCCCGGACCTACAATCCACCCATGACCACGGCGGCCCTGCGCATGACGGCGGCGTGGTGGCGCCACCCGTCGGAGTGGCCGGCCGCCATCGCCCGCGCCTGGGCGCGCTCGCTGCAGTTCCGCACCGTGCTGATCACGATCTGCCTGTCGGGCGTCGCGATCCTCGTCACCGGCCTCGTCATCTCCTACACCGTCGGTAACGACCTCTACCAGTCCCGCCTCGACCAGGCGCTGCACGACGCGGGCCGCGCTCAGCAGCAGGTGCAGGCCACCCTCGATGCGACCGACGCGAGCGACCCGGCGACGGTGCTCGGGCTCGGGCAGACCGTGAAGACCGCCGTTCAGGGGGCATCCTCGAGCCGCATGCTCGCCTTCATCCGCAAGCCGGGCCAGCAGCCCGACCCGCAGGCGCCCACCGACTACACGGCGGGCGGCATGAGCCAGAGCCTCATCTCGAACGACCTGGCCGCTGCGGTCGCCAAGTCGCCCGACACCCTCTATTCGCAGTCGGTCGCGCTGCCCGTCGACGGCGGGGCGGCGAACGCGACGCACCCGGGCGTCATCATCGGCACCCAGATCCAGCTGCCGACCGCAGGCACCTACCAGCTCTTCCTCGGCTACGACCTGAGCGATGCGGAGCAGACCCTGAACTTCGTGCAGCGCACCCTCGTGCTCGCCGGGCTCGCCCTGATCCTGCTGATCGGGGCGCTCACCTTCGTCGTGGTGCGCTTCGTCGTGGCGCCGATCCAGCTCGCGGCGGCCACCAGCCGCCGACTCGCCGCCGGAGACCTCGAGGTGCGCCTGCCCGAGAACGGCGAAGACGTCTTCACCTCGCTCGCCCGCTCGTTCAACGCGATGGCCGACAGCCTGCAGCGGCAGATCACGCAGCTCGCGACGCTCTCGCAGCTGCAGCAGAGATTCGTGTCGGATGTCTCACATGAGCTGCGCACGCCGTTGACCACCATCCGCCTGGCCTCTGAGCACCTCTACGACCGCAAAGACGGCTTCGACGAGACGACCACCCGCACCGCCGAGCTGCTGCACACGCAGGTCGAGCGTTTCGACGTGCTGCTCTCAGACCTGCTCGAGATCAGCCGCTACGACGCGGGCTCTGTCTCGCTCGAGCTCGAGTCGTCGAGCCTCGTGAAGCTGGCGGAGGACGCGATCGACGAGTTCCAGCCGCTCGCGCACGCGCACGGCAGTGAGCTGCGGCTGACGGCCCCAGGCGGCTACGCCGAGGTGCAGATGGATCCGCGGCGCATCCGCCGCGTCATCCGCAATCTCGTCGGCAACGCGATCGAACACGGCGAGGCCAAGCCCATCGACATCATCGTCGACAGCAGCCAGGGCGCGGTCGCCATCGCGGTGCGCGATCACGGCATGGGCATGAGTGAGAGCGACGTCGGCCACGTCTTCGACCGGTTCTGGCGCGCCGACCCGTCCCGTCAGCGCACCATCGGCGGCACGGGTCTCGGCCTCGCGATCTCGCAGGAGGACGCGCTCGTGCACGGCGGCGTGCTCGACGTGTGGTCGCGGCCGGGCGAGGGCTCCTGCTTCCGGCTCACCCTGCCGCGGGGCAGTGGCCGGCTGGTCGGCGAGTCGCCCATCCCGCTGCCGCCCGCCGATGCGGAAGAGGTGGTCTCATGAAGCTCTGGCGCCGGGGGATTCTCGTCGTGATCGCCGCGCTCGCGGCATCCGTTCTCGCCGCCTGCGCGACCATCCCGCGCGACGGCGCCGTAACGCGCGGCGGCGCGGTGTCTGCGCAGGACAACCCGTTCGGCCAGGTGGACTACCTGCCACTCGGCCCGGGCGACGGCGAGTCGAAGCAGCAGATCTTGAACGGCTTCATCCAGGCCGCGGTGAGCCCCGAGGCGGGCTATCAGATCGCCCGCCAGTTCCTCTCGTCGTCGTTCCGCAGCCAGTGGAACCCGGACGCCTCGGTGACGGTCGACCGCGCAGCGCAGCGCACGGTGGACGACGGCGGCAGCTCGACGCAGCTCAAGCTCGAGATCACCCCGCAGGCCTTCATCGACCAGACCGGCGACTACCGCGCTGCCGACTCCCAGGCGCCCGTGCCGCTCAACTACAGCTTCGTGAAAGAGCACGGCCAGTGGCGCATCTCGCAGGCGCCGCCCGGCATCGTGATCGACTCCGACCAGTTCCAGAACGTCTTCAGCCCGCACCCGCTGTACTTCTACAGCCCCGACTACAGCTTCCTCGTTCCCGACCTGCGGTGGTTCCCGTCGTCGCGCACGACGATCGCCACGCGCATCGCGAAGGCGCTGCTCGCCGGCCCGTCGCCGTGGCTGCAGGATGCCGTCGTGACGGCCTTCCCCAAGGGGGCACAGCTCGCGAGCGGCTCCGTCGTCGTCGCCGGCGGCACCGCGCAGGTGGCGCTGAACTCCGTCGCGGCGGCGGCCGACGCGCCCACCCTCAACCGCATGGGCGAGCAGCTCACCGAGAGCCTCGGCACGAGCGCGTCCTCGGTCGATCTGACGATCGGCGGCGTTGGCCAGGACGTGAGCGGGGCGACGAGCGCCGTGCAGAACCCGGCGGTCGCGGCGAACCCCCTCGTGCTGCGCTCGGGCAAGTTCGGATTCCTGTCAGGGAAGTCGGTCGTCCCGCTGGGCGGGGTGGCCGACCAGCTCGAGTCGCTGCACCCGACGGCGGCCACGGTGACCGCCGACGGCGGAGCAGCCGCGGCACTGGCGGACGGGTCCGTCTACGCAGCATCCGACGCGCTCTCGCACCCGGTGCGGGTCGACGACCGGCACGGGCTGGTGGCCCCGTCGATCGACAGCCATCGCATCGTCTGGTCGGCGACTACCGACGCGAGCGCGCCGTTCGCAGTCTCGGCCGGCGACGGCGCCACCGCGACCCTGAAGGCCGCATGGCCGGACGCGCGCCAGCTGCTCTCGTTCGCGGTCTCGCGCGACGGCACGCGCCTCGCGGCGCTGATCGGAACGACCGACGGGCAGTCGCACCTGATGGTGGCCGGCATCGTGCGCGACGCGACGGGCCACCCGACGCGCCTCGGCGAGCCCGTCGACCTGGGCGGCCTCGGCCTGTCGTCGGGCATCAGCCTGACCTGGAGCGACGAGCTCACCGTCGCTGTGCTCGGTGTCAGCCCGCAGGGCGGCACGGCGATCGTCACGCAGCAGCTCGGCGGCCTGCTGTCAGACACGACGAGCGGTCCGGCGGGCGCCGCCGTGATCGCGGCCGGCAACCCGTCCTCACAACTCTGGGTGCTGACGTCGAACGGCTCGCTCGAGACCCCGGCGGGCAACGGCTGGCAGACCGTGTCGACCGGGGTGCAGGTGCTCGCGACGCAGCAGGGCCGCGGTTAGCGGTTCTCCACAGGGGCGGGGCCGCTCGCCGCGTCGCCGCCGCGAGTCGGGCAGGATCGCTGGCTATGTGGGCGGTCGTGCGTGAGGCGCTGCTGGATGCCTGGGCCGTGCTCGCACCGACGGAGTGCGCCGGCTGCGGCGCCCCCGACCGCGGTCTGTGTGCGGCGTGCCGCGCCGAACTCGCGGCGGCCGCGCCCGTGCGCGAGACCCTGCGGCGGGCAGACGGCACCGAGCTGCCGGTGTGGCGCGCCGTCGACTACGGGGGAGTCGCGCGAAGCATCCTGCTCGCCTTCAAAGACGGCGGCAGAACGGATGCCGCACCTGCGCTTGCCGCGGTGCTGAGTCGCGTACTGCACGCGGCGCTCGCCGAAGCGCCCCGCGAGGCGCGCGGCCGCGTCGAGCTCGCGGCGATCCCGAGCTCGCGCGCCGCGTTCCGCCGCCGCGGCTACCGGCACGTGCCCCTGCTGCTGCGCCGCGCCGGCTTCGCAGACAGCCGCCTGCTGCGCCCAACCCGACAGACGCAAGATCAATCCAACTTAGATACCACATCGCGATTCGCCAATCGTGCGGAATCGCTGACAGTCAGACCGGGCCCACGCGGTCGCTTCGTGCTGCTCGTCGATGACATCGTGACGACCGGCGCGACCGTATTGGAAGCTGACCGGGCCTTTCGCGAAGCCGGTCACACGGTGCTCGGCGTCGTGGCCGTGGCGCGCACCGCGAAGCGCGGTCCGAAGCTGAAAGCGGGTGCCGAAATCTGAAGAAAATGCTCGTGACATCGCCAGTGCCCGCAACTAGGTTGGTCGGCACATAGCAGGTGCGGCTCCACCCACCGGCGACGTCGGAGGGAACGCACCGCGAACAGGAGGTTGCGATGGAAATCGACATCGTCGGACGCGGCGCCCAGATCACGGACCGTTTTCGCGAGTACGTGACCGAGAAGGCCGAGAAGGTGTCTCACCTGGCCGAGCGAGCTCTTGTCTTCGAGATCAAGCTGTCCCGCCTCGCCGCGCGCAACGGAACGCCTGGGGATGATCGGGTCGAGCTGACGCTCGTCGGGCGTGGGCCGGTGGTTCGCGCAGAGGCGACAGCCAGCGACAAGTACGCGGCTTTCGACATCGCCATCGGCCGGCTGCTCGAGCGCGTGCGTCGCGCGAAGGACCGCCGCAAGGTGCACCGCGGTGGCGCCCACCGGCCGACCTCGCTGCATGATGCGGCGAGCGGCGCGTTCTCGCAGACCGACGTGACGCCGATCTCTGGCAACACGCTCACCCAGCTCGCGACCGGAGCGGTTCCGGTGCAGTCCGAGGCCGCCGAGGAGGAGAAGGACGAGTACTGCCCCGTCGTCATCCGCACGAAGACCTTCGCGTCCGTTCCGATGACGGTCGACGACGCGCTCTACTACATGGAGCTCGTCGGGCACGACTTCTACCTCTTCATCGACGCGGAGACCGGCCGGCCGAGCGTGGTCTATCGCCGCAAGGGCTGGGACTACGGCGTGATCCAGCTCGACGACAACGCGGATGAGCTGCAAGAGGCCGCGACCGCCGCGCGCAAGCTCGAGTCCGTCAAGTAGCGCATTTCCATTTCGGGCGGCGGATGCCTGGGGCATCCGCCGCCCCTTTCGTGTCAGTGCGCCGCCTGGGAGCCCCGTTAACCCCGTGCGTCTAGACTTGCGAGGATTCCCCGGTCCCGAACAAGTGGAGTTCGTCAGTGGCATCTGTCCTGGAAAAGGTCCTGCGCGTCGGCGAAGGCCGCTTGCTGCGCAAGCTCGAAGGCTATGCGCGCGCGGTCAATGCTCTCGAAGACGACTTCAAAGAGCTCACCGACGACGAGCTGAAGAACGAGACCGTCGAGCTGCGCGAGCGGTACGCCGAGGGCGAGACCCTCGACGACCTGTTGCCCGAGGCGTTCGCCGCCGTTCGAGAGGCGGCGCGTCGCGTGCTCGGCATGCGCCACTTCGACGTGCAGATCATGGGTGGCGCGGCGCTGCACCTCGGCAACATCGCCGAGATGAAGACCGGTGAGGGAAAGACGCTCGTCGCCACGACCGCCGCGTACCTCAACGCGATCCCGAGCCGCGGCGTGCACGTCGTCACCACCAACGACTTCCTCGCGAGCTACCAGAGCGAGCTGATGGGCCGCGTCTACCGAGCCCTCGGCATGACGACCGGCGTGATCCTCGCCGGCCAGACGCCTGAAGAGCGCCGCGAGCAGTACGCCGCCGACATCACCTACGGCACGAACAACGAGTTCGGCTTCGACTACCTGCGCGACAACATGGCGTGGCAGGCATCCGACATGGTCCAGCGCGGCCACAACTTCGCGATCGTCGACGAGGTGGACTCGATCCTCATCGACGAGGCGCGCACGCCGCTCATCATCTCGGGTCCGTCATCGGGCGAGGCGAACCGGTGGTTCACCGAGTTCGCGCGGCTCGCCACCCGCCTCGTGCCGGGTGAGGACTACGAGGTCGACGAGAAGAAGCGCACCGTCGGCGTGCTCGAGCCCGGCATCGCCAAGGTCGAGGACTACCTCGGCATCGACAACCTGTACGAGTCGGCGAACACCCCGCTGATCTCGTTCCTCAACAACGCCATCAAGGCGAGCGCGCTGTTCAAGCGCGACAAGGACTACGTCGTCATGAACGACGAGGTGCTCATCGTCGACGAGCACACCGGCCGCATCCTCATGGGCCGCCGCTACAACGAGGGCATCCACCAGGCGATCGAGGCGAAGGAGGGCGTGCCGGTCAAGGCGGAGAACCAGACCCTCGCGACCGTCACGCTGCAGAACTACTTCCGCCTGTACAAGAAGCTGTCGGGCATGACCGGTACCGCCGAGACCGAGGCGGCCGAGTTCATGTCGACCTACAAGCTCGGCGTCGTCGTCATTCCGACCAACAAGCCGATGATTCGCAAGGACATGCCCGACCTCGTCTACAAGAACGAAGAGGTCAAGTTCGCGCAGGTCGTCGAAGACATCGTGAAGCGCCACGAGAGCGGCCAGCCCGTGCTCGTCGGCACCACCTCGGTCGAGAAGAGCGAGTACCTCTCGCGCCTGCTCGCCAAGCGCGGCGTGCGCCACGAGGTGCTGAACGCGAAGAACCACGCCCGTGAGGCCGCGATCATCGCGCAGGCCGGGCGGCTCGGGTCGGTGACCGTCGCGACCAACATGGCCGGTCGAGGCACCGACATCATGCTCGGCGGCAACGTCGAGTTCCTCACTGTCGCCGAGCTGAACTCGCGCGGGCTCTCGCCTGAAGAGACGCCCGAGGAGTACCAGGCCGCGTGGGACGAGACCTTCGAGAAGCTCAAGGCGGCGGCCTCTGAGGAAGCCGACAAGGTGCGCGAGGCCGGTGGTCTCTACGTGCTCGGCACCGAGCGCCACGAGTCGCGCCGAATCGACAACCAGCTGCGCGGTCGCTCCGGCCGCCAGGGCGACCCCGGCGAGAGCCGCTTCTACCTGTCGCTGACCGACGACCTGATGCGCCTGTTCAACGCGGGCGCCGCCGAGTCGCTGCTCGGCCGAGCCTCGACGCCCGATGATCTTGCAATCGAGTCGAAGCTCGTGTCGCGTGCGATCCGCAGCGCCCAGGCGCAGGTCGAGAGCCGCAACGCCGAGATCCGCAAGAACGTCCTCAAGTACGACGACGTGCTGAACCGCCAGCGCGAGGCGATCTACGCCGACCGCCGGCACATCCTCGAGGGCGACGACCTGCACGAGCGCGTGCAGAAGTTCCTCGACGACGTCATCGACGAGGTGCTCGACCAGCACACCGGCGAGGGCAACGGCGACGACTGGGACTTCGACGCGCTCTGGAGTGAGCTGAAGACCCTGTACCCCGTCGGCATCACGATCGACGAGGTCGTGGCAGAGGCCGGCTCGAAGGGCCGCATCAACCGCGAGTTCATGCGCCGCGAGATCCTCTCCGACGCGCACGTCGCCTATCAGCGCCGCGAGGAGCAGCTCGGCTCGCCCGCGATGCGCGAGCTCGAGCGCCGCGTCGTGCTCTCGGTGATCGACCGCCGCTGGCGCGACCACCTCTACGAGATGGACTACCTGAAGGACGGCATCGGCCTGCGCGCCATGGCGCAGCGCGACCCGCTGGTCGAGTACCAGCGCGAGGGCTTCGCGATGTACCAGCAGATGATGGGCGCGATTCGCGAAGAGTCGATCGGATTCCTGTTCAACCTCGAGGTCGAGGTGACGCAGGCCTCCGGCGAGGTCTCGGGCGTCGCGGCGAAGGGCCTCGACCAGGGCGACGCCCAGCAGGGTCTGTCGTACTCCGCGCCGAGCGACTCGGGCGGCGTCGAGGTGCGCAACCAGGGCGGTCAGGTCGATCGGGCCGCCTCTGAGCGTGCCGAGCGTGCCGCGCGACGCCGCGAGCTGCAGCAGGGTGACCAGCAGGCTCCCGCAGCTCAGCAGGGTGGCGCCCGCGGGGCCTTCGGCCAGCGCACGGACGCCGCTGCCGCCGCCGACGAGCCGCAGAACCGCGCTCAGCGCCGCGCCCAGAACCGCAAGCGCTGATCAGCGCCCGCGCCCGCGCGTCGCCGCAATCGCGCGGGTGATTGACAGGAACCGGCCGTGGTGCCCGTTCGGCGCAGTTGTGCCCGCTGCTTCGGACGCAGAAGTGCCGTTCGGCCACAGCACCACGCCAAACGGGCGCACGGCCGCGCCGAATGGGCGCTGTGGGCCGCGGGACGGGGACCGTGGCGCGCCGGATGGCCCCAGCGCCGCGCCGAACGGGCACTCTGGCGAGCCGAACGGGCGCGGCGGCGAACCTCGCGCGGTCAGAGCACGGAGATCGAGGTCGCGCGCCAGCGCGAGTCGAGGCCTTCGAGGCGCAGCGCCACGGCGCGCACCCGCTGCGGCATCTGCACGATGACGGTCGCCTCGACGATGCCCGCGTCGGGCTCGAAGGTGCGGATCGACAGGATCGTGAGCCGCGGCCGCTGCGCCGGAGTGCGCTTGAGGGCTCGCGACCGCGCAGCCAGGCTGACCCGTCGCTGCAGGCGCGTGTAGACCTCGTCGCTGATCCACCGCGCGATCTGCTCGAGCTCGCGAGCCCCCGCCAGGATCTCGATCACGCAGCGAGTCAGGTTCGTGATGAGCGGCTCGGGGTCGGGCAGATCGGCTGTGCGCTGGACCCCGAAGTAGTCGTCGACATCGAAGCGTTCCTGGCGCTGTGCGTTCGCCATCGTTCCCCCAAAACCAGTGCGACTCGACGCTCGTCTTGTCGAGTGCTTGTGACCCTTTCACGGGTCACGCGCCCGGCGCCAGCAAAATCTTGGATTGTTGATAACTTTTTCGCCGTGTGACGCGGGCGGCTAGCGTCGGCGCATGCGCTTCGACCTGCTCTTCGACGATCTCGAGGCCCAGCTCGAGTCCCAGCTGGCCGCAGAGGGCGCGCAGCAGCGCGGCGAGGAAGAGCGGCTGCGGGCGGCGCGCACGAGCCTGCGCGAGCGGTTGGCCTCCGTTGCCGGTCGCGCCGGTGCAGGCATCCGGTTGCGCCTCATCGATGGCTCCGCGATCGATGTGTCACCGGTGACGGTCGGCCGCGACTGGCTCGCGGCAGACCTGCCGGGCGGCGGCGGGTGCGTGGTTCCGATCGCGGCGATCGCGTCGGTCGCGTTGTCGTCGGCGCAGGTGATGGCGAGCAGAGAGCGGATGCCTGAGCAGGCGCCGCCCGCGCAGGGGGCGCTCACCGCCAAGATCGGCATCGGGGTGGTGCTGCGGGATCTCGCCCGGCGCCGCGTGCCGCTCGACGTGCTGAGCCGCGCCGAGCCCGCACCGGTGCACGGAACGATCGACCGGGTCGGCGCCGATCACCTCGACCTCGCGGTGCATGAGCGGGGTGCGGCGCGCCGCGCGTCGAGCGTGCTCGAGCACCGCATCATCGCGCTGCCCGCGGTCAGCCTGCTGCGGCTCTGACGCCGTGCTGCCCCCGCGCCGTCAGTCGCCGGAGGACAGCGGCGAACCGCCCGAGAACTCGGCGAGGCTCGCGAAGTCCGACTGCTCCCACAGGGCACGGCGGCGCTGGTCCTCGTAGAGGCTCGCGATGTACGACTCGAGCACCTCGCGCTCGATGCGCCACTGCGCGCCGACCTTGATCGCCGGAAGCTCGCCCGTCTCGAGAAGGGCCGTGACGTCGGCGACCTCGACATTGAGGATCTCCGCACAGTCGGCCGTCGTCAGAAAACGCGCGGCGTCGCCTGCGGAGTGGAAGGTCATGTCATCCATTGTGTCGACCATTGCGCGCGGCCGGTGCCACTGTGGATAACTTTCGCCGGGGGCTTGCGGATTCGCCACCATTGGGGCATGAGCTCGCCAAGCCCCGTGCCTCGGCCGCGCCCCGCCTGGCGCGAGCCCCGTTTCCTGCTCGGCATCGTGCTCGTCGTCGCCTCGGTGGCGGGCGTCGCCGGGCTCGTCGCGGCCTCCGACCGCAGCGTCGAGGTGTTCGCCGCACGGCATGCTCTCGCGGCGGGCGACGAGGTCTCGGCGAAAGACCTGGTGGGCGTGCGGGTGCGGCTCGGGAAGGCATCCTCTGCCTATCTGAGCGCGCGCCCGCAGGCCGACACCGTCGTGACCCGCACGATCGCCGCCGGCGAGCTCGTGCCGGTCGGCGCGCTCGGCGCGGCCTCCGCCCAGCGCGAGACGAGCGTCGTGATCAGCGTCGACGGCGAGCTGCCCGCCTCGATCGACGTCGGCAGCGCGGTCGACGTCTGGTCGGCTGAGGCCACCGGCGAGGGCGCCGGGGCACCGAAGTTCGGCGCGCCGCGCGTGCTCGTGCCCGACGGCACCGTGGTGCGGGTGGTGCGCGATTCGGGGCTCGGGGCGTCCGGCGGGGTCGCGGTGGAAGTGCGCGTCCCCAAGGACTCGACCGCGCAGCTGCTCGAGTCGCTCGCCAACGGCGACGACATCACCGTGCTTCCCGCGGGCGCCTGAGCAGGCGGCAACAGCGATGGCACAGCTCGCCCTCAGTCTCGATCGGCGCACGGAAGACGCCCTGCTGCCCGGCGCGCTGCAGGCCGGCCATGCCGTCGTCGCGCGGGTGCAGACCGCGGGCGAGCTGTCGACAGCGCTTGCCGCACATGAGATCGACCTCGCGGTCGTCTCGGCGACGCGCGCGCGGCTGACACCCGAGCTGCGCGCGGCGGCGCAGGCGACCGGCACGCGGCTCGTCGTGCTCGCCCAGACCGCCGACGAGCGCGAGGTCGCGGCACGCGCCGGCGCCGGCGAGGTGCTGCCCGAGCCGTCGAGCTGGGCCGAGCTCGAGCAGCTGCTCACCTCGCGTGCGGTGCCGCGTGCCGACGCCGCGGGCGAGGCAGGCTCGTCGCAGGGCCCGGCTCGTGAGGCATCCGTCATCGCGGTGTGGGGCCCGACGGGCGCGCCGGGCCGAACGTCGCTCGCGATCCAGCTCGCCACCGAACTCGCCCTGACCGGCGGCACGATCGCCCTCATCGACGCCGACAGCTACGGCGGCGCAGTCGCCCCGTGGCTCGGCCTGCTCGACGAGACGCCGGGGTTCGCCGCCGCGTGCCGCCTGGCGGGAAACGACGCACTCACCCGCGCCGAGTTCGACCGCGTCGCACAGTACGTCCCGATGCCGACCGGGGCCCTCGCCGTGCTCACCGGCATCGCCCGGCCGAGCCGCTGGCCCGAGCTCAGCGGCGAGCGGGTGGGCCGCGTCATCGACACCGTCGCGGGCTGGGTCGACCACGTCGTCGTCGACGTCGGCTTCAATCTCGAGGCAGACGAAGAGATCGCGAGCGACCTGTTCGCGCCGCGCCGCAACGCGGCGACCCTCACCGCCCTCGAGCACACGACGCAGCTCGTCTCCGTCGGGCTCGCAGACCCGCTCGGGCTGTCGCGCCTCCTGCGCGGGCAGACGGATGCCGTGGCGGCGGCTCCTCGCGCGCGCCACCACCTCGTGGTCAACCGGGTGCGCGCGAGCGTGCTGGGCGGGAACCCGGCCGGTCAGGTGACGGGCGCGCTGCAGCGCTTCGGGGGAGTGGTGCCCGCAGCGCTGATCCCCGACGACGCCCCGGCGTTCGACGCGGCGATGCTCGCGGCGGCCCCGCTCGCGGCAGCAGCGCCACGGTCGCCTGCGCGCGAGGCGATCCGCGACTTCACGCACGGAACGCTGCTCGGCCTGCCCACGGCGGAACCTGCGAAGCGCCGCCGGGGAGCGCGGCCGAAGCGAGCGCGCCCGCACGTGAGCGCGCCGGTGCCGGCATCCCGCCCCGCTCTAGACTTGACGCGTGTCGACCCTCAGTGACCTCGTCATCGCCCACGGGCGCTCCACCCCCGAGGACATCGAGTGGATGCACATGCTCGTCGGCGACGCCCAGCTGCTCGCCGATCTCGCGTTCGCCGACATCGTGCTGTGGGTGCCGACGGAAGACGGATTCATCGCCGTCGCGCACTCGCGCCCGTCGAGCGCGGCGACGCTGTTCTATCGCGACATCGTCGGCCAGAAGATCCGCCCCGAATGGCGCACGCAGGTGAGCGAGGCGTTCGAGACCGGCCGCATCGTCGACTCGAGCGCCCCTGAATGGTACGAAGAGACGCCGACGCGGGTTCGCGCCGTACCCGTGCTGCGCCGCCTCGGCTCGGGCAGTGCGAAGACCACGGATTCCCCGATCGCGGTGCTCACGCGCCACACCAACCTGAGCGAGGCGCGCACCCCCGGGCGGCAGGAGCTCACCTTCAACGACTGCGCGAACGACCTGTTCGGGATGATCGCGACGGGCGATTTCCCCGACCTCGGGGCGCCGAGCGGGCCGCGGCGCGGCGCTCCGCGTGCCTCCGACGGACTGATCCGCCTCGACGTCGAGGGCATCACGACCTTCGCGAGCCCCAATGCGCTGTCGGCGTTCAACCGCATCGGCTTCACGGAAGAGCTCGAGGGCGAGTCCCTGGCCGAGGTGACGACGCGTCTTCTGACCGGTCACACCAACTTCGACGAATCCCTGCCCCTCGTCGTCACCGGGCGCGCACCGTGGCGCACCGACATCGACGTGCGCGGCGTGACGGTCTCGCTGCGCGCGATCCCGATCCGGAACCGCGGCGAGCGGGTCGGCGCGATCGTGCTGGTGCGCGACGTCACCGAGATGCGCCACCAGGAGCGCGAGCTGATCACGAAGGACGCGACGATCCGCGAGATCCACCACCGCGTCAAGAACAACCTGCAAACAGTGGCGTCGCTGCTGCGCATCCAGGCGCGGCGCTCGCACTCCGACGAGGCGAAGGATGCTCTGGGCCAGGCGCAGCGCCGCGTCGCCGCGATCGCGGTGGTGCACGACACGCTGTCAGAGGGGCTCGCGCAGGCGGTCGACTTCGACGACGTCTTCGAGCGGGTGCTGCTGCTCGTCGCCGAGGTCGCCGCAGGTCACAACACCTCGGTGCGGCCGGTCAAGAAGGGGCGCTTCGGGGTGCTGCCGAGCGAGGCGGCCACGCCGCTCGCCCTCGCGCTCACCGAACTGGTGACGAACGCCGTCGAGCACGGCCTCGCCGACCGGTCCGGCGAGGTGCAGATCATCGCCGAGCGCAACGAAGAGCAGCTGACGGTGAAGATCGTCGACGACGGCACGGGTCTGCCCGAAGGCAAGGTCGGTGCAGGTCTCGGAACGCAGATCGTGCGCACCCTGATTCAGGGCGAGCTCGGCGGATCGATCGACTGGCACACCATGATGGGCGCAGGCACCGAGGTGACGGTCGAGATCCCGCTGCGGTTCCTGACCAGCGGGGCGGGTGCCGCGGGCTGACCGCAACGGCAGGTGCGCGGGCGGCGGTGCCGCGGGCCGCGCACCGCGGCGCCGTCGCGGGCTACGCCGAGCGGCGGGCGCGAGCGGCGCGGCGCTTCAGCGCACGACGCTCGTCTTCGGAGAGACCGCCCCAGACACCCGAGTCCTGGCCGGTCTCGAGGGCGTACTGCAGGCAGACCTCGGTGACGGGGCAGCGGCCGCAGACCTGCTTCGCCTTCTCGATCTGGTCGACGGCAGGGCCCGTGTTGCCGACCGGGAAGAACAGCTCAGGGTCAGCAGTGAGGCAAGCGGCCTTGTCGCGCCAGTCCATGGGGATGCTCCTTTTGTTGCAAGAAAGCAGACGGAGACGGTTCGGGTTCGCCTCGTCGGCATTGATGACGACCGGATCAGGGCCGAAGATCGTGGGGATATTTGACCTGCCCACAGCCCCGTGAGCGATTAACCGGACCCCTGTATCCTCCCATGGGGGCCAGAGTCAGATCAAGAGTTTTGAGTGGGATAACACTGTGAACACCAGCCTGAAACCCACGTCTGATAAGGGTTCCCGCGGTGCGGTGACTGCCCTTGCGGTCGTGCTGAGCGTCGAAGCGGCGTTGGTGCTCGCTGCAACCGCACTCACCATAGTGCAGTTCGCGGCCCATGGGGCGGAATTCGAAGCGGACGGCTTCGCCTACATCGCCTGTCTGGTGATCGGATTCCTGTGGGTCGGTCTCGCCGCCACAGGAGTGTGGCTCGTCAAGCGCTGGGCACGCGGTCTCGCGATCGTCTGGCAGCTGATCCAGCTGGTCGTCGGCATCGGCGCCATGCAGGGTCTCTTGGCCGGACCGCTCGTGGGCGCGGTGCTGCTCGTCTTCGGCCTCGCGGGGCTCGTGCTCGCCTTCACGCCCGGGGTCACGCGGGCGCTGCGGCGCGAGCCGGCTACGCGAGCTTGAGCTTCTTGCGCAGCATCCCCAGGTGGCCCTTCGCCTTCACGTTGTAGAGCGCGTGCTCGAGCACGCCGTCGGGCCCGACCACGAACGTCGAACGCAGCACCCCCGTGACGGTCTTGCCGTACAGCTGCTTCTCGCCCCACGCCCCGTAGGCGCGGTGCACCTCGAGCGACTCGTCCGAGAGCACGGGGAAGTTGAGGTGCTCCTGCTCGGCGAACTTCCCGAGTGTGGCGACGGGGTCCTTCGAGATGCCGAGCACCGCATAGCCGGCATCCGTCAGCGCCGCGAGCCCATCTCGGAAATCGCACGCCTGCGTCGTGCACGCCGGCGTCAGAGCGGCGGGGTAGAAGTAGACGATCACGTGCCTGCCCGCGAAATCGGCGAGCGAGACGACATCGCCTGAGGCGTCTGGAAGCGAGAACAGGGGAGCGGCGTCCCCGACGGCGAGGCGGCCGGGCACAGCGGCGGGTGCAGCAGAAGTCACCATTCGACCCTAAGGGCGCGCGGCGGGCCTGCTCGTCTCGCGCACGACGAGCGTGCTCGGCGACGGGGCCGCGGTGTTCCAGCTGCGGCCGTCGAGCAGCTCGAGCAGCATGGCGGCACTGCGGCGGCCGGCGCGGTCGGGGTAGCGCTCGAGCGACGTGATCGTCGGCGACGAGTACTGGCACAGCATCGAGTCGTCCCAGCTGACGGCGGCGAGGTCGCGCGCGTCGGCGTCGGCGAGAGCGCGCAGGCCGGCGACGGCCATCACGTCGTTCGAGAACACGAGAGCGGTGGGGCGGATGCCTGCGGCGAGCAGTTCCGTGACGCGGGTGTGCGCCGTGTCGAAGGTGTAGTCGGCCTCGGCGAAGTCGACCTCGATGCCGCGCACGGCGCACTCCTGCCGCACGGCGTCGCGCCGGTCGACCTCGTGCGCGAGGCTCAGCGGCCCCGTGATGTGCGCGATGCGGCGGTGCCCCAGCTCGGCGAGGTGGCTCACGATCAGCTCGGCGTCGCGGTGCTGGTCTTCGATGCGCTCGGTGCCCTCGGTGCTCGGCAGTACGCCATGCAGCACGAACGGCAGACCGAGGCGGGTGAGCAGCTCCGGGCGCGGGTCGTCGATCGCGCGGTCGAGCACGATGACGCCGTCGACGCGCCCCTCGCCCGCCCAGCGCTCGTAGACCGCCGTGTCGCGGCCGGGCGTGGTGCCGACCATGCGCAGCAGCAGGCTCTGGCCGGCCTCGGAGAGCACGTCCTCGACGCCCTCGAGCAGTCGCATGTAGTACGGCTCGGTGCCGAGCAGCGCAGGGTCGCGGCGCAGCACCATGCCGATCGCGTCGGCGCGCGAGCGCGACAGGGCGCGAGCGGAGAAGCTGGGATGCCAGCCCAGCTCGGCCGCCATGGCGACGACCTTCGCGCGGGTGGCCTCGCTGACACCGGGCTGGCCGTTGAGCGCGTACGACACGGAGGCCTTCGAGACGCCGAGTCGCTCGGCGATGTGGGCGATGGTCACGCGTGCCATCAGCGCGCCTCCTCGGTCATGTTCTGGGCGGTCGGGGCGCCCTGGCTGCCCGGGCTGCTCTGACCGCCCTGCCCGCCGATGCTCGGCGCCAGGGTCGTGAGCAGCCGCTGCAGCGAGTCGAGCCGCACGGCCCCCGCCGGGCCGAGCTTGCCGTCGCGCACCGCCTCGACGATCGCGCAGTCGGGAGCGTCGGGCAGGTGGGTGCAGCCGCGCGGGCACTCCTCGGTGATCGCAAAGAGGTCGGGGAATCCGCGCAGGATGTTCGCCGGGTCGACGTGCCCGAGGCCGAAGCTGCGCACGCCGGGGGTGTCGATGATCCAGCCGCGGCCGGCATCCGTCTCAACACGCAGCGAGACCGTCGAGCTCGACGTGTGGCGGCCGCGCCCTGTGACCACGTTCACGTGCCCCGTCGCGCGATTGGCGTCGGGAACGAGCGCGTTGACGAGCGTCGACTTGCCGACGCCCGAGTGGCCCACCGCGACCGTCGTGTGGCCGACGAGCGCCTGCGCGAGCTCGGCGGTCGGCATCGCGCCGCGTGCGCTGGTGAACACCGTGAGGTGGTCGAGCGCCCCGAAGTTGGCGAGGAACGGCGCGGGGTCGGCGAGGTCGGTCTTCGTGATGCACAGCAGCGGCTCGATGCCCGCGTCGTAGGCGGCCACGAGATAGCGATCGACGAGCCGCACGCGCGGTTCGGGGTTCGCGGCCGCGATCACGATGAGCATCTGGTCGGCGTTCGCGACGATGATGCGCTCGACGGCGTCCGTGTCGTCGGCCGAGCGGCGCAGCAGCGTCGTGCGCTCGCCGATGCGCACGATGCGGGCGAGCGTGCCGTCCTCGCCCGTCGTGTCGCCGACGACGTCCACGCGATCGCCGGTGACGATCGCCTGCTTGCGCAGTTCGCGGGCGCGGGATGCCACGAGCTGGTGCTCGGTCGGCTGATCCTCGTCGAGAAGCACCGTATAGCGGCCGCGGTCGACGGCGAGCACGCGCCCGGTCAGCGCGTCGCTGTGCTCCGGCCGCTGCTTGGTGCGCGGTCGGTTGCCCTTCGGGTTCGGCCGGACACGCACCGACGACTCGTCGTACTCGCCGTACGGCTCGTCCTCATCGTCGGCGTCGGACCACCAGCTCACGCAGGCAGGGCTCCCTGCTCGGCCGCGGCGACCATGCGGCGCCACAGCTCGGGGAACTGCGGCAGCGTCTTGGCCGTCGCACCGATGTCGTGCACCTCGACGCCCTCGACGCGCAGGCCGATGAGAGCACCGGCGGTCGACATGCGGTGGTCCTTGTACGACTTCCAGACGCCGCCGTGCAGCTCGGCCGGCTCGATGCGCAGGCCGTCTTCGAGCTCGGTGGCCCGGCCTCCGAGGCCGTTGATCTCGGCCACGAGAGCGGCGAGACGGTCGGTCTCGTGGTGGCGGATGTGGCCGATGCCGGTGAACTCGCTCGGCCCGTCGGCCAGTGCCGCGAGCGCCGCCAGGGCGGGCACGAGCTCGCCACCGGTCGAGAGGTCGAGATTCACGCCGCGGATCTCGCCGGTGCCGCGCACCGTGAGTCGGTCGCCCTCGAGCGTCACCTCGGCGCCGAACAGGGGCAGATACGTCGCGAGATCGGCCCCGACCTGCGTCGTCTCGGCCGGCCAATGGCCGATCGTGACGCGGCCGCCCGTGGCGACCGCCGCGGCGAGGAATGGCGCGGCGTTCGAGAGGTCCGGCTCGATCGTGACATCGCGCGCGCCGATGGTCTGGGGCTTCACGACCCAGGTGCCGAGCTCGGGCGTCTCGACCGCGACGCCGCGGGCCGCGAGCGCCGCGATGGTCATCTCGATGTGCGGCAGGCTCGGCAGCCGCTCGCCCGAGTGGTGCAGCACGAGGCCGTTCTCGAAGCGCGCCGCCGAGAGCAGCAGCCCTGAGACGAACTGGCTCGAGCTCGACGCGTCGATCGTGATCTCGCCGCCGGCGACGCGGCCGGTGCCGTGCACCGTGAACGGCAGGGCGGCGCGGCCCTCGTCGGCGAGGTCGACGCCCAGTGCGCGCAGCGCGTCGACCATGGCGTGCATGGGGCGGCCGCGCGCGGAGTCGTCGGCGTCGATCGTCACGGGGCCGAGCGCGAGCGCCGCGACCGGGGGGACGAACCGCATGACGGTGCCTGCCTGGCCGGCGTCGATCGTGGTCGAGCCGGTGAGCTCCGAGGCCGGGGTGATGCGCAGATCCGCCCCGAAGATGCCCGGCTCAGGCATCCTCTCGATACCCGTGCCCAGCGCCGCGAGCGCCTCGACCATGCGGTCGCTGTCTTGCGAATGCAGGGGCGCGGTGAGCACCGACGGCCCGTCCGCAAGAGCGGCGAGCACCAGCTCGCGGTTCGTCTGCGACTTCGAGCCGGGCAGCGCCACATCGGCGTCGATGGGCGCGGCCGCGACCGGCGCCGCCCACAGCTCGGACGTCTCGGGCTGGCGGCTGTCGCCGTAGGGATCGAACTCGGGCGCGGAATAGGTGCGGAACTGCATCGGTTGCAGGATATCGAGGATTTGACCGCGCCAGCGAAAGGATGCATGTGGCTGCTGCAACGCTCGCCGAGCGCCCTGCCTTGGGCACCGAGTCGACGGATGCCTGGGCCGTAGAATTGGCGGCGATGACAGACGACCTCGAGCTCTCGAACGAGGCTCCTCGTGAGCTGACCTTCGAAGAGCAGGCGCTTCCCTTCATGGACCAGCTCTATGCGGCGGCGCTGCGCATGACGCGCAATCCGGCAGACGCGCAGGACCTCGTGCAAGAGACCTTCGTGAAGGCCTTCGCGGCCTGGGCGCAGTTCCACCAGGGCACGAACCTCAAGGCGTGGCTGTACCGCATCCTCACGAACACGTTCATCAACAACTACCGCAAGAAGCAGCGCGAGCCGTTCCAGACCCCGATCGAAGACCTCGAGGACTGGCAGCTCGGCGGCGCGGAGTCGACCACGGCGCGTGCCTCGCGCTCGGCCGAGGCCGAGGCGATCGACCACCTGCCCGACTCCGACGTGAAGAACGCGCTGCAGGCCATCCCGGAGGACTTCCGGATGGCCGTCTACTTCGCCGATGTCGAAGGGTTCTCGTACCAGGAGATCGCCGACATCATGAAGACGCCCATCGGGACCGTGATGAGCCGCCTGCACCGTGGCCGGCGGATGCTTCGCGATCTGCTTTCCGACTATGCGCGCGACCGGGGGAGCGCTGCGCAGACCTCATCTGCCAGGAGTGAACGATGACCGACTGCGGCTGCGACAAAGCCAAGAAGGACCTTGAGGAGTACCTGCACCACGAGCTGCAGGCCGAGGATGCGCGCGACATCCGCGAGCATCTCGAGGCGTGCGCCGACTGCGCGGGCGAGCACCAGGTCGGGGTCGTGCTGATCGAGGCCGTGCAGCGCGCCTGCCGCGAGACCGCCCCTGAGGAGCTCCGGGTGCAGGTGCTCGCGCGGCTGCGGGAGCTGCAGCTGCACGCGTAGCCCATTCCGGTTGCGCCACCAGGTTCCGCTTTCCGCTACTCGGATCCGAGTAGCGGAATGCGGAAGGTAGTGGCGCACGCGCGAAGACGAAGGCCGCCGCTCCCGAGGGAGTGGCGGCCTTTCGCGTAGGCGCGCTGCCTGGTGACGGTCAGACCGTCAAGGCATCCGCCATCAGCTTCGCCTGCTCGACGGCGTGGCGCTTGGCCGTGCCGACCGCGGGCGAGGCGGATGCGGGGCGCGAGACCACCGTGATGTCGCGCTTGCCCGCACGGCGGGCGGCGTCCACGAAGTACGGCGCGGCGCCCTGGTTCTCGGGCTCGTCCTGCACCCACACGACCTGGGCGTTCGGGTAGCTGTCGAGCACGCCCTCGAGCTGCTCCTTGGGCAGCGGGTAGAACTGCTCGAGGCGCACCACCGCGATGGCCGGGTTCGGGGCCTTCGCGAGCTCGGCCTTGAGGTCGTAGTAGATCTTCCCCGCGCAGGCCAGCACGCGGCGCACGGCGCCCTTGTCGGTCACGTCGGGGTCGTCGATCACCGGCTCGAAGCGGCCAGAGGTGAACTCGGAGACGTCGCTCGTCGCACCGCGCAGGCGCAGCATCGCCTTCGGCGTGAAGACGATCAGCGGCTTGCGCGGGCGGGCGTATGCCTGGCGGCGCAGCAGGTGGAAGTACGACGCAGGCGTCGAGGGGCGCGCGATCGTCATGTTGTTCTGCGCGGCGAGCTGCAGGTAGCGCTCGATGCGGGCCGAGGAGTGGTCGGGGCCCTGACCCTCGTAGCCGTGCGGCAGCAGCAGCACGACCGACGAGCGCTGGCTCCACTTCTGCTCAGACGCCGCGATGTATTCGTCGATGACGGTCTGGGCGCCGTTGGCGAAGTCGCCGTACTGCGCCTCCCACAGCACGAGCGCGTCGGGGCGCTCGACCGAGTAGCCGTACTCGAAGCCCATCGCCGCGTACTCCGAGAGCAGCGAGTCGTAGACCCAGAAGCGGCCCTGGTTCTCGGACAGGTTCGCGAGCGGCACCCACTCCTGCCCGTTGACCTGGTCGTGGAACACCGCGTTGCGCTGGGCGAAGGTGCCGCGGCGCGAGTCCTGGCCGACCAGGCGCACCGGGGTGCCCTCGAGCACGAGCGAGCCGAACGCGATCAGCTCGGCGAAGCCCCAGTCGATGCCGCCGTTGCGGCTCATCTCGACGCGCTTCTTGAGCAGCGAGGTCAGCTTCTTGTGCACGGTGAAGCCGTCGGGCACGTTGTCGAAGGCGTCGCCCACGGCGTGGATGACGGATTCCTGGACACCGGTCGACTCGAGCTCGCCGGTGGCCGGCTCGTCGTTCTTCGGGAGCTGCGTCACCACCGGGATCGGCGAGGTCTGCGCCTCGTGCGTCTCGGCGAAGGCGCGCTCGAGCTTCTCCTGGAAGTCGCGGTGCGCGGCCTCGTACTCCTCTTCCGTGATGTCGCCGCGGCCGACGAGCGCCTCGGTGTAGAGCTTGCGGGTCGAGCGCTTCGCCTCGATCAGGCCGTACATCAGCGGCTGGGTCATCGACGGGTCGTCACCCTCGTTGTGACCGCGGCGGCGGTAGCAGATGAGGTCGATGAAGACGTCGCGGCCGAACTCCTGCCGGTACTCGAAGGCGAGCTTCGCGACACGCACGACGGCCTCTGGGTCGTCGCCGTTGACGTGGAAGATGGGCGCCTGCACCGTCTTCGCGACATCCGTCGAGTACACCGAGCTGCGCGCCTCGCTGGGCGGCGTCGTGAATCCGACCTGGTTGTTGATGTTGACGTGGATCGTGCCGCCGGTCTTGTAGGCGCGCAGCTGCGACATCTGCAGCACCTCGACGTTGATGCCCTGGCCGGCGAGCGCCGCGTCGCCGTGCACGAGCACCGGCAGCGTCGAGTAGGTCCCGGCGGGGCGGCGGTCCTGCTTGGCGCGCACGATGCCCTCGAGCACGCCGTTGACGACCTCGAGGTGGCTCGGGTTCGCCGCGACGTAGACCGGCACCTCTTTGCCGTCGGGCGACACGAAGGTGCCCTCTGTGCCGAGGTGGTACTTGACGTCGCCGGTGCCGGCGAGCTCGAACTCGCCCTCGAACTCACGGAAGATCTGGCCGTAGGTCTTGCCCGCAATGTTCGTGAGCACGTTGAGGCGGCCGCGGTGGGCCATGCCGATCGCGACGCCGTCGAGCTCGGCATCCGCCGCGCCCTGCAGCAGCTCGTCGATCAGCGGAATCGTGGACTCGCCGCCCTCGAGGCTGAACCGCTTCTGGCCGACGTATTTCGTCTGCAGGAAGGTCTCGAAGGCCTCGGCCTCGTTGAGCTTCGTGAGGATGTGCAGCTGCTCGTCATGGCCCGGCTTCACGTAGGGGCGCTCGAGCTTGTCCTGGAACCAGCGGCGCTGCGCCGGGTCCTGGATGTGCATGTACTCGACGCCGACCGTGCGGCAGTACGAGTCGCGCAGCACCCCGAGGATGTCGCGCAGCTTCATCTCGCCGTAGTTGCCGGCGAAGCCGCCCGCGACGAACTTGCGGTCGAGATCCCAGAAGGTGAGCCCGTGGCTCGCGATCTCGAGGTCGGGGTGCGTGCGCTGCTTGTACTCGAGCGGGTCGATGTCTGCCATCAGGTGGCCGCGCACGCGGTACGAGTTGATCAGCTCGTGCACGCGGGCGGTCTTGTTGACCTGGTGCGCCAGGTCGACGTTGATGTCCTGCGCCCAGAGGATCGGCTCGTAGGGGATGCGCAGCGCCGCGAAGATCTCCTGGTAGAAGTCCTGGCCGCCGGCCAGCAGCTCGTGCACGATCTTGAGGAACTCGCCGGAGCCCGCGCCCTGGATGACCCGGTGGTCGTAGGTGCTGGTCAGCGTGATGGTCTTCGAGATGCCGAGGTCGTTGAGCGTCTCGGGGCTCGCGCCCTGGAACTCGGCGGGGTACTCGAGGGCGCCGGCGCCGATGATGCAGCCCTGGCCCTTCATGAGACGCGGCACGGAGTGCACCGTGCCGATGCCGCCGGGGTTGGTCAGGCTCACGGAGGCGCCCGAGAAATCATCCGCCGTCAGCTTGTTGGCGCGGGCCCGCTTGACCAGGTCCTCGTAGGCGGCCAGGTAGTCGGTGAAGCCGAGCGTCTCCGCGCGCTTGATCGCGGGAACGAGCAGAGAGCGCGTGCCGTCGGGCTTGGGCAGGTCGATCGCGATGCCGAGGCCGATGTGCGCGGGCTTCACGACCGACGGCTTGCCATCGATCACGTCGTAGAACACGTTCTGGCTCGGGAACTGCTTGAGCGCCTTGATGAGCGCCCAGCCGATCAGGTGGGTGAAGCTCACCTTGCCGCCGCGCGTGCGGGCCATGTGGTTGTTGATGACGATGCGGTTGTCGATCATCAGCTTCGCCGGGATCGTGCGCACGCTCGTCGCCGTCGGAACCGTGAGGCTGGCGTCCATGTTGGCGGCGAGCGTCTTCGACATGCCGCGCAGCGGCGTGACCTCATTGGCCTCGGTCGGGCCGTCGTTCTTGGGAGCCGCCGCGGGTGCGTCCGCCGGGACGGGCGTGGGCTTGGGGGCCACCGACGTCGTGCGCGCCACCGGCTGGGTAGAGGGCTGGCTGGGCTGCGCGGGTGCGGATGCCTGCGCCTGCGGCGCTGCGGCGGCGGGCTGCTGCTGCGCCGGCTGGGCCGCTGCGGGCTGCGCCTGAGCGGGCGCCGACTGAGTGGATCCCCCCGACGTGGCCTCCGCGCGCTTCTGCTCGAGGATCGGCCACCATGACCGGTCGACCGAATCCTTGTCGGCGAGGTACTGCTCATAGAGCTCTTCGACCAACCAGTCGTTGGCTCCGAACTGTCCCTCTTCCGTGCCAGTCAGCTGGCTTGCCACAGCCGATCGCCCACCTTCTCCATTGACGTCTGGTTCTCGCATCGTCAGGCCGGGGCCTCTTCCGGCCCCAGCGCCCAACGACTCTCAAGCCTAGTCCTTGTGGTCGCAGCCCCGTGCCCGACGTGCCCGTTGCGGCATAGCGTTGGCGCATGCGGTTCTACGGCTCGGCCCCACAGCACGACCTGACCTATTCCGACGTCTTCCTCGTCCCGAGTCGCTCGGCGGTGACCAGCAGGCTCGACGTCGATCTGTCGCCCGAGGACGGCACGGGCGCGCACATTCCGATCGTCGCGAGCAACATGAACTCGGTCACCGGGCCCAGGCTGGCAGCAACGCTCGCGCGTCGCGGCGGCCTCGGAGTGCTGCCGCAGGACCTTCACCCACAGGAGCTCGCGGCAGGCATCCGCTTCGTCAAAGAGCAGCCGCCCGCCTGGGATACGCCCATCGTGATGTCGCCCGACGACACGGCAGCAGACGCGCTCGAGCATGTGCCAGCGTTCCACGGGCTCGGTGTCGTGCTGCACGACGCCGACGACCGGTACGTCGGCGCGGTGCTCGCGTCGCGCCTCGCCGCGGTGCCGCCGGATGCCCGACTGGGCGACCTCGTGCACGGCGAGCTCACGGCGCTCGAGGCGGAGGACGTGCCCGACGGCCGCGCCGCCTTCGACCTGCTCGACGCGGCCGGGGTCGAGTTCGCACCGGTGCTCAGCCAGGGCCGCGTGATCGGCACGCTGTCGAAGACCTCTGCCCTGCGCTCGACGATCTATCCGCCGGCGCTCGACGCGCAGGGGCGGCTGCGCATCGCCGCCGCGATCGGCATCAACGGCGACGTCACCGGGCGCGCGATCGCGCTGCGGGACGCCGGCGTCGACGTGCTCGTGCTCGACACCGCGCACGGCGACCAGGACGGGATGCGCCGCGCACTCGGCGCCGTCGCGGGGCTCGACCTCGGGCTGCCGCTCGTCGCCGGCAACATCGTGACGGCCGCGGCCGTGCAGGACCTCGTCGCCGAGGGCGCGAACATCCTGAAGGTCGGCGTCGGGCCCGGTGCCATGTGCACCACCCGCATGATGACGGCCGTGGGGCGCCCGCAGTTCTCCGCCGTGCTCGAGACGGCGGAGGCCGCGCGCGAGCTGGGTGCTCACGTCTGGGCCGACGGGGGAGTGCGGTACCCGCGGGACGTCGCCCTCGCGCTCGCCGCAGGTGCGGCATCCGTCATGATCGGCTCGTGGTTCGCGGGCACGATCGAAGCCCCCGGCCTGCTGCGCTCGGATTCCGCCGGCCTCTACAAGGAGAGCTGGGGCATGGCCTCGAACAAAGCGGTGCAGGCCCGGTTCGCCAGGCTGTCGGCGTTCGAGCGGGCGCGGAAGGAGCTCTTCGCCGAGGGCATCTCGTCGTCGAAAATCTACCTCGACCCGCTGCGGCCGTCGGTCGAGGACCTGCTCGACATGATCACGACCGGGGTGCGCTCGTCGTTCACCTACGCGGGTGCGCGCACCGTCGCCGAGTTCCACGAGCGTGCGCTCGTGGGGCTGCAGTCGGCGGCCGGTTACGAAGAGGGCAAGGCGCTGCCCGTCTCGTGGTGAGGCGCCCCACCGCCGAGCCCGGTTCTCGACTGCCGGTTGCGCCACCAGGTTCCGCTTTCCGCTACTCGGATCCGAGTAGCGCACTGCGGATGCTGGTGGCGCAACTCATGCGGATCGGGGTGACCGGGCCAGCGGCAGACCGGCCGCAGTGAGGTGTCGCGTGAGGCGTGGCACAGTGAGATGCCACGTGGTCCACCGCGTGAAACGCGGACCGAGCGCGCGGATGCGATCCTCACGCCGCTTCTCGGCTTCGATGACCTCGGACTGCGTCAGCCCCTTCAGGTATTCCGGCTTCACGTACTTCACCTTGCCGTCGTATTCGCCGACAAGCCCGTGCAGCGGCCACCAGAAATCGGTGTAGCCGATCACGCCATCTCGATCACGCCATTCATGCTGCAGTTCCGGCGGCGGAAAGCCGGCCAAGTGGATGAGGCACCTGCTCTGCGACTCGCGGACGGAATCAGAGAGCGGCGTCGCGAACTCCGCGACCCGCCGCAGCTTTGCAGCACCTTTTCGACGCTGCTGGCTGTCGACGAGCTCGGCGAGCTCATCGAGCGAGAGCAACGGGCCGCGCGTGCGCTTCAGATGGAGTGCTGCGTCGGCAGTGGCAACGGCACGCACGAACGGTTCCGTGCGCGCGATATCAGCGACAGTTCGCGCCACCGTCGTGACGAGAAATCCGCCCACTGATACCGTTTCGCCCGGCTCGAGCGGCGCGGCCCGCCTTCTGACGTGAGCCGTGCTGCGGCCGCCGGACGTCTGCGGGACGGTCACGTCGACCACGTCCGGAAGAGTGCCGAGAACGGGAAGTCCGTGAATCACGGCCGCCGACAGGTGCGAGAAAACCGCGAGCGGCGACATCGTCGTGGCTGTCGCCACCAAGCGCATCCGGTAGCGCGCCAGCGGAGTCGAGGAGTTCCAGGTTTCCGCCCGCACAAACACGCCGGGCACTAGCCGACGGTGCGTGCCGGCCCTGACGCCACGGCTCAGAGCCTCTGAATCGGTTCGACGCCCGCGAGCATCGAAGTTGACGATGAGTCCCATTTCGTGGGCGAGAGCAATGGCGTGATCGGCCTTCATGAAGCTGATGCTGTCCGAGCTCGAGAAGGCACGGACGCCGCAGACGCGGCATCCGTGGATAACGGCGCTGAACTCGTGCCTGTGCTGGGGAAGATGCCGGACCCGTCTCGTCCGCGAGCGCCACCACCTTCCGCTTTGCGCGCCTCGGATCCGAGGCGCGCAAAGCGGAAGGTCGTGGCGCAACCGGGAACGTGCGGCGAAACGGGGCGGGCACGGTGGGACCCGCCCGGTAGACTCGGCGAGGTATGGAGCCCCCGTCTGCGAGCAGCCATCATCTGCCCACGAATCCGGGTCAGCCCGTGAGCGCGCGGGCGGTGTGCGCGCGTGCCTGACTGGGTGCTGCTGCTCATCGGCCTCGCGTTGATCGTCGGCACGGGGTTCTTCGTCGCGAGCGAGTTCGCGCTCGTGAACCTCGATCGTGCGGAGCTCGAGGCCCGTCGCGAGCGCGGCGAGAGCCGACTCTCGATGACGATCGACGCGCTCAGGCATACCTCGACCCACCTGTCGAGCGCTCAGCTCGGCATCACCCTCACGACGCTGCTCACCGGCTTCACGCTGGAGCCGTCGATCAGCGGGCTGCTCGCGCCCGCCCTCGATGGGCTCAGAATGACGGATGCCGCGGCCGCGGTCACCTCGTCGATCGTCGCGGTCGTCGTGGCGACGCTCGCGTCGATGATCCTCGGCGAGCTGGTGCCGAAGAGCTTCGCGCTCGCGCTGCCGGTCGCCACGGCGCGCGTGGTGATCCCGTTTCAGACGGTCTTCACCCGCGTCTTCCGGCCCGGTGTCGCGCTGCTGAACGGCAGCGCCAACGCGGTGCTTTCGCTGTTCGGGGTGGAGGCGAAGGAAGAGCTCTCCGGCGCCCGCAGCGCCGAGGAGCTCAGCTCCCTCGTGCGCCGCAGTGCGGAACAGGGCGTGCTCGAACAGGACACCGCGAGCCTGCTCGACCGCACCCTGATGTTCTCGAGCCGGGTCGCGGGCGACGTCATGACGCCGCGACCTCAGCTCGAGACGGTGAAGCGCGACGACACCGCAGAGCGCGTCATCGCCCTCGCGCGGGAGACCGGCTACTCGCGCTTCCCTGTGATCGACGAGGGCATCGACGACATCGCGGGAATCGTGCACGTGAAGCACGCCGTCGCCGTTCCGCGCGAGCGCCGCGGCCGGGTGCCCGTGAGCGCGCTGCAGACCGAGGCGCTGCGCGTGCCGGAGACCATGCACCTCGACTCGCTGCTCGCCGAGCTGCGGGCACGCAGCCTGCAGATGTCCGTCGTTGTCGACGAGTACGGCGGCACGGCGGGCGTGGCGACGCTCGAGGACCTGATCGAAGAGCTCGTGGGCGAGGTCGCCGACGAGCACGACACCGGCCAGGTGGATCTGCTCGAGCCCGGGCCGACCGGCGAGATCGAGTTCAGCGGGCTGCTGCGCCCCGACGAGCTGCTCGACCGCGCGGGCGTCGAGGTCCCGGAGGACGAGCGCTATGAGACCATCGCCGGCTTCGTGATGGCGCAGCTCGGCCGGCTGCCGGAGCTCGGCGACACGGTTCCCGTCGAGGGCGGCACCCTGCGGGTGACCGGGCTCGACGGCCGTCGGGTGGACCGCATCGCGTTCACACGGCTGGGGCAGGCATCCCTCGACCTCGCCGGTGACGATGTGCGCAGTGCAGTACAGGGCGGTGAGACGGATGCCTGACTGGGCCGGCATCGTCTGGCTGTTCGTGCTGCTTCTCGGCAACGCGTTCTTCGTGGGCGCCGAGTTCGCCGTGATCAGTGCACGCCGCTCGCAGATCGAGCCGGCGGCCGAGCAGGGCAAGAGCAGCGCGAAGACGGCGCTGTGGGCGATGGAGCATGCGACGCTCATGCTCGCCACGACACAGCTCGGCATCACGGTGTGCTCGCTGCTGATCCTCAACGTGTCCGAGCCGGCGATCCACCACCTGCTGCACGGGCCGCTCGGGCTCACCGGGCTCTCCGACACGGTGATCGACGTGACCTCGTTCGTCATCACGCTCGTGCTCGTCTCGTTCCTGCACGTCGTGCTCGGTGAGATGGTGCCGAAGAACCTGTCGTTCTCGTTCCCCGACCGCGCGGTCGTGCTGCTCGCACCGCCGCTCGTCGCCGTCGGCCGCGTGTTCGGGCCGATCACGCACGCGCTCAACTGGGCGGCGAACGGCGTCGTGCGGCTGTTCGGCGTGACGCCGCGCGACGAAGCCGTCTCGACCTTCACGCTCGAAGAGGTCGAGACGATCGTGCAGCAGTCGACGCGCGAGGGCCTGCTGCAGGACTCGACGGGCGCGCTCTCGAACGCGTTCGAGTTCAGCGCGAAGACCGCGCGCCAGGTGACCGTGCCCCTCGCCGACATCGAGACGCTGCCGCGCTCTGCCACGCCCGCCGACGTCGAGCGCGCGGTCGCCAAGCACGGCTTCAGCCGCTATGTCATCGAGGACGAGCGGGGGATGCCTGCGGGCTATGTGCACCTGAAAGATGTGCTCGCCCTCGAGACCGATGCGTTCGACGTGCCGATTCCCGCCGCGACGGTGCGGCCGCTCGTGGATGTGGACGAGGACGCCGAGATCGAGACGGTGCTCGCCGTGCTGCGCCGCTCGGCGACGCACCTCGCGCGCACGACCGATGCCTCAGGCGCTGCGACAGGGGTGCTCTTCCTCGAGGACATCCTCGAGGAGCTCGTCGGCGAGGTGCACGACGCGACGCGTCGCGACTAGCGACTGCTCCGATCGCTGAGGAGCTGCCGAAGTCCGCGTCTCGACGCGAGCGTCAGCGGCGGGCACGGATGTACTGCGGCTGCCAGAGGTCGGGGGAGTCCGCGCCGAGCTCGCGGGCCCAGCGCTGCGGGGTGTGCGGGTCGCGCAGCGCCTCGCGGGCGATGAGCACGGCGTCGGCCTGGCCGCTCGCCACGATCTGCTCGGCCTGGGCGCCGTCGGTGACGATGCCGACCGCACCCACCGGCACCTCGCCGAGCGAGCGGACGTAGTGCGCGAACCGCACCTGATAGCCCGGCCCGACCGGGATGTCCGCGTGGGCATTGCCGCCCGTGGAGATATCGAAGAAGTCGGCGCCGGCGTCGTGCGCCCAGCGGGCGACGGTCGCGGTGTCGTTCTCGTTCCAGCCGCCGTCGACCCAGTCGGTGGCCGAAAAGCGAACGAACACGGCGGCGCGGCCGGCCGCGGCATCCGTCACCGCGTCGAGCACGCGCATGAGCAGGCGCGCGCGGTTCTCGAGCGACCCGCCGTACTCGTCGTCGCGCCGGTTCGACAGGGGCGAGAGGAACTGGTGCAGCAGGTACCCGTGCGCCGCGTGCAGCTCGAGCACCTCGAACCCTGCGTCGAGCGCGCGGCGGGCGGCCGCGGCGAAGTCGGCGACGACCTTGTCGATGCCGGCGGCGTCGAGCGCCTGGGGGGTGTCGTAGCCGGGGTAGGCGACGGCCGACGGTCCGAGCGCGGCCCAGCCGCCCTCGGCGCCGGGCACTGTGCCGTGCTTGCCCTCGAAGCCCCACGGTGCATAGGTCGACGCCTTGCGCCCGGCGTGCTGCAGCTGGATGCCGGCCTTCGCCCCGCGCTCGTGGATGAACGAGACGATGCGCGCCCACGCGGCCTGCTGCTCGTCGTTCCAGATGCCGGTGTCCTGCGGCGAGATGCGCCCCTCGGGCGACACCGCGGTGGCCTCGGTGATCACGAGCGACGCGCCGCCCGCGGCGAGCGAGCCGAGGTGCACGAGGTGCCAGTCGGTCGGCACGCCGTCCTGCTTCACCACCGAGTACTGGCACATCGGTGCGATGAACACGCGATTCGCGAACGTGACGGGGCCGAGGGTGATCGGGGTGAAGAGCTGTGAGGGCATGGGTTCTTTCAGGGTCGAGCTGATTTCGAGACGCGCGCTTCGCAGGCTCCGCGTGCTCCTCACCCAGCGTGAAGCGTGAGGAGGAACGCGCGCAACGCGTCGGCGTCGGTGAACACGTGGGCCGTGATGCCGAGCGCCTCGGCGCCCGCGACGTTGTCGGCCCTGTTGTCGATGAACACCATCTCGGCCGGGGTGATTCCGAGGTCGTCGAGCACGTGCTGATAGATGGCGGCCTCTGGCTTCAGCAGCTTCAGCTCGCCAGATACGTAGAACCGGTCGAACCAGTCCGAGAGCGGGCCGTGCCGGAAGTACGAGCCGAAGTCGGGGCCGGCGTTCGACAGCAGCGCGAGCGGTGTGCCGCCTGCCTTGAGGTCGGCGAGCACCTCGACCGTGCCGGGGTTCACCGACAGCCACGACCGGAAGTCGGCTGCCCAGAGCTCGTGGATGCGGGCGTCCGACCAGGTGACCCCGAGCTCGGCGGCGATCGCGCGCCAGTACTCGGCGACGTGCGCGGTGCCCTGGTCGAGCCCGTCGCGGTGCGCGAAGTAGGCGCGCCAGAAGCGGTCGGCGTCGGCATCCGCTTCGGCGAACCCGGCGAGGTCGAGGATCACCGCCCGATCGGCGTCGGTCGGCGTGAGCGAGATCACCTCGCCGTAGTCGAAGACGACGGTGCGGCCGGGAAGAGAGATGGGCGAGCTCACGCTCACGAACCTATCGTGGTGACATGACGGCCGAACGGGTGTGGACACCGGAGGACACGGCACGGATGCTGCGCGCACCCGTCAGCGGAGACGACAAGTACACGCGCGGCGTGCTCGGTGTCGCGACCGGCTCTGAGGCGTTCCCGGGCGCGGCCGTGCTCGGCGTCGAGGCCGCAGTGCGCACCGGAGTCGGCATGGTGCGCTACGTCGGGCCGCCTACCCCGACCGGGCTCGTGCTGCGCAGGCGGCCAGAGGTGGTCACGGGCGTCGGGCGAGTGCAGGCGTGGCTGGTCGGGTCAGGCATCCCCGGCGCCGCGCAGCGCACGATGGACGACAACACGCACATCGGCGCCGCGCTCAGCGACGGCGCGCCGCTCGTGATCGACGCAGGTGCGCTCGACCGCATCGACGCTGCCGCCGGCCCCGCGGTGATCGTGCCGCATTTCCGCGAGCTGGAGCGCACACTGGAGCGCACGAAATCCCCGCTCACGCTCGACGAGATACGTGCGGATGCCGCCGCCGCGGCGTCTCGTGCGGCCGAGACACTCGGCGCCACCGTGCTGCTGAAGGGGTCCGTGACGCACGTGGCCTCGCCGGGCGGCGAGCCGATCTCGGTGTCGCTCGGCACGCCGTGGCTCGCGACCGCGGGCAGCGGGGACGTGCTCGGGGGAGTGCTCGGCGCGCTGCTCGCGGGCCATGCCGACGACATCGAGAAGCGCGGGCACGAGGCGCTGGCGGAGCTCGCGGCCACGGCCGCCGCCTTGCACGGGCTGGCGGGGGTGCGCGCCTCGAACGGCGGCCCGATCGCGGCGCTCGACATCGCGCGGGCGCTGCCGGGGCTCGTCGCGGCGCTGCTGCAGATGCGCGCGGGCGGCAGCCCCGACTGACTCGCGTCATTGTCGCTGCGGCGGACGATTGCGGGTGCTGCACTGCCCGCAGTTGTCCGCGCGAGCGACAGAGGGCGCGCGGCGGGGCGCCGATGCTTAGCGCAGCACGGCCTCGAGGCGGCGGCGCTCGGGCTCGATGAGTTCGAGCAGCGCCTCAGGCTCGGCGAGCCGCTGCGCGGGGACCGCGAGGGCGATGCCGCCGACGAGCGCGCCGGCCGGGTCGCGGAGTGCCGCGGCGAAGCATCCGCGGCCGGGGGCGGCATCGGTGGCGCGCGCGGCGAACGGCTTCGGATCACGGCGGCGCTCGGCGATGAGCAGCGCCCCGAGGGCCGACGATGACAGGTCGCTGAGCAGGCGGCGCTCGTCGGAGAGCGGGAAGTCGGGGTCGACATCGACGAGCTCGAGCACGCCGTCGCGGAACGAGGCGAGGTGGACCCCGCCGCGGATGCGGGCGCGCAGCTCGACGACGATCTCGTGGGGCTCTTCGGCCGGGGCGCTCGCCGAGGCAGGGTGTGCAGCCGCCGCCTGGTCGGAGGCGCGCGCCGGCCCCGAGACGCCGGCGAGACCGGCGAGCAGCGCGACCTTGTGGCCGAGGGCGAAGCCGGCGAGGTCGGGCAGGCGCACGAGGTACTCGTCCTGCACGAGCAGGTTGAGCAGGCGATAGGTCGTGGCACGCGGCAGGCCGAGGTGGGCGGACACCTGCTGGGCGGTGACGCCGGGGCCGGCACGGGCGACTTCTTCGAGGACCGCGAGGGCACCGTGCACCGCGCCGGGCTGGCGCCCGGTCAGTCCGGCGTCCTGCCCGGCCATCGTCACGAGCCGCCCAGCAGGTCGGACGAGGTGGTGTGGTCGAACATGCCGGCCCGTGCCAGGGCGCGCGAGCGGGCGAGGCGCAGGTAGACGTACGCGAGCGCAGCGAGCACCGCGAGGCCGCCCACGACGGCGACGGCGACCGGCTCGCTCGCCGTCGACACCGCGAGATAGGTGACGAGCACCGCGGTCAGCCCGACGGCCGCGACGCAGGCGACGAGGTCCGTGCGCCGACTCGCCTCGCCGATCCGACGCAGGAACGCGGGCAGCGCCGCGGTCGCCAGCACGTACGCGAGCAGGTAGCCGGCGGCCGAGACCACGATGAGGAACTCGAGCGACTGCCACGGTGACCAGCCCGCGAGGTGCAGCGCGAGCGGAACCGCGACGGTCACCGGCACGACGAGGGCGAGTGCACGATACGGCGTCTTGCGCAGCGGCTCGACGCGGCCGACCGCGCGGGGCAGCACCCCTTCGCGGCCGAGCGTGAAGACCGCACGCGACAGCGCCGTAAGCGACGCGATGGCGCACGCGGTGAACGATGCGGCGAGGCCGAGGTCCAGCACGGTGCCGATGGCTGCGACATCCGTGTCGCTCGCCAGCCGCGCGACCGCCTGACCGCCGTCGAACCCGATGCCGAAGGCGCCTGCGCCCGCGAGCTGCGTGTATGACGACAGCAGGTAGACGGCGCCGACGCCGAGCACCGTCCACCGGATCGTGCGCGGCACGGAGAGGAACGGCCGCGCGGCCTCCCGGCCGAGCGAGGCGGCCGATTCGAAGCCGACGAACGCCGTCAGAGCGACCGCCGTGCCTGCGATCACGCCGCCGAATGCGGGCGGTGCAGCGGTCAACGGCGCAGCCAGTTGCGCAGGGGACAGCCGGCTGAGGACGATGGCGAGCAGGGTGAGGATCACGAGCAGCGACGCGAACTCGATCACGAGCGTGACGCGCGCAGAGAGGCGGATGCCTCGCCGCAGCACCCCGAAGCAGACGGCGCCGACGCCGACCAGCAGCGCCGCGGTCACCCAGGGGGCAGCGGCCCACGGTCCCGTGAGCACGCCGAGGAAGCTCTGCAGGAAGTAGCCCGCGCCGACCACGCCGAACATGGCGATGAACCCGTAGCCGACGAGCAGCCCAGAGCCGGCCGCGAAGCCGGCGCCCGAGCCGAGGCCCTTCGTCGTGAAGGTGTACAGCGAGCCCGGGGCCGCAAGGCGCAGCGCGAACTGGTTCAGGGTGGCCCCGACGCAGATCGCGAGCAGCCACGCGAGCGCGACGGCGATCAGCACGCCGGAGCCGGTCTGCACCGCGATGAGCGCCGGCACGGTCGCGGTGCCCGCCGCGGGGGCGACGGCTCCGATCGACTGCGCGAGCACGTCGACGAAGCCGACGGTGCGGCGCTCGAGCCCCGCCATCGGGCTGGTCCGCTCGACGCCCGCGACCACAGGAGGGCGCGCGATCGCCCGCCCGAGCGCGACGAGCCGGTCAGGCGGGTTCTCTGCGGTCATGGCGCCAGGGTGCCCGACGTGTGTTGCGAGCGCGTTTCCAGGCATCCGCTCGCTGTCTCATTCGGCACGCGATGAGCGTTACGGCCGGGTCATTCCGGTGAAACCGGCCACGTCGAGCATGGCGTCATCACCCCAGAGCTCAGCGCAGCTCGACACGAGGAGGCTCGTATGACCACCGCGGATCCCACCGCCCTTCCCGCAGCGCCGGCCGCGCTCACCGACCGGCCGGCTCGGAAGCTCTCAGGCCGGCTCGGCGTCGGCTCCATCGTCTTCATGGTGATCGCGGCCGCGGCGCCGCTCACCGTCGTCGGGGGCGGCTTCCCCGTCGGCGCACTGCTCGGCGACGGCATCGGCGCGCCGACGATGTTCCTCATCGGCGGCGTGATCCTGCTGTTCTTCGCCGTCGGGCTCTCGACCATGAGCAACTACGTGCCCCGCCCCGGCGCGTTCTTCACCTACGTCGGCTACGGCCTCGGCCGACCGCTCGGACTCGCCGCCGCCTGGCTCGCGATGCTCACCTACACGACGGTGCAGATCGCGGTGTACGGCTACGTCGGCGCGGTGCTGAGCGGGTACGTCGCCTCGCTCAGCGGCCCGACGCTGCCGTGGTGGCTGTATTCGCTGGCCGTCGTCGCGATCGTCGGTCTGCTCGGCTATCGCCACATCGAGCTGTCGGGGAAGGTGCTCGGCGTCTTCCTCGTGTGCGAGATCGGCGTCGTTCTGGTGCTCGCCGGCGCCGTCATCGCCACCGGTGGCGCAGACGGCCTCTCCGCCGCGCCGTTCCTGCCGACCAATGTGCTGAGCGGCGCCCCCGCGCTCGCCCTGATGTTCGCGCTCGCCGGCTTCATCGGCTTCGAGTCGACCGCGATCTACCGCGACGAGGCGAAGGACCCGCAGAAGACCATCCCGCGCGCGACGTACGTCGCCCTCATCGTCATCGCGGTCTTCTACACCTTCGCCTCGTGGGCGCTGGTCATGGGCATCGGCCCGAGCCACCTGATGGCCGAGCTCGCGAAGGACCCGTCGGCGTTCATCGGCACCGTCACCGCCCGCTACCTCGGCCCGGTCGGCGGCTGGGTCGTCAACACGCTGATGATCACGAGCATGTTCGCCTGCGTGCTCTCGTTCCACAACGTGATCACGCGCTATCAGCACTCGATGTCGAACGCGTCGGTGCTGCCGACCGCCATCGGCCGCGTGCACCGCACCCACCGCTCGCCGCACGTCTCGTCGATCGTGCAGACGATCACGGCAGCCGTGCTCACCATCGCCTTCGCGCTGTTCCAGCTCGACCCGGTGCTGCAGGTGTTCACCTGGTTCAGCGGCATCTCGACCTTCGCGATCGTCGTGCTGATGGGGCTCACCTGCCTCGCGGTCATCACCTACTTCGCCGCGAAGAAGATCTCGGCCGGCGTCTGGAAGACCTGGATCGCCCCGATCATCGGCCTGCTCGGCCTCGCCGCCGTCGCCGTGATCATCGCGCAGAACTTCCCGCTGCTCATCGGCGACGCCGATGCGAAGGGCAACCCCGTGTTCGGCACCCTGACCATCGCCTTCCTCGCCGTCATGGCCGCCTTCCCGATCTTCGGCATCGTGCAGGCCCTCGTGATCAAGGCGAGGAACCCCGGCGCGTACGCGAACGTCATCGACACCATCAGCACCATCGAGGAGTAACCACCGTGACCATCACTGAGAACAGCCACGCCCACCACGGCAGCGACGGCGAGGCATCCCCAGCCGCCATCGGCTCGCCGCTCGCCAGCCTCACGGCGGCCGAGATCGCGGCCGCGAGCGAGATCATCGCCGGCGCAGGCCTCGTCACCCAGGCCACGCGCTATGCCTACGTCGGGCTGCTCGAGCCCGACAAGGCCGACGTGCTCGCCTGGCAGGCGGGCACCGGCCCGGTGCCGCCTCGCGAGGTGCGCGCCATGCTGCTCGACCGCTCGAGCGGGGCATCCCTCGATGTCACCGTGTCGCTGACCGACGCGGCGGTCGTCGCCGCCGTGCCGATCGACGGCAGCCGCGGCCAGGTGCCGATCCTCGACGAGGAGTTCGCCGATATCGCCGACATCGTCAACGAGGACCCGCGCTGGGTCGAGGCGCTCGCCCGGAAGGGCGTGACGCCGGAGCAGGTCATCCAGGTGCCGCTGTCGCCGGGCTTCTACGAGATCCCCGGCGAAGAGGGGCGGCGAGTCATCCGGGTGTTCGCCTTCCGCATGGATCACGAGCTCGACCACCCGTGGGCGCACCCGGTCGACGGGCTGTGCGCATACGTCGACGTGATCTCGCACGAGCTGCTGCAGATCGTCGAGACGGATGCCGCGCCGGTACCGGAGCGTTCCGCGAACTACCACCTGCCGGAGGGCCGCCCGGCCGACCTCGAGGGGCTCAAGCCGCTCGAGATCACCCAGCCCGAGGGCCCGAGCTTCACGGTCACGGGCGAGCACGTCGAGTGGGCGAACTGGAGCCTCGACCTCGGCTTCGACGCCCGCGAGGGCCTCATCCTGCGCAACCTGGCCTTCGCCGACCCCGACAAGGGCGGCGAGGTGCGCTCGGTCATGTACCGCGGGTCGATCGCCGAGATGGTCGTGCCCTACGGCGACCCATCGCCGGCGCGCTACTGGCAGAACTACTTCGACACCGGCGAGTACGTGTTCGGCCGGTACACGAACTCGCTCACCCTCGGCTGCGACTGCCTCGGCGAGATCCGCTACTTCGACACGACTCTCGCCGACGAGCTCGGCAACCCGCGAGTGATCGAGAACGCGATCTGCATGCACGAAGAGGACTACGGCGTGCTGTGGAAGCACACCGACGTGTTCACCGGCGAGTCCGAGGTGCGCCGCTCGCGGCGGCTCGTGATCTCGTTCTTCACCACGGTCGGCAACTACGACTACGGCTTCTACTGGTACCTCTACCTCGACGGCACGATCGAGCTCGAGGCGAAGCTCACCGGCATCCTGTTCCCCTCCGCCCACAACGGAGACCCCGACTACCCCTATGCGACGCAGGTCGCGCCCGGTGTCGGCGCTCCGTACCACCAGCACCTGTTCAGCGCGCGGCTCGACATGATGGTCGACGGCCTCGCCAACGCCGTCGACGAGATCGACGCCGTGCGGCTGCCGCTCGGGCCGGGCAACGAGCACGGCAACGCGTTCACGAAGTCCGTGCGGCGCATCGCCTCAGAGGCCGAGGGCGCGCTCGACGCCCACGGCGCGGCGAGCCGCAACTGGCTCATCTCGAACACCGAGAAAGTGAACGGGCTCGGCCAGCACCCCGGTTACGTGCTGCACGTCGAGCAGTCCCCGACGCTGCTCGCCGACCCGGCCTCGTCGATCGCGAAGCGCGCCGCCTACACGACCAAGACGCTGTGGGTGACGCAGTACGCCTCCGACGAGCGCTACCCCGCGGGCGAGTTCGTGAACCAGAACCCCGGCGTCGACGGCATCACCGCGTGGCAGGCCGCCGACCGCAACCTCGACGGCGACGACATCGTGCTGTGGACCACCTTCGGGCTGACCCACTTCCCGCGGCCCGAGGACTGGCCCGTCATGCCGACCGACTACGTGAAGTTCACGATGAAGCCGTACGGATTCTTCGACAGGAACCCCGCTCTCAACGTGAAGCCGACGGTGTCGGACCACTGCGCGACCGGACACGCGGGCCACGCCGGGCACGCGGAGCACGCCGGGCATGACCACCACTGAGTCCGCTCTCGCGACGGCCCGTGGCCGCCTGGTCGCCTGGCGCGGCCCGGCGGCCATGGCCGTCATGGCGCTCGGGATGCTCGACACGATGGCTCCCGGCCTCGGGGTCGTGCCCGCCGCCGCATGGGTCGCCGTCGAGCTGGTGCTGGCGATCGTCGTCGCGGTGCCGGGGCGCGGCGCCCGCTGCTGCACCCCGCTCGCCGCACACCGCGCGCTCGGGCTCATCGTGATGGCGGCGCTCACCGTCGCGATGGCGGGCATGAGGGCGATGCCGGATGCCTCAGCCGGCGCGACCATGCCGGGGATGCAGCCCGACCTCGGCCTCACCCCGCTCGCGCTCGCAGCTGCGGCCGCCTATGTCGGGTGGTCGCTGTGGCGGGCGCGGCAGCACGGTGGCCGCGTCGAGATGCTGCTGGCTGCGGCATCCGTCGCCCTCATGGCGTCGTTCACGATCGCCTGACCGGCCTGGCCCGCCATACTGTCGCCGCAGCGGACAACTGCGGGCGGTGCGGCACCCGCAGTTGTCCGCGCGGGCGACAGAAGGCGCGAACCTGCCCGCCGATAGGGTGGGCGCATGCGCGCCCTGCTCAGACGACGGTCTGTGCTGTGGCCCGCTTTCGTCGTGGCGCACCTCGCGCTCGCCGCGTCGAACCTGGTGCCCGGCCCGACCGGCAACTCGTTCAACGACGTGACCGGCTTCTATCGCGTCTGGGTCGACAACGCGATCGCCGGGGCGGGGTGGCCCGCGATCGATCAGCCGTGGGTGTACCCGATCGTCGCTCTCGTGCCCATGCTCATTCCGCTGATCGGCGGCACCGCGGGCTATGGCGCGATCTGGCTGCTGCAGGTGAGCCTGCTGAACGCCGTCGCGTTCGGGGTGCTGACCTCGCGCAACACCGTCCCGCGCACGCGCGCCGCTTGGTACTGGCTAGGGGCGCTGCTGGCGCTCGGCCCCGTCGCGCTCGGCCGGCTCGACGTCGTCTCGGTCGCCCTCGCCGTGCTCGGGGTGGTCGCGCTCGCGACGCGCCCGTGGCTCTCGGGGGTGCTGCTCGCGCTCGGCACCTGGGTGAAGTTCTGGCCGGCGGCGATCGTGCTCGCCGTCGTCGTCGCCGCGAAAGAGCGCTGGCGAGTGCTCGTCGCGGCTGTCGGCACGACGATCGCCATCGTTGCGATCTCCTGGTTCGCGCTCGGCGCGCGATTCCTGCTCAGCTTCGTCGGGCAGCAGTCCGGGCGCGGGTTGCAGGTCGAGTCGCCGTTCGCGACGCCCTTGCTGTGGGCGGCCTGGGCGCGGATTCCCCATCTGGCGGTCTACTACGACACGTCGATCTACACCTTCCAGGTCTCGGGCCCGGGGTCCGAGACGCTCGCTCGCATCGCCGACTGGTCGATGCCGCTCGCGGTGCTCGCGGCCATGCTGCTCGGGCTGCGGGCGGCGCTGCGGCGCGCAGAGCCGCGGTTCGCGACGGCGGCGCTCGCGCTCGCGCTCACGGTCGGGTTCTGCGCCTTCGACAAGGTCGGGTCGCCGCAGTACCACGCGTGGTTCGCCGTGCCCGTGATGCTCGGGGTCATGGTCTCTGCACGGCGGTTCGCTCTTCCGGCGTGGCTGGTGCTGGCATCCACCGTGCTCACCCAGCTCATCTACCCGTGGTTATACGACGCGATGCTCGCGCTCAACCCGGTCATGCTCGCCGTGCTCACGGTGCGCAACGCGCTCGAGCTCGCGGTCTTCGCGTGGGCCCTTGTCGCGCTCTGGCGTGCGGGGTCAACTGGATCGACACACAGGAGGTCATCATGATCGTCGCTTTCTCAGTCGCACCGTCGGGCGGGGCATCCGCCAACGACGACGGCTCGGTGCACGACGCGGTCGCCGCCGCGGTGCGGGTCGTGCGCGAATCGGGGCTGCCGAACCGCACCTCGTCGATGTTCACCGAGCTGGAGGGGGAGTGGGACGAGGTGATGGATGTCGTCAAGCGCGCCACCGAGGCCGTGCTGCCGTTCGGAACGCGGGTGTCGCTGGTGCTCAAGGCCGACATCCGCCCCGGCCGCACCGGCGAGCTCGACGGCAAGATCGAGCGGCTCGAGGCCGCGCTGGGCGACTAGGTTCGGCTGGTTCCGCCCAATGCGCAGGCTAGGGAGGACGATTCTCGAGATCCGTCCTCCCCTCCGTGTGTCTTGGGCGGCTGCGTCCGCCCGCCGCAGGGGTCGAATCGTTTCGACTCTCGCGTAGAATCGACGTCATGCCCCGCACCGCCGCCGGGTCGGCGACGCTGTCGCCGGCTCGAATCCGCTTCGCACTCGTCGCCCTCGCGCTGGGCGGCTTCGCCATCGGCTCGACCGAGTTCGTCGCGATGGGCCTGTTGCCCGACATCGCGCACGCGATGCTGCCGCAGTTGTGGGCGCAGAACCACGAGGATGCCAACGCCCGCGCCGGCTGGATGGTGAGCGCGTACGCACTGGGCGTCGTCGTCGGCGCCCCGACGATCGCGGCCAGTGCGGCGAAGCTGCCCCGCAAGAAGCTGCTGCTGTGGCTGCTCGTCGCCTTCACCCTGGCGACGGTCGCCGCGGCGCTCTCGCCGAACTTCGGCTCGCTGCTCGTCTTCCGCTTCCTGTGCGGGCTGCCGCACGGCGCCTACTTCGGCATCGCCTCGCTGGTCGCCGGCGACCTGATGGGCCCCGGCAAGCGGGTGCGCGCGGTGGCCTTCGTGATGACCGGTCTCACGGTGGCGAACATCATCGGCGTTCCGGCGATCACCTGGGTCGGCGAGACCTACGGGTGGCGCATCGCCTACCTCTTCGTCGCCGCGCTGTTCGCTCTCACGTTCGCCGCGGTGGCCGTCGCGGTGCCGTGGCAGCCGGGGAACCCCGAGCAGACCTTCCGGCGCGAGCTCTCCGCGTTCCGGCATCCCCAGCTCTGGTTCGCGCTCGGCATGGGCGCGATCGGCTTCGGCGGATTCTTCGCGCTGTACACCTACGTCGCCCCGCTCGTCACCGACGTCGCGCACCTGCCGCAGCAGCCGTGGGTGCCGCTCGTGCTCGTGGTGTGCGGCATCGGCATGTTCTTCGGGAACCTCGCGGGCGGCCGCGCGGGCGACTACTCGGTGAAGCTCACGATCCTCGGCGCGTTCCTCGCCGTCATCATCGCGCTCGGCTTCACGGGCCTGTTCGCGGCGAACGCCGTGCTGCTGTTCATCGGCGTGTTCCTCGTGGGCGTCGCGGCCTCTGCCGTCGGCCCGACGGTGCAGTCGCGCCTGATGGACGTCGCGCACGACGCTCACTCGATCGCCGCCGCCCTCAACCACTCGGCGTTCAACCTCGGCAACTCGCTCGGCGCGTACCTCGGCGGCGTCGTGATCGCGCTCGGCTTCGGCTACCGAGCTCCGGTGTGGATCGGCATCGGCCTCACCTTCTTGGGGTTCGTGATCGCGTCGACGTCGTTCCTCATCGAGCGTCGCACGGGCCGCCTGCGCGCTCACACCCGCCCGATGGACCTGACCGTATCGACCCCGCGCTGACGCGCGGATTCATAGCCAGAGCGGATGCCCCGAGCATCCGTCGCCCGCTAGCCTGCGATGGTGACCAACGCGACGCCGCCTGGCTGGTACCCCGACCCGTGGAACCCCTCCGCCCAGCGCTTCTGGGACGGCACCCAGTGGACGGAGCACGCTGCGCCGACCGCGGGCGGGCTCGACCGCCCGCGCCTGCCGGACGGCGCCCCGATCTACGGTCCGCTGATCTGGGTCCTCGCGCTGCTGCCGTTGCTCGCGGGCGTCTACATCTGGTTCGTCCACGTCGACATCTCGCAGTACGTCTCGCAGCTGCAGCAGCTCGACAACTACGACGGCACCGGCCCGATGCCCGACTTCAACCCGTTCGCCATGTTCGGCCCCGGCTACTGGGTCATGCTCGCGCTGAGCCCGCTGCTGTACGCCGCGCAGATCGTGCTCGCCGTCTTCGACCAGCGCAGGCTCGAGCGCCTCGGCGTTGTGCGCCCGTTCCATTGGGCGTGGGCATTCCTGAGCGGCATCGTCTACGTCATCGGCCGCAGCGTGATCGTACGGAAGGTCGCCGCGCCGCGGGGTCTCGCAGCGATCTGGGTCATGATCGCCGCCTACGTCGTGACGATGATCTCGTCGGCGATCTGGGCCGCCGGTTTCGTGGGCGCGCTGACGCGGCAGCTCAATGAACTGACCGGCAACTTCCCGACCTCGTAGGCGTCAGAGCACCGCGTTCGCCGCATCGCGTGCCGTGAGCAAGCGCTTCGCGAGGGCGTTCTGATCCACGTTCCGAAAGCGCTCGGCCGGCAGCGAGACGGTGATCGCCGCGAGGGGCTGCGAGGGGTCGCGGCCGACCGCGACGCCGAGCGCACGCACGCCGTCTTCGCTCTCGCCGGTGTTGATGCCCACCCCGCTGAGCCTCACCTGCGCAAGCTCGCCCTGCAGCTCGGCCACCGAGCGCAGCCGGCTTCCCGGCCACGGCCGCAGGCCTTGGGGATGCATCGCCGAGACGGTCTCGTCGTCGAACTGCGCCAGCATCGCCTTGCCTCCTGAGGTGCAGTAGGCGGGAAGGCGCGACCCGATGCGCAGTCCGATGCGCAGTGCCTGCGTGCCCTCGACCCCGTCGACGAACTGCACATCAGAGCCGATCAGCACCATCAGGTGCACGGTCTCGCCGATCTCGTCGTAGAGCTGCTGCAGAACCGGGTGCAGCACGCCGACGAGGTTCGCGATGCGCCGCGCACCACCGCGCGGACCGGCGAGTGCCGACCCCGGCCGGTAGCGGCGGTCGGACGCACGCTCGACGAAGCCGTGATCCGCCATCGTCGCGAGCAGCCGATGCACGGTCGAGGGCGCCACGCCGAGAGTCGCGGCCGCCTCGCTGACCCCGAGTTCGCCGCGGTCGATCAGCAGGCGCAGCAGCACCATCGCCTTGTCGACGGTGCCGACGCGCGACGCATCCGTCTCTCGCCTTGAATTCCGCATCACGCAATAAGGCTAGTGATCAATTGCGTGTCACGGAAGAGGCTGTCTAACCTCAGAACCGGCGGGCGCAGACCCGCGCTTCAACGAGGAGGCACAATGACGGACACCCAGGTCGTGATCACCGGCGGCGGCATCGGCGGCATCGGGGCGGCGCTCATGCTCGGCCGCCGCGGCATCAGCGTCACGGTTCTCGAGCGCGACCCCGAGCTCACCGAAGGCGGCTTCGGGCTGCAGCTCGGCCCGAACATCACCCGCATGCTGAAGCGCGAGGGCGTGTTCGACGAGATCGCGCCGCTGATGGTCTTCCCCAAGCGGCTGGCGTTCCGCAATGCGACCACCGGCGCCTTCCTCAACTACCTCGACTGCGACGACTTCGAGCGCCGCTACGGCTCGCGCTACGCGGTCATGCACCGCAACGATCTGCTGCAGGCGCTCGCCCGCGGCGCCCGCGCCACCGGCAACGTGACGATCATCAACTCGGCGAAGGTCACCGAGTTCGCCGACCACGGCGATCACGTGAGTGTGAGAACGGATGCCGGTGCCGAGGTCACGGGCCAGGTGCTGCTTGCCGCCGACGGCATCCACTCGCTCGTGCGCCGCACCTGGCACGGCGACGCGGTGGTGCCGACCGGCTACGTGGCCTACCGGGGCACCCTTCCCGAAGACCGCTTGACCGGCGAGTTCGACTTCAACGACCTGACCCTGTGGATGGGCCCCGGCCTGCACTTCATCCAGTACGGACTCCGTGACGGGCACGAGTTGAACCAGGTCGCCGTGTTCCGTTCGCCCGCCTACGAGCGCGGCGAAGAGGACTGGGGCGGCGTCGACGAGCTGTCCGAGCGCTTCCAGGGGCTGTTTCCGCCGGTCGAAGAGGGCGTCAAGGGTCTGAGCATGGTGCGCGGCTGGCCGATGGTCGATCGCGAGCCGCTCGAGACCTACGTCCGCGGCCGCGTCGCACTGCTCGGCGACGCCGCGCACGCCACCCTGCAGTACCTCGCTCAGGGCGCGGGTCAGTCGCTGCTCGACGGGTCGAGCCTCGCGACGAACCTCGCCGCGCTCGGCGACGGGCCGTGGTCCGACGACGAGGTCGCCCGCGCCTTCGCCGCCTACGACGCCGAGCGGGTGCCGCAGGCGAGCCGGGTGCAGGCCACGAGCCGCTTCTGGGGCGAGATGTGGCACGTCGACACCGTCGGCGCGGTGATGCTGCGCGACCACCTGTTCGCGACGATCGACCGCTACGACTACAAGCTCTACGACTGGCTGTATGGGCCGGCGCTCGAGGAAGGCGGTGCGGGCGGGGCATCCCTCGATGCCCTCGAGACCGCGACCGTCGGCTGACCGCAACCCGCCCCACCGACGCACGAGAAGGAACGGACATGACCGACACCTGGGAAGACGTGAACGACCACTCCGAGGTCGAGAACAGCATGCAGCCCGAGGACACGCCTGAGCTGCGCGAGCTCTACGCCGGCTTCGAGCGTGAGAACCTCATTCCGCTGTGGACGCAGCTCGACGACCTGATGCCGATGGCACCGAACCCCAAGGCGGTGCCGTGGGTGTGGCGCTGGAGCAAGCTGCAGCCGCTCGCAGAGCGCGCGGGCGATCTCGTGCCCGTCGGCCGCGGGGGAGAGCGGCGGGCGATCGGCCTCGCGAACCCGGGCATGGGCGGGCGGGCGTACATCTCGCCGACGCTGTGGGCTGCGATCCAGCAGCTCGGGCCGCATGAGACGGCTCCTGAGCACCGGCACTCGCAGAACGCCTTCCGCTTCGTGACGAGCGGCGAGGGCGTGTGGACCGTGGTCAACGGCGACCCGGTGCGCATGAGCCGTGGCGACTTCCTGCTGACGCCCGGCTGGAACTTCCACGGCCACCACAACGAGACCGACCAGTCGATGACGTGGATCGACGGCCTCGACATCCCGTTCGCGTATCAGATGGACACCGGATTCTTCGAGTTCGGCTCCGAGCGTGTGACCGACTACGCGACGCCGAACTTCTCGCGCTCAGAGCGCCTGTGGTGCCACCCCGGGCTGCGCCCCCTTTCGGGCCTCCACAACACGGTGAACTCGCCGATCGGGGCCTATCGGTGGGAGAACACCGACCGCGCGCTCACCGACCAGCTGCTGCTCGAAGACGAAGGCCACCCCGCGACGGTCGAGCAGGGCCACGCGGCCGTGCGCTACGTGAATCCCACGACCGGAGGCGACGTGATGCCGACGATCCGCGCGCAGTTCCACCGCCTGCGCCCCGGCGTCGCGACGGCGCCGCGCCGCGAGGTGGGCACGAGCATGTTCCAGGTCTTCGAGGGTGAGGGCCTCGTCGAGCTGGGGGACGCCGAGTACCACGTCGGCCACGGTGACATGTTCGTCGTGCCGAGCTGGGTGCGCTACTCGATCAAGGCGGAGAACCAGCTCGACCTCTTCCACTTCAACGACCACCCCATCTTCGAGAAGCTCGCGCTTGCTCGCACCCACATCGAAGGAGAAGCCCGATGAAGCTCGCCACCGTCCGCGGCCCCGACGGGTCCACCGTCGCCGTCCGCATCGATGGAGACACCGCCACCGAACTCGGTGTGCCTGACGTCGGCGCCGTTCTGCGCGGCGCGGAGTTGAGCGCCGTGGCGGAAACCGTCGGCACGCAGCATCCCGTCGAATCGCTCGATTACGCGCCGCTCGTGACCGAGCCCGGCAAGATCATCTGCGTCGGGCTCAACTACCGCGCGCACATCCTCGAGATGAAGCGCGACCTGCCCGAGTACCCGGTGCTGTTCGCCAAGTTCGCCGACTGCCTGGTCGGCGACGGCGACGACATCGTGCTGCCGCCCGAGAGCGACCAGATCGACTGGGAGGGCGAGCTCGCCGTCGTGATCGGCACCAGGGTGCGTCGAGCGACCGCCGAGCAGGCACAGGCCGCCATCGCCGGCTACTCGATCTGCAACGACGTGTCGATGCGCGACTGGCAGTTCCGCACCCGCGAGTGGCTGCAGGGCAAGATCTGGGCGGATTCGACGCCGCTCGGCCCCGTGCTCGCGACGCCCGACGAGATTCCCGATGAGGCATATCTGGTCACGACGGTCGACGGGGTCGAGAAGCAGCGCGGCGACATCCACGACCTCGTGCACGACCCCGTGCAGCTCGTCGAGTACATCTCCACCGTCCTGCCGCTCAACCCGGGCGACGTCATCGTCACCGGCACCCCGGGTGGCGTCGGGCATGCGCGCGAGCCGCAGGAGTTCCTGTCGGCCGGGCAGACGGTCACCGTCACGATCGACGGCATCGGCACGCTGAGCAACACGACGGTCGCCGAGCGCAGCAGCGAGCGCGGGGCCGGGGCCGGGCAGGGCGTGCCCGAGCCGGTCGCGCAAGGCGCGTCATGAGCGCGACCGAGCTGACGGATGCCGAGAGCGAGCTGCGCAAGCGCCAGGGCGCGGGAGCGCGCTATGACGCGGCGGCCGCCCCGCACGCCGAGCTCGCGTTCGCCCGCCGCGGCACCGCCTACTTCGCACGGAAGCTCAGCGAGCTTTCCGACGACGACCTCGACGCGCCGAGCCTCTTGCCCGGCTGGTCACGCCGCCACGTGATCGCGCACGTCGGCTACAACGCGCGCGCACTCACTCACCTCACCGAGTGGGCGCGCACGGGCATCGAGACGCCCATGTATGCGAGCGCGGATGCCCGAGATCGGCAGCTCGCCCGCGGGGAGACCCTGCCCGCGCGCGCCCTGCGGAACCTCTTCGACCACGCGGCCGTGCATCTCAATGTCGAGTGGCGCGATCTCACCGACGAGCAGTGGGACGTCGAGGTGAAGACCGCCCAGGGCCGCACGGTGCCCGTGCGCGAGACCGCCTGGATGCGCTCCCGCGAGGTCTGGGTGCACGCCGTCGATCTCGCGAACGACGGGTCGTTCCTCGACTTCCCGCCCGAGCTCGTCGATCGGCTGATCGCCGACGTGCTCGGCACGTGGCAGCGCCGCGGCGAGTCGGTAGACCTCGCCCTCACGCCGAACGATCGCCCCCGGCTCGCAGATCACGGGCGGATCGTGCTCGGCACCGGCGGCCCCGTCGTCAGCGGAGCCGCCGCCGACCTGGCCCGTTGGCTCACCGGGCGCGGCGCGCGCCGTCTCTCTGCCTCGTCGGGCGAGCTGCCCGACATCCCCCGCTGGTTCTGACCCTGGTTCGGCGCAATGACGCGCCCCGACCGAAAGCACGCACATGAAGAATCTGACTCCGGTCATCGTCGCCTGGCTGTTCGTCCTCTTCGACGGCTACGACCTCATCGTCTACGGCACCGTCCAGCCTCGGCTCATGGCCGAGTGGGGGCTGTCGCCCGCGCTCGCCGGCACGGTCGGCTCGCTCGCCTTCCTCGGCATGATGATCGGCGCGCTGGTCGCGGGCCGGCTGTCGGACTCGCTCGGCCGCAAGCGCGTGATCGTCTGGTGCGGCATCGTGCTCTCCGTCTTCAGCGTGCTGTGCGCCGTCTCGCCGAGCTGGGAGGTGTTCGGCCTCTTCCGCTTCCTCGCCGGGCTCGGGCTCGGCGGCCTGGTGCCGTCTGCCAACTCGCTCGCCGCCGACTACGTCCCGAAGCGGTGGCGGGCGGCCGTTGCGACCCTGATGATGTCGGGCGTGCCGATCGGCGGCACGATCGCGTCGCTGCTCGGCATCCCGATCCTCGCCCACGCGTCGTGGCGCTGGATGTTCGTCATCGCGCTGCTCGGCCTGATCGTCGTCGTCCCCCTCGCGCAGTTCCGGATCCCGAGCGACGCGCGGCCCGCGGGTGAGCCCGTCGTGCACACGCAGACGCGTACGGGATTCCGCACGCTGCTCAAGCCCCAGTACCTCGCGATCTCGATCCTGTTCGCGATCGCGACGGTCGTCACGCTGACCACCTGGTACGGACTCGGCACCTGGCTGCCGACGCTGATGCTCAAGTCCGGCAGCATCGACTTGAGCCAGCCGCTGCTCTACGCTCTCGCCCTCAATCTCGGCGCCGTCGCCGGCTCGGTGATCACCGCGATCCTGGGCGACCGCTTCGGGCCGGTTCCGGTCGCCGCCGTTGCGGCGGGGCTCGGCGGTGTCGGGCTGCTGCTTCTGCTCACGCATCCCGCCGAGGCCTGGATTTACGTCATCCTCGTGCTCGCGGGCATCGGCAGCCACGGCACGCAGTGCCTGATCATCGCTGCGATCGCCACGTACTTCCCCGACCAGCTGCGTGGCACGGCGCTCGGCTGGGGCCTCGGTATCGGCCGCGTGGGCGCCGTGGCCGCGCCCCAGGTCGGCGGCTGGCTGCTCGCGCTCGCCGGCGGAGCGGACCCGACCTCGAACTTCCTGTTCTTCGGCAGCTGCGCGGTCGTGGCGGCGATCATGCTGGTCGTCATCTGGGCGGTCTACGGGGCGCGCGCCAGCCACGAGGACCGGCAGGCCGGGATTGCCGCTGCGGCGTTCGCGGACTGAGCGCGACGCGAGCACCGCGTGACGCGGAAAGCGGCGCCAGGCATCCCGGGCGCCGCTTTTCGCGAGTCGTGAATCAGTCGTTGTGCAGCAGGATGCCGTCGGCGATGGCGCGCTTGCGCAGCGCGACCTTGGTGCCGACGTCGAAGCCCGCGAGGCGGTACTTCTCGCGGATGCGCTTCAGATAGCTCTTCGCGGTCTCGTCGCTGATGCCGAGCTTGTAGGCGACCGACTTGACCGGCTCGCCCGCGCCGTAGAGCGCCATGACACGGCGCTCCTGGGCGGAGAGCTTGGGGCTCGAGCCCTCGGTCTCGTTGAGCTGCACCTCGAGCTCGGCCGAGACGAACGACTCGCCGGCGACCGCGGCGCGGATCGCCTCCGCGATCATCGCCGCGTCTTCGCTCTTGACGACGTACCCGCTCGCGCCGGCGGCCAGCGCCTCGCGCACGACGTTCGGGTCGGAGAGGGCGCTCATCAGCACGGTTCGCGCCCCGGCGGTCTTGAGCGCCGAGAGCTTCACCGAGACGGGGATGTTGTCCTTGAGGTCGACGTCGAGCAGCACGACGTCCACGGGGAAGGCGGGGCTCGTCAGCAGCTCGGGCCAGGTGGCGACGGCGGCGACGACCTCGATGTCGTCGGCGGCGTTGCGGATCCACTCGGTGAGAGCGCCGAGGATCATGCGGTGATCATCGACGATGGCGATGCGAATCGGCTGGCCTGTCACAGTACTTCCTCTCGAGGTGTCATCGATCGGCGACCACGTCAAGTGCGCAATCGACATCGATTCTCAGCGTAGGCGTCTGGAACGAGTCCGAATAACGACCCACCCGGCTGATAGCTTGCCATGCCGCGGGGTCGATGCGGCGCTTCGGCACACCGATGAGCTCGAGGGTGATGGCGAGGCGCTGGTTCTGGCCCGCCGCGCCGCTCGAGCGCCGCACCGTCACGGTGAGAGACTGCGCGACCCGCTCGCCGTCGCCCGCGAACATCCAGATGGCGGTCAGCAGGCCGTCGCGCTGGTCGGGCGCGAGCCCGGCGGCGAGGCCGTCGGGGTCGTCGATCGTCGAGATCGAGCCGAGCACGCTCGACTCGGTGAGCGCGTGATAGAGCCAGGTCTCGCTCTTGCCCGCCACGAGATTCATGCGCAGCTGCGTGGCGATCGTGGATGCCTCCTCCGCGATCTCGTCGGGCAGAGGCAGCGGCGTGCGGCCGCTCGCGACGTCGTCGAGCAGCTTCTCTGCCTGTGCGTCGAGACGCACCAGCTGCTCGGAGGCCGACAGCCCGAGGCTGATGCCCGCCCCGCTCGTGGTGCCCTTCGCCTGCGACAGGTCGGACTGGAACTCGACCATGTTGCGGAACGAGTTCACGATCGCCACGGCCACGATCGGCGGCGTCACGGCGATCGCGACCGAGACGATGCCCGGGGCGAACTCGCCCGCAGAGGACGGGTGCGTCGTGAACATGATGTCGACGATGAGCAGGATGCCGAGCGCGGTGGCCGCCAGGTTGAGCGCGCGCGCCCGCTCGGTGGTCGCGAACATCGCGAGGCCCGCCCCGGTGGCCATCGCGGCCGTGGGGAACGGACCCCACCCGTTCTCGCCCACTTTGTCGAGCACTCCGAAGACGTCGAGCACGAGCACCACCGCGAACGCGATGCGGGCATAGGTGAACCAGTTCTTCGGCAGCTGCAGCCGCCGCGCGGTGCCCAGCTGGGTGAGCGTCACGACGACGATCAGGATGACCCAGGCCGAGATGGTGAGCGGCAGCACCGCGACGAAGGTGATGTCCGCGATGAAGAACAGGAAGCACAGGCCCAGCACGATGTTCGCGGCGAGGTTCAGCCCGTACGACAGGCGGTCGACGCTGGGCACCGACTCGACGACGGGCTTCGGCCGCGGGGCGACGTGGCTCATTTCGGAACCTCCAGGACGACGGTCGTTCCGCTGCCGGGGGCGGAGAACAGGCGGGCGTCGCCGCCGACGTCGCGCAGCCGCGCCACGATCGACTCACTGAAGCCCAGACGCCCCGGCGCGATCTGGTCGATCGAGAAGCCCACACCGTCGTCGGTCACCATGGCGCGCACGCTCTGGTCGTCGTCGGTGATCGTCACGTGCGCCTCGCCCACGCCGGAGTGACGGCGCACGTTCTCGAGGCTCTCGGAGAGCGCGAGCAGGAAGGCGTCGAGCGTGTCGCTCGGCAGCAGCACCTGGCCCTTGCCGTGCCAGGTGACCTCGAGTCCCATGCGGCGGAACCGCTGCTTGACAGACTCGAGCGTGTTGCCGAGCGTCGATTCCTCGACGGGGCGCAGTTTGTACTCGCCGCTGGCAGCGGGGTTCGGGGTGAAGCCCATGCGCAGCTGGCGCAGCAGCGCAGCATCCTCACCGGCCTGCTCGCGCAGCGACGCCTCGCCGACGCCCACGCCCGAGTGCGCGAGCAGCGTGAGCGTCGCGAGCACCGTGTCGTGCAGCAGACGCGCGCCCTGGCGGCGACGCGCCTCGGTCTCGCTCGCCACGCGCTCTGCGCGGTAGGCGTCGCTCATGTTCGCGATGCGGCGCATCGCCTGAGGCACGATGCGGCCGAGCCAGAGGGCGAGCACCGTGCACAGCACCCAGCCGGCAACGCCGAGCGTGATGGAGTGGAACTTGTACTCGGTCTTGATGTCGGGAATGATCAGGCCGGCCAGCGAGATGGCGGCGGTCACGACATAGAGCAGCATGCGGGGGCCCGTCGTGCCGAGCATGATGGCGACGCCCGCGATCGAGCCGCCGGCGATCAGCCCGACGCCGTAGGCCAGGGCGACGGACGTGCTCGTCCCGTGGCTCGCGACCTCGGTGCCGGCGACGATCAGCGCCGCGACGGCAAAGGCGTCGATGCCGATGATCCACCAGATGCCGCTCGAGACCCGCAAGTAGAGGAAGCCGAGCAGGGCGAAGAACAGCAGCGCGACGACGGCGATCTCGCGGCCGGTGCTGGCGAACGCGTGGGGCAGCAGGAAGCAGACGATCGCCGTGAGCGTCAGCGCAGAGCCGTAGACGCGCGCGGCGGCGGCGAGCAGGCGGTCGCGCTCTTTGGAGATGCGATTCATAGGGGCTGGATGTTCATAGAAGCCGGGACCCGTCGTCAGCGTTCACGTCTGGCTACTCAGCCAGCAGCCGGGTCAGCTGCTCGCCGATGAGCTCGTCTTCGATGAGGAACCCGTCATGACCGTACTCCGACCGTATGACAACGGCGTGTCCTGCGTCGATGTTGCCCCGGATTCCCGCCGCGATCACGCGCTGCCCCTCGACGGGGAAGAGCCGATCGGTGTCGATGCCGACCACGAGCGTGCGGGCGGTGACCCGCTCGAGCGCCGCCGCGATGCCGCCCCGGCCGCGACCCACGTCGTGCGAGTTCATCGCGCCGACGACGGTGATGTAGCTGTTCGCGTCGAAGCGCCGCGTGAAGCGGTTGCCGTGGAAGTCGAGGTATGACTCGACGGCGAAGCGCCCGCCTGCGCCGAGCGGGCTGATGTCGCTCTGCCAGCTGCGGGCGAAGCGCGCGTTGAGCTCGTCGGGGCTGCGGTAGTTCAGCAGCGCCATGCGGCGGGCAAGCGCGAGCCCCCGGTGGGGCCCCTCGCCGTCGCCGGCGTCGTAGTAGTCGCCCCCGTGGAACAGGGGGTCGGTGCGGATCGCCTCGAGCTGAACCGAGTTGAGCGCGACCTGGTCGGCCGTCGTCAGCGGGGGAGCGGCGATCACCGCGAGCCGCTCGACGCGCTCCGGGTAGCTCACGGCCCACTCGAGCGCGTTCATTCCGCCCATCGAGCCGCCGATGACGGCCGCCCAGCGCTCGATGCCGAGCTTGTCGGCGAGCACCGCCTGCGCCGCGACCTGGTCGCGGATCGTCGTGAACGGGAAGCGCGCGCCCCAGGACTCGCCGTCGGGGGCGGCGGAGGCCGGCCCGGTGGTGCCCTGGCATCCGCCCAGCATGTTCGGCACGACCACGAACCAGCGGTCGGTGTCGATCGCCTTCCCCGGCCCGATGATGCCCTGCCACCAGCCCGAGGTCGGGTGGCCGTTCCCCGCCTCGCCGACCGCGTGACTGTCGCCGGTGAGAGCGTGCTCGACGAGCACCGCATTCGAGGCATCCGCGTTCAGCTCGCCCCACGTCTCATACGCGATGCGCACGAACGGCAGCGACTGCCCGCTCTCGAAGGAAAAGGCGCCGATCCCCATGAACCGCCGATTCCCGGGCGGGTCGCTCTCGCGCCAGGCGCCCGTGGCGGGCGGCTTGCCGAGGAGCGACCGGATCTGCGCGTCGGTGATGAAACTCGACGGCACCGTGTCTTCAGCGGTCTGCCACTCCATAGAGCGATTCTGTCAAAACGCTGAGCCCGGTCGTCACAAACGCGGCTCGCGTTGCCGCGATGGGCGCCTTTGTGACGACCGGGGATGCCTCGCGCTAGGCGTTCCGCGCCGCGAGGGTGACCTCGCGCGCGGCCTTGAGACCGAGCTCGAGGTCGGCCTTGAGGTCGTCGATGTTCTCGATGCCGACGGAGAGGCGCACCAGGCCGGGCGTCACGCCGCTGTTGAGCTGCGCCTCGGGCGACAGCTGCGAGTGCGTGGTCGAGGCCGGGTGGATCACGAGCGAGCGCACGTCGCCGATGTTCGCCAGGTGGCTGAACAGGTTGAGGCTGTCGACGAATGCCTTGCCGGCGTCGACGCCGCCCTTGAGCTCGAACGACAGCACGGCGCCCGCGCCCTTCGGCGTGTACTTGTTCGCCTGCGCGTACCAGGGGCTCGTCGGCAGGCCGGCGTAGTTGACCGAGGCCACGTCGGGGTGACGCTCGAGGAACTCCGCGATCTCCTGCGCGTTCTGCACGTGGCGCTCGACGCGCAGCGACAGCGTCTCGAGGCCCTGAATGAGCAGCCACGCGGAGATCGGCGCGATCGCCGAGCCGAGGTCGCGCAGCAGCTGCACGCGCGCCTTGATGATGTAGGCGAGAGAGTCGCCGACCGCCTGGGTGTACTGCACGCCGTGGTACGACTCGTCGGGCAGGTTGAGGCCAGGGAAGGTGTCGGCGTGCTCTGACCACGCGAAGCGGCCGCCGTCGACGATGACGCCGCCGATCGTGGTGCCGTGGCCGCCTAGGAACTTGGTGGCCGAGTGGATCACGATGTCGGCGCCGTGCTCGATCGGGCGCAGCAGGAAGGGCGTCGCGATCGTGTTGTCGACGATCAGCGGAACGCCGTTCGCATGGGCGATGCCGGCGACCGTCTCGATGTCGAGCACGTTCACCTTCGGGTTGCCGATCGTCTCGGCGAAGAACAGCTTCGTGTTCGGGCGCACCGCACGGCGCCACTCGTCGGGGTCGTCCTGGTCGACGACGAAGGTCGTCTCGATGCCGAGCTTCGCGAGCGTGTACTTGAACAGGTTGTAGGTACCGCCGTAGATCGAGCTCGACGAGACGATGTGGTCGCCGGCCTGCGCGATGTTCAGCACCGCGAAGGTCTCAGCGGCCTGGCCGCTCGCGACCAGCAGCGCCCCGGTGCCGCCCTCGAGCGCCGCGATGCGCTCTTCGACGACCGCCTGCGTGGGGTTCTGGATCCGGGTGTAGATGTTGCCGAACTCGGCCAGCGCGAACAGGTTCTTCGCGTGGTCGGAGTCGTTGAAGACATACGACGTCGTCTGATAGATCGGCGTCGCACGTGCGTTCGTCGTCGGGTCGGGCGCAGCACCGGAGTGGATCTGCTTGGTCTCGAACTTCCACGTGGTGGGGTCGGCGGTCATCGGTGCTCCTGACGAGTTGGGTCGCGGTGTCGAAGCGAGGCTAGGAGTGAGGCATCCGTGATTTCAATGCGCCCGACATACGCCGTCATGCCGCGCGCAATATCACGTCATGAAGGCGCGCGCGCCTCTGTTACGCGCGCGGCGTCGAGGGCGAGCGAATGCCTACGCCGGCGCGCGCCGCTGATGGAAGAGCCACTTCGCCCGCGGCTCGACGAGCGGGTGCAGCGCCCTCCTGACGAAGCGCTGCGAGAGCAGCACCGCGACCCCGATCGACAGCAGCACCATGCCCGCGAGCACCGGCACGGTCGAGTGGTCCTCGAGCCAGCCCGACTCGCGCAGCGGGTACAGGAAGAAGGGGTGCAGCAGGTAGATGTACATCGTCGCCGAGCCCCATGCGGTGAAGAAGGTCTCGCGACGTGGCACGAGCACGAGCACCGCGGCCGTCATGACGAGCGCCAGCACGATCACGAGCAGGCGCACGAAGCCGGCCCACCATTGGTCGTAGCCGAAGCTCGAGTACTCCTCGTCGAAGAGGAGGAAGCGGCGCACGAGCAGATCGCGCCACGCGTCGATGCCGAAGTACATCGTGACGCCGGCCGTGACGAGGATCGCGGCCGCGACGGCGCGCACGGGCCACACGATCGTGGCACGGGCGGCGATCCACCACCTTGCGTACTGGCTGCGGCGGCGCAGCTCCCAGCCGAGCACGAAGAACGGCAGCAGCGCGGCGACGCGGGCGAGCGACAGGGTGTCGTCGGCACTTCCCGCGTAGCCCGAGATGAACGAGATCAGCACGCTGATCAGGAACGGGAACTTCAACATTGCGAGATATGGCAGCACCATGCGCCAGATCGCGAGGGCGATCAGGAACCACAGCGTCCACTTCGCGCTGGTGTAGTCGAGCTTGAACGGATGCCCCGGCTCGACGGCCCACTGGATGACGATCCAGATCGACTGGAAGATCAGGTAGGGCAGCACGACGTCGGTCAGCAGGCGCTTCAGCTGGCGGGCGCTCGGCGGGTCGGCTTTGGCGAAATAGCCGCTGACCAGCACCAGAACGGGCACCTGGAAGGTGTAGACGAAGAGGTAGAAGGCGTACGCGACGTCGCTCTTGCCGATGAGCTTCAGCGTCGCGTGGCCCATGATGACGAGCGTCACCGCGATCCAGCGCGCGTTGTCCCAGAAGGGAACGCGCTTCGTCTTCTGTGCCGTCTGCTTCGCCGTGTCCGGTGCCGTCATCGCCATCAACGGTACGGTGCCCACTTTCGAGCCTCCACAATTGAGCCATGAGCGAGGTAAAGCGCGTAGTCGTCACGGGTGCCAGTTCGGGAATCGGGGAGGCGACGGCGCGGCTGTTCGCCTCGCGCGGTTGGAAGGTCGTCGGCGTCGCCCGCCGCGAGGACCGGCTGGCGGCGCTGGCGGGCTCTGCGGGCATCGACACCTTCGTCGCCGACGTGACGAGCGAGGCGGATGTCGCAGCCCTCGCCTCCTACCTGGCCGAGAGCGGCCCCGTGCACGCGCTCGTGAACAACGCCGGCGGCGCGCGCGGCTCCGACGCGGTGGACGCGCTCTCGATCGACGACCTGCAGTGGATGCTCGAGGTGAACGTCGTGGGCGTCGCGCGCGTGACGCAGGCGCTGCTGCCGCTGCTGCGCCGGGCCGCCGCGGGGGCGGCGGGGTCGGCCGACATCGTGACGGTCTCGTCGACCGCCGGACTGCAGGCCTATGGGGGCGGCGGAGGCTACAACGCCGCGAAGTTCGCCGTTCACGGGCTGGTGGGGGCGCTGCGTCTCGACCTCAAGGGCGAGCCGATCCGCGTCATCGAGGTGGCGCCGGGCATGGTGCAGACCGAGGAGTTCTCGCTGAATCGCTTCGGCGGCGATGCCGATCGGGCTTCCGCGATCTACGAGGGGGTCGATCACCCGCTCACGGCCGACGACGTGGCATCCGTCATCGTGAACGCGCTCGAGCAGCCCTGGTACGTGAACCAGGACCTCATCGTGCTGCGCCCCATCGCGCAGGCCGCGCAGTTCGCGGTGCACCGCGGCAAGCTCGCCCCGAAGGCGTAGCCGCGTCCGTTCGGCGCCGCGATGTGCCCGAACGGCGCACCTGTGCCCGCTGTACCGGGCACGAATGCGCCGTTCGGGCGCAGCCGCGCGTCAGATGACGGGGGAAGCCGCGGGCGACTCGACCGGGGCGTCGACGAGCGCCGCCTTCGGCACGAAGAACAGCAGGGCGACCGCGGCGAAGGCGCCCAGCGCGCAGATGAGCCACACCGCGATGTAGCCCGTGAGGCTCGCGGCGGTCGAGGTGACGGTCTCCGACGCGCCCGTCAGCAGCACGACTCCGAAGATCGCCGACGCGATCGAGCCGCCGATCGTCTTCGTGGTGTTGGTCATGCCGGTGGCGACCCCGGTCTGGCCGCGCGGGGCGGCGGCCGCGGCGGCGGCGGGCAGCGCGCCGACGAGGGCGCCTGATCCGAGCCCCGCGATCAGCATGTTCACGAGCACCTGCAGCGTCTGCGCGTGGAACGGCAGGAACAGCAGATAGCCGACTCCCACCAGCGCGGCGGCGATGATGAGCGCCCACCGCGGGCTCGTCCAGTTCGAGACGAGCGGGAACAGCAGCGCGCCGACGATCATCGAGATCAGGTACACGCCGATCAGCAGCGAGCGACCGGATGCCGCGAGCCCCAGTCCGTAGCCGTTGGCGGGGTCTGTGCCCGCGAAGGTCGACAGCGGCGCCTGCGCCCCGAGCAGGCTGATGCCGATGAGCCCCGCCGTCGTGATGACGGGCCACATCGCCGGCTTGCGCATGACGCGCAGATCGATCGCGGGGTCGTCCTTGCGCAGCTCGATCAACCCGAACGGCAGGAAGGCGAGCACCCCGAGCGCGATCAGCAGCCACACCCAGACGCTTCCAGGCCCCTGGGCGCGCATGAGCGTCAGGCCACCGGTGACGAGCAGCAGCGCGACGGCGAGCACGGCGAAACCGGTGGAGTCGAGGCGGCGGCCGGGCAGCGGCTCGGACTCCGGCACCCCGAACAGGATCGCGAAGAAGACGAGCGTGACGCAGACCGCCGGCAGCGCGAGCGTGGCCGGCAGCGAGCCGGTGGCGGTGAACAGGATGCCTGACAGCAGAGCGCCCGCGATGGCACCCGTCTCGAGCGCGACGACGAGAAGACCGGCCGCCCTGCGGGTGCGTGACACGCCGGCATCCGATCGCCTGCCGCGCTCGAAGATCAACGCGACTTCAAGCGGAAGCCAGACGACATAGAAGCACTGCAGCGCGAACGCGATCAGGTACGTCGTGAAGCTGCCCGCGAACGCCAGCCACCACGTCGCGCCGGCGGTGAGGGCGGTCGCGACGAGCAGCACCCGCTTGTGCCCGTACATGTCGCCGAGCTTCGCGAGGATCGGCACGACGATCGCCGACGCGAGCAGTTGGGCGGCGTCGAACCAGTTGTAGTCCGCGTCGTGGATGCCGAGATGCGTCACGATGTCGCTGATCAGCGGCACGTAGTAGCCCTGCAGGATGCCGCTCGTCAGTTCGACGCAGAAGAGCCGGCCGATGAGTGAGGCCGAGACCCCGAGGGAGGTGCGCCCCGAAGGCACCGTCGTCGTCATGGACGGATGTTACTGACAACCGGCCCCCGCGACGCGTCAGGCCGTGCACCCCGTTGCGGGTGCACGGCCTGGTGGCGTCGTGCGAGGAGACTCAGCCGGTCAGCGCTTGCCCGCCAGCTGACGGCTCACGATGTCGCGCATGATCTCGTTCGTGCCGCCGTAGATGCGGTGCACGCGGGCGTCGGCGAAGGCACGGGTGATCGGGTACTCGTTCATGTAGCCGTAGCCGCCGTGCAGCTGCAGGCAGGTGTCGAGCACTTCCCACTCGCGCTCGCTCGCCCAGAACTTCACCTTGGCCGCCTCTTCCGCCGTGAGCTTGCCCTCCTTGTAGGCGAGCAGAGCGCGGTCGATATAGGCCCACATGACGTCGACGGTGACCGCGACGTCGGCGAGCTTGAACCGCGTGTTCTGGAAGTCGATGATGCGCTGGCCGAACGCCTCGCGGGCCTTCGTGTGCTCGAGCGTCCAGCCGAGGGCGGCCTGTGCGGCGGAGGCGCCGGCGACGCCGATCGAGAGGCGCTCGAGCGGCAGGTTCGTCATGAGCTGGATGAACCCGCGGCCCTCTTCGCCGCCGAGCAGGTTCTCGTCTGGCACGAAGACATCGGTGAACGACAGCTCTGCCGTGTCGTGGCCGTGCGAGCCGAGCTTGTTGAGCTTCTTGCCGTGCTCGAAGCCCTCCATGCCGTTCTCGATCAGCACGATGCTGAAGGCGTCTGGGCGGTTGCCCTCGCCGGTCTTCACGAAGGTGACGACGAGATCGGCGGTCTTGCCGCTCGAGATGAAGGTCTTCGCGCCGTTGACGACGTAGCCGCCCTCGACCTTCTTCGCCGTGGTCGAGATGCCGCGCAGGTCGGAACCGGCGCCCGGCTCGGTCATCGCGAGCGCGCCGATGACCTCGGCGGTCGCCATCTTCGGCAGCCACTTGGCCTTCTGCTCGTCGGTGCCCATGTGCACGAGATACGGCACGGCCAGGTCGTCCTGGATGCCGAACGCACCGGCGAGCGAGCCGGCACCGGCGGCGATGACCTCTTCGCTGACGACGGTGCGGAAGCGGTAGTCCTGCAGCATGCCGGCGCCGCCGAACTCCTCGGGCACCGACAGACCGATGAGGCCGGACTCTGCGGCCGCTTTCATCGTCGCGCGGTCGATCTCGCCCTCGGCGTCCCAGCGCTGGATCGACTCGTTGGTGACGTATTTCTTGACGAACGACTTCACCAGGTCGCGGAATGCCTCATGGTCTTCGTCGTAGATGTCACGCTCCATCGCGCGAACCTCCCTGTTGTCAGCTGGTCAATAGCCGCGATCTTAGTGAGAGCGGATGCTTCGCCCGCGGTTCCCTGTAGGAACGGCTGGCCCGGCCTCCGCCCGGCCGCGCCGGAATTGTGGGAACACACCACGGGTGCTCGATAGCGTGGTCGGGTGAGCTTCGACGACGCGCCCATCGACCCGATCTCCGCCGACCGTCTCGAGCAGGCCGGCCTCGAGCTTCGGCTGGTCGACCGTGCAGACACCGCCGCTTTCGAGGCGTGGCTGCAGGCCGACAGCCGCGGCTTCCACGGCCCTGCCGACGAGCCGGAGCGGCTCGCCGAGGTGCGCGAGCATGCGCCGAGCCGCCGGGTGACCGGCGTCTACGACGCGCAGGGACTGATCGACGAACCCGTCGGCACGACGCAGAGCTGGGTCGCCCCGCTCACGCTTCCCGGCGGGGCTGCGGTCCCGCTCTGGTCGATCGCGTCGGTGACGGTCGCTCCGACCCACCGCCGCCGCGGCATCGCGCGGGCGCTGCTCGAGAGCGAGCTGCGCACCGCCGCGGCAGAGGGCGTGCCGATCGCGGGACTCACCGCCAGCGAGACGGTGCTGTACGGGCGCTATGGATTCGGCGTCGCGACGATCGGCGAGAACACCGAGATCGAGACCAAGCGGGTGCGATGGACCGGGCCGGATGCCCCGGGCCGCACGCGCTTCGTCGACCCCGCCGCGCTTCTGCCCGACGCCCTCGCGATCATCGATCGCGCGCGGGCCGTGCAGCCGGGCGGCATCAGGTACGACGACTTCATGGTCGGCCTCGCGACCGGGCTGTACGGGCGCGACCGCGCGCAGGTTCGCACGGTGCGCTATGACGACGCCGAGGGGGTGCCGCAGGGCTTCGCGAGCTACACGCTGACGGGCAATCCGGCCGACTTCACGAAGCACCTCGTCACCGTGCGATGGCTGGTCGGCGCGACCGACGAGGCGACGGCGGCGCTGTGGCGCTTCCTGCTCGAGCTCGACCTGGTCGCCACGGTGCGCGCGATCGAGCGACCCGTCGACGAGCCCGTCAATTGGCAGCTCGGCGATCTGCGCGCAGCGAAGCGCACCCCGAAGGATCGACTCTGGCTGCGCATCCTCGACCTGCCCGCCGTGCTCGAGGCGCGGCGCTACGCGGCTCCCGCGACGATCGCGCTCGAGGTCGACGACCCGCTCGAGTTCGCGGCGGGGCGCTTCCTGCTCGAGGCAGGCTCAGACGGCATCGGGCGGGTGAAGCCTCTCGCGGGGGAGGTGCCGCAGGGCGCGGCATCCCTCGCTCTGCCCATCAGCGAGCTCTCGGCGACGGTTCTCGGCGGCATCGCGCCGACGACGCTCGCCCGCGCGGGCCGTATCACTGAGCGCACGCCGGGCGCCGCGTTGACGCTCGAGCGCACGTTCGCGGCCGAGCGCACGCCGTGGCTCATGCTGGAGTTCTGATGGTGCCGGGAAAGTCGCTCGCCGAGCTCGCCGCAGACGGGGCGATGGACCCGGGCTGGGCGCGCGCGCTCGAACCGGTGGCGCCGCAGATCGCGCGCATGGGCGACTGGCTGCGCGCAGAGACGGCGGCGGGCCGGGGCTACCTGCCGGCAGGCGCGAACGTGCTGCGCGCGTTCTCGTACCCGCTCGCCGAGGTGCGCGTGCTGATCGTCGGGCAGGACCCGTACCCGACGCCCGGCCACCCGATCGGCCTGTCGTTCGCCGTCGAGCGGCACGTGCGGCCGGTGCCGCGCTCGCTGCAGAACATCTACCGCGAGCTACGTGAGGACATGGGCGTTCCGACGCCCGAGCACGGCGACCTCACCGCGTGGAGCGAGCACGGCGTCATGCTGCTCAACAGGGTGCTGACCGTGCGGCCGGGCGCGCCGGCGTCGCACCGCGGCAAGGGCTGGGAGGCCGTGACCGAGCACGCGATCCGCGCCCTCGTCGCGCGCGGTGGGCCGTTGGTCGCCATTTTGTGGGGCAGGGATGCCGGCACGCTGCGGCCCCTGCTCGGTGAGACCCCCGTCGTCGCGAGTGCGCACCCGTCGCCGCTGTCGGCCTCAAGCGGCTTCTTCGGCTCGCGCCCGTTCAGCAGAGCAAACGAGTTGCTCGTTGCTCAGGGCGCAGAGCCCGTGGACTGGTCGCTCGATCGTTGAGGAGCGCGCGGAGCCTGCGCAGCGCGCGTCTCGAAACGCTCGCGAGTCCGTAGGCTGAACGGGTGTTGGAAGAGGAGTACCAGACTCGGCGCGTGCTGCCGCGCCACCTGCGCAAGCCGGTGCCTGAAGAGGCGCCGTTCTCCTACAGCATCCGCGACGCCGTGCCAGAGGACCTGCCCAGCGTGCGCGAGATCTACAACTACTACGTCACCAACTCGACGGTGACCTTCGACGACAAGCCGATGACGCTGCGGGCGTGGCGCACGAAGTACGACCACATCCGCAAGGCGGGCATGCCGTTCCTCGTGGCCGAGAGCCCGAGCGGGCAGATCCTCGGGTACACCCTCGTCTCGCCGTGGTCGGCGAAGGCCGGCTACCGCTACACGGTCGAGAACTCGATCTACCTGGGGCCGGCCGCGACGGGGAAGGGCCTCGGCACTCCGCTGCTGAAGGCCCTCATCGAGGCGGCACGGGCGGCAGGCATCCGCGAGATCATCGCCGTGATCGCGGACCAGGGTGCCGACGCGTCCGTCGCGATGCACCAGAAGCTCGGCTTCAAGGAGGTCGGGCGCATGGGCCGGGTCGGCTTCAAGTTCGACCGCTGGCTCGGCACGATCACCATGCAGCTCTCGCTGCGCGGGAAGAAGTAGCCCGCGCTCGGTTGCGCCACCAGGATCCGCTGTGCGCTACTCGGATCCGAGGCGCGCATCGCGGAAGGCAGTGGCGCAACCGGTGCGGCACTCGGTCAGGCGCGGGGGACGGCGCGGCGCAGTGCGAGGAATCCGACGACCGCGCACGCCGCCGTGAGTGGGATCGACCAGGCGACCACACCCACTGTGCTGTGCGTCGCGAACCACTCGCCGACCGCGCCCCATGAGTCCGTGAATCCGATGAGCGCGGCGACTCCGAGCAGCCCGAACACGAAGATCGCGCCGACGACATACAGCCCGTACACGCGCCACCGCACGAACACCGCTCCGAAGATCGACCCGAGGAACATCACGCCGATCAGCCCGAAGTAGAAGGTGAACAGCCGCTCGCCGAGCGGCCCGGTGCCGAAATAGATCGTCTGGAAGACGTGGCCGCCGACGCCCCATCCGTTCGTCCACTGCTCGAGGTAGCTGAGCAAGACGAACCCGACCGTGAACTGCGCCGCGTGAACCAGCATCCACAGCGCGGTGCCGAGGAAGTAGTCGCGTCGCGTCGACGAGAGCCCGAGCGCGTAGCAGAAGGTCAGGCTCATGAGTTGGATGGCGACGATCGCCTGGTGGACGAACAGGTAGAAGATCGAGCCGGTGTACTGCGTCTGCATGTCGGCCGACGCCCCTGCCGTATAGCGCACGAGGTACCAGATGGTCATGTTGATGAGCAGGATGCCGATCAGGATCGCCCATGGCCAGACCACGGCGACGAGCCAGTTCGCGTAATGCAGGCGCACGATGCGCCACACGCGTGCGAGGGGCGTGAACGGGCGGGCGGATGCCTGCACCGGCGCGGTGAAAGCGGTCATGGTTGCGTGCACTTCTCTCTGAGGTGGTCAGCTCTTGGGGGTGGCCCGGCGCAGCGCCAGGTGCCCGATGACGGCGAAGACGGCAGCCGGCAGCAGCAGCCAGGCGGCGAAGCCCGACGGCCCGACTGAGACGAACCAGCGGCCGACGGCGGCCCACGAGTTCGTGAAGGTGATGAGCACGGCCGCGCCCAGCGCGAGCACCATCACGGTGCAGCTGAGCACCATGAGCCCGTTGGCCCGCCACCTGACGAAGGCCGCGCCGAACACCGAGCCGATGCACTGGAAGAGCAGGATGCCGGCGAAGAAGGTGAGCAGGCGCTGGCCGACCTCGCCTCTGCCATAGATGAAGGTCTGGAAGATCTGCGCGCCGAGTCCCCAGCCGTGGGTCCACTGCTCGAGATACGACAGCACCGTGAACAGCACGGAGAAGAACGCGGACTGGATCACGAAGACGAGCCAGGTGCCCAACGAGAAGTCGCGCCGCGTCGACGACATGCCGAGTGCGAACGGGAAGGTGAGGTTCATCGCCTGCACGGCGAAGACGACCTGGTAGGGCAGGAAGTAGACGAGGCTCGTCGAGTACTGCTCCCCGTGCTTGGCGGACGGGCCGACCTCGTGCACGACGATCGCCTGCACGATCAGGTAGACCGCGAAGATGGCTGCGGCGGCGCCGAGCGGCGCGATGATCGTGCTGACGCGATTCGCGTAGTGCAGGCGCACGATGCGCCAGATGCGCGCGAAGGCGCTGGGGGTGCGCGACCCGCCGACGCGGGTGCCGAGTTCGGTGATGCTGACGGCGGTCACCGTGAGGCTCCTTCCGTGGCGCGCGCAGAGCGACCGCGGCGCGCGGCGCTGCCCTGTGCATGGTCCGCGGAGTCGGCATCCGACCCCGAAAGCGCGCCGCCCGTGCGGCGCACGATCAGCTGCTGCAGCGAGACGGGCGTGAGCTGCAGGCCCGAGTTCAGTGCGTCGGCGCGCACGACCTCGTCGACGCCGTCGACGAGCAGAGAGGCGGCGCCACCGAGTTCATCCCGCTTCAGCACCTCGAGCCGGTGGCGGGCGACGAACGCGTCGACGTCGGCCTTGGAGCCGGCGATGCTGGCGGCACGGCCACGCAGTTCGTCGGCTGGAGCGTCGAGGACGATGCGGCCCTGATCGATCACGATCACGTGCTCGAGCAGGTTCGCCACTTCGTCGATGAGGTGCGTCGAGAGCACGATCGTGCGCGGGAATTCGGCGTAGTCGGCGAGCAGGCGGTCGTAGAAGATCTGGCGCGCGACCGCGTCGAGGCCGAGGTACGGCTCGTCGAAGAAGGTGAGCGGGGCGCGGGATGCGAGGCCCACGATGACCCCGACCGCGCTCAGCTGCCCCCTGCTGAGCTTCTTGATGCGGCGGCCCGTCGGCAGGCGGAAGTCCTCGACGAGCTGATCGGCGAAGTCCGCGTCCCAGTTCTCGAAGAACCAGGGGGCGGTGCGGAAGACGTGCTTCGGCTTGAAGTCGTCGGGGTAGCGCTGGCTTTCTTTGATGAACGAGATGTGCTGCAGCACGGCGGCGTTCTCTGCGGGGGTCTGGCCGAAGACGCGGGCTTCGCCCGCCGTCGGGAAGTCCTGCCCCGTGAGCACGTGCATGAGGGTGGTCTTGCCGGCGCCGTTGCGGCCCAGCAGACCGGTGATGGAGTCTGTCGGGATGGTGAGCGACACGCTGTCGAGCGCCGTCATGGCGCCGAAGCGCTTGGTCAGGTCGCGGACCTCGATCGCGGGAGTGAGGCTGGTCATGGTCGTGTCCTAGCTGGCTGCGGGGGTGACGGGCTTCTGCTCAGGTGCCTCTCGCGAGGCATCCGTGATCAGGCCCTTCAAGGTCGTTGGGTCGATGCCGAGCTTTTCGGCCTCGGTGAGCAGGGGGCGCACGTAGTCGTCGACGAACTGCGTGCGCCGCTTGGTGATGAGCGCGTTGCGCGCGCCGGTGGCGACGAACATGCCGATGCCCCTCTTCTTGTAGAGGACCCCCTCGTCGACCAGCAGGTTGACGCCCTTGCCGGCCGTCGCGGGGTTGATGCGGTGAAAGGCGGCGAACTCGTTCGTCGACGGGACCTGGGATTCCTCGGCCAGTGTTCCGGCGATGATGTCGTTCTCGATCTGCTCTGCGATCTGCAGGAAGATCGGCTTGCCCTCATCGATCATGCGGATGCCCTCGTTGGTTGGTTCATTACTCGACTAATGAACCACCGAAGCGTGCGGGTGTCAAGAGAGATCTGCGTCGAGGGCGCCGGCCGCGGCCGTCTGCAGTCGGTCGGCCAGGCGGCGCAGCTCGGTGCGCAGCTCGTCGGGGCTCTCGACGGCGAAATCGCGGTTCAGCCCGGCGAATAAGGCGGCGACCCAGTCGAGTTGCTCGGCGCGCAGGCGGACGCGGGTCCAGCTCGCGTCGCGGTTGTCGGCGAGATCGTGGGCGGGTTCGCCGTCGTGGGCACCGTCGCGCGGCCCCGCCGCCGTCTGCGTCGGCGGGACTTTGGTCGCCGGGGCTTCGGTCGCCGGGACCTCGATCGTCGCGTCTTCGATCGTCGCGAGTCCCGGCCTCAGCGCTGTCCGCAGTTCGTCGGCGGTGCCGCGCACGAGCACCGAGACCTCGTGCGCCCACGGAGTGGTCGCGAGGCTGTGCAGCACGGTGGCCATCGGGTCGAAGCCTTCGGGCGGCTCGAACCCGCCAGGAAGCAGGGACGGGTCAGATATCCGATCGACGCGAAAGGTGCGCACCTGGCCGCTGCGGGAATCGTGGCCGGTCGCGTACCAGTGGCCGGCGTGCGCGACGAGTCCGTAGGGGAGCAGCGTGCGGTCGCTCGCGCCGCCGTCGCGCGAGACGTAGCGGAACCACAGCGGGCGCCGCTCGCGAGCCGCAGTCGCGAGTTGCAGCAGCGTGCGCGTCTCGACGCCGACGCCGGGCGAAGAGGGCGCGGTGGACACGTCGGATGCTGTGAACGCAGCACCCTCGAGCACAGCCTCGAGACGGCGGGCGCTGTGCGTCGGCAACGAGGCGCGCACCTTCGCACCGGCGGATTCGGCCGCGCTCGCCGCGGTGACCAGGCCGCTGCGCCGGGCCGCGACGAGGCCGAGCATGACGGCAAGTGCCTCGTCGTCGGTGAGCATCAGGGGAGGCATCCGCTCGCCCGGCGCCAGCCGGTAGCCGCCATAGCGTCCCCGCGCGCTCTGCACCGGAATCTCGAGCTCGACCAGGTGCTCGACGTAGCGACGCACCGTGCGCTCGTCGACCGCGAGCTCGGCGGCGAGCTGCGCCGCCGTGTGAGTTCCGCCGCGCTGCAGCAGCTCGAGCAGGGCGAGCACGCGCGCGGTCGGGCGGGTCATGCGCGCATCTTTTCATAACCGGGCGGATGCTGCCCGCTATTGCTCCTAGCGTCGGGCACGAGGCGCTTCAACGAGGGCGCCGACAGGAAAGGAATCCGTCATGAAATTCGTCTCCACCCGCGTTGTCACGGCCGACGTTGCGCGCCTGGCCGACTTCTACGAGCTCGTCACCGGGGTCGCCGCGATACGCCCCGCCCCGGTCTTCGCCGAGCTGATCACCGCGACTGCGACCTTCGCGATCGGCGACGTCAGCATGGTGCCCGTCTTCGCGCCGGGAGCGGCTGAGGCGGCGGCGAACCGCTCGGCCATTTTCGAGTTCCTGGTCGACGACGTCGACGCGGAGTATCAGCGGCTCTCGGCGGCCGGCGTCGAGATCGTCACAGAGCCCGCGGTGATGCCGTGGGGCAATCGTGTGTTCTTCCTGCGTGATCCGGACGGCAACCTCGTGGGTCTCTTCAAGCCAGAGACGGCAGAGGCGGTGGAGCGCTTCCGCGATCGGCCGTACGCCGCGAGCTGATCGCGCGCAGCTGGTCGAGCAGCTCGGCGCCGCGGGTGCCGGGAGCCGCCGAATAGAGCACGATGCGCAGGTCGTGCCCGTCGATGGTGAGCACGTCGCAGTCGAGGGTGATCGGGCCGAGCCGAGGGTGCACGACGGTCTTGCGGGCGGTCGAGCTCTGTACCGCGTCGTAGTGGGTCCAGAGCTCGGCGAAGTGCGCATTCTCTTGGCGGAGAGCCGCGATGAGCTCGGCGACGCCGCGGTCGTCGGGGTAGCGCTCGGCGGCGCGGCGCAGGTCGGCGACCATCTCGCGCTCGAAAGTGTCATTCTCGTCAGGCTCACGATCGACCCGCGAGCTTGCGGGGTCGGCGAAATGGCGCCAGATCAGGTTGCGCGCGCGGTTGTCGAGATCGCCGGGGTTCCCGAGCAGTTCCTCCCACAGTGGGTTCCATTGCACGGTGTCCCACGCGGCGCTGAAGACGGCGAGTGGTGTGTCCGACATGCGGTCGATCATGAGCTGCACGCCGCGGGGCACAACGCGTGGCACCGACCCGGCGGGCGGCGGCACGAGGCCGGCGAGTCGAAACAGCAGTTCGCGCTCGTTCGGCTCGAGCTTCAGGGCGCGAGAGAAGGCACCGAGCACTTGCGCCGACGGCGCGGTGGCGCGGCCCTGCTCGAGCCTCACGAGGTAGTCGACCGAGATCCCGACGAGCAGCGCGAGCTCTTCACGGCGCAGTCCGGGAACGCGGCGGTCGCCGCCCGACGGCAGCCCGGCCTGCGCCGGCGTGACGCGCTCGCGCCATGAGCGCAGCGCGGCCGCGAGCTCGGACTTGGCCGGTGAGCCCGAGGTGCGCTGGCGCTCGGCTCCACTCGCGTGCGGCATGACGGCATCCTGGCATCCCCGGCGATCGCCCGGGTAGTACCGGCAGTCCTACCGATCAGGCGTGCCTGTGGTGCCGCGCGCGGCGCGCCGAGCATCGAGATATGACCATCACACTCATCACCGGGGGAAACAAGGGCCTCGGCTACGAAACCGCCCGTCGACTGCTCGAGGCCGGCAGGACGTCTGGATCGGGGCGCGTGACCCAGAGCGCGGGCAGGCGGCGGCCGCGGCGCTCGGTGCGCGCTTCGTGCAGCTCGACGTGACAGATGACGCGTCAGTCGGTGCGGCGGTCTCGGTTGTCGGTGAGCGGGTCGGCCGCCTCGACATCCTCATCAACAACGCGGGAATCGGCGGCCGCGCCGCTGCGGAGGAGGTGACGGCCGACGACCTACGGCGCCTCTACGAGACGAACGTGTTCGGCGTGGTGCGCGTGACACACGCGTTCCTGCCGCTGCTGAAGGCGGCCGAGGCGCCGTCGGTGATCAACGTGTCAAGCGGCATGGGGTCTTTCGCCGCGATGACCGAGACCGAGTGGGCGCGCTTCGGCAGCGTGGCCTATTGCTCGTCGAAGAGCGCGGTGACGATGGTGACCATTCAGTACGCGAATGGCCTGCCAGGCATCCGCTTCAATGCCGTGGACCCTGGCTACACGGCGACCGATCTCAACGGACGGACGGGTACGCAGACGGTTCAGGAGGGCACGGATGCCGTCGTGCGGCTTGCGCTGCTCGGGGGCGCGGCGCCGACCGGGACCTTCACCGATCGGAACGGGACGGTGCCGTGGTGACGAGGAGCGGGCGAGGCGCTGCGCGTCTTTGAGCGAGCCAGAGGCCGAGGCCGGCGACAGCGAGGCCGATGATCGTCAGTGGGCCGATCGGGGTGCCGAACACCGGCCACGACGCGATCGCAGTCACAGCCGGCACGACGAGCAGCAGGGTGCTCGCACCGGTGGCACCGCGGCGGCGGATGAGGGCGAAGAGCATGAGCGGCGCGATCACGCTTCCGCCGATGGCGAGCCAGAGGTAGCTGCTGAGTGCCTGGGCGGTGAGGGGGATCGCGAGGCTGCCGTTCCAGGGCGCCCAGGCGGCCATGACGATCGTGGCGGCCGCGACTTCGACCGTGCCCTGTGCGGTCGGGCCGCTCGTCGGCCGCAGGCGGGCTTGCAGCATGGTGCCGGATGCCAGGCCGACAAGCCCGAGCAGCGTCCAGAGCAGCGCGGTGCTGCTCGGCGGTCGGCCGACCCGATCGGAGAGGGTGATGACCACGCCGATGACGCCGAGGATGATGCCGAGCCAGCGGGCGGGCGACAGTCGCTCCCAGCGGAGAGCGGCATTGGCGGCGGCGATCAGCAGCGGCGACGAGCAGGCGATCAGGGCGACGGTGCCGGCAGGCATGCCCTCGGCGAGGGCGGTGTAGAGGCCGCCGAACTGCAGGGCGAACATGAGGATGCCGATACCGGCGAGGCCCCACAGCTCGCGGCCGCTCGGCCATGCTTCGCGGCGGATGGCGGCGATCGCAGCAAGTGCCGCGAGCGCGAGCACGAAGCGCCAGAGCATCACGGTGAGGGGCGGCATCACGTCCGTCGCGAGCTTGCCCACCACGTAGCCGCTCGCCCAGACCAGGATGAACGTGATGCCGAGCGCGTCGACGCGTAATGCTTTCACGTGTTACAGAGTGGCACGGGCTTCGTAATGCGTCAAAGCGTTACGCTGATGCCATGACGACGTTCCGCAGCGGCAACGGCGCCGCCTGGCTCGACCTGCTCTCGACGCGCGAGGGGCGCTATCGGACTGCCGATCGGCATCGCGACCGCATTTCGAGCGCCGCCGCCCTTGGCGAGTGGCTCGCGGCGAATGGTCTCGCGCCTGCTCGCGCCGTCGGGGCTGCGGATGTGGAGCGCTTCGCGCAGGTGCGCGAGGCGCTGCATCGGGTCGCGGTGGCTGTGGTGGGCGGTGCGGGTGCTCGTGCTGGCGTCGCGGCGGTTGGCGCTGGGGACGTGCGGGTCATCGGGGATGCGCTGGCGGCTGACTCGGGGCTGCGCGTCGCGCGAGGCGCCGACGGTCTGCTGGTGCGCCGGCCTGCGACTGCGCAAGAGGCACTTGCGCGGCTGACTCGGGCCGCCGTCGAGGACCTGACCGGGCCGCGCCGCGCGCAGCTGCGCGCGTGCGGGGATGACACCTGTGCCGGAATCTTCTTCGACCCGACCGGGCGCCGGCGGTGGTGCACCGATCAGTCGTGCGGGAATCGGCTGCGGGTGCGGGCGCACCGGGCGCGGGTGACTGACGGCGAGGGTGTCGGTGGCTCGGTTTAGCGTGATTCTGCGGGCGGATGCGTGTGCCGGGCGGGCTTGTGGAGAAGTCGGCGTGCTCGGGCGCATGTGAATAAGTATTCGTAACTGCGTCTTCCAATTCGAAGTTGTGTTCGGTAGACTCGGAGCATGTCGAAGGTCGGGTCTGCCGCGTGCGGGGCGCTTGCGCGCCTGGCGGGCGTGCTGCCTGTTGACCCGTCGGCTTTGACGGATGGGCAGTTGGTGCGGCTGGCGGAGGATCTTGCCGCGGTGCACCGTCACCTGGATGCGGTGGAGCTCGCGGTGGCCGGGGAGGTGCAGCACCGCTCGGACCCCGAGTCGCCGGACTCCCTGGCGAGGCGTCTGGGGTTCAAGACCGCCGCCGGGGCGATCCAGGGGTTGACGAAGAGCTCGGGCAAGGAAGCCGCGAAGCTCGTCGCGCAGGTGACCGAGCTCAAGAAGCTGCCCGCGGTCGAGCAGGCGGTTCTAGACGGGCGGATCGGCCGGGAGGCGGCCGCGGCGATCAGCTCGGAGCTGCAGAAGGCCGCCGGGAAGGATCTCGGCCGTGCGGATGCCGCTGAACTCTCGCTGGTGGAGGTGGAGCTCGTGGAGCTCGCGACCACGGCCGGGGCGGATGAGGTGAAAGCTAAGGCGGCGGAGAAGGCCGCGCTGTTGGACGTTCGGGTCGTCGAAGACCAGGCGGCGAAGGCGATGGCGGAGCGGTTCTTCTGGATCAGCCCCACGGTGGATGGGGTGGCGAAGGTGTCCGGCCTGCTGCCAGCCGGGCACGCCGCCGTCATCCGGGGAGTGCTGGACGCGTTCGGGAACCCGAAAGGGAAGAAGACGGTCACCTTCCAGCCGTCCGACGAGCTGACGCCGGGTGATGGGCGGGCACCTGCTGATGGGCGCACCCGCGGGCAGGTGAACGCCGATCTGCTGCGGGACGTGTTCGCCTCCCAGGCGCGCTCGGCCGAGGTGCCGGACATGGACGGGGACCACCCCACCGTGTGGATCTCCACCACCGCCAAAGAACTGCACTCGGGTGAGGGGCTGGCGTTCTACGCCGGCACCCCCGAACCCGTCCCCGTCGCTGAGGCCGAGCAGGCCGCGTGCACGGGCGGGATCCAGACGGTGATCTTCGGCGACGACGGCGAAGTCCTGCGGCTCGGGCGCAGCGTGCGCGGATTCACCCGCCGCCAAAGGCGCGCGATCGCCCTGCGGGACGGCGGCACCTGTCTGATCCCGGGGTGCACGGTCCCGGCGCAGTGGTGCGAGGTCCACCACGTCATCAGCTACAAGAACGGCGGCAACACCGACCTCGACAACGGGGTGCTCCTGTGCTGGTTCCATCACCACGAAATCGACACCGGCCCCTGGCAGGTCCGGATCATCAACGGCACTCCCGAGGTGCGTTACGCCCACGGCGGGCGGGTCATCGACTGGACAACCGCCGGAAACGGACAAGCCGCCAGGCTCAAACAGCACGCCGGAGCACCACCCGCAGCACCACCCGGAGCGCCACCAGGGATACCGCCCGCAGCGGCGGCACCACCCGGAACGCCACCGGGAGCGCCACCGGGAGCGCCAGGAGCACTAGGAGCACCATCTGGAGAGCCACCCGGTCGATAGGCCGATGCCTCGGCGGCTTTCAGCGCCTCGATTGCGGAGACGGTGCGTGGCAAGAAGACGGTGCGTGGCGAGAAGACGGTGCGGGCGATTGGAACGCCTCCCGGGAGTAGTCGGACCCTTGGCCCGATCACAGGGTCATCGAGAACGTTCAAGGGGGCTGGCGGTGCCAGAGTGGGGGAGTGAGCGACGTGACGAGTGCCGTGGATGACGCAGACGACTTCGCTGATCTGCACGAATACACGGCGCTCGAACAGTGGCAGCTGCTGCAGAACGGGCAGATCAGCCCGGTCGAGCTGACCGAGGCGTATCTCGAGCGCATCGAAGCGATGAATGACACCCTCGGCGCGCTTGTGACCGTCACCGGTGACGCGGCACTCGAACGAGCACGGTACGTCGAGACGTCTGTCCCGAAATCGGTCCCGCTGTGGGGACTGCCCTTCGCCGACAAGGACCTCTGGAACCGCGCCGGCGTACCGACCGGCTTCGGGTCGCGAGCGATGACCGGATTCATCCCTGACACGGACGACGACCAGGTAGCCCAGCTCGACGCCGCGGGTGGCATCAGCCTCGGCAAGACCTCAGTGCCCGAGTTCGGGCTGCCGAGCTACACCGAGTCGCTCGTCGGGCCCCCGGCGCGAACCCCGTGGGACCTGAGTCGCAACGCCGGCGGCTCAAGCGGGGGAGCGGCGGCCGCTGTCGCCGCCGGACTGCTGCCGTTCGCGCCGGGGACCGACGGCGGGGGCTCAATCCGCATCCCCGCCGCAGCCTGCGGACTCGTCGGCCTGAAGCCCGGGCGCGGGCTCGTTCCCGACGGCAGCGGGCTCGGAACCCCCGAAGGACTGATCGTCACCGGACCGATCGCGCGGACCACCGCCGATGCCGCGTTGCTGCTGGAAGGCCTGGTCGCTCGGCGCTCTGACGGCTCGATCGACCACCGCTACGCGGTCAGAGCACCCGGCGGCGACGGGCCGTTCCTCTCGGCGGCCGTGCGCGGCGAGCTCGACGACGGCACGAAGCGCTTCCAGATCGGGGTCATGACGAGCTCCGCGTGGGACGCCGAGTACGGCCCGATCGAGCTCTCGCCCGAGGCATCCGCCGCCCTTGACGTCGCCGTCGCCGCTCTCGACAGGCTCGGACACGGCATTGAAGAGACCGCACTGCCGCTCGACTCCGGCTACGCTCCCGCATTCCGCGACATCTGGCAGGGCGGCGCGGCAACGCTGCCGCTCACTGACGAACAGTTGCCGCTCGCCGACCCGCTGACCCAATGGCTCGTCGAACAGGGGCGCGCGCTGCCCGCCGGCCGCGTCATGGAATCCCTTCGGGTGCTGCGCCGCTTCGAGCGCGACGTCATCACGCGGTTCGCCGGCTTCGATGCGGTGCTGACGCCGGCGGTTGCGATGACTCCTCGGCCGAACGGCTGGTACGACCGGCTCGACCCCGAGCTGAACTTCGAGCAGCAGTGCCGCTATACGCCCTTCACGTCGATGGTGAACGTGGCCGGGCTGCCCGCGATCACGGTGCCCGTCTATCAGACAGAGGCGACGCCGGATGCCCCAGCCGGCCTGCCGATGGGCGTGCAGCTGATCGGCCGACCTGGTGGCGAGCGCACGCTGCTCGCCCTGAGCGCGCAGCTCGAGCGGGTGATCCGCTGGCGGTTCAGAAGACCGCCGCTGTGGTGAGCGGGCGAGGCCAGAGCTGCACCGGGTTCGCGAGTGCGGGCGCGGCAACGAGTGCGGGGGCGGCAAGAGGGCGTGGCCGAGCGCGAGCGTCCGAGGTGCTGCGGCGCACGACGAGTAAAGCGGCGTAACGAGCGCAGCCGTGACCTCGGCGCGTGCCTACAGTGGCGGCATCCGGACCAGCATCCGCATCTGAACGGGAAGGAACGCACGTGACCCAGGTGCTCGACGAATTCGGCTACCTCGACGAGGAGGCACGCGAAGTCGGCGCCACCGGCGCCCGACTGCCCGTGCGACGGGTCGAGACCGATTCACCCGGCGGACGCGTCAGCACGCTGCTCTGGGGCGACGCACCCGACCTCACCTTCGTGCACGGCGCGGGGCTGAACGCACACACCTGGGACGCCACCCTGCTCGCCCTGGGGCGCGCGGCGCTCGCGCTCGACCTGCCCGGGCACGGGGAATCCGCGTGGCGGGACGACTTCGACTACTCGGCGGCGACCAACGCCGGGGCCGTGGCAGCCGCGATCGACGACTGGGCCGAGGGGCGCGCGCAGACAGTGGTCGGGCAGTCGCTCGGGGGTGTCACCGCAGTGGCCCTCGCGGCGCAGCGGCCCGAGCTCGTGCGGGCACTGGTGCTGGTCGACATCACTCCCGGTCTGACGGCAGGCGATGCTGCGCAGGTGAAGGACTTCCTCGCCGGCCCGCTCGTGTTCTCGTCGCGTGACGAGATCGTCGAAGCGGCACTCGCGGCCGGCATCGGCAGCGACCGGCGCAAGCTCGAGCGCGGCGTGGTGCTCAACACCCGGGTGCGCGAAGACGGCTCCGTAGTGTTCAAACACCATCTCGCTGCGCCGCCCGCCGGGGCCCGCCCCGAGGTGGACTTCAGCGCGCTGTGGTCCCCGCTCGAGAACGGCGACTTTCCCGTGCTGCTCGTGCATGGCACGCACGGCTTCCTCTCGGCAGACCGCATCGCGGAGTTCCGCACGCGCGTGCCGCGCGCGACGACCGTCGAGCTGGACGCCGGCCACAACGTTCAGGAGCAGCAGCCGGCCGCACTGGCTGCCGCCATCGGCGGATCCCTCAGCGAGTCGTAGCCGGCGTCTTCTGTCGCCGCACCGCCGCGCAGCATCCCTTGCCCTACATATGGCACCGTTTGTACGTGTGTTACGCGGCGCTGTGCGCTCGCGCCGCGCGCCGCCTAGCGTCGGAAGAGCCGACCCGCATCACCCGACTTCTTCGTCATAGAAAGCAGACCATGCGCCCCACGAAGTACCTCGTCGCCGGCCTCGCCGCGGCGACGGCCCTTGCCCTCGCCGCCTGCTCGGGCGGCGGCCAGTCCGCGACCACCGGCGGATCGTCCTCAGGCAAGGCGAACCCGAACGCGACGCTCAACGTCGGCCTCGTGCTCGAGCCGACCGACCTGAACGTGCGCACCACCTCGGGCGTGGCACTCGACCAGGTGCTGATCGACAACGTCTACCAGGGCCTCGTGGGCCTCGACCCGAGCGGCAAGATCGTCGACGTGCTCGCCAAGAGCCACACGGTTTCGACGGACGGCCTCGACTACACCTTCGACCTCAAGAGCGGCGTCACCTTCAGCGACGGCACGGAGCTCACCGCACAGGACGTCGCCTGGTCGATCAACCAGGTGAAGAGCAACCCCAAATACGTCGGCAACCTGCAGCTCGCGGACGTCTCGAGCATCACCGCGACCGACGACGACACCGTCGACATCAAGCTCTCGAAGCCGAACGCCGAGCTGCTGTACAACCTCGCGGGCCGCGCCGGCCTCGTGCTCGAACAGGGCGCGACCAACGACCTCGCGACGAGCGCCATCGGCACCGGCCCCTACAAGCTGACCTCGTGGAAGCAGGGCGACAGCATCACCTTCGAGCGCAACTCGTCCTACTGGGGGCCCAAGGCCAAGGTCGCGAAGGTCGTGTGGCACTACTACACGCAGCAGTCCGCGGCGGTGAACGCCGCCGTGAGCGGTGACCTGCAGGTGGTCACGCCCGTCGACCCCACGCTCAAGTCGAAGCTCGACAACCAGAACGGCTTCACCCTGACGACAGGCGCATCGACCGACAAGTACGTGCTCGCGTTCAACAGCAAGAAGGCGCCGCTGAACGACATCCGGGTCCGCAAGGCGATCCGCGAGGCGATCGACCCTAAGGCCGTCATCGCCGCGAACGGCGGGGCCGGGGTGCCGCTCGGCGGCCCCATCCCCAAGAGCGACCCCGGCTACGAGGACCTCACCTCGATCGACTCGTACAACCCCGACGACGCCAAGAAGCTGCTCAAGGAAGCAGGCAAAGACAAGCTGACCCTCACGCTCACCCTGCCGAACATCTACGGCACGGCGACGAGCGACGTGCTGGTCAGCGAGCTCGGCAAGGTCGGCATCACCCTCAAGGTGAACAGCGTCGAGTTCACGACGTGGCTCAACCAGGTCTTCACGAACAAGAACTACGACCTGAGCCTCGTCGACCACTCCGAGGCGCACGACTTCAGCAGCTGGGCCACCCCCGGCTACTACTTCAACTACGACAATCCGAAGGTCGACGAGCTGTACGCGCAGGCGCTCGCCTCGACGAAGCCCGGCGAGGAATCCCAGAAGCTCGCGCAGGCGGCCAAGCTCGTCTCTGAAGACGCCCCGGCCGACTGGCTCTACAACTGGACGCCGATCACCGCGATCAAGAGCGGGGTCAAGGGCTTCCCGACTGACGGCGCGAACAGCCGCATCAACCTCGCGGACCTCGAAGTGACGGAGTGATCCGCTTCCTTCTGACCCGCATCGCCCTGCTCGTGGTGGGGCTCGCGGTCGCCAGCATCCTGATCTTCTTCACCCTGCGCGTGCTGCCGGGTGATGTGGCTCAGGTGATCGGCGGCACGCAGGCCTCGCCCGCGCAGGTCGCGGCGATCCGCACCGAGCTGGGGCTCGACCGGCCGATCTGGCAGCAGTACGGCGACTGGATCGGCGGCCTGGTGCGCCTCGATCTCGGCCGCTCCCTGATCACGCACACGCCGGTCGCCGACGAGCTCGGGCAGAAGCTGCAGGTCACCCTGCCTCTCGCCGGGCTGTCGCTGCTGTTCGGCCTGGTGATCGGCGTGCCGCTCGGCGTCGTCTCGGCGCTGCGACACCGCAAGGTCAGCGGATTCCTCCTGAGCGGCGCCGCGCAGGCGGTCGCCGCGGTTCCCGTCGTCTTCGCCGGTGTGCTGCTCATCGTGGTCTTCGCGCTCACGCTCAAGGCGCTGCCCACCCAGGGCTTCCCGCTCGACGGCTGGCGCGAGCCGGGCCGGGCGCTGCAGGCGCTCATCCTGCCGGCGCTCACCATCGCGCTGGTCGAGGGCGCCGTGATCCTGCGCTTCACCCGTTCGGCCGCGCTCGAGGCCCTCGGCCAGGACTACGTGCGCACCGCCGCGTCGAAGGGCATGACCACGACTCGCGCGCTCATCACGCACGGCCTGCCGAACGTGCTGCTCTCGGTCGTGTCCGTCATCGGAATCCAGATCGCCGGGCTGATCGTCGGCGCCGTGATCGTCGAGGCGCTGTTCCAGCTGCCCGGCGTCGGCCGCATGCTCGTCAGCGACGTCGGCAACCGCGACTTCACCAAGGTGCAGAGCGAGCTGCTCGTGCTCACCGCCCTGATCCTCGTCGTCGGCACCGCCGTCGACATCACCCACCGTCTGATCGACCCGCGGGAGCGTGAGCGGGCATGAGCACTGCGACGACGCGCCGCCGGCGAGCGCCGGGCGCTCCGGACTGGCTGCGCGAGGTGCTGCGCCGCCCCGCCGGTGTGATCGGCGTCGTGATCATCCTCGGGCTGCTGATCGTGGCCGCGGTCAGCCTGTTCTGGACACCCCAGAACCCGTTCGACGTCGACCCCTTCCACCAGTGGCAGGGGCCCTCGGCGAAGCATCCGTTCGGCACCACCGGAACCGGGCAGGACATCTTCAGCTACCTGTTCGCCGGAACGCGCACGACCGTCGCCGTCGCCTTCCTGTCGTCCGTCGTCGCCGCGATCGTCGGCCTCGCCTTCGGCGCGCTCGGCTCGCTCACCGCGCGACGTGTCCGCGAGTCGATCGCCGTGCTCATCGACATCCTGATCGCGTTCCCGACGCTGCTGATCGCGATCATGCTCGCCGCCGTCTTCGGCTCGTCGCTGTGGACGGTCGTCATCGCCGTGGGCATCGGCTTCGGCGTGAACATCGCGCGGGTGTCGCGCGGCGAGATCCGCCGGGTGGCGCGTGCCGACTATGTGGTCGCCGCGCAGGCATCCGGTTCGGGCCCATGGCGCATCCTGCGCGAACACCTGCTGCCCAACATCGCGCCGGTGTTCATCGTGCAGCTCTCGCTGAGCGCGGCGGTCGCGGTGCTCGCCGAGGCGGGCCTGTCGTTCCTGGGCTACGGAGTGTCGTCGGCCACGCCGTCGTGGGGCCGGATGCTGTCGATCCTGCAGAACTACGTCACGATCTACCCGGCGACCGTCGTGTGGCCCGGTCTCGCGATCACGATCACGGTGCTCGGCTTCAACCTGTTCGGCGACGCGCTGCGCGAGGCGACGGACCCGCGGTTGCGTCGTAGCAGAAGAGGGGCCGGGGATGCCGGGAAGGAGGCCACTCGTGTCTCTTGACGTCAATGACCTCGTGATCGAGATCGGCGGCCGGCGCGTCGTCGACGGGGTGGGCTTTTCGGTCGCCGCGGGCCAGCGGTTCGGGCTTATCGGCGAGTCCGGCTCGGGCAAGTCGCTCACGACGCTCGCGATCCTCGGGCTGCTGCCCGAGGGCGCGACCGCCACGGGAAGCATCCGCCTCGACGGCGAGGAGCTGCTCGGCCGCCCCGACCGCGAACTCGCCGCCGTTCGAGGCTCGCGCATCGGCACCGTCTTCCAGGACCCGCTCACGGCGCTCAACCCGCTGCGCACGATCGGGCGCCAGCTGGTCGAGCCGCTCGAGCTGCACGGCGGGCTGCGGCGCTCCGAGCGCCACGACGCCGCCGTGCGCCTCGCCGAGCTCGTTCGCCTGCCAGACCCCGAGCGGATCGTCGGGCGCTACCCGCACCAGCTCTCGGGCGGCCAGCGCCAGCGCGTCGCCATCGGCATCGCCGTCGCCTGCCGGCCCGGGCTGCTGCTGGCGGACGAGCCGACGACGGCCCTCGACGTGACGATCCAGGCCGAGATCCTCGCGCTGTTCGGGCGGCTGGTGAGCGAGACGGATGCCTCGCTGGTGTTCGTGACGCACGACCTGGCCGTGCTCTCGCAGATCGCGACCGACGTGCTCGTGCTCGCCCACGGGCGCGAGGTGGAGTCGGGTCCCGTCGAGCAGATCCTCGCGGCGCCGCGGCACGAGGTCACCGCGGGGCTCGTCGCCGCTGCTCGCGCCACCAGCTGGCGGCCGGCGGAAGGCGGTGCGGCATGAGCCTGCTCGAAGTGCGCGGGCTCAGCCGCAGCTACCGGAATCCCCGTGCAGGTGCGCGAGGCGACGGCTCCGTGACCCATGCCCTGCGACCCATCGACTTCGATCTCGCAGCGGGCGAGACGCTCGCCGTGATCGGCGAGTCGGGCTCCGGCAAGACGACGCTGATGCGCCTGCTGCTCGCGCTCGACCGCCCGAGCTCCGGGACCGTGCGCTTCGACGGCCGCGAGGTCGTCGCCGGTCCGGCGCGCTCGCTGCGCTGGCTGCGCCGCGAGACCGGCATTGTGCTGCAGGACCCGTACTCGTCGCTCGACCCCCGCATGCGCATCGGCACGTCGGTCGCAGAGCCGCTGCGGGCGCTCGGCATCGACGGCGACCGGGCTGCGCTCGTGCGCGGGGTGCTCGAGCGCGTCGGCCTCGACCCGGAGCTGGCCGAGCGCTACCCCCATGAGCTCTCGGGCGGCCAGCGCCAGCGCGTGGCGCTGTCACGCGCCATCGTGCACCGGCCGCGCCTGCTGATCGGCGACGAGCCGCTCTCGGCGCTCGACGTGACCGTGCGCGCGCAGGTGCTCGAGCTGCTGCGCAGTCTGCACCACGAGCTCGGTCTCGCGATGGTGATCGTCTCGCACGACATCGGGCTCGTGCACCACATCGCCGACCGCGTGCTGGTCATGCACGACGGCGAGCTGGTCGAACAGGGCGCCAGTGCAGAGGTGCTGGGCGCGCCGCAGCACCCGTACACCCGCCGCCTGCTGGCAGCGGCTCCGCGGCTGGCGTGAGGGCTAGACCGGCCCGACCCCGGTCAGCTCGGCCAGCAGGTCGAACAGCTCGCGCCGCAGCGCGGGGTCCGCGGCCTGCGCCCCCGTGCCGCCGAACGGTCGGAATCGCGAGAAGTAGGTGCCGCTCGGCGCCTGCATCGGCAGCGTGCTCGAGAAGGCGATGAGGGGCTCCGCGCCGCTCAGCGCACTGCGCCCCCAGTGCCCGCCGAGCACGGCGTTGCCGAAGCGCACCAGGCGGGACGTGCCGCCGAAGCTGGTCGCGACCGTGCCCGGGTGCACCGAGTACGCATCGACGCCGGTGCCCGTCAGCCGCTCGGCGAGCTCGCGGATCCACATGACGACGGCCAGCTTCGCCGCGGCGTACACCGGCCACCCGCGGCGATAGGGCCGCTCGGCCCACTCGAGGTCGTCGAGCGCGAGCTTTCCCCACTGGTTCGCCATCGACGCGGTCGCGAGCACCCGCACGGTGCCGGGCGCGCTGTCGGCCAGCGCCGCCGTCGCCTGGAGGCGCGGCAGCAGCAGCTGGGTGAGCAGAAAGGGCGAGAGCACGTTCGACTGCAGGGTGCGCTCGTGGCCGTCCGCGGTGAGCTTCCACTCGCTGATCAGACCGCCCGCGTTCCCGACCAGCACGTCGATGCGGTCGTAGCGGGCGAGGAGCTGCTCGCCCAGCATCCGCACGTCATCGAAGCGATCGAAGTCGGCGACGTATGCCTCACCGTCGCACTCGCGCGCGACGGAGTGCGTGCGCTCCGGGTTGCGCCCGACGACCGCCACGTGGTCGCCACGCTCGGCGACGGCCCGTGCGGTCTCGCGCCCGATGCCCGAGCTCGCGCCGGTGACCACGATGACACGGGGAGTGCTCACAGGTAGCCGCCTTTCTTGAGCCCCGCCTCGATCTCGTAGCGGTTGCGCAGCGCGTCGCGCCCGGCGAGCGCGTAGAGGAAGGGGAAGAGCATTCCGTAGCGCTGCCACTGCCGCTTGTGCACGGCCTCGTGCTCGAGGATCGCATCGCTGACGTTGTGCGCCGTCAGATAGCAGGCGCCGACGCACGAGCCCCCGCGGCCGAAGGTCCAGCTCGGCATGCCCGTGAAGACGAACAGGCCGCCACGGTGCTGCACCTCGCCGGTGCTCCAGAGGAAGCCCCAGACCAGCCCGACGCAGGTCGCGAACACGTAGCCAGGAAAGGAGATCAGGCGCGAGAGGGCGCTCATGCCGTCGGGCGCCCGTAGGCCTCGAGCAGCCGCAGCCACACCTCGCTGAGCGTCGGGTACGACGGCACCGCGTGCCAGAGTCGCTCGATGGGCACCTCGGCGGTGACGGCGATCGTTGCGGAGTGCAGCAGCTCGCCGACATCCGCGCCCACGAACGTGACCCCGACGAGCACGCGGCGGTCCTCGTCGACGACCATGCGGGCGGTGCCCTCGTAGCCGTCCGAATGGATCGTCGCGCCCGCGACCCAGCCGATCTCGTAGTCGACGACGCGGGTGCGGATGCCGCGCTTCTCGGCCTCGGCGGCGGTCAGCCCGACGGACGCCACCTCGGGCGTGGTGAACGTCACCTGCGGCACGGCCGCATGGTCGGCGGTGGCAGAGTGCACGCCCCACGGCGAGGTGTCGACCGGCTTGCCGAGGGCGCGCGCGGCGATCGCGTCGCCGGCGATGCGCGCCTGGTACTTGCCCTGGTGGGTGAGTAGCGCGCGGCCCGTGACGTCGCCGGCGGCATACAGCCACTCGATCGGGTTGCCGCCCGGGTCGAGCACGCGCAGCGAGTCATCCGTCTTCAGGTATTCGCCCGTGGGCAGGCCGATGGCCTCGAGCCCCAGGTCGCTCGTGCGGGGCACGCGGCCCGTCGCGACCAGGATCTTCTCGGCGACGACGGCGCTGCCGTCGGAGAGCAGCAGGGTGTGCCCGCCGGCCGCCGCCGCGTCGGTCTCGACCCGCTCGACCGCGACGCCGAGCTTCACATCGGCACCGGCCTTCGTGAGCGCCTCGGCGACCTTCTCGCCGGCGAAGGGCTCCTGGTTGCCGAGCAGCTTTCCGCGGGCGATGAGCGTCACCTGCGCGCCGAGCGAGGTGTAGGCCGTCGCCATCTCGGCTGCGACGACCCCGCCGCCGATGATCGCGAGCGAGGCGGGAATCGTCTGGGCGCTCGTGGCGTCGCGGCTCGTCCACGGCTGCGCCTCGGCGAGGCCCGGGGTGTCGGGCAACTGGGGCAGCGACCCGGTCGAGACGGCGATCGCGTGGTTCGCGGCGAGCTCGGTCACGGTGCCGTCGGCGGCTGTGACCTTCAGGGCCTTGGGGCCGGTGAACACGGCGTGGCCGCGCACGAGGTCGATGTGCGCGGAATCCAGCCACTCGAGCTGGCCGTCGTCCTTCCAATTGCTCGTCACCGTGTTGCGGCGGGCCAGCACCTTCTCGACGTCGAGCTTCCCGGTGACCGCCTCTGCGGCGCCGGGCACGGTGCGCACGGTCTCGAGCACCGAGCCGCTGCGCAGGAGCGCCTTCGACGGCATGCATGCCCAGTACGAGCACTCGCCCCCGACGAGCTCTGCCTCCACGATGACGGCGCTCAGGCCGCCCTGCACGGCCCGGTCGGCGACGTTCTCGCCGATCGCGCCGCCGCCGATGACGATGACGTCGTAGCTGGTGCTCATGATTCCTCCGCAGGTGGGTCGGGTAGCGGGCGGGTCAGCGCCGCGAGGACGCGCAGGATGGCCGAGAGATCGGATGTTGCAGCCTCAGGCGACGCCGGAGCGAAACCCGTCACCGCGCCGCCGACCAGCTCGAAGCGCGCCCGCAGCGCACGGATCGCTGCGGTGAGCTGCTCGACCTCGAGCCCGAACGGCTCCGGGTACCCCACGCCCTCGATCACCGCAGGGTCGAGCACGTCGAGATCGACATGCAGGTAGATCTTGGTCGCGCCGGTGGCCGCAGCCGCCTCGACGAGCGCGTCGGGCGTCGCAAGCTCGGCGACCGTGACGGCGCGGATACGCGAAGTGTCGAGATACTCCGCCTCCGCATCGTCGAGCGACCGGGCACCGGCGTGCACCACACGGCCCGGCTCGAACGGCGCCGGCGCCGGAGCGAGCCCCTCTGCGCCGTCGCCGAGCAGCGTGCGCAGCACCATTCCGCTGAAGGCGCCGCTCGGCGAGGAATCCGGCGTGTTCAGATCGCCGTGCGCGTCGAACCAGACGAGCAGCACGCCGGGAGTGCGCTCGGCCGCTCGCGTCGCGGTCGCCAGATCCGCGCCGCAGTCGCCGCCGATCAGGAAGACGGTCTCGTCGTCGTCGAAGGTGTCGAGCGCCGCGCGCACCTGGTCGGCGACGGCACGGATCGACGAGTAGCGCTGCACGCCCGTGCCGAGGGATTCCCCGGCTTCGATACGCACTTCGACCGGAGTCGTGGCGGCCGCGGGCAGGTCGCCCGCGATGGCATTGGCGCCGTCGGCGAGACGCATCGCTCGCGACGACCCTGAGCCCTGCCATTGGGGCACGACGAGGAAGCGCGCGGGCATGTGGTCACCCTATCGAGCAGCGCGCGATCGTGGCAGGGTCGATCGCACGCACGCTGTTGCGCCACCAGGTTCCGCCATGCGCCACTCGGATCCGAGTAGCGGACAGCGGAAGCCAGTGGCGCACGCGGGCGGCGTCACAGCGAACGGGCGAGCTCAGAGCGAACGCGCGTGCGCGACCAGCTTGTCGAAGGCGGCGTCGAGCGAGGCATCCGTCTGCTGCGCCTCGGGGTGCGCGTCGAACCAGGCGATCGCCTCGGCGGCGCCCTGCCAGTACGGCACCGTCGTCGTGAACTCGGGCACGAGCGCCTTCACCTTCGAGTTGTCGAAGACCATCGAGTGCGCCTTGTCGCCGATGAGGCCCGCGAGCTGGTCTGGCAGCACGCGCCCGATCGTCTCGCTCGCGACGTGCACCAGCTCGGGCTCCGGCACGCCGGCGGCCTCGCCGATCCAGGTGTAGATCTGGTTCCAGGTGGGGGAGTGGTCGCCCGTGATGTGGAACGTCTCGCCAATCGCGAGCGGGTTGCCGAGAAGGCCGACGAAGGCGACCGCGAAGTCGCGCGCGTGGGTGATGGTCCACAGGCTGGTGCCGTCGCCGTGCACGACCACGGGCTTTCCGGCACGCATACGGGCGACGTCCGTCCAGCCGCCGGTCGTCGGCAGCCGCGTCTCGTCGTAGGTGTGCGATGGGCGCACGATCGTGATCGGCAGCCCGCGCTCGCGCACCGCAGCCACGAGGATGTCCTCGCAGGCGATCTTGTCCTGGGAGTACTTCCAGAACGGGTTCACGAGCGGCGTCGACTCGGTGACGGGAAGGCGCGCAGGTGGCGTCTGATAGGCCGACGCCGAGCTGATGAACACGTACTGGCCCGTGCGACCGCCGAACAGCCCGAGGTCCGTCTGCAGGTGCTCCGGAGTGAAGGCGAGGAACTCGGCCACCACGTCGAACTCGCGGCTTCCGAGCGCGGCGCGCACCGACTCGGGGTTGCGGATGTCTGCGACGAGGGTCTCGACCTCAGGGGGCAGCGCCCGGCTCGACTCGCGCCCGCGGTTGAGCACAGTGACCCGGTGGCCGCGCTCGACGGCGAGCCGAACACTGCTCGCCGAGATCGTGCCGGTGCCACCGATGAACAAGAACGTCTTCGTCGCCATGAGGCTCAGATTAGTCGCGAGTCGCCCCGTTTCGAAACGATTCGATAGGTAGCCTCGATCGGGTGACTTGGGACGACCCGTACGGCTCAGATGTGCTCGCCGACAAGAACTGGCGCCGCCGCGGAGTGGTGCAGCCCGTGCCCACGCCGGCCGAGCGCGACCTGGTCGTCGAGGTGGTCGACGGCGGCTTCGTCGGCGCCGTCGTCGGCATCGCAGAGGGCGGCCTCGTGCAGCTGGAGGATCGGCTGGGCAAGGTGCGCGTGTTTCCCCTGGGGCACGGATTCCTCGTCGACGGCCGCCCTGTCGTGCTGACCAAGCCTGCACCGAAGGCCGCCCCCACAGGCCACGCGCGCAGTGCGTCGGGCTCGTTCCATGCCGGCGAGGTCAAGGCGCGCGTCGCACGGGGCAGTCGCATCTTCGTCGAAGGCCGGCACGACGCCGAGCTCGTCGAGAAGGTGTGGGGTCACGACCTGCGGGTCGAGGGCGTCGTCGTCGAGTACCTCGAGGGCGTCGACAACCTCGAGCAGCTGCTCGCCGAATTCCAGCCCGGCCCCGGCCGTCGTGTGGGGGTGCTCGTCGACCACCTCGTGAAGGGGTCGAAGGAGAGCCGCATCGCCGAGGCGGTGGCGACGGGGCCGTACGGCTCCGAGGTGCTGGTGGTGGGGCATCCGTTCGTCGACATCTGGCAGGCCGTGAAGCCGGAACGCATCGGCCTCAAAGCCTGGCCCGAGATTCCGCGCAGCATCGAGTGGAAGAAGGGCATCGCCCAGGCGCTGCGACAGCCGCACGAGACTCAGGAGGACATCGCGCGGCTCTGGCAGCGGATCCTGGGCCGGGTGCGCACCTACGCCGACCTCGAGCCGGCGCTGCTCGGTCGCGTCGAGCAGCTGATCGATTTCGTCACCGCCTAGAACGGGCGAACGCCGACCCTAGACCCGCGTGCGCTTACGCGCGAAGTGCACGAGCGCTGAGGAGCGCGCGTCTCGAAACGATCTCCTACGCGGAAACCTCCGCAGCCACCTCGTCCACCGTGCTGCAGACCTCGTGCGGGTCCGCATCGAGCGAGTGAGCCGCCCGCACCAGGATGTCGCGCAATGCTGCGGCGTCCTCAGCGGGCAGCCCGGCGAGCAGCTGATCTTCGACCTGGTTCATGCGGCTGGTCAGCTGGGCGAGGCGGGTGGCCCCGGCATCCGTCAGCGTCACGCGGCGCGACCGGCGGTCGTTCGGGTCGGGCGTGCGCACGACGAGGCCGGCCTTCTCGAGGTCGTCGATCAGGTAGGTGAGCACGGTGCGGTCGAGCCCCGTGGACTCGGCGATGGCGGCCTGATTGCTGCACGAGCCAGAGCCGGCGATCGACAGCACCTGGAACCCGCGCGCGCCGCCGGGCAGGTCGCCGAGCGCGTCGGCGGACAGCTTGAGATAGCCGCGCAGCAGGGTGCCGAGTGACCAGCCGAGATCGGCCTGTCGTTCCTGGGTGCCTGCCATGTCGCTCACTTTATCCGCCCGTATGCCACTCTGTTGCGATTCTCAGATCGTCTGTGCTTATGATCGTATAGATCACAGAACATCTGCTGTGAATAACGCTGGCTTATACAACCTAGCCATCACGAGGAGCATTCCCATGAGCACTGTCTTCCGCCTCGACGCGAGCATCAAGCCAGAGGGCTCGGTCTCGCGGGCCGTTTCCGAGACGCTTGAGAACGCGATCGTCGCCGAGCTCGGTGGCGACGTGACCGTCACCACGCGCTCGATCGGCCTCAACCCGCTGCCGTCGGATGCCTGGGCCACCGCCGCCTTCGCCGGCTACGTGCCCGCCGAGCAGCGCACCGACGAGCAGAACGCCGCCGTCGCGCTCGCGACCGAGCTGGCTGACGAGCTCGCCTCGGCCGACGTCGCCATCATCGGCGCGCCGTTCTACAACTGGGGCGTCACCCAGCACCTCAAGACGTGGTTCGACCTCGTGCTCACCGACGGCCGCTTCGGCCCGGGCGCTGAGCAGCCCGCCGGCGCCGGCAAGTCCGCCTTCCTGGTCATCGCGCGCGGCGGCGGCTACGGCGAGGGCACGCCCCGCTTCGGCTGGGACCACGCCACCGCGTGGCTGAAGCGCGTCCTCGAGGATGTCTGGGGCTACGAGGTCACCGTCATCGAGGCCGAGCTCACGCTCGCCGAGACCACGCCGGCGATGGCCGAGCTCGTCGACCTCGCCCGCAAGAACCTCGCCGACGCGCACGCGGCCGCCGAGCGCCACGGAAAGGCCGTCGCGAGCAAGATCGCGGCGTAGCTCCTTAGTGCGCGAAGGGGCGGATGCTTCCGGCATCCGCCCCTTTGCACGCCCGGCCTCTGATAGCCTGAGGTCGCCCTGGCCCCGTTAGCTCAGGGGATAGAGCGTCTGCCTCCGGAGCAGAAGGCCATTGGTTCGAATCCAATACGGGGCACTTCATCGGCCACCCGGCTGCATTCATTTCTCGGGAATGCGCCGCTCGGCGAATACGAGACCGGCATCGGTGGTCTCGTCAGGGCCTCGTCCGTTCGATGTCGTCGTCGACCCTGAACCAGTCGACGTCCACGTGGCCGCCGGTCTGGGCCGTCGCGTAGCAGAAGATCGCAAATCGATAGCCCGTGAAGTGCGCGAGGCTGTACTCCATCGCCAGGTCGTCGCCGATCGGCATCCACCTGACGCCGTCGAGAGAGTAGGCGAACGACGCACGGTCGGCGGCGCCGCGGAAGTCCACGTCGGCCCGTAGGAAGACGATCTCGCCGGCGAGCGGCACGGGAGCACTCGTGAATGCGACCTTCCCCTGCCCGTTCGCGCGGCGCATCACCAGCCGACGGGCGCCGTCCTGCATCGCGACGGCCACGTACCCGTATTTCTGCTGGAAGGCGGACAGGCCGGCGACATCGCCGTCCTTCATCCCCGAGACGTCCAGCGAGATCGCCGCGGAGCTGGCCGGCCCATACATGCGCTGCGTGAGCGTATTGCGGGCATCGAGGATGCCTGACGCGACGCTGCCCGTGGTCAGCCGCAGGTGGCCGGGCCGCTCGGTGAGCGACCAGAACCGGTTGTCCGGGTTGTGGTTCCACTGCCACGGAAGCGCCAGGTTCGACCTGTTCCAGGCGTTCTCCTGCGACGCCGTCAGCGCTCCGGCGTTGACCGTGTTCCAGTAGCCGGCGGGCGTGGGCTCGTTGTCGAAGTCGTCGGTGACGAGCAGGCTGGGCCCTTTCGCCGGCGACGCCCCTCGGGGCATCGGCATCGTGGCGTCCAACGTGTACACCGGCCACCCGTCCTCGCCCCAGGTCACGCTCGCGAGCTGAGGCGATCGACCGAGCGGCCCCTCGTCCTGGAACACCATGGCGTACCAGTGCCCTTCGGGCGTCTGGACGACGCCGCCCTGCGCGGCGCCTCCGCCCGCGCGCCCCGCGACAGGCACCGCCTGGCTGAGCACGACTCTGCCCTCCCAGATTCCGCCCTGGGACTGCGGCGTCAGCGCCGCAGACCGCCACACGACCTCCTGGCGGACCCCGTCCGTCGGCCACTCGATCATGAAGACGTAGTAGTGATCGCCGATCTTGTAGGCGTGCGCGCCCTCGGCGTTCAGCCCGCTCGTCTGGTCGACATTCGCATCCTCGACGAGCCGCTGTGCGGGACCGTCCCACACGAAGGTCCCGTCCGCCGCCCGCCCCAGCCGGCGCAGGTCGATCACCCCGCCGCCGTACACAAGGTAGGTGTCCTCGCCGTCGAACAGGAGCGACTGATCATGGGCGTAGCCGTCGAGCACCGATCGCGTCCACGGCCCGTGCTCGATGCTCGGCGTCGCGTAGATGTACGTCTTCTTCGTGGTCAGGCTGCCGACCGAGACGTAATACGTCCCCTCGTGGAACCTGATGCTCGCGGCCCAGCTGCCCTGCCCGTAGGCGTTCTGCCCATTGCGCAGCGCGAGAGCGTCCACGTCATCGAGGATCGGGCCGGTGTATCCGGCGATCGACCAGTGCACGAGGTCGTCCGAGCGCATGATCGGCACGCTCGGCGCGAAGTACATGGTCGTGCTGACCATGTAATAGTGCGTGCCGTCGTGAACGACGTCGGGGTCGGGCACGTCGGAGAAGATGACGGGGTTCGTGAAGCAACCGTCCCGGCGGCGGCCATCCATCAGCGCAGATCGAGGGAGACGGTCACGTAGGAGTGAGCGGGCAGATCCACCTCGAGTCCGCGGGCGTGCGCTCGCACGCCCGCGTGCGCAGCCGGTGCGACGGCGTCGGGACGCTCCGGCGTGTTGTGTGCGTCGAGCGCCGTCGCCGTCAGGATTCGCGCGGAGTGCCCGACGACGTCGCGGCCCCGGAGGTCGAGCACCACGCTGCGGTCGATCTCGGCGTCGAGGTTCGACAGCGACACCAGGGCGGTGTCCCCGTTGACGGACGCGGACGCCGAGACGAGCGAGAGCTCGTCGCCTTCGACGGTGCGGGTATCGGCGTCGCGCAGGTGGACCGCCAGCGCGGCGGCGTCCTGGTGGCCGGCGTTCATCTGGAACACGTGATACGTCGGGGTGAGCACCAGCGCGTTCGTATCGGGGTCGGTCAGGATCATGGCCTGAAGCACATTGACCGTCTGGGCGATGTTGGCCATGACCACGCGGTCGGCGTGGCGATGGAACGCGTCGAAGTGAACGGAGGCGACCAGCGCGTCGCGCAGCGTGTTCTGTTGGTACAGGAAACCGGGGTTGGTGCCCTTCTCCACGTTCCACCAGGTGCCCCATTCGTCCACGACCAGGCCGACCTTGCGGTGCGGGTCGTAGCGGTCCATGACCGTCGAGTGGCGGGTGAGCAACTCCTCCATGTGCCGGGCGCGGGCCATGGTGATGTACCACTGGTCCGTGCTGAAGCCGGTGGCGTCGCCTTTGTCGGACCACGAGCCCGACATCGTGTAGTAGTGCAGCGATACGGCCTGGAACGGGCCGGCGTGCCCCGCGGGGTCCGAGGTCAGATCGTTGAAGGACCGCATGAGCGTCTCGGTCCAATGCAGGTCGTCGGCGTTCGCTCCGGCCGCGATCCGGTACAGCGAGTTGCCGCCGTGGTTGCGCGCATAGGTGGCGTACTGGCGGGCCAGTGAGGCGAACTGCTCGGCGCGCAGGTTGCCGCCGCAGCCCCACGCCTCGTTGCCGAGCCCCCAGAACGGCACCCGCCACGGCTGGTCGCGCCCGTTCGCCCGGCGCAGCGCCGCCATGGGGGAGTCGTCCGCACGGGTCAGGTACTCGACCCAGTCCGACATCTCCGCCACCGACCCAGAGCCCACGTTTCCCGACACGTATGGGTCGGCGCCCAGCAGCTCGCACAGATCCATGAACTCGTGCGTGCCGAACGAGTTGTCCTCGACGACGTCGCCCCAGTGAGAGTTGACCATCCGCGGGCGGCGCTCGCGCGGGCCGATGCCGTCCCGCCAGTGGTAGTCGTCCGCGAAGCACCCGCCCGGCCAGCGCAGGTTCGGGATCCGGATCGCCTTCAGCGCATCCACGACGTCAGAGCGGATTCCCCGCACGTTGGGCAGCGGTGAGTCCTCGCCCACCCAGAACCCGCCGTAGATGCACCGGCCCAGGTGCTCGGCGAAGTGCCCGTAGATGTGCCGGCTGATGGTGGCTCCCGGCAGGTCCAGGTCGATGACGGCAGTGGTGATGGTCATGGCGCTCCTTTGCGTCAAGTGCTGTCTGGGGTCACAGAAGTGAGGGTGTCGGCGCTGGGGTGCGCGGATGGGTCTCCTTTGACCGGGGCGATGTGGGGTGGCGCGGAGGATCTGTCGCAGCCGTGTGGCTAGGCGCCACCGCGGGTGGATCCACGCACCACGAGGCGAACGGGCTCGACGAGGTGCTCGGCGGGACCTGCCCGGCCCTCCATCTGGCGCTGCAGCAGCCCGACCGCCGCCTCTGCGACGCCCTTGTGGTTGGCGTCGACCGAGGTGATGCCGGGAGGGATGAAGCGCGACATGTCGAGATTGTCGAACCCGGCGAGCTGGACGTCGACGGGCACGCGCAGACCACTCTCCACGAGGGCGGAGAGCGCCCCAAGGGCGACGATGTCGGTCACGGCGAAGACGCCGTCGAAGGCCGTCCCTCTGGCGATGACCTCGCGCATCGTTTCATAGGCGCTGAGCGAGGTGTAGTCGCCGACCGGCACGACGAGCGCCGGATCGACCTCGAGTCCGGCTGCGTGGTGCGCGCGCTCCCACCCGACGCGTCGGTCCGTGGCCATCACGTGTGCTGCGTCGAACGCGCACCCGAGGGCGAGAATGCGGCGCGCTCCGTGCTCGATCATGTGCGCCGTGGCGAGTCGGGCACCTGATTCGTTCGCGAGGCGTACGTGGTTGAAGTGGTCGGGAACGTCACGCTCGCCCAGCAGGACGATCGGCTTGGTGGTGCGGACCCGCCCGAGCAGTTCCAGGTCGAGCCCAGCGATAGACAGCAGGACGCCGTCGTAGATCTGGAGCCGTGCGACGCTCAGCGCCTCCATCTCCTGTTCCGCGTTGGCGCTCGTGCGCTCGAGGACGAGGTGCCGTCCTCCTGCCTCGATGAGCGGTGCGACCTCGTCGGCGAGCTCGCCGAAGTAGTCGTGGAAGCTCGGCACGACGAGTGCAACCGTGTCGGTACGCCCTGCGCGCAGGTTCCGCGCAGTCAGGTTCACCTCGTACCCGAGGGCTTCGACGGCCGCCATGACGCGGGCGCGGGTCGGCTCACCGACGGGGATACGCTCGTTGAGGACGTTGGACACAGTCATGACCGACACACCGGCCTCGCGGGCCACGTCGGCCATCTTCACCATGCGCATCCTCCTCGGCCGCAATGTCCTGCTAGTCCGGGAAGATGAAGAGGCGCCTAGCTCGCCGGACGCGAACTGCCTGGCCACGTCGCCAGACAGCGCCGAGTATATCGATAAAATTCCTCTGACGTTCAGTGTTCCGCCACGTCGCCCGACTGCGCGCTCCAGACGTGCACCCGGGGCGCTCGTTCGAACGGCCGGGTGGAGAGCGGCACCGCGATGACACTCATGCGGCCCCTCACCTCGCGCGACGACTCTGTTACCAATTCGAGACGCCGTGAGACGCGAGCGGGTTTGACTTCTCGCGGCCGCGCTTCTACTTTATCGCTAAAATCCCGCTCGGGATGACGGCGCGAGACACAGACTCGCGTCCGATTTGCACGGGTTCCCGTCATTGGCGACCGGAACCGATCTCAAGGAAGAGAGAACTTCTGTGCGCATCACAAGAAGGAAGATGCTGGCGCTTGCCCCGGCCGCAGCGGTGTCACTGACCCTCGCCGCATGTACGCCCAAGGGTGCAGCCTCGACGACCGGCCCCAAGAAGAAGGCCGTCATCCCGGCGGGTGACCTCGCCGACAAGTCGGGCACGCTGACCCCCAGCAACCCCACCACGTTCACGGTGTACATCGAGTCGACGCACCAGATTCCGGCTGCCGACAACAAGCTGACCAAGCTGCTCAAGGACAAGCTCGGCGTCACTCTGAAGTACGAGCTGGTCACCCCGGAGAACTCCGACCAGAAGATCGGCGTCATGCTCGCCGGCGGCGACTTCCCTGACCTCATCGGCACCGGCGACCTCAAGCTGCGGTTCATCGAGGGCGGCGCGCTCGAGCGTCTCGACAGCATGCTCAAGACGGGCAAGTACCCGAACGTCGAGGACTACGTCAAGCCGTACATCCACCAGATGAGCTACTCGGGCACCGTGGTGGACAAGGGCCTGTACATCCTGCCGAACTACAACCGCTTCTACGGCGACATCACCGGCGGTACGTACAACGGGGCCGCGTTCTGGATCCAGAAGCGCGTGCTCGAGGAGGCCGGCTACCCGGACCTGAGCAACATGACGATCGAGAAGTACTTCAAGCTCATCTCCGACTACAAGGCGAAGCACCCGACGACCGACGGCGCCCCGACGGTCGGCTTCGAGGCGCCCGCACCGACCGGATCGGAGTGGATCCTGACCAACCCGCCGGCGATGCTGGCCGGTTCGCCGAACAACGGCGGCGTCATCGTCGACAAGAAGAACCACGCGACGATCTACGCGGACAAGGACATCGCGAAGACCTGGTACAAGGCACTTAACGAGCAGTACAACGAGGGCATCGTCGACCCCGAGACCTTCACCCTGACGAACGACCAGTTCCAGGCGAAGCTGGCCAGCGGCGTCGTCCTCGGCATGCAGGACCAGGGGTGGCAGTTCGGTACCGCCACCGCGTCGCTGCAGAGCGCCGGCAAGGACCAGTACACCTACGTCCCGCTCATGCCCGTTTACGAGGGTGTCACTCCGTATTACGCCGACCGTGCCGTGATGAACGTCAACCAGGGCTTCGGTGTCTCCAGCACGAGCAAGCAGAAGAAGGAGGCGCTCAAGTTCCTCGACATGATGCTCTCGGAGCCATGGCAGAAGGTGCTCTCGTGGGGCATCGAGGGTGAGGACTACGAGGTCGGCAGCGACGGCAAGTTCACCCGCACGGAGCAGCAGCGCGCCCAGTCCAAGGACCTCACCTGGCAGTCCAAGAACAAGCTCATGGCGTTCATGGACATGGTTCCCAAGCACAACGGCACGTTCTCGGACGGCAACGCCTTCAGCCCCGACGACCAGCCCACCGAGTTCTACGCGACGCTGTCGGCCTACGACAAGGCCTTCATGCAGAAGTACAACAAGAAGACCTGGATGGAGTTCGTCAACAAGCCTCCGCAGAACCCGAAGTACTACCCCGCGTGGAACATCCAGCTCGATGACGCCGCCACCCAGGCCAACCAGCAGATGACCGACGCCGCCGTTCAGCACCTGCCGAAGATCATCGCGGGCAAGACGTCCGCCTTCGATAAGAACTGGAAGGCCTACACCGACGTCTTCAAGCAGATCGATGTCAAGAGCTACGAGGACGCCATCAACAAGGGCATCAAGTACCGCCTGAAGAACTGGTAACAGTTCGTCGCGAGCATTCGTGGTGGGGGGCGCGAGCCCCCCACCATGACACGTTCATGATCACCATCCACTGCTCCCGACGACGAGGTTGGACAGATGACTGAGACCACGGTCAGCACGTATGCGACCGCTGCTAGCGGGCCGGAAACGGCCCTTCCGCTCGCGACCAGTTCGCGTGCATCGAGGCGAAAGGACCGAAAGGCCCAAAAGAACATCGCGAAGGAGCCCAAGCGCAAGATCACCTGGGACAGGATCTGGGCGCAGCGCGCCTTGATGGCGATGGCAGTCCCGTTGCTTCTCTACCAAATCCTGTTCAAGTACGTTCCCGCCTATGGATGGGTGATCGCCTTCCAGCACTACCGGCCCGGACTCGGCAGCATCTGGAACCAGCAGTGGGTCGGCCTCGACAACTTCCGCAACCTGTTCACGGGCGTCAACGGCAAGCAGTTCGCCAATGTCATCGTCAACACGCTGGGGCAGTCGCTGCTCTCCCTGGTCGTCGGGACCGTCGGGGCCATCGTCCTGGCGCTGCTGCTCAACGAGGTCAAGAACCTGCCGTTCAAGCGTGTGTTGCAGAACATCACCTACATGCCGCACTTCCTGAGCTGGGTGATTGTCGCGAGCCTGGCCTCAGTGGCACTGTCGCTGCCCAGCTCCGGCGGGTTCATCAACCAGGCGCTGCTGAACCTGCACGTCATCAGCCACCCGATCCTGTTCCTGACCCAGCCGAACTACTTCTGGCAGATCGTCGCCGGGACGAACCTGTGGAAGGAGCTGGGCTGGAACACGATCCTGTACCTGGCCGCCATCACCGCCATCGACCCGACTCTTTATGAGGCCGCCGAGGTCGACGGAGCCGGCCGCTACCGGAAGATGTTCAACATCACGCTTCCGGGCATCCGCCCCACGATCATCGTGCTGCTCATCATCAACAGCGGCTGGATCCTGTCGACGAACTTCGAGCTGCCCTACTTCCTCGGCAACGGCCTGGTGTCCCAGCGGGCCCAGACGATCGACGTGTTCGTGCTGCGCTACGGCTACCAGCTGGGCAACTACAGCGTCGCCGTCGTCGCGGGAATCTTCAAGACCATCGTCGCCATCATCCTGGTGGGCTCGGCGAACCTAGCGGCCAAGCGCTTCAACCAAGAGACGCTGGTGTAGGAGGACCTCATGGCAGACACACTTGCCCCGGAGCCGGTGACGCTCCGCCCATCGCGCGCTGAGGCGCCCCAGACCAAGTCGCGCTCCCGCTCGCCCCAGAAGAAGTGGACGGCCGAACGGATCGTGTTCACGACGCTGAACACGACCTTCCTGATCGTCCTTGCGGGGCTCATGGTCTACCCGCTGCTCAACACTCTCGCCATCTCGTTCAACAACGGCCAGGACGCCGTCCGCGGGGGGATCGGCATCTGGCCCCGAGTGTTCTCGCTGCAGAACTACAGCGTCGTGTTCCACATGAGCACGCTCTATCAGGCGTTCTTCATGAGCGTCCTGAAGACGATCGTGGTCGTGGCGACGAACCTGTTCTTCACCTCGATGCTCGCGTATGCGCTCAGCCGCAAGGAGTTCATCTTCCGCCGCTCGATCACCCTGATCTTCGTGCTGACGCTGTACTTCGATGCCGGACTGATCCCGAACTACCTGCTCATCAAAGACCTCGGCATGCTGAACACCTTCCAGGCCTACTGGGTGCCGACGATCATCAGCGCGTTCAACCTGATCCTGCTGCGCACCTACATGAAGTCGATCCCCGACGAGATCGTCGAGTCGGCGCGAATCGACGGCGCGGGCGAGTTCCGCACGTGGTGGCAGATCATCATGCCGCTGTGCAAGCCCACCCTTGCCGTCATCGGCCTGTTCGTCGCAGTGGGCAGCTGGAACTCCTGGCTGGACACCCTGCTCTACAACTCGAACGAGCAGTGGTTGTCCACTCTGCAGTACGAGCTGCAGAAGCTGCTGTCGAGCTCGATGGCGACAGGCATCAACGGCGGTGGACAGGCGGGCGGCGCGGCTGCCGCAGCGGCGGGCGCGCAGGGCACAACGCCGATCGCCCTCCGATCGGCGATCACCATGGTGGCGGCCGTCCCGATCCTGTTCGTCTATCCCTTCCTGCAGAAGCACTTCGTGTCCGGTGTGATGATCGGCTCCGTGAAGGGCTGATGGCCTCGGCCTCCCGCGCACGGCGCGGGAGGCCGACCCCTCGGCAGGTTCCGCACGTTCGCTCTCGGAGAGGCCCCGGTCATCTTTCGCTTCAATCTCGAGTCACGACTGTGGCGCGCTATCGACTTTGTCGGCTCCGCCATCCTCATCAGCCTGTTCTGGCTCCTGAGCCTCGGGCTCGTGGTGACGGCCGGAGCGGGAACGGTCGTCGCATACGAGCTGTGCCGCCGGCACGTGCTCGGCAAGGACGCCGGCTTCTGGGCCGTTGGCTCAAAGGCGTGGCGGCAGAGCTGGAGGCAGGCGACCCTCGTCGGTCTGCTCGCCATCCCCGTCGCAGCCGCAGGCATCTTCGCGCTCGCCGCCGTGCCCACGCTCGGACTCGGCGAGGTCATCGTGCCACTTCTCGTCGTCGCACTCTTCCTCCTGCTGCTGCTCTTCTGGTGCCTTCCGCTCGTGGCCCGCTTCACCAACCCCACCTGGCGGCAGGTGCGCAACGGGCTCACCCTCGGGTTGACGACGCCGAGCCTGACCTTCCTGCTCGCGATCGCGCTGGTCCTCGCGGGCGTAGCGGTATGGAAATTCATGCCCGTGGTGTTCGTGGCACCCGGCCTGATCCTGCTGTGGTGGTGCTATCTGCTCGAGCGGTTCTTTGTCTCGCGGGGCTACGTGCAGCCAGAGGAGGCGGAGGTCTAAGGCTCTGCCGGGCACCCGCGGAATCTCAGGAGAGAATGGGGTCTTAGAGCGGCCCACTTCACGCTCACCTCTCTCACCTTCCTTCTGGAGCCATGCCCCCTCGCCCTCACGCGTCCCCGCTCGACAGCGCCCGCGACGCCAGCGGCCAGGTTCCGGTGCGGGCTCTGCTGAAGCATCCCCGGTTCATCACCACCGAGGTGCTCGCCGGAATGGTGACCACGCTCGCGCTCATTCCCGAAGTGATCTCGTTCTCGCTGATCTCGGGTGTCGGGCCCGACGTGGCGCTGATCGCCTCCGTCGTGCTCGCCGTCGCCATGTCGTTCCTGGGCGGCCGGCCCGCGATGGTGACAGCCGCGGCGGGCTCGGTGGCGCTCGTGATCGCGCCGCTCGTGAAAGAGCACGGAACGCAGTACGTGCTGCCGACGGTGGTGCTCGCGGGAGCCATCCAGATCGCGTTCGGTGCCGCGGGCCTCGCCCGGCTCGTGCGCTACATTCCGCGCTCCGTGATGGTCGGCTTCGTCAACGCGCTCGGCGTGATGATCTTCGTCGCACAGCTGCGGCACGTCATCGACGTACCGTGGGCGGTCTACCCGCTGGCTGCCGCGACAGTACTGATCGTGCTGCTGCTGCCGCGGCTCACGACGGCCGTGCCCGCGCCGCTCGTCGCGGTCGTGCTGGTCACGCTGGCGGCCGTCGTACTTCATCTGAACGTGCCGGATGTCGGCGACGAGGGTCGCGTCAGCGGAGGGCTGCCGGGGCTGACCGCCCTGCACGTGCCGCTGACGCTCTCGACCCTGCGGCTCGTCGCGCCGACGGCGATCGCCGTCGCGTTCGTCGGCCTGCTCGAGACGTTGCTGACGGCGAAGCTGACGGACGATCTCACCGACAGCCGCTCGGCCAAGGGCCGCGAATCGTGGGGGCTCGGCGTCGCCAACATCCTCGCCGGGCTCTACGGCGGCATCGCCGGCTGCGCGATGATCGGCCAGACCATCGTCAACGTGAAGATCGGTCGGGCGCGCACGCGGCTGTCGACGCTCGTCGCCGGGCTGTTCCTGCTCGTGCTCGTTGTGGGGCTGTCGCACGTGATGGCGCTCATCCCGATGGCGGCGCTCGCCGCGGTCATGATGGTGGTCGCCATTCAGACGATCGACTGGCACAGCGTGCGGCCGTCGACCTTGAGGCGGATGCCTGTGCCGGAGACCCTCGTCATGCTCGCCACCGTCGCCGTGGTGGTCGTGACGAACAACCTCGCCATCGGCGTGGGCGTCGGGGTGGTGCTTGCCGTGATCTTCTTCGCCCGGCGCGTCGCGCGGGTGGTGCGGGTCGAGCGGTCGGTCTCGGCCGACGGCTCGCGGGCGCACTACCGCGTGCTCGGGCCGCTGTTCTTCGCCTCGAGCAATGACCTCGTCGAGCAGTTCAGCTACGTCGAGGACCCGACGGAGGTCACGATCGACCTGGGGGAGTCGCGGGTGTGGGATGCCTCGAGCGTCGCCGCGCTCGACGCGGTCGAGACGCGATTCCGCGAGCACGGCGTCGATGTCGAGATCGTCGGCCTCGATGAGATCAGCCGGCGCTTCCACGGCCGGCTGAGCGGGCAGCTGCAGTCGTAACGCGGCGCCCGGGCTGAGGGCCGCATGGGGCACCTGGGTACCGCCCTGTCATGACTGACGAGCGTGAGAACCAGAGCAACGACGACATCCTCGACTTCATCGAGCGCAGCACGACCGCGACGAACGATGCGGTCGCCGGCGAGACCGTCGAGCCCGGCGCAGGTGAGGGCAACGAGGGACCGACCGGCGGATCGCCGCGCGAGTTCGAACCGGACTACCACGAGCACGACGAGCACGAAGACCGCAACGATGCGCCGCAGGACCTCGAGGGCGGCGAAGAGCCCGGCCTCGGCGACGACGGGCTCTGACCGAGGCCCGTCCTGCCCGAGGCCCGTGCTGCCTGAGGCCCGTCCTTCTCGAGGCCCGACCTGCCTGACGCGTGAGGAGGGGCGGCCGCTGGGCCGCCCCTCCTTGCGTGGTGCCCGGGTTCAGGCATCCGCTCGTGCTCAGGCAGCCGCGGTCGCCGTCGCGAGCTTCCTGGCTGCCTGGTTCAGTTCGTCGCTGGTGTGCTGCTCCTGCTGCAGGTTCTGCTTCAGCAGGTCGACGACGCCCGCGACGCCCAGCGCCTCGGCAGCGATGCACAGGGACTCGTACGACGCCGTCTCGTAGTGCTCCGTGCTGAGCGCTGCCGAGAGCACGACGCTGTCGACGAGGCTCTTGTCGGTCTTCGCAACGAGCGCGTTTCCTTCTTTCATAAGCCCCTTCGTCGTCGCAGACGGCGACCGGGAGGGCTCCTTGCCCAGCAGCTGGAACGCCTGCTCCAGCGATCTGATCTGCTGCTCGGTCTCCTGCTGGTGGTGTAACAGCAGCTGCTTCACCTCGACGCTCTGCGCCGCGACCTCGAGCTCGCGCAGCATCGCGAGCGAGTCGTCTTCCATGGTGAGCGCCGCGCCGAGCTGGTACTCGAACAGCTCACGCGGGGTCTTGAAGTGCTCGAACATGTCCGCTCCTTCCTGCGGCAGTGCCGTTTCGGTCGGCATCGTCCGCCTCATCAGTGGTGCCCACCGCTTCATCTGGGTATTCGAAAGGACATGACCGTCGCCCACCGGCTCGTGCACGCCACGCCCGAGGCCGTATTCCGTGTGCTCGAAGACCCCTGGACCTACCCGTCGTGGGTCGTCGGCGCTTCGCGCGCCCGCGCTGTCGAGGGCCAGTGGCCGCAGCCCGGTGCTGCACTGCACCACTCGTTCGGCCTCTGGCCCGCCGTCATCGACGACCTGACGCTGGTGCGCGAATGGGATTCGCCGCGCCACGCCGTGCTCGAGGCGCACGGCGGCATCATCGGCACGGCGATCGTGCAGTTCGACGTGAAGCCGCGCCGCGACGGATGCGTCGTGCGCATGTACGAAGACGCGATTTCGGGGCCGGGGATGCTGGTGCCGAAGCTCGCCCGCGACGTCCTCGGCTTCCCCCGCACGGTCGAGGCGCTCAAACGACTGGCCTTCCTGGCAGAGAAGAGGGATCGACCATGACGCGGAACCCGACCGGCGACCGAGCACTGAGGCTTCAGCAGCATCCCCGGCCTCGCGGCGTCGCGGTCGTGACGGGCGGCTCAGCGGGCCTCGGGCGCGCCATCGTGCGCGAGCTCGCGGCACGCGGGTGGGACGTCGCGATCCTGGCCCGAGGCCTCGACGGTCTGGCGGGAGCCGCACACGACGTCGAGCTGGCCGGTCGGCGCGCCCTCGCGGTCGAGACCGATGTGGCCGATAACGCGCAGGTCGAGGCGGCCGCCGAGCGCATCGAGTCCGAGCTCGGGCCGATCGAGCTGTGGGTCAACAACGCCATGACCGGTGTCTTCGGCGAGTTCCTCGATGCGGAGCCCGAGGACTACGAGCGCGTGACCCGTGTCGTCTACCTCGGCACCGTGAACGGGACGCGCGCGGCGCTGTCGCGCATGAAGCCGCGCGACCGGGGCCACATCATCCAGATCGGCTCGGCGCTCGCACATCGGGGCATTCCACTGCAGTCCGCGTACTGCGGCGCCAAGCACGCCATCACCGGCTTCACCGAGTCGGTGCTCACCGAGCTGCTGCACGACGGCTCGCAGGTCAAGATCTCTCAGGTCGACATGCCTGCGCTCAATACGATCCAGTTCGACTGGGTGAAGTCGTCGCTGCCCGAGCACCCGCAGCCGGTGCCGCCGGTCTATCAGCCCGAGGCCGGGGCGCGCGCCGTCGCCGACGTCGCCGACCGGCCGCGGCGCCGCACCTGGGTCGGCGGGCCGACGGTCGCGACGGTGCTGGGCAACCGCGCGGCCAGCCGGTTCCTCGACGTGTACCTCGCCCGCACGGGGTTCAGGGGGCAGCAGGCGCCCGACAAGGGCAAGGGGCTGTCGCTGCCGAGCAACCTCTACGAGCCGGTTCCCGGCGACCACGGCGCGCGCGGCGTGTTCGACGATCGGGCGATGGACGACTCGCCGCAGCTGTGGGCGCTGCGGCATGAGCGCACGCTGACCGCGGCGGCCGTCGCCGCGGCGGTCGCCGGCGCCGCTGCGTTGGTCGCCCGGGCGGCGCGCCGGTCCTAGTCACCTGCGCAGCCAGGCGAAGCCGAACGGGCCGAGCCGGTGGCCGTCCCAGCGCTCGGTGAGCAGCGGCTTCGCGCCGTAGGCCTCGAATACCTCAGCGGGCGTGGCGGCGAGATTGTGCAGAGTCAGCAGGCCGGGCGCACTCAGCGCGATGACCGACGGCGAGTGGGGGAGTGTGTGCCGCCGCATCGGCTGGGTCGCGAGGCCGAGCCGGCTGCGCACCTGGGCGAGCCGTCGCGTGAGCACGAGGTTCGAGCTGTCGTCGGTGGCCTGCGAACGGGCGTTCACGTGGCCGAAATCGTAGGGGCCGCTGCGCTGCGCGGGCAGGATCAGCGGGGCATCCGCCGCCTTCGTGAACCCACCGCCACCGGCGGCAGACCACTGCATGACCGGGCGGCACGCGTCGCGCCCCTCGACACTCAGGTCGTCGCCGATGCCGAGCTCCTGCCCGTACATGATGAGCGGGGCTCCCGGCAGTGCGAACAGCAGGCTGAGCGACATGCGGAAGCGGCGCGCGTCGCCCATCATCGGGGCCCAGCCGCGCCGCAGCCCGCGCCCATACAGGAACCCGGCGCGGCCGCCGGCGAAGACCCGGAACACCTCCTGCCGTTCGTCCTCGCTCAGCTGCTCGAGGTCGAGCTCGTCGACGTTGCGCACGAAATTGAGGCGAGCGGATGCCTGCACCGTGCGATCCAGTCCGTCGAGCGTCTCGTGCAGGGGCTCGGCGCTCTCGCGGGCGAGCGCGAGGAAGAGCGAGTTGTTGAGCGAGAAGTCGAGGATGGCGTCGACCCGGCGATGGTCGGCGAGCACGGCCAGCTCTGCGGGCGGCACGTCAGCTTCGGCGACCAGCACGACGTCGTCGCGCACCTCCGTCAGGCGGCCGCGAAGTCGGTCGTAGAACCGGGCGGCGTCCGCACCCGTGCCCTCGGTCGGCTTGGCGCGCATCGCCGGCATGGCCGCATCGATGCGGAATCCGTCGACGCCGCGCTCCAGCCACAGCGTCGCGATGCGCACGATCTCTTCGAACACGTCGTCGTTGGCGACGTTGAGGTCCGGCTGGAAGCCGTAGAACTGGTGGTGGTACCAGCCACCCGCCTCGTCGTCGAAGCTCCAGACGCCGCTCTCTTCACCCGGGAACACCGGCTCATCGCCGGGCGCGTCGATCGGTTCGTCCGCCCAGATGTAGTAGGCGCCTTCGCGAGAGGTGCGGTCGCGGCGCGCGGCCTGGAACCACGGGTGGCGTTCGGAGGTGTGGTGCAGGACGAGGTCGAGCATGACGCGGATGCCCCGCTCGTGGCATCCCTCGACCAGCTGCTGGAAATCGTCCAGCGTGCCGAACCTGGGGTCGACGCTCTCGTGGTCGTCGACGTCATAGCCGTTGTCGCGCCGCAGGCTCGGGTAGATCGGCAGCAGCCAGAGCCAGTCGGCTCCGAGGGCTGCGACGTGATCGAGGCGCTTGGTGATTCCCGGCAGGTCGCCGATGCCGTCGCCGTCCGAATCCTGAAAGCGGGAGGGGTCGACGCCGTAGACCAGACCGGCAGGCGGCCAGGCACGACCCTTGGGCTGTGCTGTCACATGGCTCACAAGGGGCCGTTACCCAGCGCTGCCGTCGCCTACCCTCCGGGGTGCCCGCCCGCGCTCACCCGGCTGGGTGCAGCACCACCTTCGTCCAGCCGTCGACGCGCTTGTCGAACTGGTCGTAGGCGCGCGGGGCCTCATCCAGCCCGAGCTCGTGCGAGACGATCAGGCCCGGCGTGGCGATGTCGCGGATGATGAGATCGCGCAGCTGGCGGTTGTACTTCTTCACCGGGCACTGCCCGGTGCCGATCGACAGGCCCTTGGTGAATGCCGTGCCGAAGTCGAACGCGTAGCGGCCCTCTTTCGCGGCGTCCGTGGCGGCGCCCGGGTCCTGCGGCTCATAGACGCCGACGACACCGATGCGGCCGGTCGCGCGAACGGCGGCGATCAACCCGTCCATGACCATGGCCGGATGCTCCTCTCCCGCGGGGTCATGCGCCTGGTAGCCCACCGCCTCCACGCCGCAGTCGACGCCGAATCCGTCGGTCAGCTCGATGATGGCCTCGACGGGGTCCGAGTTCGAAGCGTCGACGGGCGTCGCGCCGAAGCGCTCGACGAGCTTCAGGCGGTCCGGCTCGAAGTCGACCACGAACACCTGGGATGCGCCGCGGATCGCCGCACTGTGCGCGGCCATCAGGCCGACGGGGCCCGCGCCCCAGATCGCGACGGTGTTCCCTGCGGAGACCTGGGCGAGCTCGGTGCCGTGGAACCCCGTGGGGAAGATGTCCGAGAGCATCGTGAAATCGAGCTCGTGCTCGCCGCCCTTCGGTAGCTCGAGCAGATTGAAGTCGGCCCACGGCACACGCAGGTATTCGGCCTGACCGCCGCGGTACGGGCCCATCATCGGGTAGCCGTAGCCCGCGCCCGGCTGCCCTGACGGGTTCGCCCGCAGGCACGCCGAGGTGAACCCCTCCGTGCAGTTCCGGCAGGTGCCGCAGGCCAGGTTGAAGGGCACCGACACGCGGTCGCCCACCTGGACGCGGTTGACGCCCGGGCCGACCTCTTCGACGACGCCCATGTTCTCGTGGCCGAAGACGGAGCCCGGCTCGAACTCGACGCGACCTTCGTAGGGGTGCAGGTCGGACCCGCAGATGTTCGCGCTGGTGATGCGGACGATCGCGTCATTCGCGGCTTCGATCTTGGGGTCCTCGACGGTTTCGACCGAGACATCGAACGGCCCGTGGTAGACGACGGCTTTCATCGCTTCTCCTTCTGCTCGCTGCGGGGTCGATACCCGCGCATCGAGAAGGCCACGCCGCATTGCGCGTTTCGCACGTGCTAACTTTCAGATGATCGGCCGCGTTGGCGCTGCCCAGAGCGCCCAACCCCTCGCTGGCCGGCTGGGGAGAACAATGGGAACGCTGATTTATGGGGACGCCGGTCGATACGAAATCGACGACCGCACGCTCGCCCACGTGAAGATCGCCATCACGACGAAGCTGCGTCGGCAAGAGAGCTTCCTGCTGAACTGGACGGTTCCGGCAGACCAGGGCTCCGGCCGCGTGAGCATCTGGCTGTCGCCGGCGATCCCGCTGCAGTTCATCTTCTCGGCGCCGAAGCCGCCCGAGCTGAGCCGCCCGTGGCTCGAGGCGCTCGAGCGCTCATCGCACGGCATCCGCGGCATGGTGCTGCTGCACGAGAACGAGGTGGCGGACTACCTGAACGCCGCCGGCGCCGCGGTCGCACCGTAGTCAACCCCCTTATCCGAGGGTTGCATGCCTTCCTAGTCTGACGAGGTGACCCTCGACGACGACAGTTTCGACGACAGCTTCGCAGACGTGGCCGACGAGCTCTATGCGCTGGGCGATGCCGCCCGGGTGGCAGAGGCCATCGCCCGCATCGGGCGCGAGGCGGTCGGGTGCGACATGGCCGTGGTGAGCTTCGTGGCCTCGGGGCGGCGTCTGCAGCCCGCGGCGGGGACCTCGCGCGAGGCGTTCCGCGCGGTCGAGCTGCAGGGCGCGCTGGGCGAAGGGCCAGGGCGCACCGCGGTGCACAGCTGCTCGACCGAGGGCAGCGACGACCTCGGCAAAGAGAGCCGGTGGCCGCTGTGGGCGAGTGCCGCTGCGGACCTCGGTGTGCGCAGCTCGCTCGCCGTGCCGTTGCACGAAGGCGGCCGGGTGTTCGCCGTGCTGCACCTGTACTCGGAGCACCCGGGAACCTTCGATGCCGCCAAGATCTCGCTCGCGCGCCGACTCGCGCGCCGCTCGTCGCTCGCGCTGGCTGCGGTGCGGCGCACGGACCATTTGAAGAAGGCGGTGGATGCCCGCACCGTGATCGGCCAGGCAGAGGGCATCCTCATGGAGCGCTACAACCTCGACGCCGACACTGCGTTCTCCGTGCTGCGTCGGCACTCCCAGCAGGGCAACCTCAAGCTGCACGACGTCGCCCAGACGGTCGTGCGCGAACGGTCGCTTCCGGGCCTCGATCTCGCGGTGTCGGCTTCCTAGCCGGTTCGAGACGCGCGCCGCGCAGGCTCCGCGTGCGCCTCAGTCATCGGGCGCGTCGAGCTCGATCAGAACCCGGCGCACGGCCGTCGGGCCGTTGTAGTCGAGATCAGGCAGCCGACGCAGGAGGTCGAGAACCTCATCGGGGGCGCCGTTGATGCCCGCGCGATCGATCAGCGCGGGCAGGTTCGCCGGGTACAGCTGCCCGGCGACGTAGCCGAGGACCTCGTCGGGGTCCGGCGTCTCAGCCATGGCCAGTCCTTCCGTCGTGAGGGGCGGCGCCGCAGCACACGGCGTCACCCCATGGCTCGGTCGCCGCGCCCACCGGGGGCTGCCAGGTGCACGACCTTCGCCACCGTCATCTCGTCGAGCAGCTCGGGGCCCGAGCCGTAGCCGATCCCGCTCTCGCGCCGCGGGTGTGCGGACCCGCCCGGTGCTCCGCCGAAGACGTTGTTGATCTTCACCGTGCCCACCGGAAGCTCGGCGATGGCGAGCTCTGCGTGCGCGATCTGCGGCGTGAGCACCGTCGCCGACAGGCCGTAGCGGTCGTTCCCCGCCGCGATCAGCGCCTCGTCGAAGTCGTCGACGACCTGCACGGGGGCGACGGGCCCGCACGTCTCTTCGCGCATGACCGCCATCTCCGGGGTGCAGTCCACGAGCACCGTCGCGGGGTAGTAGCAGCCCGGGCGGTCATCGGGAGCGCCGCCGACCAGGGCGCGGGCACCGCGCTCGACGGCATCCTTCACCTGCTCATGGACCTGCTCGCACATGCGCTCGTCGACGAGCGGCGCAAGCTCGTCGTCGTCATTCATCCGCGTCGCCACCGCCACCAGCTCAGCGATGAACTCGTGGGCGACGGCGCGGTGCACGTAGATGCGCTCGACCGCGGTGCACAGCTGGCCTCCGTTCGCGAACGCACCGCGCCCGGCCTCGCGCGCGGCCCAGCCCGCGTCGACTCCCGCGTCGACGATGAGGGCATCGTTGCCGCCGTTCTCACGCACGACGTGCGCGCCGCCTACGCCTGCGAGCCGCGAGACCTCCCGCCCGGCGGCGGACGACCCCACGTGCGCCACGACGTCGATGAGCGGGTCCGCGGCGAGCTTCCCGCCGACATGCGGGCCGCCGATGACCGTCTGCAGCACGTCGGGCGGCAGCACGCTCGCGATCAGGCTGCCGAGGCGCAGCCCGAGGTGCGGGCAGCGCTCGCTCGGCTTGTGCACCACGGTGTTCCCTGTCACGAGGGCCGCGCCGATCAACCGGCACGAGATCGCCACGGGGTCGTCCCACGGGCTCAGCACGACGGCGACTCCGCGGGGCTCGTAGCGCGTGTAGTCGCTCGCGGTGCTGACCCCTGCCAGGCTGTGGCCGCGATGCATGGGGCCGAGCTCCGCGTACTGGCGCAGGGTGTCGATTCCGGCCACGACGCCCGCGATGGCATCCGATTGCCGGCGGCCGGTCTCGCGCGTATTCAACTCGGCGAGCTCCCCGGCGTGCGCCTCGATGGCGTCCGCCGCCTCGCGCAACAGGCGGCCGCGCGCCTCAGCCGGCATCTGCTCCCAGAGCACCTGCGCGATGCGCGAGCTGTCGACGACCTGCCTCACCTCGCCGTCCGTGGCGCCGTCCAGAGTGCCCACCGGCTCGCCGTTGCGCGGGTCGGTGATGGTCAGGCGGTCGACCGCATCGCCGCGGCGGCCGAAGTCGGGGAATGCCAGTGTCGCCATGCCGTGGGGGTACCCCCTCGGCATGGCGACCACACGTGGCATCCGGCCTCAGCAGGCCACTTGCCAGGCGTCAGGCCGCGTCCTGCAGACCCTGCGGGAACGTGGCGCCGAGCTCGCTGCGCAGCCGGTCGAGGATCTTCGCCAGCAGCCGCGAGACCTGCATCTGGCTGACGCCGAGCTCTTCGCCGATCTCGGCCTGTGTCTTCTCTTCGGCGAACCGGCGCTGCAGAATCAGGCCCTCCCGCTCGCTCAAGTGCACGAGGGCGTGCTGCAGCATCGCGCGCAGCTCCGCGCGGTCGAAGTCGGGGTCGACATATGACGGGATCAGCGACGGCGTCTCGTCGTCGTCACCGGCCGAGGCGACGGTGATGGGGGACTGCGCGTCGAGGCAGGCGCGCGCGGCACGGACATCCTGTTCGGTCACGTGCAATTCCTCTGCGAGTTCCAGATCGGATGCTTCGCGCCCCAGGCTCTGCGCCAGGCGCGGGCGGGCGCGCATCAGCGCCGAGCAGAGTTCCTGCATGCGGCGGCCGGGGCGCACGAGCCACCCGTGGTCGCGGATGTGGCGCTTCAGCTCACCGTCGATCGTGGGCACCGCATACGGAACGAACGGCGTGCCGCGCTCCGGGTCGTAGTGGCGTGCGGCCTTCACGAGACCGAGCAGGGCGACCTGACGCAGGTCGCCGTAATCGTCGTCGCCGCGCCAGTAGCGGCGGGCAAGGGATTCCGCGAGCGGGATGTGTGCGACGACGACCTGGTTCTCGATGCGCATCCGCTCCTGAGGGGTGCAGGTGCCGACCTGCTCGAAAGCCGCTGTCGTCTCTTCGCTGCGGCGGCGACGTGCCTCGAGGGTGGCGACCTTACTGCTGTTGGTGGCTTTGTTGCCGTTCATCTTGCTGTCACTCCGAACTTCCGGGAACGAGTGGCGTAGCGCGCTGTTCGACTACTTGCTTTCGATCTGATCAAGCACGGCGGAAGGCTGAAACCCCCTTGCGGATCATGGGCGGTTCTGCTTTTCGTGGGGCAATGACGTGGACGCAGAACACCTTCGACAACCCCGTTACGCGCTACCCGAAGGTCGAGCCGCCCGAGGATCACGTGCCGGAGCCGGGGCGTGACAGCGAGCTCGACCCGCCTGCTGACCACGGCGAAGAGACGTACGTCGGCAGCGGCAGGCTCGAGGGGCGGAAAGCGCTCGTGACCGGGGGTGATTCCGGAATCGGCGCCGCCGCCGCGATCGCGTTCGCCCGGGAGGGAGCGGATGTCGCGCTGGTCTATCTGCCTGCGGAGCAGGTCGACGCGAGCTACATCGCCGAGCAGATCGAGAAGGCCGGCCGGAAGGCGGTGCTGATCCCGGGCGACCTGACCGACCGGGACTTCTGCAAGGTTGCGATCGAGCAGGCGATCGACGGGCTCGGTGGCCTCGACATCCTCGTGAACAACGCCGGCAAGCAGATCACCTGCCCCGATCTGACGCAGCTCGACGACGAGCAGTTCGAGCAGACGATGCGCACGAACATCTTCGCCATGTTCTACCTGACGAAGGCCGCGCTACCGCACCTGCCGGCGGGGTCGACCATCATCAACACGACCTCGGTGCAGGCATACCTGCCGGGCCCCGAACTCGTCGACTACGCGACGACCAAGGCCGCGATCAACGCCTTCACGAAGGCGCTCGCGGGGCAGCTGGCGCCGAAGGGCATCCGGGTCAACGCCGTCGCGCCCGGTCCGATCTGGACCCCGCTGCAGCCGAGCAAGGGCCAGCCGGCCGAGAAGCTGCCGAAGTTCGGCACGCAGACGCCGATCGGCCGCGCGGGGCAGCCCGCTGAGCTCGCCCCCGCGTACGTCTTCCTCGCCTCGCCCGAATCGAGCTACGTCATCGGCGAGACGCTCGCGGTGACGGGTGGCATGCCGACGCCGTAAGCGTTCAACTGCGCCAGACGGTCACCACTGCGCCGGGCGACTGGATGCCTGGCGCAGCGGTGACCGTTCAGCGCGGTCTTGCGTCAGTACTCGCCCTTGATGACGAAATACGACCCGCGGATCTCGCCGGCCAGCTTCGAGCGCTGCCTCGCGAACTTGAACTTGTCGGCGAGTTCCGCGGGCACTTCCATGCCCTGGGACAGCTTGAAGCCGACCGCGCGCTTGCCCGCGTCGCCGAGCGTGTAGAGCACGTTCACCGACAGGCCGGACTCGTAGAAGACGTAGGTCCAGTCGATGTCCTCGACCCGGAAGCGGCTCACCTCGAGCGCGGGCGAGGCGATGACGATGTCGCGCTCGTCGGCGAGCACCTTCTCGACGCGTGCGAGATCATCGGATGCCTCGGCGGCGGGCACCGTCGTGAAGGCGTGGTCGTACTTGTTCTTGAAGTAGCGCGCCTCGTTGGCTCGGAGCCCTGCCAGCGCCTCGGCGACCGGCGAGGACTCGAGGCCCGTTGTTGAGACGTTGACGAAGTCGACGGTGTGCGGCATGAGCCCACCGTAGCGGTGTGCGGTTTCGGTCTGTGCGACGGCGCGACCGGAATTAGCAAGGAAAACTTGCAAGATTAGTCTTGCAAGGGTAACCTTCCTAATATGACCGACGAGATCGATGTCCAGGCGACGGCGGCAGGGCTGCGCCAGGCGGTCGGCCAGGTCAAGAGGCGACTGCGCAATCGCGCCTCCGATCTCAGCGCGCCCGAGTCGTCTGTGCTGTCGCGGCTCGACCGCAACGGCCCCGACAGCATCGCCGGTCTTGCCCGGTGGGACCAGGTCACGCCGCAGACCATGGGCGCGACGGTCGCCGCGCTCGAGTCGCAGGGCTATATCGAGCGTCATCCCGATCCGCACGACGGTCGCCGCTTCCTGTTGTCGCTGACCGCGTCCGGCTCGGCAAAGGTACGCGACATCCGCGATGCGGCGACGGCCGACATCGCCGCCGCGCTGCGCGAGCACCTGAGCCCTGACGAGATCAGGCTCATCCACGACGCGGCGCCAGTGATCGAGCGCGTCGCCCAGTTCCTCTAGCCCACACTCCCTCTTTTGATCAGCGAGCGGTTCGCCCGTTCGCCCACGAGCGCGCCCGCGGGCGCCCTGGAGCATGCACATGTCAGATTCAGCGACGGCGTCGGCCGCCACGGCGAGCAAGCCGTTCAACTGGCGGTTCACCACACCGCTCTTCATCGGGTCGGCTCTCAACCCGATCAACAGCTCTCTCATCGCGACGGCGCTGGTGCCCATCGCGACGGGCGTGCACGTGTCGATCGGGCAGACGGCCACGCTGGTCTCGGCGCTCTACCTGGCCAGCGCGATCGCCCAGCCGACCGCAGGGAAGGCCGCCGAGGTCTTCGGGCCGCGGCGCGTCTTCCTGGTCGGCATCCTGCTCGTGCTTGCGGGCGGCCTCGTGGGTGGGATCGCACCCGGCCTGCTCACGCTGCTGATCAGCCGAGTGCTGATCGGGCTCGGCACGTCGTGCGCGTACCCCACGGCGATGGTGCTGATCCGGCGCCGTGCCCGGGCGGCCGGCCTCGAGAAGCCGCCGGGCGGTGTGCTCGGCGGTCTCATGATCTCGGGCGTCGCCACCGCGTCGCTCGGCTTGCCGATCGGCGGTCTGCTGGTGCAGTTCCTCGGGTGGCGCTCCGTGTTCCTCATCAACGTTCCGGTTGCGCTGATCGCGCTCGTGGCCACGCTGATGTGGGTGCCGCGTGACGATGCCACCCCGCGCCGCGGTGCGCGGCAGATCGCCTCCGATCTCGACCTCATCGGAATCATCGGCTTCGCCGTGGCGATGACCAGCCTGCTGCTCTTCCTGTTCAGCCTGCCGACCGCGAACTGGGCGCTTCTCGGCGTCACGGTCGTGCTCTGGGCACTTGAGACCAGCTGGGAGTTGCGGGCCAAGTCGCCCTTCTTCGACATCCGACTGCTCGGTCGCAACGCCGCGCTGACGCGCACCCTGATCCGCTTCGGTCTCGTCATGCTCTGCGGCTATGTGGTGCTGTACGGCATCACCCAGTGGCTGGAGGCATCGCAGGGCATGTCCGAAGCCGCATCCGGTCTGCTGCTCATCCCGATGACCGTCGTCTCGGGTGTCGTCATCGTGCCGTTCTCGCGCCGCAACCTCGTTCGCGGCCCGATCATCGGCGCGGCCGTCGCCTGTATCGTCGCCGCGGTCAGTGCCCTGTTCCTGCCGACCGCCGCGTGGCTTGTCATGACCCTCGCGGTGACGATCCTGCTCGGCTTCGCTCAGGGCGCGGCCAGCAGCAACCAGCTCGCGCTCTACAGCCAGGCGCCCGCCGAGCAGCTGGGCACCGCGTCGGGGCTGATGCGTTCGTTCGGCTACCTCGGATCGATCGCCTCGTCGGCTGTCACCGGCATCGTCTACCGCACCTCGGTGACCGACTCGGGCGTGATGACCATCGCCTGGATCATGGTCGGCGCCAGTGTGGTGCTGCTCGCCATCTCGGTCTTCGATCGCACCCTGCGGCGCACGGCGGGCTCCACCGCCTGAGCTCGGGCGAAGCCAAAACCCCAAACCACGGACCCACGTCCCGACCGAAAAGCAAGGAGACCACCATGGCCATCACCGCCATCGACGACACTGCCGCCCTGATCGTTCTCGACCTGCAGACTGCTGCGGCGGCCGCGCCGGCGATCGAACCGGTGCCTGAGGTTGCCGCCCGCGTCGCGGATCTCGCTGACGCATTCCGCGCCCACTCGCGCCGCGTGATCTTCGTCCGCGTCACCGGAACGGCACCCGGCCGTACCGACGCGGGCGACCCGGCCGGCATGACGCTGCCCGACGAGTGGACGGCACTGCTGCCGGAGGTGCGCGCAGACGAGCGCGACCACCTGGTGACGAAGAGCAGCTGGGGTGCTCTCGGCCGCAGCGGTCTGCTCGAGCACCTCACGGCTGAAGGCATCACCCAGGTGGTGCTGACCGGTGTGTCGACCAGCCAGGCCGTGGAATCGACCGCGCGTGCGGCCTACGACCACGGCTTCCACGTGACCATCGCGATCGACGGCATCACCGACACCGACGAGGCAGCGCACGAGCACGCCGTCGCGCACACGTTCCCGCGCCTCGCCGAGACGGGCACGATCGCCGAGATCATCGCCGCGCTGGGCGCCTGAGCCTCAACCTCCACGCGGCGACAGTAGATGCCTCTGCTCGGCGGGCAGAGTGGCATCCACTGTCGCCGCGGGCAAGAGCGGCGCGCGTTGCCCGCTGGCGCCGCGTGGACCAGGTCCTGCACCGGTTTCGCGTGGGCTCTGCGCCGATCCGCGTGGGCTCTGCACCCGCCAGCGGACTTCTCCGGCTACTTCCGCGCCTTACGCGACGCCTTGTTGTTGGCCTTCTGGATCGCCTCGACCAGCTCGTCCTTCTTCATCGACGAGCGCCCCTTGATGTCGAGCTGCTTCGCGACGTCGAGCAGGTGCGACTTCGAGGCGTTCGCGTCGACGCCGCCCGCCGTCTTCTTCCCTCGCTGCGCTGCGCCGGCATCCGAGGGGCCCTTGTGCCCTTTCTCGACCCAGTGGTCGCCGACCTTCTCGTACTCGTGCTTGAGGGCGGCATACGCGGTCTGCTGCGCACGGCGGCCGCGCCCGTACTCCTTGATCGCAGAATCGTGCGCCTTCACCCAGATCGCCTGCGCGTGCTTCGGCGAGCGTTCGATCGTGCTGGGCATGTCCTTCGCTCCGGGCATTGTCTGTTCCTCCTTGGTCTCCATTCGGCTCCGCCGAGTCGACCGGCGAAACGACCGGCGGCTCAGCTGAGCAACGTGACCAGCGCCGCCTCCGGCGAGCGCTTCACGTCGAGTAGTTCCCCGTTCCGGTATCTGTCGAACACCCGCGGGTCGATGTAGCTCGCGCGAGCGACAGCCGGCGTGTTGCCGAGGGCGGATGCCGCGCGCTTCACCGCTTCGCGCTCGGCGGCGTCTCGCGCCCGCCGCGTCTCGGCGACACCCGCCCGGGCGAGCGTGTCTGCCGCGACGATCGTGCCGCGCAGGGTGCGGAAGTCCTTCGCGCTGCCCTCGACGCCGGTGCGCAGGCGGATGTCTTCGTTGACGTCGACCGGGCGCAGCGAATGCCAGCGCTGATCGCGCCACGCCAGAAGCCGCGAGCCGGGCCGGCGCCGCTCGGCGAGCTCGATCAGATAGTCGGCGAGCTCGGGGTCGCGGAACGACGAATCCCACCCCTGCCCGCTCTTCGACGGGAAGCGCAGCTCGATCTCGGGCGGCTCGATCGTCACGTCGCGGCACAGCAGGGTGGTGAGCCCCCGGGTGCCGTAGACCTTGCGGTAGCGCTCCTCGCCGATGCGCAGTGCGGCCCGGTCGACGATGCGGAACGCGGCGGCGAGGGTGCGCTCGCGGGGCATCCCCGGCAGCCGCAGATCGCGGGTCACGGTGCGGCGCGCGCTCGGCAGGGCTTCGGCCAGCTCAAGCATCCGATCGAACTTCACGGCGTCGCGCTTGCGTCGCCACTCCTCGTGGTAGAGGTACTGGCGCCGGCCTGCCGCATCCGTTCCGACGGCCTGGATGTGCCCGTCGGGGTACGGCGAGATCCACACGTCGAGCCACGCGGGCGGAATGACGAGCGCCTCGATGCGGGCGATCACTTCGGCATCTTCAACGGGTCTGCCGGCGGCGTCGACATAGCGCGGCCGCTTGCCGGGCAGACGGGTGATGCCCGGCCCGGTGGGGTCACTGCGGCGAATGCGCATGGTTTCCTAATGCCCAGGGGACCACTCGGGCATGACCACGACCCGGCGCGCTGTTGCGATGGGCATCAGCGGATGCCTCGCCGCCGCTCTCGTCGCAGGGCTGACAGGCTGCGTGCCGGACTCGGGCGGCGTGCCCGGGCAGCTCGAGCGGGGCCTCGCCTCGGCGGACAGCAGCGCGCAGACGGCGTTGCTCGCGCTGCAGCAGCTGCAGGCGGGGAAGACGACACCACAGCACGCTCACACCGCGATCGACGACGCGCTGACGAAGCTCGGCGACGAGCAGACCACCCTCGCGAGCCTGGAGCCGCAGACGCCCGAAGAGCGACGCTGGCGGCGCAGCGCCGACGACGCGATCTCGTCCCTCGACCCGGCGCTCAAGGACGCTCGCTCTGCGGCGGCCGGAGAGGCAGGCATCCGCTGGTCTCAGGCGAGCCGGGAAGTGCAGGACGCGAGCGACGCGATCACCAAAGCCAAGCGCGACATCGTGAAGCAGGCGGGGGAGGCCGAGTGAAGAAGGTCCTCGGCATCTTCCTCGGGATCCTGACGGCGATCGGCGGGTTCGTCGACATCGGCGACCTCGTCACCAACGCCGTCGTCGGCTCGCGCTTCGGGCTCTCGCTCGCCTGGGTGCTCCCCGTCGGCGTCATCGGCATCATCGTGTTCGCGCAGATGTCCGGGCGCGTGGCGGCCGTCAGCGGCCGGGCGACGTTCGAGATCATTCGCGAGCGGCTCGGGCCGCGGCTCGGCATGGCGAATCTCGGCGCGTCGTTCCTGATCAACCTGCTGACGCTCACGGCAGAGATCGGCGGCATCGCGCTCGCGATGCAGCTGGCCAGCGACATTCAGCCAGGTCTGTGGATTCCTGTCGCGGTCGTCGCGGTGTGGATCGTGCTGTGGCGGGTCAAGTTCTCGATCATGGAGAACGTGGTGGGGCTGCTCGGGCTGTGCCTCATCGCGTTCGCCGTCGCCGTCTTCCTGCTGCACCCAGACTGGAGCGCGCTCGCTCACAAGGCGATCCCGGTGATGCCGTCGAGCGAGCACCCGTCGACCTACTGGTACTACGCCGTCGCGCTGTTCGGCGCCGCGATGACGCCCTATGAGGTGTTCTTCTTCTCGTCGGGCGCTCGTGAGGAGGGCTGGACCAAGAGCGACCTCTCCGAGTCGCGCGCCAACGTGCTGATCGGTTTCCCGCTCGGCGGCCTGCTGTCGCTGTCGATCGCGGTGTGCGCCACGCTCGTGATGCTGCCGCGCGGCATCCAGGTCGACTCGCTCTCGCAGGTCGCGATGCCCGTCGCCCAGGCGGGCGGCAAGCTGCTGCTCATCATCGTGATCCTGGGCATGGTCGCCGCGACCTTCGGCGCCGCACTCGAGACGGCGCTGTCGAGCGGCTACACGATCGCGCAGTACTTCGGCTGGCCGTGGGGCAAGTTCCGCCGCCCGGCGCAGGCGTCACGCTTCCACCTGGTGATGATCGTGTCGCTGCTCATCGGGCTCGGCATCTTGGCGACCGGAGTCGACCCGGTGCAGGTGACGGAGGCATCCGTCGTGTTCTCTGCACTCGCCCTGCCGCTCACCTACCTGCCGATCCTGCTCGTCGCCAACGACCCGCAGTACATGGGCGACCAGGTCAACGGCAGATACACGAACGGCATCGCGCTCGTCTTCCTCTTCTTGATCCTGGTCGCGTCGATCGCGGCGATACCGCTCATGATCGTCTCGGGGATGGGGGCATGAGATGACGGATGCTTCGCGGCTGCCCGTGGATGATTCACCTCGGGGCACCGTGCTCGACGCGCACCTGCACCTGCTCGACCGGCAGATCGTCGACCCCAACGGCATGCCCATCGCGGTCGTCGACGACCTGGAGCTCGACGGTGTGGAGGACGGCCCGCAGGACGCGAGCGGCGCCGTGCGGGTGACGGTGCGCGGGCTCGTCACCGGCCCCGTGCTGTGGACCCGTATCTTCGGCGGCCGGGCGCCTGAGCACCGGTATGACGAGCTGCCGTGGAGCGACGTGGGCGAACTCGGCGTGGTGATCCGCGTCGACAAGCCCGCCGACTCGTACGAGGCCAGCTGGACCGAGCGCTGGGTGCGCGAACGCGTGATCGGCCGGATTCCCGGGGGACGCCATGCGCCTGACTGACCTGTTGGACCGGCCGGTGCGCGACGCGACCGGGGCGCTGCTCGGCCGCGTGATCGATGCCCGCTTCGTGCTGGACGGGGCTCCGTCGGGGAACGGCGCGGGCGCGCTCTCGGACGCGCGGCTTCACGGGCTGATCGTGAGCCCGCGCCGCAGCGGGTCGTTTCTCGGCTACGAGCGCACCGGTGTGAACCGGCCGTGGCTCATCGCCCACTTCCTGGCCTGGCGTGAGCGGCACGACGTGCTGGTGCGCTGGGCCGATGTGGCGACCGTGGGGGAGGAGCTGCAGCTGCGCTCGGGCGCGACGCTCTATTCGCCGGCGCTGCCCGGCTCGCGCTGATCTTGCCCGTTCGCCCCGGAGCACGCGGGGCTTGCGGAGCGCGCGTCTCGAAACGAGCAGTTCTGAAGAAGCATCCCCGGTGACCGCGCGGCCACAATGTTCGGCATGACAGAGACGAAGACCACTGGATTCACCGCAGAAGAGCGCGCGGCGATGCGCCAGCGCGCGAAAGAGCTGAAGGCGCAGGAATCCGAGGCGCAGGCACTGCAGGCCGTGCTCGACAAGATCGCGAGCCTCGACGAGCCCGACAAGACGAACGCCGAGCGCATCCACGCGATCATCACCGAGGTCGCGCCGCACCTGAAGCCGCGCACCTTCTACGGCAGCCCGGCCTACGCGAACGCCGACGGCAAGGTGATCTGCTTCTATCAGGAGCGCGCGAAGTTCAAGGTGCGCTACGGCAACTTCGCTTTCTTCGACGCGGCGCAGCTCGACGACGGCACCATGTGGCCGACGGCGTTCGCGATCACCGAGATCACGCCGGAAGACGAGAAGCGCATCGCCGAAGTGGTGAAGAAGGCCGCAGGGGTCGCCTAGCCGCAGTGTCGGCGCACCGTCAAGCAGTGGCGGCCGACCGCGCTCGCGCCTAACGTCGCGCTCATGGTTGAGCTCACGACGAAGACGCTGACGGAGGCAGGCCGAGCGGTCGGCCGGCTGATCAAGACCATCGAGGGCGACGAGCGGCTCGACAAGATCGCGGCCCCGGTCTCGGACTTCCTGCAGAAGCTCATTCCGCCCGGACCTGTGCGCGATCTGCTGCACGGCACGCCTCTCGGCCACCCGGCGCACCCGTTCCTCGTGCAGGTTCCGCTGGGCGCGTGGATGTCGGCGAACGTGCTCGACCTGCTGCCCGGCGGCTGGATTCCCGCAACGGCGCTCGTCGGAGTCGGCACCGCGGCCGCGATTCCCGCCGCCGCGACCGGCGCCACTGACTTCTCTGCCGCGAATCGCGAGCATCAGCGTGTAGGGCTCATCCACTGGGCTTCGGTCGCGACGGCCGGCGCGCTCTACGGTGCCTCGTTCGTCGCGCGACTCAGCGGCAACCGCAAGGCGGGGAAGCGCCTCGCCCTGGCGGGCCTGGCCGCGGCATCAGTCGGCGGATATCTCGGCGGCCATATCGCCTATCACCAGGCGCTCGGCGCGAACCACACCGAACCCGTGCCCAACCTGACGCCCGGCGGCTGGCACGACCTCGGGCTGCTCACCGAGCTGCCGGAGCACCAGCTGCGGCAGCGGCTGGTCGGCAACACCCCCGTGGTGCTCTACCGCGACGGCGACCGTGTGCTCGCGCTGGCCGATGCCTGCTCGCACCTGTCCGGTCCGCTGCACGAGGGCGAGCTGGTCGATGAGCCCGGCATCGGCGCCTGCGTGACCTGCCCGTGGCACGGCAGCACCTTCGCCCTCGAAGACGGCGCGGTGGTGCACGGCCCGGCGACCGCCCCGCAGCCTCAGTTCGTCGCGCGAGTCACCGGTGGCAGGGTCGAGGTCATGCTGCCCGGCGCGGGGTAGCCGCGCGCGGGCGGCAGGCCAGCAGCGGGGTAGCACTCGCACGACCGGGGTACGGATCACTCATGGCAGCCAAGACCGTGAGCGAATTCATCATCGACCGCGTGAAGGAATGGGGCGTCACGCGTGTCTTCGGCTTCCCCGGCGACGGCATCGGCGCCTTCGACGGCGCGCTGGGCGAGCTCGACGTGAAGGGCGACGGGCTCGAATACGTCCGGCCCACGCACGAGGAGATCTGTGCCTTCATGGCGACCGCGCACGCGAAGTTCACGGGGGAGGTGGGCGTGTGCGTGGCCACCTCGAGCCCGGGCGCCTTCCATATGCTCAACGGGCTCTACGACGCGCAGATGGACAACGTGCCCGTCGTCGCCATCGTCGGCCAGCAGGGCCTGGATGCCCTGGGAACCTTCACCCAACAGGAGAGCAACCTGGAGCGGGTCTTCGCCGACGTCGCCTGCTACGTCAAGACGATCGTGTCGCCGCAGCAGGCGCAGGCCGTCGTCGACACCGCCTTCCGCACGGCGCAGGCGCGCCTGCAGCCGGCGGTGATCGTGCTGCCGCACGACGTGCAGGCACTGGATGCCGCAGAGCCGAGCGCCGCCCACTGGGTGTCGCGCTCGAGCTCGGCGCCCGCCACGACGAGGATCCGCCCCGATGACGAGGCACTGCAGGCTGCGGCATCCGTCATCAATGCGGGCAGCAAGGTGACCCTGCTCGTGGGCGCCGGGGCGCGGGGCGCAACCGATCAGGTGCTCGAGCTCGCGCGCAAGTCGGGCGCGGGCATCGTGACGGCCCTGCGGGGGAAGGACGTGATTCCGAGCGACATCCCGTTCCACACCCAGCAGCTGGGGCTGCTCGGCACGATGCCGAGCCTCACCCAGATGAAAGAGTGCGACACGCTCGTGCTGCTCGGCACGAACTACCCGTACGGCGAGTTCCTGCCGGCGACCGGCCAGTGCCGCGCGGTGCAGGTCGACCTGAAGCCCGAGCAGCTCGGCGTGCGGTACCCGACGGAGGCGAACCTCTGGGGCGACGTGCGTACGACCCTCGACGCGCTGCTGCCGCTGATCGAGCAGAAGAGCGACCTCAGTTGGCAGCAGGGCATCGCCGAGGGGTTCCTGAACTGGGAGAAGGAGATGCGCACCGAGGCAATGGTCAAGTACCCGGACGGAGCGAACCCACGCCGCGTCTTCTTCGAGTTGAACGAGCGGCTTCCCGAGAACGCGATCGTGACGGCGGATGCCGGAACGACGGCGGACTGGTACGCGCACCACATCCGCCTGCGCCGCGGCATGAAGGGCGACCTCTCTGGGCGCCTGGCGAGCATGCTCGGCGCGATGCCGTACGCGACTGCGGCGAAGTTCGCGTTCCCCGACCGGCCCGTGATCTGCACGATCGGTGACGGGGCGTTCCAGATGCTCGGCATGAACGAGCTGATCACGGTGAAGAAGTACCTCGAACGCTGGCCGAACAAGCAGCTCGTCATCGCAGTGATGCACAACGACGACCTCGCCCAGGTGTCGTGGGAGCAGCGCACGCAGGACGCAGACCCGGTCTGGCGCGGCTCGCAGGACGTCGAGTCGATCGACTACGCAGGCTATGCAGAGCTGCTCGGCTTCCGTGGCATCCGGGTTCGTCACGATGATGAAGCCGGGGATGCCTGGGAGCAGGCGCTGCGCCACGACGGCGTGACGCTGATCGACGCCTACGTCACGCGGAACGCGCCGCCGCTGCCGCCGAAAATCTCGAAGGAATACCGCAATAACACGCTCAAGGCGCTGGCCAAGCACGACCCGCTGCGCGTCGGTGCGGTCGTCGACTCCGCCGAGGCGATGGGCGCCGAGGCGCTGCAGCGCGCCAAGAACGTGCTGCACCTGGGTGACGACGACCCGGGCCAGCGCGAATGATCCGTTCGAAGCCGATACCGCAAGAAGGAGCGTGACAGCATGAGCGACGACCAGCCGCGCGGGTTGAGCGATGAAGAGCTCACCCGCAAGGACACGAACTACAGCCCGGGCAGTGACCGCGAGACTCAGGAGCTGCAGGGCGACCCCGACGAGTCTCCGGCGACCGACGACGTCGATCGCGCGCGGGTCGGGAACCTGCCGGGAACGGGCGGCCCGGATGACACGGGCGACGTCGTGCCACCCGACGAGGAACTCGACGAGCCGCTGTAGCGGGGCGCCCTACTCGGCTGCTTCTTCCTTGTCGGTCTCCGACTGTGCGAGCGAGGTCAGCCACCGGTAGTACAGCCCGGAAACGAACGGAACCGGCACGAGCAGGTAAGCGACCAGTCCCGCGATCGGAAGGGCGAGCCCCACGAGCGTCGCGATCGCGAATGAGATCGCGAGCGTGAACGCGGGCAACCGCGATCGCGAGCGGTACGAGTCGGTGAGCCCGGCGTAAAGCAGCCACGGGTGCGCGGTCAGGTACCACCACAGCGATCCGTGCACCGCGGCGATCGCGGTCAGATGCACCCCGTAGGTCACGACCGCCACGCGCTCGGTGGGGTAGTGGGCGAGCATGTTGGCGGTGTACGGCACGAACGCGACCAGCATCAGCATCAGCAGGTTGAGCCACACGAAGGGATGATCGGCATAGCGCGCGAAGTCGTTCTGCGTGCGGTTGCCGAACCAGACCGTGCCGAGCGTGATGAACACCAGTGCGTAGCCGAGCAGCGTCGGCACGTTCCCGCCCAGGGCGGAGAGCAGGTCGTCGCCGGCATGCTTGGGCAGTTCGATCTCGATGACGATGATCGTCATGACGATCGCGAAGACGCCGTCGATCAGCGCCTCAAGGCGCCGGGTCGGTCCCATGCCGGGGTGCTCCGGCACGCCGCGTTCCGGCGCGCCGCGCTCGTCGTCGTCGGTCATGCGCTCACAATGCCACTCGCGACTCGTCGGCGGGCAGGTTGCGCAGCCTCGTCGGCGTGCGCAACCGGGTCAGTTCACGTTGCGCGATTCAGGCAGCGCGAGCGGGCCGGATGCCCGCGCTGATCGCCGCCGCGTCCGCGAGGCGCGGGCGCAGAAGATCGATCGCGGCCTCGAGGGTGTCGGCCTCGAGCTCGGCGAACGGGCGCGCGATCGACTGCACGCGATATCGGCCGTCGCTCAGCGTGACGTAGCCCAGCAGCGCGAACGGGCTGCCGCCCGGCAGGCTGACCCGCCAGTCGCCGTCGCCCGCGGAGACGACCTCGACCTCGGCGAGTGTGGGCGCGGGCGTGGCGTGACCGACCTTCGAAAGTCGGTGAAGCGTGGCAACAAGGCTCATGAGATTCCCCCTCGGCTGATCTCTCCCACGACGAGAGTGCAGGAACGCGCTTCCTGTAAAACAGGCCTTGACACCGTCGCCGAGTGATGCGAGCAAAGGTCAGGTTGAAGGTTAGGCTCCCGGGGTGACGAGCCCGCGCTCGTAGGCGAGGATCACCGCCTGCGCCCGATCGCGCAGCCCGAGCTTCGTGAAGATGCGCGACACGTGCGTCTTCACCGTCTGCTCGGCGAGGAACAGGGCGCGCGCGATCTCGCTGTTCGACAGCCCCTGCGCCACCAGCACGAGGATCTCGTTCTCGCGCTGCGTCAGCTCAGCGAGTTCCGGTCGCGCGGGCGTGGGTGACGGGCCGGCAGGGGCGGGGGATGCCTGCTCAGCACCCACCCCCTGCGCGAAGTGCTCGATCACGAGCCTCGTGAGCCGCGGCGAGAGCAGCCCCTCGCCCGCGGCCACGACCCGCACCGCCTCGACGAGTTCGGCGGGCAAAGCGTCCTTCAGCAGGAATCCGCTCGCCCCCGCCTGCAGCGCCTGGAACACGTAATCGTCGATGTCGAACGTGGTCAGCATCAGCACGCGCGTCGGCACGCCGGCCGCCGCGATGCGCGCGGTTGCCTCGATGCCGTTCATCACCGGCATCCGCACGTCCATCAGCACGACGTCGGGTGTGAGCTCGAGCGCAAGCGACACGGCTTCCGCGCCGTCCGCGGCCTGCCCGACCACCTCGAGATCGGGCTGCGCGGCGAGCAGCGCGGCGAAGCCCGCGCGCACCATCGCCTGGTCGTCGGCGATCACGACGCGTGTCACGATGACCCTCCTGGATGCACCGGCAGCACGGCCGACACCCGCCAGCCGCCATCGGGCGTGGCCCCGTGCTCGACCGTGCCGCCGACGGCGCCGGCGCGCTCCTGCATGCCGCGCAGTCCGAAGCCCGCCCCGGTGAGCTGGCCGGTCTCGCGGCGTGCGCCACCCGGCCTCGGCCCGTTCGCGATCACGAGTTCGAGCACCTGCGGGTCGCGGGTCGCCGTCACCGTCACGGTCGCGCCCGGTGCATGGCGCAGCGCATTGCTCAGGGATTCCTGCACGATTCGGTATGCCGCGAGCCCCACCACATCGTCGACGCGCTGGTCGAGCGCGGTTCCCGGCTGGTAGAGGATCTCGGCGCCCGCCTTGCGCGCCTGGTCGATCAGCGCCGGCAGCTGCGGCAGGCCGGGCTGCGGTTCGAGCACGACGGTGGGGTTCGTGCCGGTCGTGGGGCCGCCACCGGGAGGCCGGGGCGCACCTCCGCGCCCACGCGCCACGTCGGCACCAGTGCGGTCGCCCGCCGAAGCGGCCGCACCGCTCGCTGCGACGCCGCTCTCGGAGTCATCCGCCCGCAGCACGCCGAGCAGCCGCCGCATCTCGGCCAGCGTCGTGCGGGTCTGCGCCGCGATCTCTTCGAACTCCGTGACGACCTCGGGCGGCAGCCCGGGGTGCCGATACGGCGCGCTCGTCGCCTGCACGTTCAAGATCGACATGCCGTGCGCGACCACGTCATGCAGCTCGCGGGCGATCCGGGTGCGCTCGTCGGCGACCTGCCGCCGCGTGCGCTCGCTCTCGCTGGTCTCGCGCTCCTCGGCGAGCTGCACGCGCGTGCGCTGCAGCTGCCGCACGACGATCGCTGCGGCGATCGCGAAGATCGCGATGTTCGCGAACACGACGATGCTGGTCAGGCTTGAGGCGAGCGGCATGCGCACCAGCAGAATGAGCGCTGCGATGACGGATGCCAGCGCGCTGCCCGCCCACGCCACGAGTGCCCACCACCACGTGTCCTTCCACGCGACGACCGCGAGCGTCAGCACCTGCGTGATCAGCGCAGGAACCGCCCACGGCCACGGCGCCGTCGTCGAGCCGCCCGTCGAGATGAGCGCCAGGATGAAGAACGAGATGACGGCCAGACCGGATGCCTCGCGGGGGCGCCACACCGCGAGCGGCAACGACCCCACGTGCGCGGCGACGATCACGAAGACCACCTCGACGGGCACGTTGTACACGGCCACCGCGACCGGCACCTGCACCGCATAGAGCGAGGCGGCGATCACGCCGAGCACCACCCAGAACGTCACCCGGCGGGCGCGCGGCGACCATGGCACGCGAGTGCTCGGGAGCCTGCCGCCGCCCGCGGCCGGTGCCGTCGACGAGGTAGCCGCCTTCTCACTGCGGCGGCGCCATCGCGGCATGAAACGCATCACGTCCCCTTTCACCGCTACCGTGCCACACCCCTCGCGCGTGAGGCGGCCGCCGCGCGAAAAGCGATACCGCAGTAGGGGGTGGCGGCCAACTCCAGGGTGACGACCGCGGCCCGAGGCATCCGTAACTTCAAAGGCATGGACACGATCGGGCACCTCATCACCCTCGCCGCGGCCTCGCCGTGGGCACTCGCGCTAGTTGCGCTCGCCCTCGTCATCGACGGGTTCTTCCCCTTCGTCCCGGGCGAGACGCTCGTCGTCGCAACCTCCGCCGCGATGGCCGCCGCCGGCGGCAGCCCGTGGCTCGTGCTCGCCGTGGCGGTGCCCGCGGCACTCGCTGGCGATCTCATCGCCTTCCACCTCGGTCGCCGCCTCGGCATCGAGCGCTGGATCACCCCGAAGCGCCCCCGCCTCGCTCGCGCCTTCCACTACGCGCAGCGACGGCTCGAGGTGAGCCCGGCGTCGATCCTGCTCACCGCCAAGTTCGTGCCGTTCGCGCGCGTCGCCGTCTCGATGACGGCGGGGGCTGGGCGGATGCCGATGCGCCGCTACCTTCCGCTTGCCGCGACCTCGGTGACGCTCTACACCGGGCTCCACGTCGCCATCGGCGTGCTCGTCGGGTCGGCCGCCTTCGCGCTGCTCGGCAACCCGGTGATCGCGCTCGCCGCATCCATCGCGGCGGGGCTGCTCACCGGCGTCGCCATCGACCTGCTCGTCAGGGCGGTGCGCGCCCGATTTCGCCGCCCCGTGGTCGCCGCCGTCGCCGCCTGACCCGGAGCTCTAGCCCGGCCCCCTGAACCTGCACGAACCCCCGGCGGACTGGGATCGCCGGGGGTTCGCGCAGTGCCGGCCGCGAGCGGCCGTCGGGTGGCGCCGACAGTAGGAGAAGGGGGTGGGTTGGGGGCGTCGGCGCTCCCGGGTCCATGTGAAGTTGTCGGGTTGGGTAGTCAGTGGAACAGGGGTATTCAGTTGTGAGGAACGCGGGGTCAGGCGACCCCGTCGAGGACGAACTCCGAGCGGCCGGGGCCGAGGTGCGGCCGGGCCGGGTCGATGCCGGCGCGCAGGAACGCGTCGATGATCGCGCCGAGTCGTTCGTGAGGGTCGGCCGACACCGAGGCGCTGAGCCCCTGCGCGATCAGGCTGCAGCGGTGGTAGCCGAAGCTGACGCCGTCGCCCGGGTCGTCGGCCAGCGCGATGCCGGGCACGACTTCGCGGGTGAAGGCCGGAACCTCGCTGCCGAACGCCGAGGGGTGCCACGCGGCGACCGCGCAGCGTGCCAGTACGGCCACGTCGGCGCGGGTCGTGTAGAACACCGCGGCGTCGGGGCGGCCGAAGTTGGCGGGGTTGTCGAGCAGCTTGGCCGCGAACACGACTCCGGCCGACTCGAGGCCGGAGACCACCTTGGCGAAAACCCGCGGCGCAGCATCCGGAACGACGTTGAGATAGCAGCGCACGGTCGGCGGCACCGGCTCGCCCACGTGGCGCGAGCCGTGCACCGTCAGGTAGCCGAGCAGGCGCGAGCGCAGCGGGTGCCGCCCGCCGAACTCGGCGTGCAGCCGCGCTACGAAGGCGTCGTCGGGGTCGCCGACCGGGTGCAGCGTTCCCCGATCGTCGGGCGGCGGCCAGGCCGCCTCGTTCGCGTGGCCGTGGAAGTACGCGGCGTACAGCCGGCGGGTCAGCAGGTCGAGCTCATACGCCGAGTGCTGCGGCACGGCGCTGGACTCGACCTCGCGGGCGACGCGCCGCAGCAGCGGGTACCAGCGCATGTTGGCGCGTCGGGTCGCGCCGAACGAAACAGGGGCAGGGGTGATGGTGTCAAGAGTCATGAGAGCAGTTCCAGCGCGGCGTCGGGTCGCAGCGCGAGTTGTTCGGCTGCCTGAAGGCAGGCGAGGGCGTTCGGGGGTAGGGCGGAGGCGCCGGCGGCAAGGCCGACGATTCTGGACAGCAGGCTGAGTGCGGCGAACCGCGCCCACTGCCTGCGGTCTTCGGGCGTTTGGGGCAAGACGGATTCGTAGCCGTCGATCGCGGCGCGGATCTCGCCGAGCACGTCGGTGAACGGGATCGCGGAGTTCTCGATCCACTCGGTCAGCGTGGTGCCGTCGCGGAAGTCGAGCCCGTGCAGCCAGCTGCCGAGGAACTCGCCGACGAGGCATCCGAAATCCCAGCGGGGGTCGCCGTAGCCGGCGGACTCCCAATCGACGAAGACGACAGGCTCGCGCGCCTCGGTGCTCTCGGTGCACTGCACGTTGTCGTCGGTCACGTCACCGTGGATCACGCAGGCGGGCGACCAGTGCGCGACCGCGGTCTCGACACCGCGCAGCAGGCCGGCGTGGCGCACGAGCGCGAGCAGCTCGACCCAGGCATCCGACCCGCTGTTGGCTGACCACGGCGTGACGACGGCGAGCGCGCTGAGCAGGCGCTCGGGCAGGCGCGCGCGGCTCACGTCGGCGGCGCCGCTGTCAATGAGGTCGACGGATGCCTCGCCCGCAGTGGCCCGGTGCAGCATCGCCAGCCGGCGCCCGGCCTCGCGCGCCCATGGCTCGCTCGTGCCGCCGGCCTCTGCGAGGCGCTCGGCGAGGGGCGCGTAGCCGACCAGGTCTTCGGTGACGAGGATCTCGTCGTCGTCGGCAGAAAGGATAAGGAACTCGGCGGGGATGCGGATGCGGCGGTCGGCCAGAGCATCGGTCAGCCGGCGCTCGAAGTCGAAGCTCGCGGCCAGGCTCTCGGCGGCCTGGCGCGAGCGGCGCTTGACGAAGAGCGAGCGGCCGTCGGCGAGGCGCACGCGGTAGCAGAGGCTGCGGCGGTGAAGCGGCTCGACGGCGCTGACGGCGGTGCCGGCGAAGAAGCCGCGGGCTTCGAGGCGGGCGACCGTGTCGATCGCGAACGGGTCCGAGATGAGCATGAGTCGACTCTGCTCGGGCGGTGGCCGCGCCGAATCCGTGTAAGTACGTATTCATCGCCGGCCGCACTACGTATTTGTGTCGGCGCATGTCGTACGGCACGCTTCGTGAAACTTTCGCCGACGGCTAGCCTGAACGCAGCATGGCCCGCCCCGCCCCCCGAATGATCGGCCGCGAACCCGAGTACGCGCGGCTCTTGGCCTACCTCGACGCAAGCGAGGCCGGTGTACCCACCGCTGTGCTCATCACGGCCGACGCAGGCACGGGCAAGACGCGGCTCGTCGACGAGGTCGCCCGCACCGCCGCCGCGCGCGGTCACACCGTGGTGCGCGGCAACTGCACGCCGTCGAGCGCGACCCGGCTGCCGTTCGGCCCGATCGCCGACCTGATGCGCGACCTGCGCGAGCAGCACCCCGAACTGCGCGATGCCGTCACCGACGAGGTGTGGGCGGGCCTCGCGCCGATCGCGGCGGGGTGGGGCGACGGCGTGCCGGATGCTTCGCCTGCCGCCGCCTCCGACCCTGCGCTTTCGCACGCGCGCCTGTTCGCGGCGGTCATCGTCACCTTGACGGCCGTCGCCGTGAAGCAGCCCCTCGTCGTCATCATCGAAGACCTGCACTGGGCGGACCCCGCGAGTCTCGATCTGCTCGGTTTCGTGGCGCGCAAGCTCGCGGACCAGAACATCCTGTTGCTGGCGACCAGCCGCCCTCCGAAACAGACCGAGCACCTGGCCGACTTCGTCTTCGAGTTCGCCCGTCTCGAGGTCGCCCAGACGATCGAGCTCGAGCCGTTGCCCGAGGGGGCGATCGCCGAGATCATCACTGAGACGGCGCCTGGCCTCGACGGCGCGGTCGTCGAGGCCCTCACCGTGCGCGCGGCCGGAAGCCCGTTCTTCGCCTCGCGCCTCGCGCGGCACGGTGACCGCCCCGGCCTACCCAGCGACCTCGACCAGCTGCTGCGCTTCGAGCTGCGCGGACTCTCGCCAGAGGCGCGCCATGCCGCCACGGTCGTCGCGGCCGTCGGCGGCCGGGTCGGCTTCGACGACCTCGACGCGCTGCCCGGTGCCGGCGCCGCCGTCGAGGAGCTGCTCGAGCGCGACATCCTCACCGAGGCCGGCGACGACCTGCGGCTGCGCCACGCGCTCTTCGGCGAGGTGCTGGGCGCCGCGACGACGCCGCTGCAGCGCCGCGCGGTGCACGCCGCGGCCGCCCAACTGATCGCGGCCCGCGGACCCGTCGACGGCGAGCACGCTCTGGAACTCGGCCGGCACCTTCGCGGCGCGGGCCAGATCGAGGCGGCACGGGGCCAGCTGCTGCGCGGCGCACGGTATGCGCTCGAGACGCGCTCGTTCGCGCGCGCTCGCGACGCGTACGCCGAGTTGCTCGCGCTTCCGCCGTTGAGCGATGCGGGCACGGATGCCTCGGCCGATGCGCCTTTCCCTGATCGCACCACCCTGCTGCTCGAGGCGGTGCCCGCGTACCACTGGTCGGGCGACGTGGCGGTGGCTCTCGAGCTGCTCGACGAGGCATCCCAGGCCCCGGGCGCAGACGAGGCGCGGGTCGCCTATGAGCGCGGGCGGCTGCTGTCGGCCGAGGGGCGGGTGGCGGAGTCCGCCGCGAGCTTCCGCGCGGTGCTCGACCTGCTCGAGGCGGCCGACGCGGCCGACACGGCCGAACCCGCGAGCGTCGGCCTGCGCGCGCGCACCCTCGCCGCGCTCGCCCGCGACCTGATGAACCAGGGCGACATGGCCGCGAGCGTGCGCACTGCCGGGCAGGCGATGTCGGACGCCGCGGCGGCAGGGGAGCGCCAGGCGCAGATCGACGCCCGGGTCACCCGGGCGGTGGCCGGCACGCTGGTGCCCGACCCAGCGCCGGACGCGAGCGGCTTCGCCGAGCGCGAGCTGCGCGAGTGTGCCCGTCTCGCCCTCGACGCCGACGACCTCGAGACGGCGATCCGCGCCTACGGAAATCTGACGTACGTGCTCGGGGTCGCGGAGCGAGACGCCGATGTCATCGCGGTGGCGCGCGAGGCCCTCGAGAAGTGCGCACGCTACGGTCCCGTGCTCTCGATCGCCTCGAGCGTCACCTCGAACTACGTTTCATCGCTTGCACTCGTAGGGGAGTGGGACGAGGCGCTCGCGGTGGCGCGTGCGGCGCTCGAGGAGAGCGTCTCGCCGAGCATGGGTCTCTATCTGCACTCCGAAATTGTGGAAGTGCAGACGCTGCGCGGCGAGTGGGCCGATGTCGAGGCTCACCTCGAGTCGGCGCGAGGGCAAATCGGCGACAGTGTCTACGCGTTGCAGTTCGTGGTGAACGAGGCAGCTTTCGAACTGTGGCGCGGGCGCACGGACAGGTCGCTCGGCATCATCGCGGGCATCCTTGATGACCTCAGGTCTCAGGACGACCCTGACATCGTGTTGCAGGCCGCGGTGGTGGCGCTGCAGGCGCACGCGGATGCCTTCGAGAGCCGCTTTCCGCGCGCGCGCAACGCCGCCAGCGACGCGATCGCCGACGCGGTCATCGAGTTGGTGCGGGACACTGCCGCGCAGGAGTCGCTCTCAGCCCTCGGCCTCAATCTGGTGCGCGTCTGCGAGGCGGAATACGCCCGGTTACACGAGGGCGACACCGCGGAGCAGTGGCGAGCGATCGCCGAGTCGTCGCACGCGACGGGGCACCTCTTCGAAGAGGCGTACGCGCGATATCGCGGGGGAGTGCGTGCGCTCGCGGGGCGAGCCTCCGGCGAGGCATCCGATCTGCTCTCGCGTGCGCATGAGATCGCGGCGCAGCTCGGCGCGCGCCCGCTTGCCGATCGCATTCTGGGAACCGTGCACGCTGGCGGAGTAAAGCTCGGCGCGACCCTGCAGAAGTCCGAGCGTCGCGAGGCGGTGGCCGGCCTGAGCGATCGCGAGGTGCAGGTGCTCGAGCTGATCGCCGAAGGCCTGTCGAACCGCGACATCGCTCAGCGGCTGTTCATCAGCGAGCGCACGGTCGGTGTGCACGTGAGCCGCATTCTGGGCAAGCTCGGCGTGCGGAATCGCACCGAGGCGGCTCGTGCTGCAGGGGCGCTGAACCTCGGCGTTCCGGAGCACTCCGACTAGTCGACCGCGCGGTGTGCCCTCGTTTGGGGAGGTAGACGCGCGAAGGCGGCGTGAGTAGAGAAATCCTCATGACTGCTACTCCCACCTCTATGGCCCAGCTGATCGCCGCGCTCACCGGTGCGCTGCCGACCAAGTTCCGCCCCTGCATTCCGACGCCCAGCGACAAGCTGATCCACATCAGCCAGGGCTACAGCGAGGGCGAACCGGTGCCCGCGCCCGGCGAGTCGACCCACGCTCTGTGCGGTCCGCAGATGACCGTCGACGGCGCGGTCATCGTGCCGAACTTCGTGATCTGCGCCACCTGCTGGGCCGACTTCCTCGCGCAGCGCTCATCCTTGCTGAAGTCGGCCACGACGGCGCTCTGACGCGCGAACGCCGACGCCGGCCGTCACCTTGGCTCGAAGGTTCGATCGAGCCGTTGGAGTGACGACCGGCGTCGGGGAGTGGCGACGGGCGAACCCGCCGACCTCAGCTCTCGGCGAGGATCTCGTAGAGCGCCTTGCGCAGCTCGTCGATCTTCCCGGCGGCAGCCGTGCGCTGCTCGTCGGTCGCGACGAAGCGCAGCTGGTGGATGGCTCCCATCAGCTTGCCGATCGAGGTGAACAGCTCGGCGTCCGCACCGGAGCGCGAGGGCGCCGCCTGCCACGCCGCGGCCAGCTCGTCGGCGTGCTCGTCGACGTAGGCGCGGCCGGCATCCGTCAGCGTGTACTCGGTCTTGCGGCCTTCGCCCGACGGGGCGATGAGCTCTTCGTCGACGAGCTGCTGCAGCGTCGGGTAGACCGAGCCGGGGCTCGGCACCCAGAGGCCGTCGGTCTTCTCACCGATCGCCTTGATGAGCGCGTAGCCGCTGGCCGGTGCCTCGGCGAGCAGTGAGAGCAGGGCGGCACGGATGTCGCCGCGCGACGCCCGGCGACGACCGCGGCCGCCCCGAGCGAAGTCGGCGGGGTCGAAGCTTGGGCCGAAACCCCCGAAGCCGCCGCGCATGCCGCGACCGCCGAATGGGCCACCGAAGCCGGGGCCGTCGTGGTGGAAGCGCGCGCCGTCGAAACCGGGGCGCGGGTGGAAGCCGCGTGCGCCGCGGAACCCGCCGCGCTCGTGGCCGTCATGGTGGCCGTTGTGGCCGTCGAAGTCGTGATGTGAGGTGTTGTCGTATCGCATCGGTCGACCTTTCTGTAAACAGGTCTTTGACCTTCAAAGACAAATCAACGATATATCGCTAACTCACAATGTCAAGTGGTTTATCGTGAGGGCATGGCCCAGCGAGCGATCGGTACACGCGCCCTGATCACGGGTGCATCGAGCGGCATCGGCGCCGAGTTCGCGCGCCAGCTGGCCGCCGACGGGCTCGATCTCGTGCTCGTGGCCCGCAGCCGGGAGCGCCTCGAGGCCTTCGCGGAAGAACTGCGCGCCGCTCACGACATCGAGGTCGAGGTGCTGCCGGCGGACCTGCTGACGAAGGCGGGCGTCAAGGCGGCGGAAGCTCGAGTCGCGGCATCCGTGAATCGCATCGATGTGCTCGTCAACAACGCGGGCTTCGGGCTCGCCAAGGACTTCGACGCGAACAGCGTCGACGACGAGCTCGAGCTGCTGTCGATCCTCGTCGAGGTGCCGCTGCGGCTCACGCACGCGGCGCTCGCGCACATGCTGCCCGCGGGCAGCGGCACGATCATCAACATCGCGTCGGTGGCGGGCTACAGCCCGCGCGGCACGTACGGCGCCGCCAAGGCGTGGCTGCTCTCGTTCAGCCGGTGGGCGAACATCGCATACAAGCGTCGCGGCGTGCGCGTCACGGCGATCGCGCCGGGTTTCGTGCGCACCGAGTTCCACTCACGACTGTCGACGGATGCCCACGCTGCGGCGCCTCAGGGCGAGCCGCGCGAGCCCGCTCAGCTCGAGCGTGCGATCCCCGACTTCCTGTGGCTGTCGGCGCCCGATGTCGTGCGTGCAGCGCTCATCGACACCGCCCGCGGCCGGGCGGTGTCGATTCCCAGCCTGCGCTACAAGCTCATCGTCGCCGCGGCGAAGCTCACGCCGGACGCCCTCGCGGAGCGCGTCGCGCGCGTCGGCCGCTAAGCGGCGACGACCCGGTGGGTCGTCGCGCGGCCGACGCCGAGCGAGCTGTGCTCGCGAGGGCGCTAGTTACTTCAGGTTCCCCATCACGTCGGTGGCGATCTGATAGCTGTCGCCCGGCTCGAGGAAGGTCTTCGAGTCGATGACGATCCAGTAGCCGTTGTTGGTGAAGACCTGCAGCGTGCCGACGCCGCCGTCGACGTTGAAGTAACTCACGGTGCCTGCGGGCGCGCCGTCGATCGGCACCACCTGCGACTTGCCGGCGACCTGGCCGCTGAACTGGTCGAAGTTCTGCGCGCTGGGGTGAGCGACGGCGATCTCGATCTTGTCGTTGCTCGTCTGGTTGACCCAGCCGAAGCTCACGCCCGCGAGCTTCGTCAGCTGCTCGGCGGCGCTGCCGGGCGCCACGGCGTAGTTCGGGTCGGGCGAGAAGTTCGGGTTGAACGTGTAGACCTGCTGCGCCGTCCACACCTGGCCCTGCTGCAGCGTGACCGGCGTCGGGGTCGGCGTGGGCGTGGGGGTCGGCGTCGCGTCATCGGTTGCGGCGGTATCGCTCGGCGCAGCACTCGAGGTGTCGTGGGCCTTCGGCGTGTCCTGCGCTGAGCTCAACCCCGGGCCAGAACAGCCGGCGAGCAGAGCCGCGGCGGCGAAGCCGGCGACGAGGGCGGTCGTGACGCGAAGGGCGGGGCGAGCGAAGGGCATGTGGGGGCGCTTTCGGTCCAGGCATCCGTGCCTGACAAGGGAATGGCACGTAAACGCCGCGAGCCTATCAAGGGCGCGGGGTCTCTCAGGGCGCGCAGAAGGCGCTCCCATAGAATCGTTATTCGTGACTCCTGCCGAGCTTTCCCACGCCCTTTTCGCCCTCGTCTCGCCGATCGTGGCGCGACGCCGCGGCGACAACGAGGGCGTCGAATTCTCTGAGGCAGACGTCACGCTCGAGCGCCCGAAGAACCGCGAGCACGGCGACTGGGCGACCAACGTCGCCCTCAGGCTGGCGAAGCCGCTCGCCACGAACCCGCGTGAGCTCGCGACCGAGATCGCCGAGGCGGCGGCCACGCTGCCGGGCGTGTCTTCCGCCGAGGTCGCCGGGCCGGGCTTCATCAACCTGCGCCTCGACGCGGCCGCCGCAGGGCAGCTCGCGAAGACGATCGTGGACGCGGGGGATGCCTGGGGCCGCAACACCACGCAGGCGGGGCGCGCCATCAACCTCGAGTTCGTCAGCGCGAACCCCACCGGCCCCCTGCACATCGGGCACACCCGCTGGGCGGCGCTTGGCGACTCGATCGCGCGGGTTCTGAAGGCCTCCGGGGCCGAGGTCGCCAGCGAGTACTACATCAACGACGCCGGCGCCCAGATGGACAAGTTCGGGGCGAGCGTGCTCGCCGCGGCCAAGGGCGAGCCCACGCCGGAGGGCGGCTACCCCGGGCAGTACATCGCCGACCTCGCGGCGCACGTGCTCGAGCAGGTGCCGAACCTCCTCGAGCTTCCGGCCGATGAGGCGCTCGCGGCGGCGCGCGAGGTGGCGTACGCGCAGCAGCTGAGCGAGATCAAGCAGTCGCTCGCGAACTTCAACGTCACCTTCGACGTGTACTTCTCCGAGCGCACGCTGCACGCGGTGAATCCCGAGACCGGCACGAGCGCGATCGACGACGCGGTCGCCGAACTGCGCAAGCTCGGGCACGTCTTCGACGCCGACGACGCCGTGTGGGTGCGCACGACCGACTTCGGCGATGACAAAGACCGGGTCATCCGTCGCTCGAACGAGATCTACACGTACTTCGCCGCCGACGCGGCCTATTACCTCAGCAAGTCCGAGCGCGGCTTCGAGCACAAGATCTACCTGCTGGGCGCCGACCACCATGGCTACGTGCACCGCCTCAAGGCGCTCGCGGGCGCGGCAGGCGATGACCCCGAGAAGGACATCGAGGTGCTCATCGGGCAGCTCGTGTCGGTGAACGGCGCACGCCTGTCGAAGCGCGCGGGCAACATCATCGAGATGGACGACCTGATCGAGTGGCTCGGCACCGACGCCCTGCGCTACTCGCTCGGGCGCTACCCGGCCGACTCGCCGCTCGCGCTCGACCCGAACCAGCTGCGCAGCCGCACCAACGACAACCCGGTGTTCTACGTGCAGTATGCCCATGCGCGCATCTGCTCGGTGACCCGGAACGCGCAGGCTGCTGGTGTCGACACGAGCGTCTTCGAGCCCGGGCTGCTTGTGCACGAGACCGAGTCGGCCCTGCTCGGCGCACTGCAGGAGTTCCCGCGCGTCGTCGCGCACGCCGCCGAGCTGCGCGAGCCGCACCGCGTGGCGCGCTACCTCGAAGAGGTGGCCGGGCTGTACCACCGGTGGTACGACAACTGCCGCGTGATTCCGCAGGGCGAGGAGCCGGTGGAAGACGTGCACCGCACCCGCCTCACGCTGAACCTGGCCGTCGGCCAGACCATCCGCAACGGCCTGGACCTGCTCGGGGTCTCCGCTCCGGAGAAGATGTAGCCATCTGGGGTTTTCGATGAACAGTGCGCGTCGCCTCGCCTGGACCGTCGTCGCCCTGCTCGCCGTGGCGGCGCTGGCCTTCGGTGCCGATGCGGCGCTGCGGGCATATGCCGAGAAGCGCATGGAAGCCGAGATCGCCCAGTCGCTTCCCGACGGAGTGACCGCGCCGGGCCTCTCGGTCGACATCCACGGCTTCTCGTTCATCGTGCAGTACCTCGCGGGGCGCTTCAGCGAGGTGCAGGTGGATGCCCCGAGCATCACCACCGAGCGCGGATCGGTCTCGGCATCCGCCACCGCCAACGACGTGCGCATCGATCGCTCGTTCCGCACCGCGCCCGTGCTCGGCTCGGCGCGCGGCACCCTGCACGTCTCTCAGGACGCGGTCAACAGCCTGGTCTCGCTGCCGGACCCGACGGCGGCGATCGGGCTCAGCTCGAAGACCATCACGTACAAGGCGACGACGCAGGTGCTCGGGCTGCCGCTGAGCTATTCGGCGGCGGTGCGGCCCGTGGCCGACGGCAAGGTGGTGCGCCTGTACCCGCAGTCGGTCAACGTGACCTCGGGCCCGGTGCACTTCGACGTGAAGTCGTTGCTCGGCGGTGTCTTCGACGGCAAGCCCATCAACGTATGCATCGCGCCGTACCTGCCGGCGGGCCTCAACGTCGGCGAGATCACGATCGAGCGCAGCAAGGCCTCGATCGACTTCCAGGCGGACGACTTCTCGCTCGACCCGAAGACCTTCCAAACGCACGGCGCCTGCCCGGCGAGCTAGGGATGCTTCGCCGAGGGGTGCGGTGATGGGCGAATACTCCGGCAGAACCCCATCGCGGCACCCCTCGGGAACCGATCCGGGGCGGGCGGAGTGTGGGGGCTGACGCTCGACGTCACGAGTTTCGGGCCATGACCCGCCGCCCGGTAAACTGGCGCGCAATCCCCACCTACCCCGAGGACACCCGTGGTCACCAACCCCCTGGCGCCGAGCTGGCTGACCGTTCCCGCTGACGTGAACGCCCTGCCCGTGAACGTCTGGCCCGCGAGCGCGACGCGCAACGCCGACGGAGTGATCGAGATCGGTGGAGTGCCCGTCACCGCCCTCAAAGAGCAGTTCGGCTCACCTCTTTATGTGATCGATGAAGCGGATGCCCGCGCCAGAGCCGCCCGCATCCACGACGCCTTCACCGCAGCGGCCGAAGCCGTGGGTACCACCGTGACGGTCTACTACGCGGGCAAGGCCTTCCTCTCGACCGAGGTCGCCCGTTGGGTCATCGAGGCGGGGCTCAACCTCGACACCTGCAGCGCCGGCGAGCTCGCCGTGGCGCTGGCCGCGGGCGTCGACCCCGCGCGCCTCGGGCTGCACGGCAACAACAAGTCGCTCGCCGAGATCGACCGCGCCGTCTCGGTGGGGCTCGGCACGATCGTCATCGACTCCGAGCAGGAGATCGAGCGGGTCGCCGCCGCGGCGAGCCGCCACGGCCGCCGCCAGCGGGTGCGCCTGCGCGTGAAGTCGGGAGTCCACGCCGAGACCCACGCCTACCTCGCGACCGCGCACGAAGACCAGAAGTTCGGGGTCTCGCTCGACGAGGTCGAGCGTCTGGTCGCCGGCATCCGCTCGCATGAATCCCTCGACTTCGTGGGGCTGCACTGCCACAACGGCACGCAGGTCTTCGGGTCTGCCGGCATCGCGGAATCCGCGCGCCGCCTGCTCGCGGTGCACGCGCGCCTGCTCGAGGACGGGCCGGTGCCCGAGCTGAACCTCGGCGGCGGCTTCGGCATCGCCTACAACACGGGCGACGAGGCGACCGACGCCTGGGAGCTCGCCGCGCCGATCATCGACTCGGTCGCCGCGCACTGCGCCGCGCTCGGCATCCCCGTGCCGCACCTCGCCTTCGAGCCCGGCCGCGCGATCATCGGCACGCCGGGCGTCACGCTCTACGAGCTCGGCACGACCAAGCCGGTCACCGTCGAGGCAGAGGGCGGCGCGACCGCGACCCGCCTGTACGCGAGCGTCGACGGGGGCATGAGCGACAACGCGCGCTACGCGCTGTATCAGGCGCAGTTCAGCGCGCGGCTGGCGTCGAGGCGATCGGATGCCTCGCCCGCACTCGTGCGCATCGCGGGCAAGCACTGCGAGTCCGGCGACATCGTGGTCGACGCCGAGTACCTGCCGGGCGATATCGCCCCAGGCGACCTGCTCGTGGTGCCGGCCACCGGCGCCTACTGCTTCTCGCTGTCGAGCCGCTACAACTACCTTCCCCGCCCCGCGGTCGTCGCCGTGCGCGACGGTCAGGCACGTGTAATCGTGCGCGGCGAGACCGAGGAAGACCTTCTCTCTCACGACGCTGGAGTACGAGCTTGATCGAATACCGCACCCTCAAGATCGCACTGCTCGGCGGCGGCACGGTCGGCTCGCAGGTCGCGCGCCTGCTGCTCGAGAACGGCGACGAGCTCTCGAGCCGCATCGGCGCCCGCATCGAGCTGGCCGGCATCGCCGTGCGCGATCTCGACAAGCCGCGCGATGCCGGCCTGCCGCGCGAGCTGTTCACCACCGACGCCGAGCAGCTGATCCTGGGCGCCGACATCGTCGTCGAGCTGATGGGCGGCATCGAGCCGGCGCGCGAGCTGATTCTGAAGGCGCTGAATTCGGGCGCCGACGTCGTCACGGGCAACAAGCAGCTGCTCGCGACGCACGGCACTGAGCTGTTCGACCTGGCGGGCCAGGTCGGCGCGCAGCTGTACTACGAGGCGGCGGTCGGCGGGGCGATCCCGATCATCCGGCCGCTGCGCGACAGCCTCGCGGGCGACCGCGTCACGCGCATCCTCGGCATCGTCAACGGCACGACGAACTTCGTGCTCGACCGCATGGACATCGACGGCGGAGAGTTCAACGAGGCTCTGGCCGTCGCGACCGAGCTCGGCTATGCAGAAGCCGACCCGACCGCCGACATCGGCGGCTACGACGCCGCGGCCAAAGCCGCCCTGCTCGCGAGCCTCGCGTTCCACACCGACGTGCCGCTCGAGTCCGTGTATCGCGAGGGCATCGAAGACATCACGAAAGAGCAGGTCGACCTGGCCCGCGAGATGGGCTACGTCGTCAAGCTGCTCGCGATCTGCGAGCGCATCGCCGACCCCGAGACCGGGAAGGCCGCGGTGTCGGCCCGCGTCTACCCGGCGCTCGTGCCGCGCAGGCATCCGCTCGCCGCTGTCCATGGCGCGCACAACGCAGTCTTCGTGCAGGCGGAAGCCGCGGGAGACCTGATGTTCTACGGCGCCGGTGCGGGCGGCATCCAGACGGCATCGGCCGTGCTCGGCGACGTCGTGTCAGCCGCGCGCCGCCACGTCGCGGGCGGCCCGGGCGTCGCAGAGTCGACGCACGCCGAGCTGCCCGTGCTGCCGGTCGCGGCGGCCGTCACGCGCTATCACGTGACGCTGCACGTCGCCGACCAGCCCGGCGTCCTCGCCGAGATCGCCCGCCTGTTCGCCGAGAACGGCGCGTCGATCGAGACCGTCGTGCAGTCGTCGGCCGGCGGTGCAGGCGCCTCGGGCGCCCCGGGCGCCTCAGGCGAAGAGACCCCGACGGCTACCCTGGTCATCGGAACCCATGCAGCCCTCGAGGCGTCGCTCGCGGCGACCGTCGAGGCCCTGCGCGCCAGCGCGGCGGTCACCTCGATCGCCCACGTGCTGCGGATCGAAGGAGCGTAAAGCAAGTGGCCCACCAGTGGCAGGGAGTCCTGCACGAGTACCGCGACCGCCTTGATGTGACGGATGCCACGCCGATCGTCACCCTGGGGGAGGGCGGCACTCCGCTCATCGAGGCCCCCGCGCTCTCGCGCCGCACGGCTGCGCGCGTCTACATCAAGTACGAGGGCATGAACCCGACGGGCTCCTTCAAGGACCGCGGCATGACCATGGCGATTTCGAAGGCCGTCGAGGCCGGCGCGAAGGCGGTCATCTGCGCCTCGACCGGCAACACCTCGGCCTCCGCCGCGGCCTACGCGGCGCACGCCGGCATCAAGGCCGTCGTGCTGATCCCCGAGGGGAAGATCGCGCTCGGCAAGCTCAGCCAAGCGATCGTGCACAACGCTGAGATCGTTCAGCTCAAGGGCAACTTCGACGACTGCCTGGATGTCGCGCGCGAGCTCGCCGCCGAGTACCCCGTGCACCTCGTGAACTCGGTCAACAACGACCGCATCGAGGGCCAGAAGACGGCCGCGTTCGAGATCGTCGAGCGCCTCGGCGACGCCCCGGACTTCCACTTCATCCCGGTCGGGAACGCGGGCAACTACACCGCGTACACGCGCGGCTTCGTCGAAGAGCTCGAGCGCGGCGCGACCACCAAGCTGCCCCGCATGTTCGGCTTCCAGGCCGCGGGCTCCGCGCCCATCGTGCTCGGCCACCCCGTGAAGGACCCCGACACCATCGCCTCGGCGATCCGCATCGGCAATCCCGCGTCGTGGAACCTCGCGCTCGAGGCGCGCGACAAGACCCAGGGCTACTTCGGCGCCATCGACGACGAGACGATCCTCGCCGCACAGAAGCTGCTCGCGGCCGAGGTCGGCGTCTTCGTCGAGCCGGCCAGCGCGATCGGCGTCGCCGGGCTGCTCGAGCGCGCCGCGGCCGGTGCGATCCCCGAGGGCTCGGTCGTCACGATCACCGTCACCGGCCACGGCCTCAAGGACCCGCAGTGGGCGCTGCGCCAGGCTGACGGCTCTGAGGTGCAGCCCACGGTCGTCGAGGTGTCGGCGGATGCCGTCGCCGGCGCGATCGGACTCGAGAAGGCATCCGTCGGGGCCGGTGCATGAGCTCGGCAGCGGGCGCAGGCGCGTCGGGTTCTGACGGTCCGATGCCCGGGCCGGCGGCAGCCGCCGCCGGCGCCTCAGCATCGATCCCCGTCGGCCGCAGCGTGCACGTGCGCGTGCCGGCGACCACGGCCAACCTCGGCCCCGGCTTCGACACGCTCGGCCTCGCGCTCGCGCTCTACGACGAGGTTGACGTCACGGTCTCGGCTACGCCCGGCGTGCGCGTCGAGGTGCACGGCGTCGGGTCTGACGGATCGGTGGCGACGGATGCCTCGAACCTGGTCGCCGCCGTCATCCTCGACGTCCTCGGCCGGAAGGGCGCGCTGGTTCCCGGCCTCGACATCGTCGCGCGCAACGCGATCCCGCATGGCCGCGGCCTCGGGTCGTCTGGGGCTGCGATCGTCGGCGGAATCATGGCGGCGAAGGGCCTGCTCGACGGAATCGTCGAGCTCGACTCGGCCGAGCTGCTCGCGATCGCGACCGAGCTCGAGGGGCACCCTGACAACGTCGCCCCTGCCTTGTTCGGCGGCCTGACGATCGCGTGGGTCGAGCCGGGCGGCCCGCAGCACAAGAAGCTCAACGTGCACCGCGGGGTCTCACCCGTGGTGTTCGTGCCCGCGCACACCGTGCCGACCAAGCTCGCCCGTTCGCTGCAGCCGGCGCAGGTGCCGCACGAGGACGCTGTCTTCAACCTCTCGCGCTCGGCGCTCTTGATCGCGGCGCTGATTCAGAGCCCCGAGCTGCTGCTGTCGGCCACCGAGGACAAGCTGCACCAGGACTACCGCGCCGCCGCGATGCCCGACACGAGCGAGCTCGTGCGGCTGCTGCGCGCCGAGGGATTCCCCGCCGTGGTGTCCGGAGCGGGCCCGAGTGTGCTCGTGCTCTGCGAGCGCCCGGCCGATCGCCTGCGCGCCGCCGAGCTCGTCGCCGCGAAGTCGCCGGTCGAATGGCAGCCCCTGATGCTGGCGGTCGACTTCAAGGGCGCGACGGTCGCGGTCGTCAGCTGACGGCCTAGCCCCGCACGCGGTGCGACCGCCCGCCGGGCGACCAGGGTGCCTGCACGGTGGCGCGCGCGGGCCCCGGTTCGGGGGAGCGGAGCATTCGTGAGCGGGTGTTAGGATGAAGGGCATCACCCACCGAACTCCCGGCTCGCCGGCGATCGGAATCTGACGGGTGAATCAGAAGCACGTACGCCTCGCAATCGAGTTGATCCAACCCGAGTACCAACCAGCGGCGGAACGGTCCGCCGCGCACCATTGACGTTGCGAGCGCACTCCCGATGTGGCCCTCATGCGCCCTTCGGAGATAAGGAATCACTGAAAGTGACTGATCTGATCAGCGCCGAATCCGCTGACATCGACCTCAACTCGCTGCGCGTCCCGCAGCTCCAGGCCCTCGCCACCCAGCTCGGCATCGCCGGCGGCGCCAAGCTCCGCAAGGGCGAGCTGATCGCGGCCATCGAGGCCGCGCGCGGCGCGTCCGATGGGCAGGTCGTCGAGGCCATCGAGACGGATGCCTCGACCGAAGCGCCCACTGTGCCGGCCGAAGCGCCTGCGACCGAGACTCCTGTCGAGCAGGCCGAGCCTGTGACCGCCCATGCGCCCCAGAGCGACGCTCCTGCCGACGCCGCACTCCCGCTCGACCTTCCCGCAGCGGACTCGCCCGTCTCGGCAGAGGCCGAGGCCGTGGCCGCCGAGCAGCCCGCCACCGGCCGCAGCCGCCGCTCGCGCCGTGCCTCCACCGGCGGCACCGTCACGGCGGCCGCCGGCCACGTGAACGCCGGCCAGACCGGTGTCGAGTCGCTCATCTCGGCACTCGATGCCGTCGCCGAGCAGCGCCAGGCGCAGCAGGGCCAGAACGCGCAGCACGGCGGCAACGCGCAGAACGAGGGCGCCGCTCGCGGCGAGGGTGCCGAGGGTGAGGCATCCCACGAGTCCTCCGACGACAACGGCGAGCAGCAGGGCGAGGGCGGCCGCAGCCGTCGCAACCGCCGCAACCGCAACCGCAATCGCGCCGACCGCGAGAACAACGGCCAGAACGGCGGCCAGCAGGGCGGCGAGCAGCAGTCCAAGGAGAGCGAGAAGCCCGAGCAGGGCCAGGGCAGCCAGCAGAACCAGAACAACCGCAACGGCCAGGACGGCGAGCAGGGCGAGGGCGGCCGTCGCAGCCGCTACCGCGACCGCAAGCGCCGCGGCGGCGGCGCAGGCGACGACGCCGAGATCGAGCTGACCGAAGACGACGTGCTGATCCCCGTCGCCGGCATCCTCGATGTGCTCGACAACTACGCCTTCGTGCGCACCACGGGCTACCTGGCGGGCGCGAGCGACGTGTACGTCTCGCTCGGCCAGGTCAAGAAGTACGGCCTGCGCAAGGGTGACGCCGTCGTCGGCGCGATCCGCCAGCCGCGCGAGGGTGAGAACCCGGGCGCCAACTCCCGCCAGAAGTACAACGCACTCGTGCGCGTCGACTCGATCAACGGCCAGACCGTGGAAGAGGCGTCGACCCGCGTTGAGTTCGGCAAGCTCACCCCGCTCTACCCGCAGGAGCGCCTGCGCCTCGAGACGGTGCCCGAGAAGCTGACCCAGCGCATCATCGACCTGATCGCCCCGATCGGGAAGGGCCAGCGCGGCCTCATCGTCGCCCCGCCGAAGGCCGGCAAGACGATCGTGCTGCAGCAGATCGCCAACGCGATCACGACGAACAACCCCGAGGTGCACCTCATGGTCGTTCTCGTCGACGAGCGCCCGGAAGAGGTCACCGACATGCAGCGCACGGTGAAGGGCGAGGTCATCGCCTCGACCTTCGACCGCCCCGCAGAGGACCACACCACGGTCGCCGAGCTCGCCATCGAGCGCGCGAAGCGCCTGGTCGAGCTGGGCCACGACGTCGTCGTGCTGCTCGACTCGATCACGCGCCTCGGCCGTGCGTACAACGTCTCCGCGCCGGCATCCGGTCGCATTCTCTCCGGCGGTGTCGACGCCTCCGCTCTCTACCCGCCCAAGCGCTTCTTCGGCGCCGCTCGCAACATCGAGCACGGCGGCTCGCTGACGATCCTCGCGACCGCGCTCGTCGAGACCGGCTCCAAGATGGACGAGGTCATCTTCGAGGAGTTCAAGGGCACCGGCAACAGCGAGCTGCGCCTCTCGCGCCAGCTCGCCGACAAGCGCATCTTCCCGGCCGTCGACGTCAACGCGTCGTCCACCCGCCGCGAAGAGATGCTGCTCTCGCCCGACGAGGTCAAGATCACCTGGAAGCTGCGTCGCGCCCTCGCGGGTCTCGACCCGCAGCAGGCGCTCGAGGTCGTGCTCGGGAAGCTGAAGGAGACCTCGTCGAACGTGGAGTTCCTCGTGCAGATGCAGAAGTCGATCCCGACCTCTGGCGGCAACGGGCACTCGCACGGCAACGAGAACAACCACCGCTGATGTTCGAGTCCGTCTCAGGGCTGCTCGACGAATTCACGGATCTCGAGCAGCAGCTCGCCGATCCTGCGCTGCACGCAGACGCGGCACGCGCGAAGAAGGTCAACCGCCGCTACGCCGAGCTCTCGCAGATCAAGAAGGCCTACGAGGACTGGCAGCAGTCGGTCGACGACCTGGATGCCGCGCGTGAGCTCGCCCGCGAGGACGAGGCGTTCGCCGAAGAGGTTCCATCGCTCGAAGAGAAGCAGACCGCCGCGCAAGAGAAGCTGCGCCGCCTGCTGATCCCGCGAGACCCCGACGACGGCCGCGACGTGATCCTCGAGATCAAGGGCGGCGCCGGCGGGGAAGAGGCGGCGCTGTTCGCCGCCGACCTGCTGCGCATGTACGTGCACTACGCCGACTCGCGCGGGTGGAAGACCGAGATCCTCGAGGCGGATGCCACCGACCTCGGCGGCTACACGAACGTGCAGGTTGCGATCAAGTCGAACGCGACCGACCCGGCAGAGGGCGTCTGGGCGCACCTCAAGTACGAGGGCGGCGTGCACCGCGTCCAGCGCGTGCCGGCGACCGAGTCGCAGGGGCGCATCCAGACCTCGACGGCCGGCGTGCTGGTGTTCCCCGAGGTCGACGAGCCCGAAGAGATCGAGATCGCGGCGAACGACATCCGCGTCGACGTCTTCCGCTCGTCGGGCCCCGGCGGCCAGTCGGTGAACACGACCGACTCCGCCGTGCGCATCACGCACCTGCCGACCGGCATCGTCGTGTCGATGCAGAACGAGAAGTCGCAGATCCAGAACCGCGAGGCCGCCATGCGCGTGCTGCGCGCCCGCCTGCTCGCGAAGCAGCAGGAGGAGCTGGATGCCGCGGCATCCGACGCCCGCAAGTCGCAGGTGCGCTCCATGGATCGCTCCGAGCGCATCCGCACCTATAACTTCCCCGAGAACCGCATCGCCGACCACCGCACCGGTTTCAAGGCCTACAACCTCGACCAGGTGCTGAACGGCGCGCTGGACCCCGTCATCGACTCGGCCATTCAGGCTGACGAAGAGGCGCGGCTCGCAGCCCTCGGCGACAACGAGGGTTAAGCCTCATCGAGAAGTGCCGAAAAGGGGGTTCCCGTTCGCGGGAGCCCCTTTTCGGCACTTCTCGGCGTCGGCAGCGCGGCGGCTAGCCGGCGGACCCAGGAAGAAGCCGCTCGAGCAGGGTGAGCGCGCGGCGCACGTCGACCTCGTCGGGGTCGAGCAGCCACTGCACCTGCAGGCCGTCTGAGGCGGCGATGACGAGCGCGGCCGCGTCCGTCGCGTCGATGTCTGAGGCGATGCGACCGGATGCCTGACCGTCACGGATCCGTCGGGCGAGGTCCTCGCGAACCGCTCGGAACCGCTCCCGGATGAACTCCCGCGAGGCGGGGTGGTCCTCCTGCAGAGCATCCGTCGTGAGCGTTGCGTACAGCCGCACCAGCCCCGGAATCGCCCGGTTGATGTCCGCACTGGCGGTCATGACCTCTACCGCGCCGCGATCGCTCGGGCTGTCGGCCGGGTCGCGCTCCTCGTGCGCGCGGTAGACCTCGACGAGCAGCTCGTCTCGTGAGGCGAAGTAGTGCCGCAGGGTGGCGTGCGAGACGCCGATCGCCTCGCCGAGAGTGCGCAGCGAGGTGCCGTCGACGCCGCGTTCAGCGAACTCGGCGATCGCGCTCTCGATGATCTGGCGGCGGCGGGCGACCCCCTTGGCATAGGGGCCGCGGCCTGAAGCATCCGGTTCGCCTGTCACACTCGCCCCCGTCTCGGTCACAATATCTTCCACTGTACGGGTTTCGTTATAGCATCGTCGTGGTCAGACGTCTGCAACAAAGGAGTGCCCTATGTCGTCCCCCTCCGTCCAGCTCTACTCCGTGCGCGACGCCGTCGATGCGAACGTCGACGACGCGATCGCGCGGCTCGCCGAGATCGGCTTCACGAAGGCCGAGCCGTATGCCTTCCACCTGCGCACCGCCGACCTGAAGCGCGCGCTCACCGCAGCCGGCGTCGAGGCGCCCTCCGGGCACGCGCCCGTGATCGACGCGGAGGACCCTGCGGTCATCTTCGACGCGGCGGCCGAGCTCGGCATCCACACGGTGATCGACCCGTTCATCCCGACCGAGCGCTGGCAGACCGCCGACCAGGTCAAGGGCCTCGCCGAGCGCGTCAACGAACTGGCCCAGCAGGCCGCCGCTCGCGGCCTCGAGTTCGGCTATCACAACCACCAGTGGGAGTTCACGAACAAGCTCGACGGGCGTCCGGTCTTCGAGCTGTTCGCCGAGCAGCTCGAGCCGGGCGTCGTGCTCGAGGTCGACACGTTCTGGGCGACCGTGGGCGGTGCGGATGCCCCGGCCGTGCTGCGCTCGCTGGGGGAGCGTGTGCGCGCGATCCACGTGAAGGACGGCCGCATCGACGAGGCCATTCGCGACGTGCTGCCGAGCAGCGAGAGCGCTCTGATCGTGCCCGAGGCGCTCAAGGCCGCGTTCGAGAACCAGACCCCCGCCGGCCAGGGTGACGTCGATGTCAAGGCGATCCTCGCTGCTGCGCCCGCCGCGCTGCGCGTCGTGGAGTTCGACGCCTACAAGGGCGACGTGTTCGCCGGCATCGCCGAGTCGTTCGCGTGGCTCGCCGAGAACGACAGCGAGGCCGCCGCGTGAGCGGGGCGACCGGCGGTGCGGCGGGCCGCACCGGAATCGGCATCATCGGCGCGGGCAACATCTCGACCCAGTACCTGAAGAACCTCACGACGTTCGAAGAGGTCGAGGTGCGCATGGTCGCCGACATCGACCTGGAGCGTGCGCAGGCGCAGGCCGAAGAGTACGGCGTGCCCGCCTTCGGCACGGTCGACGACCTGCTCGCGCGCGACGACATCGAGCTGGTCGTGAACCTCACGATCCCGGCGGCGCACACCGAGGTCGGCCACCGCATCATCGCGGCGGGCAAGCACGTGTGGAGCGAGAAGCCCGTCGCGCTCGACCACGACTCGGCGGCGGAGCTGCTCGCCGCGGCTGAGAAGGCCGGCCTGCGCGTGGCGTGCGCCCCCGACACGGTGCTCGGGGCAGGCATCCAGACCGCACTGCGTGCGATCGCCCGCGGCGACATCGGCGAGCCGCTGACGGCGACCACGATGTTCCACGTGCCGGGGCCCGAGTCGTGGCATCCCAACCCCGACTTCCTGTTCGCGACGGGCGCCGGGCCGCTGTTCGACATGGGGCCGTACTACGTCACGACGCTCGTGCACGCCTTCGGGTCCGCCTCGCGCGTGCAGGCGGTGTCGTCGAAGTCGCGTGACAGCCGCACGATCGGAAGCGGGCCGCGCGCGGGCCAGACCTTCCCGGTCGAGGTGCCCACGCATCACGCGGCGCTGATCGAGTTCGCCAGCGGCGCCTCTGCACAGTCGACGTTCTCGTTCCAGCACGCGCTGCCGCGGGCCGGCTTCGTCGAGATCAACGGCACAGAGGGCACGATCAGCCTGCCCGACCCGAACAACTTCGACGGCGACAGCACTCTCTGGCGGTATGGGCAGAGCGAGCCGACCGTGATTCCGGCGACCGGCGCCGCGTTCGGCCGCGGCACGGGCATCGTCGAGCTGCTGCGGGCGATTCGCGCGGGAGTTCCCGAGCGCGCGTCCGGAGCCCTGGCGTCGCACGTTCTCGACGTGCTGCTGGGGATCCGGGATGCCGCGGCCAGCGGCTCGGCGGTCGAGATCACCTCACGCGTGGCGCCGATCGCGCCGCTTCCCGAGGAGTGGGACCCGAGCGTCGCGCAGTAACCGCCCCCACGCCTTCGCGCGGCGACAATAGACGTCGGAATCGGCGCCTCGAAACGGCATCTAGTGTCGCCGCGCGAGGGGGTAACGGCATCTAGTGTCGCCGCATGAAGGTGGCACTGCGTGTGGCTGAACGCGCTAGACGTGCGCGTTGCGGTTCGTTGCAGGGATTCCCGTGAGCACCGAATGTTCGGGGAAGTCGTGCGTCACGACGGCGTTCGCGCCGATCTGGCTGTGCGAGCCGATCGAGATGTCGCCGATGAGCTTTGCACCGGCGCCGATCACGACGTCGTCGCCGACCGTCGGGTGACGCTTCGAGCTGTGCCCGCGACGGTTCCCGCCGAGGGTGACGCCGTGGTAGATCAGCACGTCGTCACCGACGACCGCAGTCTCGCCGATCACGACGCCCATGCCGTGGTCGATGACGAGGCGGCGGCCGATCGTCGCACCGGGGTGGATCTCGACGCCGGTTGCCGACCGCGCGGCCTGCGAGAGCAGCCGCGCGGCCAGGCTCAGACCGGGGGAGCGCCACCACCGGTGCGCGATGCGGTACGCCCAGATCGCGTGCATGCCGGAGTACGCGAGGACGATCTCGACCGCCGAACGGGCGGCCGGGTCGCGGCGCTTGACCGCGGCGATGTCCTCGCGCAGGGCGCGCAGGGGGTGGGCAGGCACCTACGCGTCGGCCTCGGCGAGGTGCTTGTAGAGCGCCGTCGAGAAGTAGCGCTCACCGGTGTCGGGAACGACGGCGACGATCGTCTTTCCGGCGTTCTCGGGGCGCTTCGCGAGCTGCACCGCCGCGAACACTGCGGCGCCCGACGAGATGCCCGCGAACACGCCCTCCTCGGCGGCGAGGCGGCGCGCGGTCGCGATGGCGTCGTCGCTCGGCACGGGGAAGACCTCGTCGTAGATCTCGGTGTCGAGCACCTCGGGAATGAAGCCGGCGCCGATGCCCTGGATCTTGTGGGGCCCGTGGGCGCCGCCGCGCAGCACCTCGGTCTCGGCCGGCTCGACGGCGACGACCTTGACCTCGGGGTTCTGCTCTTTGAGGTAGCGGCCGGCGCCGGTGATGGTGCCGCCGGTGCCGATGCCCGAGACGAAGACGTCGACCTTGCCGCCGGTCGCTTCCCAGATCTCGGGGCCAGTGGTCGTGTAGTGGATGGTCGGGTTCGCCTGGTTCTCGAACTGGCGCGCCCAGATGGCGCCCTCTGTGTTCGCCACGATCTCCTGCACCTTGGCGATCGAGGCCTTGATGCCGTCTGCGCCCGGGGTGAGCACGAGCTCGGCGCCGAACGCGCGCAGAATGGCGCGGCGCTCGAGGCTCATAGTGTCCGGCATGACGATGATCGCCTTGTAGCCGCGCGCGGCCGCAGCCATCGCGAGGCCGATGCCCGTGTTGCCGCTCGTCGCCTCGACGATCGTGCCGCCCTCGGTGAGGACGCCATCGGCCTCGGCTGCGTCGATGATGGCGACCGCGATGCGGTCCTTGACGCTGGACGCGGGGTTGAAGAACTCGAGCTTCGCGAGCACGGTGGCGCCCGCGTCGTCGGTGACGCGGTTCAGCGTGACGAGGGGCGTTCCGCCCACCGCCTTGGTGATGTCAGGAAGAATCTCGGCCATAGCGAAAGCCTATTGTTGCTGAGGTTATGAACACGACGCCCGTTACGATCCGAGGCTTGCTCAGCGAGGTCACGCAGCAGCTTTCCGACGCAGGAGTGCCCACTCCCGCCGTCGACGCCGCTTTGCTGATCGGGTTTGTGACGGATGCGTCGCGTGGGCGCGTGCAGGCGATGGCGTTGACGGATGCCTCGGCCGACGCATCCGTCGTCGAGAAGGTGCGTGAGCTCGCCTCGAGGCGCGCCGCGCGCGAGCCCCTGCAGCACATCACCGGCACCGCCGCCTTCCGGTCGCTCGAGCTCGCCGTCGGCCCCGGCGTCTTCGTGCCACGGCCCGAGACCGAGCACGTCGTGCAGTTCGCGATCGATGCACTGCGGCAGGCCGCGAGACCCGAGCCGATCGCCGTCGACCTGGGCTCCGGCAGCGGTGCGATCGCCCTGTCGCTCGCCGTCGAGGTGCCGCACGCCCGGGTGTTCGGCGTCGAGAAATCGGCCGACGCGCTCCCGTGGACCCGGCGCAACTTCGAGGCATCCGGCGCCGCCAACGCGACGCTCGTCGAGGGTGATCTCGTCGACCCTGCACTGCTCGCCGAGCTCGACGGCACGGTCGACGTCGTGATCTCGAACCCGCCCTATGTCCCGGCCGATGCGGTCCCGCGCGACCCCGAGGTGCGGCTGTTCGACCCCGCGATGGCGCTCTACGGCGGACCCGACGGCCTCGACCTCGTGCGCGCGCTGTCGCACACCGCGCTGCGGCTCGCGCACCCCGGTGCCCTGCTGGTCATCGAGCACGGAGAGCTGCAAGGCGAGGAGATCCGCGGCATCCTCGCCGCGGACGGCTGGCGCGCGGCATCCACCCACCCGGACCTCACCGGTCGCGACCGCGCCACGACGGCGCTGCGCCCCTGAGCCGCGCGCACGTTTCGGCACACAATGCACGATCCGTCACCCGAAAAGGCCCCCGCTGCGTGCCAAATCGTGCGTTGCTGACGCGCGCCCGCGTCAGTCGCGCCGCCGCGCCGCCTCGCGCTCTGCCGCGGCCTTCGCCCGCTCACGCGCGTTCTTGAGCGCTTCGAGTTCGCGCTTCTGCGCCTCGCGCAGCGCCTTCTCGGCTTCGCGGCGGCGCTGCGCCGCCTCTTTCACCTTGGGATCTTTCGCGTAATGCTCCAGATCTGAGTCGGGCTTCGGCGGCGCGGGCGCTTCGGCCCCTGAACCCTTCGCCGCGACGTATGCCGAGAGGCCGTCGAGAATCCTCTCGAGCCCGAAGGCGGCGTCGTCGAACTCCTGGTCGGTGAGCTGGCCGGAATCCAGCACCTTCCGCAGCTCGGGGAACTCCGCCGGGTCGAGCAGCTCGCGCAGCACGGTCTCATATGCCGCGCCCGTCGCCTCCTCAGGCGAGACGCCTGCGGAACTCAGCTGGTGCTGGATGGCGACCGCGACGCGCGCGTGATTGGCCAGCACGAGGATCGCCGCCATCTTCTCGAGTCCGCTCAGCGGAGTGCGAGCAAGGGCCGCGAGTGCATCCTCGAGCGTTCGGAGCTCGCCGGGCATCATGGGAATGCCGGTGATCGGCAGCTCGGTGATCCACGGATGCTTCGCCAGCTGCGTCATCGTCGCAAGGGTCCACCGGCGCAGCTCGGCGCGCCAGTCCTCGCCGCCCGCCGCAGGCAGTTCGATGCCCGACACCGAATCCTGCATGAGCTTCAGCAGGTCGTCCTTCGCGGTGACATAGCGGTACAGCGACATGGTTGTGTAGCCGAGCTCCTGCGCCACCCGCGCCATCGAAACTGCCCCAAGGCCTTCCGCGTCGGCGATGCCGACCGCAGTCTCGACGATGCGCTCGATCGACAGCTCGCGCTTGGGTCCGCGCTGCGGGTTGGCCGCGACGCCCCACGCCAGAGCGATGGCGTGGGGCAGCGCGGGCTCTGACTGGTCGGCCATGTCGGCCAGTCTAGGAAGCACCCACTCGGGAACGAGATCAGGCAAGCGTGCGCCGGCGATAGACGATGACGGATGCCACGACCGCGGCGACCCCCAGCGAGATCAGCCACGCCAGCGCCGCCGCCACGGTGGCGCCGTCCGCGCTGCCGGCGAACAGGCCGCGCACCGTCTCGATGATCGGTGTGAATGGCTGATGCTCGGCGAAGCCGCGCAGCCAGTGCGGCATGGTGTCGACCGGCACGAACCCGCTCGACATGTACGGCACGAACAGGAACACGAAGTTCACCGACTGCGCCGCATCGACGGAGAGCACGAGGCCGGCGAAGCAGGTGATCCAGGTGAACGAGAGCGCCGCGAGCGCGAGGTAGGCCCAGGCGAGCACCCAGCCGCCGGCGTCCGCCGCGGGCCGCCAGCCCAGCGCGACAGCGACCAGCACCACCGGAATGCACGCGACGAGGTTGCGCAGCACTCCGGCGACGACGTGGCCGAGCAGCACGGCCGGCTCGAACATGGGCAGCGTCTTGTAGCGGTCGATGACGCCGGAGGTCATGTCCTGCGCGACGCTGATCGCCGTGAACGACGCGCCCATTCCCACGCACAGGATCAGCACGCCGGGAACCACGTAGTTCACGTAGTGCCCGTCGCGGTCCACGGCGCCGCCGAAGATCTCGACGAAGACGAGCATGATCACCGTCGGCAGCAGCAGGCTCGAGAACAGGCTGTCGAAGCTGCGCAGGGTGCGCCGCAGCTCGCGCCCGATGAGGCGCGTGGTGTCGCCCAGTGGGCGGATGCCGGACGCAGCGCGTGCCGGCGCGAGGGTCGTGGTGAGCGCGGTCATGCCGCCGCCTCCTGTTCTGAAGTCTCCGAGCGGCGCCCGGTGAGGGTGAGGAACACGTCGTCGAGCGTCGGGCGCTCGATGCGCACGTCGGCGACGTTCGCGCCAGGGGCGCCGTCGAACAGCGTGCGCAGGGTGGCCGCGGCGTCCGCCGTGGCGATCGCGAGCGTGAGTGAGTCAGGGTCGACGGATGCCTGCGGCGAGGCAGCCTGCCCGAGAGCCAGCGACGCCCGATCTGCGAACGAGACCACCACGCGGTCGGTGTCGACGCGGCGCTTCAGCGCGGCGGGGGAGCCGTGCGCGATGACGCCGCCCTGGTCGAGCACGACGACGTCGTCGGCGAGGGCATCGGCCTCGTCGAGGTACTGCGTCGTCAGCAGCACCGTCGTGCCGCCTGCCACGAGGTCGCGCACCGCCTGCCACACCTGGGTGCGGCTGCGCGGGTCGAGGCCGGTGGTGGGCTCGTCGAGCACGAGCACCTCCGGTCGGGGCAGCAGGCTGATGGCGAGATCGAGCCGTCGGCGCATGCCACCGGAGTACGTCGAGACGCGGCGGCTCGCGGCATCCGTCAGCTCGAAATCGGTGAGCAGCTGCGTGACGCGAGCCCGTGCGGCGCGCCCGCGCAAGCCGGCGATGCCGGCCATCAGCGCGAGGTTCTCGCGACCGGTGAGGAAACCGTCGACCGCGGCGTACTGCCCGGTGAGGCTCAGGCTGCGGCGCACGCGATCGGGCGCCTGCGCGACGTCGTGCCCGCAGACGCGGGCCGTGCCGCCGTCGGCGCGCAGCAGGGTGCTGAGGATGCCCACAGTGGTGGTCTTGCCCGCGCCGTTCGGGCCGAGCAGCGCGAGCACGGTGCCACGGCGCGCAGCGAAGTCGACGCCGTCGAGCACCCAGCGGCGGCCGTAGCGCTTCCGCAGCGCGACGACCTCGATTGCATTCGGGTCCATGATCGGCCCTTTCTGCTTAGGGGATAGATGAATGTGTATGACATACACATTGCGTAGACCATAAGCAGTTACGGATGCCGCGTCAAGACCTGCCAGCGGCGCGAAGCGAGTTGCAAGCAAGTCATAAGTAGACTTCGGCTGTCATGCCCTCGATCTACGACTGCTCAGACCCCGACGAACTGCTCACCGGAACCCGCCTGGCCCGCCAGGCGCTCGGCCGCGGTGAGCTCGCCGTGATCCCCACCGACACGGTGTACGGCGTCGCAGCCGACGCGTTCAACGCGGCCGCCGTGCAGCGGCTGCTCGACGCCAAGGGCCGTGGTCGGCAGTCGCCGCCTCCCGTGCTGATCGGCGACCTCAAGACCCTCGACGCGCTCGCCGCGGACGTGCCGGACGAGGCTCGACAGCTGGCCGAGGCGTTCTGGCCAGGCGGCCTCACCATCGTCTTCACCGCCCAGCCGTCGCTCATCTGGGACCTCGGCGAGACGCACGGCACCGTCGCCCTGCGCATGCCCGACCACAAGATCGCCCTCGAGCTGCTCGGTGAGACCGGCCCGCTCGCGGTGTCGAGCGCCAACAAGACAGGTCTGCCCGCTGCCAAGACGGCCGTGGCCGCCGAAGAGATGCTGGGCGACGCGATCGAGGTCTACCTCGACGCGGGCCTCGCCGGCGCCGCCTACGACGGCGTCACCGAGACGGGGGCGAGCGAGTCGTCGACGATCGTCGACGTCACGGGGCTCGCGGACGGACGCGGGGTGCGGATTCTTCGCCAGGGCGTCGTCTCGGCCGATCAGCTGCGCGCGGTGATCGGCGACAAGCTCGAGACCCCCGAGCAGGTCGAGGCAGCGGCGGCCGAGGCCGCCCTGGGCGATGGGTCCTCGGAGGCGCACGACACCGCTGCGCCCGCCGAGCCGGTCCAGGCCGACTCCGACGAGCCGGCCGCCGAGGCGGATGCGGCCGCCGCCGACACCGAGGCCGCAGCGGGCTCCGACCCGGAAGCCTGACGCCCTATGACCCTTCTCGCGCTGCTCGGTCTCTTCACCGCGCTCGTGACCTTCGGGCTGTCGTGGGCGGTCTACCGCCTCGCGCTGCGCTTCAAGCTCTATCCGGCGATCCGCGAGCGCGACGTGCACACGCGGCCGACGCCCCGCCTGGGCGGCGTCGCGATCTTCTTCGGCGTGCTCATCGCGTTCGGCGCCGCGTGGCAGTTCTCGGGCAGGTTCCCGCTGCTGCAGATCGTCTTCAACGACCCGAAGCCCGTTCTCGGCATCCTCGGCGGCAGCCTGCTCATCGTCGTGATCGGCGTGGTCGACGACCTCGTCGACCTCGACTGGATGACCAAGCTCGCCGGCCAGATGGTGGCCGCCGGGCTCGTCGCCTGGTCGGGCGTGCAGATCCTGTCGCTGCCGATCGGCGGTCTCACGGTGTGGTCGCCCCTCACCAGCGTCATCATCACGGTCATCGTGATCGTGCTCACGATGAACGCCATCAACTTCATCGACGGGCTCGACGGACTGGTCGTCGGCGTCGCACTGATCGCGAACTGCGTGTTCCTCGTCTACACGTACTCGATCACGGTCCGCACGAGCCCGATGAACTACTTCTCTCTGGCATCCGTCATCACCGCGATCTTGATCGGCGCGTGCGTCGGCTTCCTGCCGCTCAACTGGCACCCCGCACGCATGTTCATGGGCGACGCCGGTGCCCTGCTCATCGGGCTGCTGATGTCGGCGAGCGCAGTCGCGGTGACGGGCCAGTTCGACCCGTCGACGCTGCAGCATGTCGTCGGCCGCACCCACCTGCTGTCCGCGTTCCTGCCGATCGTGCTGCCGCTGGCGGTGCTGATCGTGCCGTTCCTCGACTTCGGGCTCGCCGTCATCCGGCGCGTCAACGCGGGGCGGTCGCCGATGGCGGCCGACCGCAAGCATCTGCACCACCGCCTGCTCGACATGGGCCACTCGCATTTCCACGCGGTGCTGATCTTCTACGCATGGACGGCGGTCGTCTCGATCGGCATGCTGCTGTTCTCGTTCTCGCCGACCGTGCCCACGTGGGTGGCGATCGCGTTCGTGGTCGTGGGGCTGCTGGCGTGCACCGTCGTCACTCTTGCGCCGCTCGGCCGCCGCCGCACCGTCCTGGCAGCAGAGGCGCACGGCATCGACCCGACGATCGAGGTCGTCCAGAAAGAGGAGGCCTCATGACCGCCCCGCGCCCGGAATCCGCCGTCAACCAGGTGATGCGCACCGCCCTGAAATGGGACGCCATCATCGTCGCGGCGATCGCCGTGGTCGCCGTCGTGCTCGGCGCGATCTTCGCCGGGGGAGTGGGCGTCACGAGCGCGCTGATCGGTGCGGCGATGGGCCTCGTCTTCCTCGGCATCACCGCGGCAAGCATCCTGTTCGCCAATCGCTACGCGGGCGGCGAGCTCTTCGCCGGCATCTTCTTCGCGATCGTGCTCGGCGGCTGGATCATCAAGTTCATCGTCTTCATCGTGATCGCGGTGCTGCTGCGGCACCAGCCGTGGGTCAACGCCTACGTGCTGTTCCTGTCGATCATCGCGGGCGTGCTCGGCTCGCTCTTCGTCGATGTCGTGGTCGTGATCCGCAGCCGGATTCCGATCGCCGTCGGCCCCGGTGAGCGCGGTCGGTCCGAATCGGGCGAGAAAGAATAGGGCTCTGTTCGGCAAATGGCGAGGAATCCGCGCCGATTGACAGTCGATTGATTCGAACGCATCCCGATTGTCTTGTAGAGTGATTCCGATCCCCCTGCCTGCTCCGCGGCATATGCCGCGCAGGGCTCGGCATAACTCCATCGTCGCCCTTTCATCGGGGCGCTCGGTGCCTGAATCAGGAGATAGCGCTGTTCAGTAACGCTGTGAACCTGTTGGTTTCGTCCTCGGCCAACGACGGTCAGTTCCAGGGCCCCTCGATCGACGAGTTCTTCCCGGGCGGGGTCCTGTTCCAGGGCACGGTCTTCGAGATGAACCGCGTGATGCTGATCCGCGTCGTCGCGACCATCGCCCTGATCGTCCTGTTCTGGATCGGCACGCGCTCGATGAAGCTCGTGCCTGGCCGCTTCCAGTCGGTCGTCGAGATGGGCCTCGACTTCATCCGCGTCGGCGTCGTCGAAGACCTCCTCGGCAAGAAGGACGGCCGTCGCTTCTTCCCGCTGATCGCCTCGATCTTCTTCTTCGTGCTGTTCATGAACATCACGGGTGTCATCCCGTTCATGAACATCGCCGGCTCCTCCGTGATCGGTGTGCCGCTGCTGCTGGCGGTGGTGTCCTACGTGGCGTTCATCTACGCAGGCGTGCGCAAGGGCACCGGCCACTTCTTCAAGAACGCGCTGTTCCCCGCGGGCGTCCCGTGGCCGCTGTACATCATCGTGACCCCGATCGAGTTCATCTCGACGTTCATCGTGCGTCCCATCACGCTGACGCTGCGACTGCTGATGAACATGATCGTCGGCCACCTGCTGCTGGTGCTGTTCTTCACCGCGACGACCTTCTTCTTCATCGAAGCACCCATCGCGCTCAAGGCCTTCGGCCTCGGCACCCTGGCCTTCGGCTTCGCCTTCCAGCTCTTCGAGGTGCTGGTCGGCCTGCTGCAGGCATACGTCTTCGCAATCCTCACCACTGTCTACATTCAGTTGGCAGTGGCGGACGAGCACTAACCGGGCCGGCACCCGCCGTCCTGATCACGGAAGGAAAACACACACAGTGGACATCGCTGCTATCTCCGGCAACATCGCCACCGTCGGTTACGGCCTCGCGGCCATCGGCCCGGCCATCGGCGTCGGCATCGTCGTCGGCAAGACGATCGAGGGTGTCGCCCGTCAGCCCGAGCTGGCCTCGCGCCTGCAGGTTCTGATGTGGATCGGTATCGCGTTCACCGAGGCGCTCGCGTTCATCGGTATCGCGACGTACTTCATCTTCACGTCCTGACCCCCGCCAGCACCAAGCAATAAGGAGGCGTGATGGTTCACGCAGTCGTAGCTGCGGCGGAGGCGACGAAGAACCCGCTGATCCCGGAGTGGTCCGACCTCATCTGGGCGGCGCTGTGCTTCGTGGTCGTCGTCGTGTTCTTCGTGTGGAAGTTCATCCCGAGCTTCACCAAGCTGCTCGACGACCGCGCCGCGGCGATCGAGGGCAACATCGCGAAGGCCGACGAGGCGCAGAACAAGGCCGAGGCCCTGCTCGAGCAGTACACGGCACAGCTCGCGGATGCCCGCACCGAGGCCGCTTCGATCAAGGAGCAGGCTCGTGAAGAGGGCAAGCGGATCATCGCCGAGCAGAAGGAGCAGGCGACCCTCGAGGCCGCCCGCGTCACCCAGGCTGCTCAGGCTCAGATCGAGGCCGAGCGCAAGCAGGCCGCCGCGCAGCTGCGCAGCGAGGTCGGCACGCTCGCGATCGACCTGGCCTCCGGCGTCATCGGCGAATCGCTGAAGGACGACGACAAGGCGGCGGGCATCGTCGACCGCTTCCTGGCCGAGCTCGAGGCGAGCGAGGGCAAGGCGGGGGCGCAGGCCTGATGGGCAGTGCCACCCGCGAAGCGCTGACCGCTGTGCGCGACACCCTCGCGCAGCAGGGCGGCGCTGCCGACCTCGGCGCCGGCGAGGAGCTGTTCTCGCTCGCGCGTCTGCTCGGCTCCTCGGTGCAGCTTCGCAGCGCGGTCGCCGACCCGACGGCCGAGCCGGCCGAGAAGAAGGCGCTCGTCGAGCGCGTCTTCGCCGGCAAGGTGTCCGGGGCGGCGCTCGCCGTTCTCAGCACCGCAGCGCAGCAGCGCTGGTCGGAGCCCGGCGACATCGTCGACGGTCTCGAAGAGGCTGGCGTGCGCGCGATCGCGGATTCGGCTCCTGAGTCGCTCTCGATCAGCGACGAGCTGTTCGCGGTCGGCCGCGCCGTCGCCGGCGACGCCCAGCTCGAGCTCGCTCTGCGCAGCAAGCTCGCCGACCCGGCCGCCAAGGTCGGTGTCGTTGAGCGGCTGCTGCAGACGAAGGCCTCGGCGCAGACCGTTGCGATCGTGCGGCAGCTCGTCGCAGACCCGCGCGGCCGCGGCATCCGTGAGTCCCTGCGCTGGGCCCAGCAGACGGTCGCCGACCAGAAGCAGGCCGTCCTCGCCACCGTGACCAGCGCGCAGCCGCTCACCGCCGCCCAGCTCGACCGCCTGCGCGCGGCGCTCTCGAAGCGCTACGGCAAGGCGATCGCCTTCAACTCCGTCATCGACCCCGAGCTCATCGGCGGCCTGCGCGTGCGGGTCGGCGACGACGTCATCGACTCGAGCGTCGCCACGCGTCTTTCCGACGTGCGGCTCCAGCTCGCATAACACCGGTCTTCACCGCTGAGGCCAGCCGCCTCGCTTACAAAAGGAACAACATGGCAGACATCTCCATCAGCCCCGACGAGATCCGGGACGCGCTGAAGGACTTCGTCACGTCGTACGAGCCCAGCAAGGCGACCGCCACCGAGGTCGGCCACGTGCTCGACGCCGCTGACGGCATCGCCCACGTCGAGGGTCTTCCGGGCGTCATGGCGAACGAGCTCGTCCGCTTCGCGGACGGCACCCTCGGCCTCGCGCTGAACCTCGACGAGAACGAGATCGGCGTCGTCGTGCTCGGCGAGTTCGGCGGCATCGAAGAGGGCCAGGAAGTCACCCGCACCGGCGAGGTGCTCTCGGTCGGCATCGGCGACGGCTATCTCGGCCGCGTCGTCGACCCGCTCGGCAACCCGATCGACGGCCTCGGTGAGATCGCGACCGAGGGCCGCCGCGCCCTCGAGCTTCAGGCGCCCGGCGTCATGCAGCGCAAGTCGGTGCACGAGCCGATGCAGACCGGCATCAAGGCGATCGACGCGATGATCCCGATCGGCCGCGGCCAGCGCCAGCTGATCATCGGCGACCGCCAGACCGGCAAGACCGCGATCGCGATCGACACGATCATCAACCAGAAGGCCAACTGGGAGACCGGCGACCCCGACAAGCAGGTGCGCTGCATCTACGTCGCGATCGGCCAGAAGGGCTCGACCATCGCCTCGGTGAAGGGCGCCCTAGAAGAGGCCGGCGCGATGGAGTACACCACCATCGTCGCGGCCCCCGCCTCGGACCCGGCCGGCTTCAAGTACCTCGCCCCCTACACCGGCTCGGCCATCGGCCAGCACTGGATGTACGGCGGCAAGCACGTCCTGATCATCTTCGACGACCTGACCAAGCAGGCTGAGGCCTACCGCGCCGTGTCGCTGCTGCTGCGCCGCCCGCCGGGCCGCGAGGCATACCCGGGTGACGTGTTCTACCTGCACTCGCGCCTGCTCGAGCGCTGCGCGAAGCTGTCCGACGACCTCGGCCACGGCTCGATGACCGGTCTGCCGATCATCGAGACCAAGGCGAACGACGTCTCGGCCTACATCCCGACCAACGTGATCTCGATCACCGACGGCCAGATCTTCCTGCAGTCCGACCTGTTCAACGCGAACCAGCGCCCGGCGGTCGACGTCGGTATCTCGGTCTCGCGTGTCGGTGGCGACGCGCAGCTGAAGCACATCAAGAAGGTCTCCGGCACGCTGAAGCTCGAGCTGGCCCAGTACCGCTCGCTGCAGGCGTTCGCGATGTTCGCTTCCGACCTCGACGCGGCGTCGCGCCGTCAGCTCGAGCGCGGTGCGCGTCTGACCGAGCTGCTGCGCCAGCCGCAGTACTCGCCGTACCCCGTCGAGGAGCAGGTCGTCTCGATCTGGGCCGGTACCAACGGCAAGCTCGACGACATCGAGGTCGAGGACATCCTCCGCTTCGAGAGCGAGCTGCTCGACCACCTGCGTCGCAACACCAAGGTGCTCGACACGCTGCGTGAGTCCGGCCAGCTCTCCGACGAGACGGTCGCCGAGATCTCCTCGCAGATCGACAAGTTCAAGCTCGAGTTCCAGACCGGCAAGGGCCAGCCCCTGGCCGCCCCCGGTTCTGAGCAGCACGAGGCGCTCGACGCCGACGCTGTCGAGCAGGAGAAGATCGCCGGGAACCGCTAGTCATGGGCGCTCAGCTTCGCATCTACCGGTCGAAGATCCGGTCCGCGCAGACGACGAAGAAGATCACCCGCGCGATGGAGCTCATCAGCGCGAGCCGCATCGCGAAGGCGCTCGCTCGCGTGAACGAGGCCGGTCCCTACACGCAGGAGATCTCGAAGGCGGTGGCGCTCGTCGCACACCGCTCGAACGTCGAGCACATCCTGACGACCGAGCCGAAGTCGATCAAGCGCGCGCTGATCATGGTCTTCACGTCTGACCGCGGTCTTGCCGGCGCATTCAACTCGCAGGTGATCCGCCAGGCGCTGCAGCTCGAGGCGCTGCTCAAAGAGCAGGGCAAAGAGGTGGAGTACTTCCTGATCGGCCGCAAGGCGGTGGGCTACTTCGCGTTCCGCAAGCGGGCGTACCTCGAGAGCTGGACGGGCGAGACCGACCAGCCCTCGTTCGAGCTCGCGAAGGAGATCAGCGACAAGCTGATCGAGCTCTTCACCCGTGAAGAGGCCGACGGCGGCGTGAACGAGATCCACGGCGTGTTCAACCGCTTCGTGAGCTCGATCACGCAGACGCCGACCGTGCGCCGGCTGCTGCCGCTGCAGATCGAGGGCAAGCTCGAGGACGACTCGGTGCCAGACGTCGACGGCGTCGCCCCGCTGTACGAGTTCGAACCCGACGCCGAGACGGTGCTCGACCGGCTGCTTCCGGCATACATCGAGAGCCGCGTCTTCTACGCCCTGCTGCAGTCTGCGGCGTCGAAGCACGCCGCCACGCAGAAGGCGATGAAGTCGGCATCCGACAACGCGGACAAGCTGATCACCAACTACACGCGCCTCGCCAACAACGCACGTCAGGCAGAGATCACGCAGCAGATCTCCGAGATCGTCGGCGGCGCCGACGCCCTCGCGTCCTGACCCCACAGCCTGTTTGAGAGACAGAGAGAGACAACAATGACCATCACCGCCGAGACCCCCGGCACGGGCGCACAGACCGCGCCCGGCGTCGGCCGCGTTGCGCGCGTCACCGGTCCCGTCGTGGACATCGAGTTCCCCCACGACGCGATCCCTGAGGTTTACAACGCCCTCAAGACCACCATCAGCTTCACGGGCGACGAGGAAGAGGCCCGCGAGATCACGCTCGAGGTCGCGCAGCACCTCGGCGACGACCTCGTGCGCGCCATCTCGCTGAAGCCGACCGACGGCATCGTCCGCGGCCAGGAGGTGCGCGACACCGGCGCTCCCATCTCGGTGCCCGTCGGCGACGTCACCAAGGGCCGTGTCTTCGACGTGACCGGCGAGGTCCTCAACGCCCAGCCCGGCGAGAAGATCGAGATCACCGAGCGCTGGCCGATTCACCGCAAGGCGCCCTCGTTCGACCAGCTCGAGTCGAAGACGACCATGTTCGAGACCGGCATCAAGGTCATCGACCTGCTCACGCCGTACGTGCAGGGTGGCAAGATCGGCCTGTTCGGCGGCGCGGGCGTCGGCAAGACCGTTCTCATCCAGGAGATGATCCAGCGCGTCGCGCAGGACCACGGCGGTGTGTCGGTGTTCGCCGGCGTCGGCGAGCGCACCCGTGAGGGCAACGACCTCATCCACGAGATGGACGAGGCCGGCGTCTTCGACAAGACCGCTCTCGTGTTCGGCCAGATGGACGAGCCGCCGGGGACGCGTCTGCGCGTCGCCCTCTCGGCGCTGACCATGGCCGAGTACTTCCGCGACGTCCAGAAGCAGGACGTGCTGCTGTTCATCGACAACATCTTCCGCTTCACGCAGGCGGGCTCCGAGGTGTCGACGCTGCTCGGCCGCATGCCCTCCGCGGTGGGCTACCAGCCGAACCTCGCCGACGAGATGGGTGTTCTGCAGGAGCGCATCACCTCGACGCGCGGCCACTCGATCACCTCGCTGCAGGCGATCTACGTGCCGGCCGACGACTACACCGACCCGGCCCCGGCGACCACCTTCGCGCACCTCGACGCGACCACCGAGCTCTCGCGTGAGATCGCCTCGCAGGGTCTGTACCCCGCGGTCGACCCGCTGGCCTCGACCTCGCGCATCCTCGACCCGCGCTACATCGGTGAGGACCACTACCGCGTGGCCACTACGGTGAAGCAGATCCTGCAGAAGAACAAGGAGCTGCAGGAGATCATCGCGATCCTCGGTGTCGACGAGCTCTCCGAAGAGGACAAGATCACGGTCGAGCGTGCTCGCCGCATCCAGCAGTTCCTCTCGCAGAACACCTACATGGCGAAGAAGTTCACCGGTGTCGAGGGCTCCACGGTTCCCATCAAGGACACCATCGAGTCGTTCGACGCGATCGCCAAGGGCGAGTTCGACCACGTCGCCGTCCAGGCGTTCTTCAACGTCGGTGCCATCTCCGACGTGGAAGAGAAGTGGGCGCAGATCCAGAAGGAGAACGCGTAGGCCATGGCGAAGCTGCTCAACGTCAGCGTGGTCGCCGCAGACCACAAGGTGTGGTCGGGCGAGGCGGCCATGGTCGTCGCCAAGACCACTGACGGCGAGATCGGCGTGCTACCCGGCCGCGAGCCCGTGCTCGCACTGCTCGCCAGCGGCCAGGTGCGCCTGACGCTGCCGGGCGGTGAGCGCATCACGGCGAACGCCGAGGGCGGCTACTTCTCGGTCGCGGCCGACATCGTCACGATCGTCGCCTCCAAGGCCGAGCTGGTCTGAACCCATGCTGTGCCGGTCCTAGCCCGGCGCACGACGCTCGTCTGTCTCTCTCAACGGAAGTCCCGTCCCGCTCGCCGGGGCGGGACTTCCGCATTCCACCGGTGGTCGACTAGCGCGCGCGGAGCCGCGCGTATCGAGCCCCCTTCATCGCAGGAATCCGATTTGCTCCTTCTTCTGCCCCCGTCCGAGACCAAGCGCGCGGGCGGCGCGCCCGGCTCGCGGCTCGCGTTGTCGAGCCTGCGCTTCCCGATGCTGACGGATGCCCGCCGGGCCACCCTCGACGCGGTCGCCGCCCTCGCCGAAGACCACGAGGCCGCGGTCAAGGCGCTGAAGCTCGGCGTGAAGCAGCACCACGAGGTCGCGAAGAACCGGGCCCTCGAGACGTCTGAGCTGCTGCCGGCCGCCGATCGCTACACGGGGGTGCTCTACGACGCGCTCGACGCGGCGTCGTTGCCGCAGGAAGCGCGTGAGCACCTCGGGCGGCACGTCGTGATCCATTCGGCGGTGCTCGGCCCGATCGGGGCTCTGGATGAGATTCCCGACTACCGGCTGTCGCACGATTCGCGTCTTCCCGGAGTGCGGTTGAAGGCGCTGTGGGCGGATGCCGCGGCCGAGGCGCTCGCGAATGAGAGCGGCCTCGTTCTCGACGCGCGATCGCAGGGCTACTCCGCGCTGGGGCCGGTGCCGCACGGCATCCGCCTCGAGGTGGTCGCCGAGGGCGCGGACGGTCGGCGCCGTGCGCTCAATCACTTCAACAAGCACGCCAAGGGCGAGCTCGCGCGAGCGTATGCCGCAAGCGGCGAGACGCCGACCTCTGTCGCCGAGTTTGTCGAGTGGGGCGCTGCGCATGGCTTCCGGCTGGAGCCGGGCGATGCGACGGATGCCCGGCACGCGGGAACGGTCACGCTCGTCACTGTGGCCGCATAGCGCGTGGCCGGCTGAGGCTGTCGGTCGTCGGCGCGCCGCGAACGGGGGTAGTCGCAGCCATTGCCCGAGGCCGTAGGTGAGATATGCTCATTACAAGTCGGGTCGAGGCGCACGCGCGAATCGGTTGCCGCCCCACGGTCTCCCTTAGTCTCGCGCTGCGGTCGGGCAGTCGCGAGACGCGTGGGTCGATGGGACTGAGACGCGCCTAGGGGTGCGCCTCGACCTGACTGACCTGTGTCGCGGCCGCCTCAGCCGGTCGCGCGCCAGCACCCCGCCACGTGGTCGTCGACCAGACCGGCGGACTGCATCAGCGCGTACATCGTGGTCGGCCCGACGAAGCGAAAGCCCCGCTTCCGCAGCGCTTTGCTGAGCGCGGTGCTCTCGGGTGTGACTGCGGGCACGTCGAGGAACGACTGAGGCCGCGGGCGCGAGCCCGGCTCGGGCGCGAACGACCACACCAGCTCGACCAGCGGTCGGTCGAGCGCGAGCATGGCGCGGGCGTTGTTGATGGTCGCCTCGATCTTGCCGCGGTGCCGGATGATGCCCGGATCGGCGAGCAGCCGCTCGATGTCGTCTTCGCCGTACTCCGCAACGATGGTGGGGTCGAAGTCGGCGAAAGCGGCCCGGAAGGTGGGGCGCCGCTTCAGGATCGTGATCCACGAGAGACCGGCCTGAAATCCCTCGAGGCAGATCTTCTCGAACAGACGCCGCTCGTCTTTCAGCGGGAACCCCCACTCATCGTCGTGATAGGCGATGTATTCGGGGGTTGAGACCGACCAGGCGCACCGCCACTTCCCGTCTGCGCCCTCAACGGCGTCGCGATACGCAGTCATTTTTCGCGCGCTCCCACGCGCGGGGCAATTCCCGGCAACGTCGATACGCTCATGCGGCGAGCGTGATTCCCTCGTGGGCGAGCAGCCACAGCTTTGTGGGGATCCCTTCGCCGCCGCTGTAGCCGGTGACCCGGCCGGCGGAGGACAGCACGCGGTGGCAGCCGATGAGCAGCGGCACCGGGTTCGCCCCCACCGCACCCCCGACGGCGCGCCCCGCGGTCAGCAGGCCGAGCTCGTGGCCGATCTCGCCGTATGACGTGTATTCGCCGAAGGGCAGCCGCGCGAGGATCGCCCAGACGGACTTCTGGAAGTCCGTGCCCCGGAGGTGCAGCGGCACGTCGAACGCGGTGCGTGTGCCGCCGAAGTACTCGGAGAGCTGCCGTACCGCTTCGTCGAGCACGGCGTTCGAGTTCTCGGGCAGGGTCTCGAGGGGAAGGTGCCCGTCGCGGGCGATCGACAGCGACGTGACGGCGTCGCCGTCGCTGGTCAGCTCGAGGCGGCCGATCGGCGAATCGGTGCGCGCCAGGAAGAGGGGAATCGCGGTGGTCATGTCTCGACAGTAACCGCGGCCACCGACACCGGCTCGCGGGAATCGGACATCGGTTGAGAAGCTCGCGGCGCGCTGGCCTGTGCTGGGGAAGATCGGTCGCACGACACGACAGAATGAGGCATGGCTGACCCGCAGGACACGGTCCGAGACGCACTCGCGAAGCATCCGATCATCGATGGCCACAACGACTGGGCGTGGGAGGTCAGGGACCAGCGCGACTACTCGGTCGAGGGCCTCGACGAGCCGCTGGGTGACGCGTTCGACACCGACGTGCCGCGGCTGAAGCGCGGGGGAGTGGGTGGCCAGTTCTGGTCCGTCTACGTCGAAGACCGACGCGCCGGTGCCGTCGCCGTGCGTGAGACCCTCGAGCAGATCGACTTCGTGCGACGCCTCGCCGAACGCCACCCGCAGCACTTCACCCTGGCCCGCAGCGCCGCTGATCTCGAGCGGGCGCGCCAGGTGGGAACCGTCGCCAGCTTCCTCGGCGCGGAGGGCAGCCACCAGCTCGATGGCTCGCTCGCGGTGCTGCGGCAGTATGCGCGGCTCGGTGTGCGTTACCTGACCCTCACGCACTGGCTCACGACCGAGTTCGCGGATTCCGCGACCGATGAACCGCAGCACGGCGGCCTTTCGGATCGGGGCCGGGAGCTCGTGCGCGAGCTGAACCGGCTCGGCATGCTCGTCGATCTGTCGCACGTGGCGCCGACCACGATGCACGATGCGCTCGACGAGGCATCCGCGCCCGTCATCTTCAGCCACAGCTCATGCCGGGCCGTCACCGATCACGTGCGCAACGTGCCCGACGACGTTCTCGAGCGGATGCCGGCCAACGGCGGCGTCGTCATGATCACCTTCGTGCCGCAGTTCGTCTCGACCGCCTACAAGGAGTGGACCGAGTCGGGCCGCGAGGGCGAGAAGCCGCGGGTCACGGTCGCCGACGTCGCCGACCACGTCGAGCACGCGCGCGACGTCGCCGGCGTCGAGCACATCGGCGTGGGCGGCGACTTCGACGGCTCCCCGGAGTTCCCTGAAGGGCTCGAGGACACCGGCGACTACCCGAATCTGCTCGCCGAGCTCGCGCGCCGCGGGTGGAGCGCCGACGACCTCGCCGCGCTGGCAGGCGGCAACATCACGCGTGTACTGAAGGCGACGGATGCCGCATTCGAGGCATCCGCATAAGAAGAGTGTCGGCGGCTCTGCCTAGGCTCGAGTCATGGCAGAAATCGAATACCGCACCCTCGGCGCCTCCGGCCTGGTCGTCTCGACCGTCGGCCTCGGCTGCAACAACTTCGGCCGGCCCGGCACGGCGACCCAGACGCAAGAGGGCACGAATGCGGTCATCGATGCCGCCATCGACGCGGGTGTCACCCTGTTCGACACCGCCGACGTCTACGGCGGTGGCGAGAAGGGCCTGTCGGAGACGCTGATGGGCAACGCACTCAAGGGCAAGCGCGACCGCATCGTGCTCGCGACCAAGTTCGGCATGGACATGGACGGCGCGAACGGCCCTGACTGGGGCGCCCGCGCCTCGCGCCGCTACGTGCGCCGCGCCGTCGAGTCGTCGCTCTCCCGCCTGGGGACCGACTGGATCGACCTCTACCAGCTGCACCGGCCCGACGAATCGACGCCGATCGAAGAGACCCTGTCCGTGCTCGACGACCTGATCACCGAAGGCAAGGTGCGCTACATCGGCCACTCCAACTTCGCGGGCTGGCAGATCGCCGACGCCGAGTACCAGGCGGTGCTGCACGGGCACCCGAAGTTCATCTCGGCGCAGAACCACTACAACCTGCTGGTGCGTGGTGCCGAGCGCGAGGTGCTGCCGGCCGTGAACAGGTACGGCCTCGGCTTCCTGCCCTATTTCCCGCTGCAGAACGGGTTGTTCACCGGCAAGTTCAGCCGCGAGGGCGGCCCCGCCGACAGTCGCATCATGCAGGGGCGGCGCAACATCGTCGATGACGCCCCATGGGACCTGATCGACGAGTACCAGGCGTTCGCCGACGCCCGCGGCATCACGATGCTGCAGGCGACCTTCGGCTGGCTGCTCGCGCAGCCGGGCCTCACCTCGGTGATCGCGGGAGCGACCAAGCCCGAGCAGATCGTCGCGAACGCCGAGGCTGCGACGGCCTGGCACCCGTCAGCCGACGAGGTCGCCGAGATCTCGCGCATCTTCGCGGACTACGTGTAGCCGCACGCCGCGTGCGCCGCGCAGTGTGTTCCGGTGAACTGTGGCCGGAGGGCGCGAATGTGGCCGGTATGGCGGGCGCAGCTGCGCCGAACGGGCACAACCAAGCGCCAGACGGGCGCACGAGCGACTGCCTATTGCCGAGTGAGTGCTCACTCACTACAGTGAGCGGGTGACCAGAACGGATGCTTCGGCCGAGGCGGCCCCGGCGCGGCGCGCCCCGGCGATGAGCCCCGAAGACCGCCGCGCGCAGATCGTCGACGCCGCGATCCCGCTCGTGATGGCGCACGGCGTGGCGGTCACCTCGCGCCAGATCGCCGAGGCGGCCGGCGTCGCCGAGGGCACCGTGTTCCGCGCGTTCGGCGACAAGGACGCCGTCATCGAGGCCGCGGTCACGAAGTACCTCGACCCCGAGCCGCTGCGCGAGCAGCTGCGCCGCATCGACCCGAACGTCTCGCTCGAGTTCACCGTGCGCCAGGTGGTCGCCGCTCTGCAGGACCGCTTCCACGGCATGTTCACGATGATGGCCGCCCTCGGCCGCAGCGGGCCGCCCGAGCGACGCCCGTCGACGCGCGCCGACTACACGAGCATCGTCACCGAACTGCTCGAGCCCGAGCTCGACCGCCTGCGCGTGCCCGCCGACAGGGTCGCTCCGTTCCTGCGCCTTCTGGCCTTCGCCTCGTCGATCGAGGTCTTTCAGGCGTCCATGCCCATCGAGCTCGACGAGCTCATCGACCTCGCCGTCAACGGCATCGCGGGCGAGGCGCCCGCTATGCAGGCATCCGTCACCTCTCACAACAAAGAAGACGCACCATGCTGATCACCCTGCTGCGGCGCCATCTCGGCCCGCATTGGAAGCTGCTCGTCGGGGTGCTGGTGTTCCAGCTCGCCCAGTCGCTGGCGGCGCTCTACCTGCCGACGCTCAACGCCGACATCATCGACAACGGCGTCGCGAAGGGCGACACCGGCTACATCATGCGCGTCGGGGCGTGGATGCTGCTCGTGACGCTCGCACAGGTCGCCTGCTCGATCACGGCGGTCTACTTCGGCGCCCGCGCGGCCATGAGCCTCGGCCGCGACATGAGGCTCAATGTGTTCACGCGCGTCGGCGCGTTCAGCGAGCGCGAGGTGCAGGTGTTCGGCGCGCCGAGCCTCATCACGCGGTCGACGAACGACGTGCAGCAGATCCAGATGCTCGTGCTGATGGGCTGCACCATGATGGTCTCCGCTCCGATCACGGCGATCGGCGGCGTTATTCTCGCCGTGCAGCAGGACGGGCAGCTGTCGTGGATCATCGCCGTGGCGGTGCCCGTGCTGCTGATCTGCGTCGGCGGTGTCGTCAGCCGCATGGTGCCGTGGTTCCGGAAGATGCAGGGACGCATCGACGCGGTCAACCGCGTGCTGCGTGAGCAGCTCACCGGCATCCGCGTCGTGCGCGCGTTCGTGCGTGAAGACATCGAGACGGAGCGCTTTGACACCGTCAACAAGGACGTCATGGAGGCTGCGCTGAACGCCGGCCGGTGGATGACGACGATGTTCCCGATCGTCATGCTGGTCCTCAACCTGTCGAGCGTCGCCGTGATCTGGTTCGGTGCGTTCCGCGTGCAGGACGGGATGCCGATCGGCGCGCTCACCGCGTTCCTGGCCTACCTGGCGCAGATCCTCATGTCGGTCATGATGGCGACGTTCATGGCGGTCATGGTGCCGCGGGCCGCAGTCTCGGCCGGACGCATCGGCGAGGTGCTCGACACCGAGCCGTCGATCGAGGCGCCGGCGAACCCCGTCACCGAGCTGCCCGAGCGCGGCACGATCGAGCTGTTCGAGGTCGGGTTCCACTACCCGGGTGCCGAGCAGCCGGTCCTCACCGACATCTCGTTCCGGGCAGAGCCGGGGCAGACGATCGCGATCATCGGCTCGACGGGCGCCGGCAAGACGACACTCGTGAACCTGCTGCCGCGGCTGTTCGACGCGACCAGCGGCACCGTCTACGTCGACGGCGTCGACGTCGCCGAGCTCGATCCCGAGCTGCTGTGGAGCCGCATCGGCCTGATTCCGCAGAGGCCCTACCTGTTCTCTGGCACCGTCGCGAGCAACCTGCGCTACGGCAAGCCGGATGCGACGGAGGAAGAGCTCTGGCGCGCACTCGAGATCGCGCAGGCATCCGATTTCGTGCGCGAGATGGAGGGCGGGCTGGACGCCCCGATCGCGCAGGGCGGCACGAACGTGTCGGGCGGCCAGCGCCAGCGGCTCGCGATCGCTCGCGCGCTGGTGAAGCGGCCCGAGATCTATGTGTTCGACGACTCGTTCTCCGCCCTCGACCTCGCGACGGATGCCCGGCTGCGCGCCGCGCTCAAGAGAGAGGTGCAGGACGCGACGTTCGTGATCGTCGCCCAGCGGGTGTCCACGATCGTGGGCGCGGACCGCATCATCGTGCTCGACGACGGCCGCATCGTCGGTTCGGGCACGCACGATGAGCTGCTGGAAAGCAACGAGACGTACGCAGAGATCGTGAGCTCGCAGCTCACCGCTGAGGAGGCGCGATGAGCGAGCAGAAGTCAGCACCGGCGCCCGCCGCACCGGCGCCCGCGGCGGGTCGCGGTCCCGGGGGCGGCGGCCCGATGGGCATGGGCATGCCTGCACAGAAGGCCTCGAACTTCGGGCCGTCGGCGAAGCGGCTGCTCGGCCGCCTGCGCGGTGAGCGCCTGGCGGTCGTGCTGGTGACGATTCTCGGTGCGGCATCCGTCGCCTTCACCGTCGTCGGACCCAAGCTTCTCGGTGACGCGACGAACATCGTGTTCGCCGGATTCATCGGGCGCCAATTCACGCACCTTCCGGCCGGTACGTCGCGCGCCGACGTGGTCGCCGGGCTCGAGAAGCAGGGCAATCAGCAGCTCGCCGACCTGCTGCGGCACATCGACTTCACGCCGGGCCAGGGCATCGACTTCACGGCGCTCGCGCACCTTCTGATGTGGGTGCTGCTGCTCTATGTCGTCGCGGCGGTCTTCGGCTGGGCGCAGGGCTGGATCATGAACGGCGTGGTCGCGCGCGTCACGTTCGCGCTGCGGCGCGATGTGGAGGCGAAGATCCACCGCCTGCCGCTGTCGTACTTCGACCGGATGCCTCGCGGCGAGCTCCTCTCGCGCGTGACCAACGACATTGACAACGTGCAGCAGAGCCTGCAGCAGACGATGAGCCAGCTGCTGCAGTCGCTGCTCACGGTGATCGGCGTGCTCGCGTTCATGTTCTGGACCTCGTGGGAGCTCGCGATCATCGCGCTCGTCACGGTGCCGCTCACCATCGTCGTCACGCAGCAGATCGCGAAGCGCTCGCAGAAGCAGTTCGTCGCGCAGTGGAAGCACACGGGGCAGCTCAACGCGCAGATCGAAGAGGCGTTCAGCGGCCACGCGCTCGTCAAGGTGTTCGGCCGGCACCGCGAGGTCGAGGCGCGCTTCGCCGCCAAGAACGACGAGCTGTTCGACGCGAGCTTCGGCGCCCAGTTCGTCAGCGGCATCATCATGCCGGCGATGATGTTCGTCGGGAACCTCGTCTACGTCGTGATCGCGGTGATCGGCGGCCTGCTCATCACGAGCGGATCGCTCTCACTCGGCAGCGTGCAGGCGTTCATCCAGTACTCGCGCCAGTTCACGCAGCCGCTCACGCAGCTCGGGTCGATGGCGAACCTGCTGCAGTCGGGCGTCGCCAGCGCCGAGCGCGTGTTCAGGCTGCTGGATGCCGATGAGCAGGTTCCTGACGATGTGGATGCCGAGCCGCTGCGCTCCGTGACAGGGCGGTTCGCCTTCGAAGACGTCGCATTCTCGTATTCCCCCGATAAGCCCCTGATCACCTCGCTGAACCTGGTCGCCGAGCCGGGCCAGACGGTCGCGATCGTGGGCCCTACGGGCGCCGGCAAGACGACGCTCGTCAACCTCATGATGCGGTTCTACGACCCGGACTCCGGCCGCATCACGCTCGACGGCGTCGACACGCGTCACCTGCGCCGGCAAGAGCTGCGCAATGTGATGGGCATGGTGTTGCAGGACACCTGGCTGTTCGCGGGCACGATCCGCGAGAACATCGCATATGGGCGGCCGGATGCCTCGGAAGAGGAGATCCTCGATGCCGCTCGCGCCGCCTATGTCGACCGATTCGTGCACTCGCTGCCCGACGGCTACGACACGGTTCTCGAAGACGAAGGCGCCAACGTCTCGGCCGGCGAAAAGCAGCTGCTGACCATCGCTCGGGCGTTCCTGTCGCGGCCCTCTGTGCTGATCCTCGACGAGGCGACGAGTTCGGTCGACACGCGCACCGAGGTCCTCGTGCAGCAGGCGATGAGCGCGCTGCGCGCCGGGCGCACGTCGTTCGTGATCGCGCACCGGCTGTCGACGATCCGGGACGCGGACCTGATCTTGGTCATGGAGCACGGCGACATCGTCGAGCAGGGTACGCACGCCTCGCTGCTCGAGGCGGGCGGAGCGTACTCGCGTCTGTACCAGGCGCAGTTCGCGGGCGCGGCGGTCGACGAGGTGTAGGCGGACCCGGATTTCGGTCGCACTCGCCCTCCACAGGCGAGTGCCTGGCTGAGTTGTGCCACTTTCGCGAGCAACGTTGCGTGAGGCAACGGATGCTTCGCCGAAGCTGGCGTGCATGACCGAGACCGCTCCGCTCATCCGCCTTCGCAGCTCACGCGACGTCGTCGCGGCGGTGCCCCGCCTGCTCGGCTACCGGCCGAGCCGCAGCATCGTCTTCCTCAACACCCATGACGACGGCCGGGTGTCGACCATGCGGGTCGATCTGCCCGAGCCTGCGCCGCCGAAGGTCGAGAAGCGCTTCATCACCTCGCTCGTCGGCATGCTCTGCAAGGTGCCAGAGGTGAAGCGGATGCTCATCGTGGTCTTCGCGGGCGAGCCGTTCGACAGCGGGGGCGATGTGCCGCGGGCATCCTTCATTCGCCCTCTCATTCACCGCCTGCTCGACTCGGGCTTCGTCGTGCACGACGCGCTCTGCGTCGCCGAGGATGCGTGGGGCGCCTACGACGGGCATGACGCCGGCATCCCCCACGCGCTCGACGAGTTGGCCGAGGCGCCGCTCGGCGCGGAAGGGTGCGAGGTTGCGGCCGAGGCTCCTGAGCAGCTCGCCGAGCTGCCTGTGGTCGGCTACCTCGCACGGCAGGCGTTCGATGCGGCGATCGATCGAGCAATCCGCGACACCGAGGTGCTGCGGCCGATCATCGCGGCGGAAGAGTTCGTAGCGCTCGACCCGTCGAGCGCCGACAGCGACGAGCTCGCGGCGATCATGCCGGTGCTGCTCTATCCGGAACTGCGCGACGCCGTGCTGTTCACCTGGGCGTGGGGGCCTGACCGCGGGCTTGAGCTGCTCGATGAGGCCGGGCGCATCGAAGACGGCGAGATCGGCCCCGGCGACGACACCATCGCCCTCGACCTGATGGGCATCGGCAGTGCCGAGCCGCCCGACCGTGGCCGTATCGCCCGCGCGATCGCCCTGATGGCAAAGGTCTCCGCGCTCTCTCCGGATGACGTCGCGCATATGCCGCTCACGGTGCTCGCGTGGCTGCACTGGTCGCAGGGTCGCGGCTCCGTGGCCGGTCACTTCGTCGACCGCGCGCGCGAGCTCGACCCGAGCTACGGCCTGGCCGAACTGCTGCAGAGCGTGCTGCGGCAAGGTCACCTGCCCGGCTGGGCCTACGTCATGCCGGAACTCAGCGAGTGAGTGTCACGGTGACCGGATCGACGCGGAGGTCGTGGCAACCCGGCAATCCGTCAGCGCCGCCGCCGAGGTGCTGCCGATACGATCGAGCCAATCCCTCGTCATCCCTCGTCGCACACCGCAGAGAGTCATTCGCATGCCCATCGACGCCGAGCTGATCGCCTTCGACCTCGACGACACGCTCGCTCCGTCGAAGTCGCCGCTGCCTGACGCGGTGGCCGCTGTTCTCGCGCGGCTGCTCGAGCAGGCATCCGTCGCCATCATCTCGGGCGGCCAGATCGGACAGTTCCGCGAGCAGGTGATCGAGCGACTGACGGATGCTTCACCGGAGGGCCTCGGCCGGCTGTTCCTCATGCCGGTCACCGGCACGCAGTACTGGCGCTACACCGGCGGCGCGTGGGTGATGCAGTACGAGGACGGGCTCAATCCCGAGGAGAAGTCGGCCGCGCTCGCCGCGATCGAGAACACCGCGAAGGAGTTCGGCTACTGGGAGACTGAGACCTGGGGCCCGATCCTCGAGGACCGCGGGTCGCAGATCACCTTCTCCGCCCTCGGTCAGAAGGCGCCCGTCGAGCCGAAGAAGGCGTGGGACCCCACCGGCGAGAAGAAGAATCGGCTGGCGGCATCCGTTCAATCCCAGTTGCCCGAGCTCTCGGTGCGCTCGGGCGGCTCGACGTCGATCGACATCACACGCAAAGGCGTCGACAAGGGCTACGCGATGGAGCGCCTCGCCGAGGTCTCGGGCATCTCGATCGACGACATGATCTTCGTCGGCGACCGCCTCGACCCCGACGGCAACGACTACCCCGTGGTCCGCACGGGCGTCCGCACCCACGCCGTCACCGGCTGGCAGGACACGGTGCAGTACCTCGAGTCGCTGCTCGCGTAGCGCCGGTCGGGTAGTGCTCCTGCGGGGCAAGTTCGCGCGGACGAATCGCCGAAGGGCGCACGTTCTGCCAAAAAACGTGCGCCCTACGCCGAAATCACCGCAGTCGCGGCATCCGATCGCTTCAGCTGATCACAGCTTCGCCCAGGCGTCCTTCAGCACACCCTCGAGGATCTCGCGCATCTGCACGAACTCCGCGGGCCCGACGGTCAGCGGCGGCGAGAGCTGGATGACGGGGTCGCCCCGGTCGTCGGCACGGCAGTAGAGCCCGTTCTCGAACAGCTCGTGCGAGACGTAGCCCTTGAGCAGCCGCTCGGACTCCTCGGCGGTGAAGGTCTCCTTCGTCGCCTTGTCCTTCACGAGCTCGATGCCGAAGAAGTACCCTGCGCCGCGCACGTCGCCGACGATCGGCAGCTCGAGCAGCTTCTCGAGCTCGGCGCGGAACAGCGGCGAGTTGTCGACGACGCGCTGGTTGAGCCCCTCTTCCTCGAAGATGGCGAGGTTCTCGAGTGCGACGGCGGCTGAGACCGGATGCCCCGCGAAGGTGTACCCGTGCAGGAAGTTGTTCTCGCCGGTGCGGAACGGCTCGTAGATGCGATCGCTGACGATCGTCGCGCCGATGGGGGAGTAGCCGGAGGTCAGCGCCTTCGCGCAGGTGATCATGTCGGGCTGGTAGCCGAAGTCGACCGAGGCGAACATCGAGCCGATGCGGCCGAAGGCGCAGATCACCTCGTCAGACACCAGCAGCACGTCGTACTCGTCACAGATCTCGCGAACACGCTGGAAATACCCGGGCGGCGGCGGGAAGCATCCGCCCGAATTCTGGACGGGCTCGAGGAAGACGGCCGCAACGGAGTCCTCGCCCTCGAACTCGATCGCCTGGCGGATGCGCTCGGCAGCCCACAGGCCGAACTCCTCTTCGGTGCCGCCGGGGAAGCCGTTCTCTTCCGCGCGGTAGTAGTTGGTGTTCGGCACGCGGAACCCGCCGGGCGTCAGAGGCTCGAACTGCTGCTTGAGCCCCGGAAGGCCCGTGATCGCGAGCGCCCCCTGCGGGGTGCCGTGATAGGCGATCGCCCGCGAGATCACCTTGTGCTTGCCGGGCTTGCCGACGAGCTTCCAGTAGTTCTTCGCGAGCTTGAACGCGGTCTCGACCGCCTCGCCGCCGCCGGTCGAGAAGAACACCCGGTTCAGGTCACCCGGCGCGAAATCGGCCAGCCGGTCGGCGAGCTCGATCGCCGCAGGGTGTGCATACGACCACAGCGGGAAGAAGGCCAGCTGCTCGGCCTGCTTCGCGGCGACCTCGGCGAGGCGGCGGCGCCCGTGGCCGGCGTTCACCGTGAACAGGCCGGCGAGGCCGTCGATGTAGGACTTGCCGCGGGTGTCCCAGATGGTGTGGCCCTCACCGCGCACGATGATGGGCGTCTGCCCGGCCTCGATGGGTCCCTGCGAGGACATGTGCATCCACAGGTGGTCCTTCGCCTTGGCGCGCAGTGCGGCGTCTTCGGCCTCGGTGTAGACGGTGGTGGGAGCGATCGTGTCGGTCATGAGTTGCTCGATTCCCCTTGTCGGGCGGCGTTGAGCCGAGGGCTCAGCGCGTGCCCCAGTTGTAGTGCTGCTTCTGCAGCCGGAGGTAGACGAAGGTCTCTGTGGAGACCACGTTCTCGATGGCGCGGATCTCGGAGTTGAGCAGCGAGATCAGCTCGTCGTCGCTCTCGCACACGACCTCGACGATGATGTCGAAGTCGCCCGCGGTGAGCACGACGTAGTCGACGGCGTCGAGCGCCGCCAGCCGCTCGGCGACGACACGCGTGTCGCCGCTGGCGCGGATGCCGATCATCGCCTGCCGGTAGAAGCCGAGCTGCATCGGGTCGGTGACGGCGACGATCTGCATGACGCCGGACTCGGTAAGCTTCTGCACCCGCTGGCGCACCGCGGCCTCTGACAGGCCGACGGCCTTCCCGATCTCGGCGTACGAGCGGCGGCCGTCCTCCTGCAGCTGCTCGATGATCGACTTCGAGACGGCATCGAGTGACTGGGCGCGGGGCGCGGCGGCGCGCGGAGCAGTCGACATACGTCGATTCTGTCAGTGCAGTCGGGTGCCGGCAAGTGAATCCGTATGAGGTGGCGCGGGTTTGCAACGAAATCGGTAGAGTCTGCCGCATGACGCGCACGCTGAAGAATTTCATCGCAGGCGAATACACGGATGCCTCGGCCGAACACACCCTGTCGCTGATCGACCCGGCGACCGAAGAGGAATACGCGCAAGCGCCGATCTCGTCGCCCGAAGACGTCGATCGAGCCTTCCGAGCTGCCTCCGACGCGTTCGAGACCTGGCGTGAGACGACCCCCGGGGAACGCCAGCTCGCCCTCTTCCGCATCGCCGACGAACTCGAGCGCCGCGCCGACGAGTTCGCCGATCTGGAGTCGCAGGACACGGGGAAGCCGCGCGCGAACCTCGTGGCCGACGAGATCCTGCTCTCGGTCGACCAGATCCGCTTCTTCGCCGGCGCCGCGCGGAACCTCGAGGGCCGTGCAGCGGCGGAGTACATGAAGGACCACACGAGCTTCGTGCGCCGCGAGCCGATCGGCGTCGTCGGCCAGGTGACGCCGTGGAACTACCCGCTGAACATGGCGGTGTGGAAGTTCGCGCCGGCGCTCGCCGCGGGGAACACGACGGTGCTGAAGCCGTCGGACACGACCCCGCAGTCGACGCTGCTGCTCGCCGAGGTCGCCGCCGAGTTCCTGCCGGCCGGCGTGCTCAACGTGATCGTCGGCGACCGCGGCACGGGTGCCGCGATGATCGACCACAAGACGCCCCAGCTGGTGTCGATCACGGGGTCGGTTCGAGCGGGAATGGAAGTCGCGCGTGCGGCATCCCTCGATCTCAAACGCGTCCATCTCGAACTCGGCGGCAAGGCGCCCGTGATCGTGTTCGACGACGCCGACATCGACAAGGCCGTCGAGGGTATCGCCAGCGCCGGCTACTTCAACGCAGGGCAGGACTGCACGGCGGCCACGCGCGTGCTCGTGCACGAGCGCATCCACGACGAGTTCGTGGCGGCGCTCGCGGCCTATGCGCGTGAGAACACGCCGGTCGGCCTGCCGGGCGATGACGGCGCCTTCTTCGGCCCCGTCAACAACGCGGACCAGTTCGCGCGCGTCATGGGGTTCCTCGAGCGACTGCCCGACCACGCGAACGTCGTGACGGGCGGCGCGCGCAGGGGCGAGCGGGGATTCCTGATCGAGCCGACCGTGCTCGACGGGCTGAAGCAGGACGACGAGCAGATCCAGACCGAGATCTTCGGCCCGGTCATCACCGTGCAGACGTTCCGCGACGAGGCCGCGGCGCTGCGGCACGCGAACGGCGTTCAGTACGGCCTCGCGTCCTCCGTGTGGACGCGCGACCACGGCCGCGCCATGCGCTTCGCCAAGAATCTCGACTTCGGCTGCGTGTGGATCAACACCCACATTCCGATCGTGGCCGAGATGCCGCACGGTGGGTTCAAGCACTCGGGCTACGGCAAGGACCTGTCGCAGTACGGCTTCGAGGATTACACGCGCATCAAGCACGTCATGTCGTTTATTGGTGAGTAAGTCAACAAGGGCTGAACGGATGCTGATTCAGATGCCGTCGACTGACTAGGCTGTCTGCGACCACTGACCCACTCCATCGTCGGGAGACCTCTGTGACTCAAATCGGTCGCAGCAGCCGTCGGCACGACATCGTCGTGCCTGAGCGCGAGGGCGCGCGCATCACGCTCTCGTGGTCTGCGGCGAGCGATCGCGGCCACCGCCGAGCGGTCAACGAGGACAGCGTGCTGGCGCGCGCCCCGATCTTCGCGGTCGCAGACGGCATGGGCGGCCACGAGGCGGGCGACTTCGCGAGCTCGGCGGTCATCAAGCGGCTGTCTGAGCAGCTCGGCCGGCGCTTCATCGACCCGCCCGAGATCAGCGACGCGTTGCGGGCCGCTGTCGGGGACATGAGTGAGGGCGTCGGCGTGACCGATCTGGGCACCGGCACGACGGTGACGGGAATCGCCCTCACGCTGCGCGACGGCGAGCCCTACTGGCTCGTGTTCAACATCGGCGACTCGCGGGTGTATCAGCTCGAGAGCGGCGTGCTTGAACAGCTCACGGTCGACCACAGCATCGTGCAGCAGCTGCTCGACCGTGGGCTGATCACCCCGGCAGAGGCCGAGGTGCACCCGCACGCGAACGTGATCACCCGTGCCGTCGGCTTCAACGAGGACCCCGTTCCGGATTTCTGGCTGATCCCGATCGTCGCGGGGTCGCGCCTGCTCGTGTGCTCGGACGGTCTGACGAAGGAGCTCACCGAGCACGGCATCCGTCACTTCCTGTCGATCGGCACGTCGGCCGCCGATACTTCGCGGCGACTGATGGACGCCGCGCTCGGCAACGGCGGGCGTGACAACGTCAGCGTGGTGGTGGTCGATGTGCTCGGAACACCAGAGCTCGCTTCGGTGAAGCCCCGAACTGGGGGCGACGACAGGCACGCGCGAACCGGCCCGGTCACGGCGTGACCTCGCGTCGTTCCCGAGTGCGCGAGTTATCGTGAGGTCGTGCAGGGGACCGGAGCACTGACATGCCGCGTGTGCGGAAGCGAGCTCTTCGAGGGCGCGATCTTCTGCGGCGAATGCGGCAGCGCGGTCGAGGCGACGCCCTATCTGCGCCGCCCGGTCGACGACAACCGGCCCACGGACACGCAGGTCGTGACCGCCTCGGTGCTGCGCACGATCAGCGAGTCTGCGGCGCGGCGGAAAGCCGCGGCGCCGACGCCTGCGGTCATCGAGCCCTCGGCGCTGCCCGACCAGGGCGACCTGTCGACGCCGGTGCCCACGTGGGTTCTCGCGGCGTCGACGGGCGAGCGCGTGATCGTCGCCGGCAGCGGCCTCGTCGGCCGCAAGCCGGCCGCTGTCCCGGGGGAGAGCTTCGATCAGCTCATTGCGCTCGCGGACCCCGGGCGCTCGGTGTCCAAGACGCATCTTGAGTTCGGCGTCGAGGGCGATGAGCTGTGGGTGCTCGACCGCTTCTCGTCGAACGGCACCGCGATCATCGGCGCGGACGGCCTGCGCCGTGAGTGCGAGCCGGGGCGCCGCTACCGCGTGGCCCGTGGGTCGCGCGTCGAACTGGGCGATCAGTATCTGATCGTGGGCTGACTCACGCATCTTCCCCAGCACAGGTGCGGGGTTGCGTGCGCTCTCCACATTTCGGGGATTCGGGGCGATGGCGGATGCCTGGGCCGTGCTGTCCTGGGCAGGTGACCACCTCGCTCGCCCTTCCGCCGAAGCCACCCGCGCCGCGACCCGCCCGCATGTCGTGGGCTGCCTTCGTGACGCCGGTCGTGATGGCCGGTGCCCTGTGGCTCATGACGCATTCGCCGTACTCGCTGGCGTTCGCCGCTCTCGGGCCGGTCGCGGCCGTGATGTCGCTGGTCGAGGGGCGTCGTGGGCGCGGGCGCGAGAGTCGCACGGCAGCGGCCGAACGAGCCGGCGAGCTGGCGCGGCTGCGCGAGCGGCTGGAGGCGGCGCACGAGGCCGAGCGCCGCGCTCTCCTTCGGTCGACGCCCGGCGCCGCCGCTGCCCTCGACGGGCTCGATGGAACACGCCTGTGGAAGGGTGAGGACGCCGTCGTGAGCCTGGGGCTCGGCACGGTCGCCAGTGCGGTGGCCGTCTCGGGTGACGCGCGCGAGGCCGACGAGCTCGAGCTGCAGCGCGCGGCGGGCCGGCTTGAGTGCGCGCCCGTGGTGGCCCGTCCGGAAAGCGGCGTCGCCGTCTGCGGGCCCGAGGTGCTCGCGCGGGCGTATCTGCGCGGGCTCGTCGTTCAGCTGTATTCCTCACTGCCACCCGGCCGTCTTGCGCCGCCCGAGCTGATGGATGCCGCGGGCCGCGCCCTGGGCGAATGGGACTGGCTCGAGCAGCTGCCGCACCACACCGCGCCCGCCGGCGGCGTCGTGCCCCGCCTCGGTGTCTTCGCCGACGCCCGGCTCGTGCCGCCGGGGTTCACCGCGGTGGTCTCGCTCAGCTCGCCGATCGTCGCCGCGGTCGAGGTGTTTCCGAGCGGCGCCGTGCGCGGTGGGGGCTCCTGGGGCGGTGCCGTTCCGCGCGAACGTGAGTTGCTCGAGGCAGCCGTCGAGCCCGAGCTCGTCTCACGGGCCAACGCCGAGCGCTTCGCTGCGACGCTCGCGTCGCGCGCCGCTGGCCTCGGCCTCGGTGCGGCGTCGCGCAGCCTGCCGAGCGAGGTCGCGTTCGGTGACCTCCCGGCCGCGGGCGGTCTCGGCCTGCGTGCCTCGATCGGCCGCACGTTGCATGGCATCGCCGAGGTCGACCTCGTGTCGCACGGGCCGCACGCGGTGGTGGCGGGTGTCACCGGAAGCGGCAAGAGCGAGCTGCTGGTCAGCTGGGTCGCCGGCATGGTGTCTGGCAGGTCGAGCGATGAGGTCGTCGTGCTGCTGGTGGACTTCAAGGGCGGAACCGCCTTCCAGCCGCTGGCGGTGCTGCCGCACGTCGTCGGGGTGATCACCGACCTGCAGCACGGCGAGGCGGCGCGAGCCCTGAGCAGTCTGTCGGCCGAGCTTCGGCGCCGAGAGGCCGAGCTCGCTCGGCTCGGCGTGCGCGACGTGGCCGAGGCGAGGGGTGCGCTGCCGCGCCTCGTCATCCTCGTGGATGAGTTCGCGGCGATGATCGACGCGTTCCCCGACTTCGGCGGCCTATTCACCGACATCGCCGCGCGTGGGCGTGCGCTCGGCATCCACCTCATCCTTGCCACGCAGCGGCCCGCGGGCGTGATGCGCGACGCGTTGGTCGCCAATTGCCCGTTGCGGCTGAGCCTGCGCGTGCAGTCAGAGGCCGACAGCAGGTGGGTCGTCGGCACGGATGCCGCGGCCAGACTCTCTGCGTCGACACCCGGCCGCTGCATCCTCTCGATCGACGGCGCCGCGACCGAGGTGCAGATCGCGCGGACGACGAGCGCCGACCTCGGCGAGCTCGCCACGGCGACCGGTCGCCACGCGCCGCCGCGCAGGCCCTGGCTCGACCCGTTGCCTGCGGTGCTGACGCGCGGCGACCTGCCGGCCGAGGCAGGGCCGCAGGTCGTCGGGCTCGCCGATCTGCCCGATCAGCAGCAGCGCGCCATGCTGCAGTTCCGGCCGGAGGAGGCCCCGGTGGTCGTGCTGGGCGCGGCCCGTAGCGGCAAGTCGAGCGTGCTGCGGCTGCTGGCGGAGTCCGCCGGTGTCGAGTCGATCGTCGTCGGCGCCGACCGCGAGCAGGCCTGGGACGCTGTCGAGGCCGCCGCCGAGCGCTGCGAGGATGCCGGGGCAGCCGATGCCTCGCCACTGGTGCTCGCCATCGACGACGCCGATGCGATCTGCGCGCGGCTCGGTGAGGAGTACGCGGTGGCGTGGTGCGATCGGCTGTCACGCATCCTTCGCGACGGGCCGGCCGCCGGCGTCTACCCGGTCGTCGCGGCGCAGCGCCAGACGGGTCCGTTGCGGGGCGCTCTCAGGCTCGCGCGCGAGACGGTGCTGCTGCGCCAGGCGAGTCGCCAGGACCACGTGCTCGCCGGCGCCCCGGCTGAGCTGTGGGACGAGGGGATGCCGGCCGGCGGCGGCATCTGGCGCGGTAGGCGCGTGCAGTTCCTCGCGCCCGGCCCGCACCTCGAGACCGTCGACGGCAGGCGCGTGTCGGAGCCGGGCGAGCCGCCGACGCGGGTGCCGCTCGTGCCCGCGCGTGGGAGCGCGACCGTTCTGGTCAGTCGCGCCCCCGCGCGCGTCGTCTCGCGGGCGCGGGCGGCGGGACTGCCGGCGGAGGCGGTCATCGACTTGACGCAACCGCCAGCGATGGGCGCGCTCACGCCGGAGGCGCTGCTCGCTGACGGGCGTCTGCCGACGGGCGTGCTGCTTGTCGGTGATCCGGACGCCTGGATGGGAAGGTGGTCTCTCTTCGCCACGCTGAAGGCGCGGCATCCGGTCGTGTTCGCCGGCTGCGACGCGGCGGACGTGCGCGCGCTCACGCGCAGCCGTGCGCTGCCGCCTCCGCTCGCGCCCGGCTCGGGCGCCGGCTGGCTGATCTTCGCCGACGGGCGCATGCGCCGCTGCGTATTGGAGGCGGCGTGACCTCTTTGCTAGGCCGCGAGCACGGACCCCAGCGAGCCGAGCTCAAGCCCGTGCGCGGTGGCGACGCCCTCGTTGACGACGGCGCCGGCATGCACGTTGAGTCCGAGCGCGAGTGCCGGGTCGGCGGCCAGCGCCGCGCGCCACCCGTGGGCCGCGATGGCGCGCAGATAGGGAAGCGTCGCGTTCGTAAGCGCGTAAGTGGAGGTGTTGGCGACCGCGCCCGGCATGTTGGCCACGCAATAGAAGATCGAGTCGTGCACCCGGAAGGTCGGGGCGCTGTGGGTCGTCGGGTGGCTGTCTTCGAAGCATCCGCCCTGATCGATCGCGATGTCGACGAGAACGCTGCCGGGGCGCATGCGGGCGACGAGATCGTTCGTGACGAGCTTGGGCGCCTTCGCGCCGGGAATCAGCACCGACCCGACGACGAGGTCGGCGGCGGTGACCGCCTTTTCGATCTCGAGGGGGTTCGATGCGATGGTCTTGATGCGGCCCTGGTACAGGTCATCGAGTTGGCGCAGCCTCTCGATGTTGGTGTCGAGCACGGTGACCTGCGCTCCGAGGCCCACGGCAGTCGTGATGGCGTTCGAGCCGGCGACGCCGCCGCCGATGATCACCACGTCGGCCGGCCGTGTTCCGGGAACGCCAGGAACGAGCAGCCCGACGCCGCCGGCAGGCTTCATGAGAGTGTTCGCGCCGACGATCGGCGCGAGTCGCCCGGCGACCTCGCTCATCGGCGCGAGCAGCGGCAGCTGTCGCCCGGGAAGCTGCACCGTCTCATAGGCGATCGCGGTGACCCCGGCGGCCGCGAGCGCGTCGGTCAGCGGCCGGTCGGCGGCGAGATGAAGGTAGGTGAAGAGCACGAGCCCCTCGCGGAAGTAGCCGTACTCCGAGGCGATCGGCTCCTTGACCTTGAGCACGAGCTCGGCGTCGGCCCAGACGTTGGCGGCATCCGCTTCGATGACGGCGCCCGCGTCGCGGAACTCATCGTCCGTGATGGACGAGCCGAGCCCGGCGCCGGCCTCGACGACGACCCGGTGGCCGTTGCCGGTCAGCGCATGCACGCCGGAGGGCGTGATCGCCACGCGGTATTCGTTGTCCTTGATCTCGCGGGGTACTGCGATGCGCATGTCGCTCCTGTCGTCGGTGACCGGCCTCGTGGGCCAGCCCACAGGCTACCCCGGGAGGGGGCGAGATCGACAGCATCGCGTGCGGTTTTCGACGGAATCCGTCTCTGCTGGCAGCGCAGGCGGCGGAATCGGTTGCGCGTGTCAGACGACGGGGCGGACTTCGCCGACCGGGCGCCCGCCGCCGAGGACTGCGCCGACCACGTCAGGCAGCACAGCGGCGACGGAAGCCGCACTGAGCGCTCCAGCCTTGACGAGCAGTGTCAGGGCGACGACGGTCGCGGGCCGATGCGCTCCGTCGAGGACCTTGAGCGCGACCGTGGTGCCATCCGGCGCCGCCACGACCTGCAGGCCCTCTGCGCCGCGCTTCGCGAGAACTCCGAGCCGCTCGACGAGCACGCTGTCGCTGCGGCCCTGACCGTGGATCGCCCACGGGAAGTCGCGTACGGCTTGCGTGACGGCGGCCGCCTTCTTGTAGAGCGCGAACGGCGACGACGCCTGGGCCGTCGCGATGCGCTGGATGCCGCGGGCGAGCCCGGTCAGCGAGACGGCGAAGGTCGGCGCACCGCAGCCGTCGACCGCCACGTTGGCGACCTTCTCGCCCGTGAGTCGCTCGATCGTGTCGACGATGTGCTTCTGCACCGGGTGCTCAGGGTCGAGGTAGCCGTCGATGTCCCACCCGTTCGCCACACACGCGAGCAGCATCGCGGCGTGCTTGCCGGAGCACTCCATGTAGATCGGCTCGGAGCCGCCGCCGCTCGCACGCACTCCGGCACGCGCCTCGGCGTCGGCGGGCATGACAGCGGGGCACTGCAGCGCGGTCGCGGGCAGCTGAGCCTTTGCGAGGATGCTGCGCACTGCGGTGACGTGGGCAGGGGTGCCCGTGTGGCTCGCCGCCGCGACGGCGAGCTCGGCGCCCTCCAGCTCGGCACCGGCCGAGAGCGCGGCCAGAGCCTGGATCGGCTTGAGCGACGAGCGCGCGAACACCGGGGCGTCGGGGTCGCCGACGGTGCGCAGCACCGCGGCCTCCTGTCCGAGAACGACCGCGCTGCCGGCGTGACGCGATTCGATGAAGTCGCCGCGCACGACGACCGCGAGCTCAGCCGAGGCGGCAAGGGTGGCGGTCTGGTCGGCGCGGCTCGTCGCGCCGGTGAGGTCGGAGAGGCCGGAGAGGCCGTGCGCCGGGGTCTGGATGCGGTCGCTCACAGTGCCGCCAGCGCTTCGTCGATGATTCCGGCAGCTTCGGCCAGGTGCGCGTCGGTGACCGCGAGCGACGGCAGGAAGCGCAGCACATTGCCGTACGTCCCGGCCGAGAGCAGCAGGACGCCGTTCTGCGCGGCGTGCGCGATGATCGCGCTCACCGCCGTCGCGTGTGGTGTCTTGGTGGTTTCTCGAGTGCCCGGTTCCACGAGCTCGATAGCGAGCATCGCGCCGATGCCTCGCACATGGCCGATGACGTCGTGTTTGGCGCGAAGCTGCTCGAGCATGGGGCGGAAGGTCGTCTCGATGCGCTGTGCCTCGGCGAAGAGGCGCCGCTTCTCGATCTGCTCGAAGACAGCGACGGCCGCGGCACACGCCACGGGGTTGCCTCCGAAGGTGCCGCCGAGGCCACCGGGGTGCGCGGCATCCATGATCTCGGCTCGGCCGGTGACGGCGGCGAGCGGTAGGCCGCCCGCGATGCCCTTCGCGGTCAGCACGACGTCGGGAACGAGGCCGAAGTGCTCGCTCGCGTAGTACGCGCCGGTGCGCGCCATGCCCGTCTGGATCTCATCGGCGACGAAGACCACGCCGTTGTCGGTGCACCACTGCTGAAGGGCCGGAAGGTACCCGTCTGCGGGAACCATGAAGCCGCCCTCACCCTGGATCGGCTCGACGACGAGGCAGGCGAGATCTGCGGCGCCGATGTGCTTCTCGAGGTAGAGGATCGTGCGGGCGGCGGCATCCGCCCCGCTCAGGCCATCCCGGAACGGGTAGGACCCCGGCACGGCGTACACATCGGGTGCGAACGGCCCGAAGCCCGCCGAATACGGCATCGCCTTGAACGTCATCGCCATCGTGAGGTTGGTGCGGCCGTGGTAGGCGTGCTCGAGGGCCGCGACCGCGCGCCGCCCCGTGGCCTTGCGCGCGATCTTCACGGCGTTCTCGACAGCCTCGGCGCCCGAGTTCACGAGGATCGACTTCTTCGGGAAGTCCCCGGGGGTGTGCGTGGCGAGCAGTTCGGCGACCTGCACATACGACTCGTAAGGCGTGATCGTCGCCATGCCGTGCGTGAGTGAGCCGAGCGCGGCGGTGGCGGCGGCGACCACCTCGGGCTGGGTGTGCCCGACGGTCGTGACGCCGATGCCCGCGCCCAGGTCGAGGAAGCGGTTGCCGTCGACGTCTTCCAGGAAGGCGCCGTTCGCGCGCTGGATGTAGACCGGCAGAGCGCTCGAGACCCCCGCTGCGACGACGGCCTGCCGGCGGGCGTGCAGCTCACGTGACTTTGGGCCGGGGATCTCGGTGACCACGCGGCGCTCCTGCGGCAGGGTGTACTCGGCGGGGGGAGCAGTCGTCGTGGAGCTCATGCGGAAATCCTAGCCGCGGCCCCCGTTCGGGCCTCGGCGGCGGGCGGTCCCGCGTGCCACCGCGCCGCCCCGCGCCGCACCGCCCCGAGCCATGTCGGCGAAGTGCCAGACTGGCGCCATGGCACTCGAGCATCACTACGCCGTCACGGTCAGCTGGAGCGGGAATCGGGGAACGGGCACCAGCGGCTACCGCGACTACGGCCGTGAGCACACGGTCAGCGCGGCGGGCAAAGCCGACATCGCCGGCAGCTCGGACCCCGCATTCCGCGGCGATCGCGATCGGTGGAACCCCGAAGAACTGCTGCTCGCGGCGCTGTCGCAGTGCCACATGCTCAGCTATCTGCACGCAGCAATGGTCGCGGGCGTCACCGTCGTCTCGTACGACGACGACGCGATCGGCACGATGCAGCAGACGCCAGACGGAGGCGGCCACTTTACGTCCGCGACGCTGCGACCGCGCGTGGTGATCACGGATGCCTCGCAGCTAGCCCTTGCGGAAGAGCTGCACCACGAGGCTCAGCGCATGTGCTTCATCGCATCATCGGTGAACTTCCCCGTCGGCCACGAGCCGTCGATCACCGTCGCCGGCTGAGCGGCTCTTCGGCCGAGGCCGCACCTCGCGTGCTTCGGGGCGACCGTGTGCGCTAGAGCCGCTCCGGGTGGAACATCCGCTTGACGCGCTCGACGGTGCCGCTCGGCGGCGCCTCGTTGTAGGCGCCCGCGAGTTCCTGCCCCGAGAGCTTCTGAATCGCGGCCATGATCTCGTCCGTCGCGAGCCTGCGCGCCTTACCTGAGTCGGCGGGCCCGAAGTGCGTGAGGTCGAGCGGCTTGCCGAACTCGACCGTGATCCGCACCCGGCGGGGGATCTTGGCACCGACAGGCAGGAAGTCGTTCGTGCGCTTCAGCCCGACGGGAACGACGGGGGCACCGGTCGTGAGTGCGAGCCACGCGGCGCCCGTGCGGCCCTTGTAGAGCCGCCCGTCGAGCGAGCGTGTCCCTTCCGGGTACAGCGCGAATGCGTCCCCCGACTCGATGATGCGGCGCGACTGATCGAGCGCTGCCTGCGCTGCAGATCCGGCCCCACGCACCACGGGGATCGCGCCGACCGAGCTGAAGAACAGTCGCGACAGTCCGCCGCGGAAGCCGGTGCCGTCGAAATACGACGACTTGGCCAGGAACCGCACGCGGCGCGGCGCGACCATCGGAATGGCGACGGAGTCGATGAACGACAGGTGATTGCTCGCGATGATGACCGGGCCGCGCTTCGGAACGTTGTGCCTGCCGATCACCCGGGGCCGGAAGATCGCCCGCGCGAGCGGCGCAATGGTCAGCCTGGCGAGGGTATAGAGCCCACGGTTGGCGTGACTGATATCGGGCGATGCCTCGACCTTGTCCTCGAGATCGGCATCGCGGCCGGCCGCCGCCTCGGAGGGGTCAGCTTCGAGTGCCATTCCGCCAAGGGTAATCGCAGTTCAATGCCCCGTGCGGCATGCGATGCCGTCGACATTGTCGAGACACGGCCCCCACCATTCGGGGAATCGCACGGCTCGGGCGTCGCCGAACCAGGCGCTGTAGAGGCGGAAGAAGTTGAGATTGCCGAAGGCAGAGCAGCCGTGCGCGGGCCCGTCGGGGTGAGCGCGCGTGAAGGCGTCGGGCTGGTAGGGCGTGTAGAGATACAGATCCGCTGTGGCCTGGTTCGCGATGTGAACCGGGTATGCCCCGCACGAGGCATCCGGCGAGTACTGCACCTTCACGGTGCCGGGCCTGACCTTCCAGTGATCGTCGGGGTTGCCGTACTCGCGGAACTGCCATGCGGCGGAGTACAGCTGGTTGAAGAATCCGAAGTACTTCTCGTCGCACTTCGCCGTATCGGGGCAGGCATACCCGGTCGCCCGCTGATAGCCGTACGCGCTGGGGTGCGTGACCAGCGACTGCTCCTTCTGCACCAGAACCAGCAGCACGCGGGGGCTGATGCCGCAGGCGTGCGCCACCTTTGTGACGATCGCGGCCGCGGTCTCGTCGGCGGCGCCGGCATAGCGAGAGCAGTTCGCGTTCGCCGCGCGTGTCTCGGTCTTCTGGTGGAAGAACGCGAGGCAGGGGGAGTTGTCGCGCGGCGTGCACGGCATCTCGAGCAGCCACTGCTGCACGCCCTCACGCGTCATGGCGTCGGCATTGAAGAACGAGTCGTCGCTGATCAGGTCACCCGCCTCGAACGGCGGCAGCTTCGTCTTCTTGGTGAGGTGCGTCACGTGGGGCGCCGTGGCCGCCGCGTTCTCGTGCGCGGTCTGCACAGTGAGTGTTGTGAGTGCCGTCGCGATGACGAGCAGTACGACCGCCGCGGCGGCCCGGGCTGTCCAGACGGTGGCTCGGCTGACCTGCACGCGCCCACCTTACGTGCACCCGATCTTGAGACTCCGGATAAGTCCGTGGTGCAGACTGTGAGCTCCCCACGTCTTCTACCGAGAGTTCTTTCGTGCGCAAATCGCTGTCCATCGTCGTCCTCGCGGCGGCGTCCGCCCTGTTGCTCACCGCCTGCGCGGGCGGTGGCGACGCGAAGACCAAGAGCACCCCGAAGCCGACGTCGAGCACCGCCAAGACCGTGTCGGTCGACTGCTCCCTGAAGCCGGGCGCAGTGAGCGACGGCGTGCAGATCAGCGGCGCGCAGGGCAGCACGCCGACGGTCAAGGTGACCAAGGGTGCTTCGGCGAAGTCCGAGCAGCGCACCGTCGTGACCAAGGGCAGCGGCGACGACGTGAAGGCGGGCACGAAGGTGGTCATCGGCTTCGCCGCCTACGACGCCACGAGCGGCGCGACTCTGCAGGCGCCCTCGGGCTGGGGCGCCGACCGCGGCCAGTTCGCGCTGCGCCTCGGCGCCTCGAGCCAGGCGCCGGGCTTCACCCGCATGTTCGGCTGCGAGCCCGTCGGCAGTCGCATCGTCTACGCCGCGAAAGCGTCGACCGCCTTCGGCAGCGCGAAGACGGTCACCAGCGACTTCAGCGATGGCAGCGTCAAGCCCGGCGACACGCTGGTCTTCGTCGGCGACATCCTCGAGGCGAAGGCAGACAAGGCCACGGGCGCGCCGCAGCCGGCGAAGCCCGGCATGCCGGCCGTGAAGGATGCCGCAGACGGCACTCCGAAGGTGAGCTACGACAAGTCATCTACGCCGCCGTCGACCACCCAGGTCGCCGTGCTGAAGAAGGGCACCGGCGCGAAGGTCGCGAGCGGTGACCTCGTCTCGGTGCAGTACCAGGGCACCGAGTGGAAGAGCGGCAAGATCTTCGACCAGAGCTGGGGCACCTCACACGGCTGCGACTTCGCCTCCGTGCCCAGCGCGTTCCCGACGACCGGGGTCGTGAAGGGCTTCGCGAAGGCGCTCGAGGGGCAGACCGTCGGGTCGCAGGTCGAGGTCGTCATGACGCCGGCCGACGGCTACGGCAGCAACCCGCCGAGCGGCCAGAAGACCATCACCAAGGACTCGACGCTGATCTTCGTCGTCGACATCCTCGGCGTGGACATGACGGCGGCGCAGGTGCAGTCCTCCGGCGCACAGGGCACCACCTGCGACTGAGCCGAGCCGCCGGCACCCGGCATGATGGTTCCGTGCGACGCGTCATCATCCTCGGCTCGACCGGCTCCATCGGAACGCAGGCGCTCGACGTCATCAGAGGCAACCGCGACCGTTTCGAGGTGGTCGGCTTGGCAGCGGGCACGGATGCCGCAGGGCTCGCCGCTCAGGCATCCGAATTCTCCGTCGCCCACACGGCGCTCGGTGCCGCAGAGGCCGAGGCGCTGGTGCGCGAGGTCGACGCCGACGTGGTGCTCAACGGCATCACCGGCTCGGTCGGCCTGGGCCCGACGCTCGCGGCTCTCGAGACCGGCCGCACGCTGGCCCTCGCCAACAAAGAGAGCCTGATCGTCGGCGGCGAACTGGTCACGGGCCTCGCGCAGCCCGGTCAGCTCGTGCCCGTGGATTCTGAGCACTCGGCGCTCGCGCAGGCGCTGCGCTCCGGCACGCACGACGAGGTGCGCCGTCTGATCGTCACGGCCTCGGGCGGTCCATTCCGGGGCCGCTCGCGCGAGTCGCTCGCCGACGTGGCCCCCAGCGAGGCGCTCGCGCACCCGACGTGGGACATGGGCCTGATGGTCACGACGAACTCGGCGACGCTCGTGAACAAGGGGCTCGAGGTGATCGAGGCGCACCTGCTCTTCGACGTGTCGTTCGAGCGCATTGAGGTCACGGTGCACCCGCAGTCGGTCATCCACTCGCTCGTCGAGTTCGTCGACGGGTCGACTCTCGCCCAGGCGAGCCCGCCTGACATGCGCCTTCCGATCTCGCTGGGCCTCGACTGGCCGCATCGGGTCGCGGGGGTGGGCACGCCGATCGACTGGACGCAGTCGCACGCCTGGACCTTCGAGCCGCTCGACGACGCCGCGTTCCCCGCGGTCGCCCTCGCGAAGCGGGTCGGCGAGGCCGGCGGCACGTACCCTGCCGTGTTCAACGCGGCGAACGAGCAGGCCGTCTACGCCTTCCACGACCGCAAGATCGGATTCCTCGACATCGTCGACACCGTGCAGCGGGTGGTCGACGCGCATGAGCCGCAGGGCGCTCTGAGCCGCGAGTCGCTCGCCGCCGCCGAGGAGTGGGCCCGAGCGACCGCCGACCAGCTCATCGCCGCCGCGGGTCGTTGAGCCATGGCCGACTCACTGACGGTTGTCGCCGGAGGCGCTTCACGACAAGATCAGCCATGAACTCCGATGAGGCGATCGTCGCGGAACTGCGCCGTCGCGGTGAATGGCAGATGGGCGGCTACGGAATCGCCGAAGTTCTCCACGGTTCTGGTCACGCTGACTTGATGATCGAGAACCGCCGCGGCAATTCGCGCCGGCTGACCGTTGATCTACCGTCCTCCGGAAAGCCGCAACGCTGGCTCTATACGGATGCTGCCGATGCGGCTGATTGGGTGGATCAGTTCTTCGTGCTGCTCGGCGAGGAGATCGATACCGGCGGCCTATCCCTCACTTAGTTGCGGAGACGTGCAGCTCGTGCGCCGCTGCCTTGCTTCCTGCGACGACCCGTAATGCGGTTTTGGCGTCAGATTGCGGCAGTTCAGGTCGTCGCGAGGGGCAGGCATCCCGTCATACGACCCGAAATGCCGTTCTCGCTGCGCATTCCGACATTTCGAGTCGTCGCGCCGAAGAGAACAGCGGACCCGCGCCACGGCCGACCAGCTCATTGCCGCTTTGGGCTAGCCGCCGCGCGCTAGAAGAGCTTGCGATAGCTCTGGGCGGTGTCGCGCAGGGCGGTCTCCCACGGGGTCGCGTGCACGCCAAGCATCCGTTCTGTCTCACTCGAGTCGAGGACGAACGGATGCGTGAACTGATAGCTCTCGTCGAGGACGCCCTTGAGCTGCGGGCTGAACAGCGCGAGCGTGCGCAGCGCGAGTTCTGGAATCGGGGCGACCTTGCCGTGCGTGCCGAACCACTCGTTGACCGTCTCGGCGATCTCGAGCTCGCTGTGCGGCGCGCCGCTCGGCACATGCCAGACGCGGCCCCAGTCGCCGCGGTAGTCCGCGGCGGCGACGAGCGTCGCGGCGATGTCGTCGAGGTAGCTCCAGCTGTGCGGCTGCGCGGGGTCGCCCACCACGCGGGCCGTGCGCGATTCCAGCACGGGCACGAAGAAGCGCTCGCCGAGCATCGCGGTCTGGCCTGCGCCCGGCCCGAAGTAGTCAGACGCCCGCACCTCGACCGCATGCAGCTCGCCGGCATCGTGCGCCGCCTTGACCAGCTCCCACCCCGATTTCCTGATCAGGCCTTTCGGGCTCGTCGTGAGCTCGGGGGAGTGCTCGGTCATCGGGCCGTCCGACTGTCCGTACGGGTACAGGTTCCCCATCACGACGAGGCCCGCGGCGGCTTCGTGCGCCGCGGCGATGGCCGCCCGGAAGATCGGGGGCCACACCTTGGCCCACTCCTCGGCGCTGTAGACCGCCGGGTTGGCGCACAGGAAGAGGGTGCTGACGTGGTCGCTCGCAGCCGTCAGCGCGGCGGCGTCTGAGGCATCCGCCGCCACTGATCGCGCGCCGTGAAGCTCGGTGCCGCGCCTCGTGACGAGGGTGACGCGATCGCCGCGTTCGACAAGTCGCTGCGCCACGCGACGGCCGATCAGGCCCGCGCCCACCACGACGTGAGACGAGCCGGACATGGCAGGAGGCTAGCCCGCGCCGATAGCGGCGGGCCAGCCCCCTGAAAAAGTTGCGCGATGCGGCCGATCAGCCCGCAGTGGTCGGCGACGGGGTCGGCGTCGAACCGGAGCCCGAGCCGTCCGGCGACCAACCGGGAACGGTCGACTTCACGAACGAGAGGAAGGCCGCCGTGTCGCCCCAGCCGGCCTGCGTCTGCGGCGGCTGGAACTCCTTGCCGTTGACGATGATCGTCGGGGTGCCCTGGATCTGCTTGATGCTGGAGTTCGGAATCGAGGTGCCGTTCAGGGCGCGGTCGCTCGCGGCCTGCACCCAGCCCTTGAACCGCGTGTCCTTCACGCACGAGCTGATCGCCGAGCTGCTCGCGCCGCCCTTCTTGATCGTCGAGATGATCTCGGCATCGGTCTTGCCGGTACCGCCCTCTTCCGGCTGGTTGTCGTAGAAGGCCTTGTTCACGGCGAAGAACTTGCTAGGGGAGTACTGCGCGACGCAGCCGATCGCGCTGGCCGCGCGGCTCGAGTAGTGGTTGCCCTGCGACGCCGCGTCGAGGTTCGGCAGCGAGATCGGGTGGATCTCGAGCGTCGCACTGCCAGCATCGAGCCACTGCGCGATCTGCGAGTCGTTGGACTCCTCAAACGCCTGGCAGACCGGGCACTGCAGGTCTTCATAGATCGTGATGTGCGCGCGGCCGTCGTCGGGCTGCGTGGTCGGCGTGGGCTTGCCGCCGTGAGGAATGCCCGGGGTGGCGACGTACTCGGTCGTGCTGGTGAGCACGATGCCGTCGCTCTTCATGTTCTTGGGCCCGGCGTTCGACGTGGGCCGCGACACGTTGACGATCACGACTACCGCGATCACGATCACGGCCAGGATGCCGAGGCCGATGCCCCCCTGCAGGAAGAACCTGTTGCGGCGTTGCTTGCGCTTGGCTTCTTCCCGCATGATGCGGGCCTTTTCACGTGCGGCGTTCTGGCGCTGGGCCTTCGTCGGGCGATCGGGATTCGTCACGAGATGAAGCCTATGTGAGCGAGGGATGCCTGCCCCAGACCACCGCGTCACACATAGCTGTCTTGCGGCAGCTTCCTAGGCGGTTCAGCTACATTCGGCGCGTGGAATCCGTCCTGCTGTTCCTGCTCGGAATCGTCGTGATCGTCGTCGGCATCGGCGTCTCGATCGGCCTGCACGAGCTCGGTCATCTGACGGCGGCCAAGATCTTCGGCGTCAAGGTCACGCAGTACATGATCGGCTTCGGCAACACGCTGTGGAGCCGGAAGAAGGGCGAGACCGAATACGGCGTCAAGTCGCTTCCGATCGGCGGTTACATCGCGATGATCGGCATGTTCCCGCCAGGGCCCGACGGCGAGCAGCCGCGTCGCGGCCGCCTCGCGCAGCTAATCGACAGCGCACGGCAGTCGAGCGCAGAGACCGTCCCGCAGGGCGAGGAGCACCGCGCGTTCTATGCCGCGGCCCCGTGGAAGCGCATCATCATCATGTTCGCGGGGCCGTTCGCGAACCTCGTCATCGCCATCGTGGTGATCGGCATCATCACCGTCGGAGTGGGCGTGCCCTCCAGCATCCCCGTCGTCGACTCGGTGTCGCAGTGCCTGAAGCCCGCGACCAGCACGTCGACGACGTGCACCGACGACGACCCGGTCGCACCGGCCGCCCTCGCCGGCCTGAAGGCAGGCGACCGGATCGTCAGCGTCGACGGTCACGCGATCGGGAACGACTTCGAGAAGGCATCCAATCTCATCGGCGATGCGGCCGGGAAGCAGATCTCGGTCGTCGTGCGCCGCGACGGGCACGACGTGACCCTGTCGATGAAACCGGTGCTGTCGAGCAAGACGATCACCGACGACCAGGGCCACGAGAAGACCGTGCAGGCCGGGGTCGTCGGCTTCGCCTTCGCACAGGGCTACGTGCGCCAGCCGGTCAGCTCGGTTCCGAGCGCCGTCGGCACGCAGCTGTCGCAGACGACCGGCGTCTTCCTCAACCTGCCGAACCGCATGGTGCAGGTGTGGAACGCGGCCTTCGGAACGCAGGCGCGCGACGCCAACGGGCCGGTGGGTCTCATCGGCGTCGGCCGCCTCGCCGGCGACATCGCGAGCAACACCACCACGCCGCTCATCGCGCGGCTCGAGTGGCTGCTGTCGATCATCGCGGCGCTCAACATCTCGCTGTTCGTGTTCAACCTCGTGCCGCTGCTGCCGCTCGACGGCGGCCACATCCTCGGTGCGCTGTGGGAGCAGGGCAAGCGGTGGTTCTTCGCGATCTTCCGCCGCGGCCGCAAGCCGAAGCACGTCGACATGGCGCGGCTGCTGCCGCTTACCTTCGGCGTCGTCAGCGTGCTGATCGCGATGGAGCTGCTGCTCGCCTACGCCGATCTGGTGAAGCCGATCAGCGCTGGGTAGGTACCCAGCGTTCGTGCACCCGCTTACCTAGACTGGCTCTCGTGGCAGCAATCAATCTGGGCATGCCGACGGCGCCCGAGGTCCTCGCCCCCCGCCGGAAGTCCCGCCAGATCAAGGTGGGCAAGGTGCTGGTCGGCGGTGACGCCCCCGTCAGCGTGCAGTCGATGACCACGACGCCGACGACGAACATCAACGCCACGCTGCAGCAGATCGCCGAGCTCACCGCCTCTGGCTGCGACATCGTGCGCGTGGCGGTGCCGAGCCGCGATGACGCAGAGGCGCTGCCGATCATCGCGAAGAAGAGCCAGATCCCGGTCATCGCCGACATCCACTTCCAGCCGAACTACGTCTACGCGGCGATCGACGCCGGCTGCGCAGGCGTGCGCGTGAACCCCGGGAACATCCGCAAGTTCGACGACCAGGTCGGCGAGATCGCGCGGCGCGCGAAGGCCGCAGGGGTCTCGCTGCGCATCGGCGTGAACGCCGGGTCGCTCGAGCCGAGCCTGCTGCAGAAATACGGCAAGCCGACGGCAGAGGCGCTCGTCGAATCCGCCGTATGGGAGGCCTCGCTCTTCGAAGAGCACGACTTCCACGACTTCAAGATCTCGGTCAAGCACAACGACCCGGTCGTGATGGTGAAGGCCTACCGCCTGCTCGCCGAGCGCGGCGACTGGCCGCTGCACCTCGGCGTGACCGAGGCCGGCCCGGCGTTCCAGGGCACGATCAAGTCGGCGACCGCGTTCGGCATCCTGCTCGCCGAGGGCATCGGCGACACGATCCGCGTCTCGCTCTCCGCGCCGCCGGTCGAAGAGGTCAAGGTCGGCCTGCAGATCCTGCGCTCGCTGAACCTGCGCGAGCGCAAGCTCGAGATCGTCTCGTGCCCGTCGTGCGGCCGCGCCCAGGTCGACGTCTATTCGCTCGCGAACAACGTCACCGAGGGCCTGAAGGACGTCACCGTGCCGTTGCGCGTCGCCGTGATGGGCTGCGTCGTGAACGGCCCGGGCGAGGCTCGGGAGGCCGATCTCGGAGTGGCGTCCGGCAACGGCAAGGGCCAGATCTTCGTCAAGGGCGAGGTCATCAAGACCGTGCCGGAGGCCGAGATCGTCGAGACCCTCATCGCCGAGGCGCAGCGCATCGCCGACGAGATGGGCGCTGACGCCCCGGTCGGCGAGCCCTCCGTCACCGTCGGGCACTAGCGAAGCATCCGCCCGCCGTCCTGTCACCGAGACGGGCCGAAACGGCGCTTTCACGCGCGCGGATCCGCGTTTTCGCACGTCTCGGCATGACGTTCAGCTGGGCCGCGACGATCGCGCGGCTTGATGCTTAGACCGGCGCGAACACCAGCATGCCGGTCGCGATCGTGGCCGAGACCAGGCGCACGCGCAGGGCGTCGCCTGGGTTTCCCACGATCGCGTCTACGGATGCCTCGACCGCAGGCTCGGCCAGCTGAATCCGCGTTCGCGTGTGGTTCTGCGCCAGCACCACCGCGTCGAATTCGTCGCCGACCCTGCCCGAGAGCACAGCCGCCTCGACGCGGTCGAGCGCGCCGGCATCCAATCGCCCCGACAGAGACGTGGTCATGTTCATGATGTGCGGCAGCTCGGTGAGCGACGCGCGCGCCCAGTCGGGCACCGGATTCCCCGCTGCCAGCGCCTCGCAGACGATGAGCCCCCATCGGTCGACGAGCCGCCGCAGTGGCGCGGTCACGTGCGCATACGGTGCCGCGAGTGCCGCCTGCACAGGCTGCTTCGGCGGCGCGCCGTCGAATGCCTCATACCCGGCGCCGCAGAACAGCGAGGCCGCCGCCTGCAGCACTGCCAGGGCCCGCGGCTGAGAGCGGTCGAGACTGCGCAGGTACTCGCCGTACTCGGTGCCCTCGGCCCATGGCAGCCCCAGCAGTTCAGTGCGCGCCCGGAACGCGGCGACGGCTGCGTCGTCGGCAGGGGGCATCGTGCGAAGGATCCCCACGCCGCCGGCGAGCATGATCGTCGCCGCGGCCATGCCGGTCAGCAGTGAGAGCTGCGCGTTCCAATCCTCGATCGGCAGCGGAACGCGTCGCTCGACGCCGTAGCCGTCGGGCGTCAGCACGATCTCTTCATCGGGGGTGTTCAGCGAGGCGCCCCCGCGCGCGGCTTCCTGGGCGATCAGCGCCTTCCCGATCGCCGGCAGCGGCGCGAGCGCTGGGGGAGCGGTGCCGTCGTCGAGGGCCCGCTGCGCCTCGTCGTACGACCACTGCCTGCGCGACCTCACGAGCGCGCGCGTGAGCGAGGTCTCGTTCACCGCCCCATCGGGCGCGAGCGCGAAGCGCCACACGAACGCCCGCCGAACCTGACCGGGCAGCAGCGACCCGGCGCCCTCCGAGATCACGGGCGGGTGAAGCGGGATCCGCCCGTCGGGCGCGTAGAGCGTCTGCCCCCGGCGACGTGTCTCGTCATCGAGCACGCCCCCAGGCGCCACGAAGAACGGCACGTCGGCGATCGCGTAGTCCACCTCGAAGCCGGCATCCGTCACTGCAAGGTGCATGGCCTGATCGAGATCGGTCGACCCGGCCGGGTCGATGGTCAGGAACTCAAGGTGAGTCAGGTCGGGCAGCGATCCGAGTGGGGCGAGGGATGCCTGCTCCGCCTCGGCCAGCACCGCGGGTGGGAACTCTCCCGGCACCTTGAGCTCGGCCCGCAACGCCGCGAGCGCCTCTGCGAGCTCGCTCTGCGCCGCAGATGCCGAGAGTCGAGAGCTGCGCCGCGCCATGCCACGAGGCTATCCGGGCCCGCGCAAGCCACGAAGGCTGATGTGGAAAACTTGACCCGTGCCCACTCGCCTTAGCAACTACTTCCTGCGCACCCTGCGCGAAGACCCCGCCGACGCAGAGGTCACGAGCCACAAGCTGCTCGTGCGCGCCGGCTACATTCGGCGCACCTCCGCCGGCGTCTTCTCGTGGCTGCCGCTGGGGCTCAAGGTGAAGGCCAAGATCGAGCGGATCATCCGCGAAGAGATGGCAACCGCGGGCGCCCATGAGGTGCACTTCCCCGCCCTCGTTCCCCGTGAGCCCTATGACGCGACCGGCCGTTGGGACGAATACGGCGACCTGCTCTTCCGCCTGCAGGACCGCAAGGGCGGCGACTATCTGCTCGCGCCGACACACGAGGAGATGTTCACGCTGCTCGTGAAGGACCTGTACTCGTCGTACAAGGACCTGCCGCTCACGATCTTCCAGATCCAGGACAAGTACCGCGATGAGGCGCGCCCTCGCGCGGGTCTGCTGCGCGGCCGCGAGTTCACGATGAAGGACGCGTACTCCTTCGACTACACGGATGCCGGCCTCGACGCCTCCTACGAGAAGCAGCGCAGCGCCTATGAGCGCATCTTCCAGCGCCTCGGCCTGAGCTATGTCATCGTCCAGGCGGATGCCGGCGCCATGGGCGGCTCTCGCAGCGAGGAGTTCCTGCACCCCACCCCCGTCGGTGAGGACACCTTCGTGCAGTCGGCCGGCGGTTACGCCGCGAACGTCGAGGCGTTCCACACTGAGCCCGTGGCTCCCGTCGCCTTCGACACGCTGCCGCCGGCGCAGGTCTTCGACACCCCTGACACCCCCACGATCGCGACGCTCGTGGCCGCGGCCAACGCCGACCATCCTCGCGAGGATCGAGAGTGGCAGGCATCCGACACCCTCAAGAACGTGGTGCTCGCTGTCACGCACCTCGACGGCACGCGCGAGCTGGTCGTCGTCGGCGTCCCCGGCGACCGTGAGGTCGACGATAAGCGTGCCGAGGTCGCCTTTGCGCCGGGTGAGGTAGAGGCCGCGACCGACGAGGACTTCAGGAAGCACCCCGAGCTCGTCAAGGGCTACATCGGGCCCGTGCGCGGCGAGCAGGCCGTGCTCGGCGAAAAGGGCACGAGCGGCATCCGCTACCTGCTCGACCCGCGCGTCGCGGACGGCACCGCGTGGATCACGGGCGCGAACGAGCCGGGCAAGCACGTCTTCGGCCTGGTTGCGGGCCGCGACTTCACCGCTGATGGCATCGTCGAGGTCGCCGCGGTGCGTGAAGGTGACCCCGCGCCCGACGGCTCGGGCCCCGTCACGCTCGAGCGTGGCATGGAGATCGGCCACGTCTTCCAGCTCGGCCGCAAGTACGCCGAGGTGCTCGGCCTCAAGGTGCTCGACGAGAACGGCAAGCTCGTCACGGTCACGATGGGCTCGTACGGCATCGGCGTGACCCGCATCCTCGCGATCATCGCCGAAGAGAACAACGACGAGAAGGGCCTGATCTGGCCGGCATCCGTCGCGCCCTTCGACGTGCACGTGGTCGCGACGGGCAAGGACGACGCGGTCTACGGCATCGCCGAGGACGTCATCGCGCAGCTCGAGGCGGCCGGCCTCGACGTGCTCTACGACGACCGCCCCAAGGTCTCGCCCGGCGTGAAGTTCGGCGACGCCGAGCTCATCGGCGTTCCGCGCGTGCTGGTCGTCGGGCGCGGTGCCGCAGACGGTCAGGTCGAGTTGTGGAACCGCGCGACAGGCGAGCGCGAGACCATCGCGATCGCCGACGCGGTCGCGCAGTTCACGCAGGCATAAGGGCGCGGGCGCGCGGGTTGGACGAACTGTGAAGAGAATCGGATTCCTGAGCTTCGGCCACTGGACCCCGTCGCCCCATTCGCAGACCCGCTCGGCATCCGACGCCCTGCTGCAGTCGATCGACCTCGCCGTCGCTGCGGAGGAACTGGGCGCAGACGGTGCCTACTTCCGCGTGCACCACTTCGCGCGCCAGCTCGCGTCGCCGTTCCCGCTGCTTGCGGCGGTCGGCGCGCGCACGTCGAAGATCGAGATCGGCACGGCCGTCATCGACCTGCGTTACGAGAACCCGTAGCGCCGTTTGACGTTTGGCGTATGGCAAATGGCGTAGGGCCTGGCTTCAGGTCGTCGCGTACCCCTTGAGGGGGCGTCGCCTGTATGGCATGTGTGAGCTATGGTCGGCTTCACTGTTGCCAAAGGAGACGCACGTGGCGAATGAGCTGCCGCTGACGACGAGTGCCAATTCAATCACTCGGTTTCTGACCCATATCCAGGCCGCGGGCGTCCCGACCAAGGTCGACCGGACGTACCTCAAGAGCGTTGGATTTAAGAGCGGGCAAGACAACTACATCATCCCGATCCTCAAGCACATCGGCTTCTTGTCCGCCTCAGGCACCCCGGAGACTCGTTGGCGGAGCTACCGAGACAAGAAGCAGGCGCCGAAAGTGCTCGCCGAGGGTATTCGCCAGGCGTATGCAGACCTTTTTGCCGTGTATCCCGACGCGTACCGAAAGGACGAAGAAGCGATCCGGAACTGGGTTCGTAGTCAAACTGGCTACGACGAGGTGAAGGTCGGACACGCGGTGAAGACGTTTAGAACGCTTTGCAGCGCGGCAGACTTTGGCTCGCCCTCAGAAGCGTCCGTGAGTCAGTCGGAACCACGCCTTGAGACGACCGCTACGCACAGCGGAGCACTAGGAGCGTTGAGCGTCCCGACTCCAACGGCACCCTCGGTAAGTATCAGCATCGAGCTGCATCTGCCTGCCTCGGCCGACGCAGATACCTACGACAAGTTTTTCGCCGCAATGAAGAAGCATCTCTTCCCGGATGCCTCCGCTTAACGACCTGCGCGCTCGCGCTGCTGCGTTTGAAGCCGAGGCGCACGCTCTTTTCGGACAGATCGAGAGCGCGCGCTCGCGGGTGATTCAGCTCGACGAGTCATACCGCAAGTTGGGGCTGCTGAACCTTAAGCAAGACGAACTCATGCGGCAGGCGCTGCGTTGTGCGGAGCAGGGCCTATATCGTGCGGCGCACGTGATGGCGTGGGCCGCATTCATGGATTTCTATGAGGATCTCCTTGCAAGCGATGGGATGGTGGCGCTTCGTGCGGCGCGCCCGGGCTGGACCCACGTGGCGTCAATGGAGGAGCTGCGCGAGTACCAGGCCGAGTTCGGTCTTCTGGAGCTCGCTCAGCCCCTTCACCTCGCCACGAAGAACGAGACGAGGGCCCTCCAATCGATGTTGAACAAGCGCAATCAGTGCGCCCATCCAAGTTCATTCACCCCCGACCTAAATTCAACGCTCGGATACATGTCCGAGGTTTTGCATTACCTCACCCTGTTGGCCGGTAAAACTCCGCACTAATGACTGGTCGCGGGGTTTGCGGCTTTCGCACAGTAGGGTGAAGCCCGGCGTGGACTACGCCCGGCGAGCGCGACGGAGACGACATGAAGAACATCGGTTTCCTTTCGTTTGGCCACTGGACGCCTTCTCCTCATTCGCGAGTCCAAACAGCATCCGACGCGCTTTTGCAGTCCATTGATCTCGCGATCGCTGCGGAGGAGCTGGGCGCAGACGGTGCCTACTTCCGCGTGCACCACTTCGCGCGCCAGCTCGCGTCGCCGTTCCCGCTGCTTGCGGCGGTCGGCGCGCGCACGTCGAAGATCGAGATCGGCACGGCCGTCATCGACCTGCGTTACGAGAACCCTCTTTATATGGCCGAGGATGCCGGCGCCGCCGACCTGATCGCCGGCGGGCGGCTGCAGCTCGGCGTCTCGCGGGGGTCACCCGAGCAGGTCGTCGACGGCTTCCGCTACTTCGGTTACGATCCCGGCGATGACCCGACCGGCGCCGAGATGGCGCGCAGCCGCGCCGAGGTGTTCCTCAAGGTCATCGAGGGCGAGGGCTTCGCGCAGCCGAGCCCGCGGCCGATGTTCCCCAACCCGCTGGGGCTGCTGCGGCTCGAGCCGCATTCACCCGGGCTGCGCGACCGCATCTGGTGGGGCGCCGGTTCGAACGCGACGGCGCAGTGGGCCGCAGAGCTCGGCATGAACCTGCAGAGCTCGACGCTCAAGAACGATGAGGACGGGCGGCCATTCCACCAGCAGCAGGCCGAGCAGATCCGCCTCTACCGCGAGGCGTGGAAGGAGCAGGGCTGGGAGCGCGAGCCGCGCGTCTCGGTGAGCCGCAGCATCTTCGCGCTGGTGACCGACCAGGACTGGGCTTATTTCGGCCAGGGCCGCGACGAGCACGATCAGATCGGCATGATCGACGAGAGCACCCGTGCGATCTTCGGCCGCAGCTACGCGGCAGAGCCCGACAAGCTCGTCGAGCAGCTCGCCGAGGACGAGGCCATCGCGGCCGCGGACACCCTGCTGCTCACGGTGCCCAACCAGCTCGGCGTCGACTACAACGCCCACGTGATCGAGTCGATCCTGACGCACGTCGCCCCCGCGCTCGGCTGGCGCTGAGCGCGGCGCAGCCCGAATTCGGGGCAATGCGCCAGCTGCGTCAGTCGCTTAGGTGTTTCGTGTCGACTGCCGCGGCCAGTGCCGCGCGGGAAAAATAGCGTTTGTTTTGGACAAAGGCCGAGCCCCGTCCTGACTTCTTGTGCAATATCGGCGCTGAGCGGGTGATAGTCGCCGACGAGTTTCTTGCACTCAAGAGAAAGACTTGGAATTGGCCACCGGCATCCCATCCGTTCTTTAGGCCGTATCCCATCACCGTCCCGAGACGTTGGTCCACGGGTGACTCCGAATTACGGAGTCGCTCGGCTTCGTCTTTGTTCCAGCGGGTGGGGACGATTTTCTCTTCTATGGCGGGAAAATATGGCTCAATCTGCTTGTTGGTATAGAACCCGATGTAATCGACTTGAGCGAATGAGCGATCGCTGGGGCAAACGTACGCAGCCACCTTCTCGTACATCCCGATTGCCATTTCAGCGCTTGCCCCCACAATTACGACGTTACGAGCTGGCGCCACGGGGCGCTGACCAGTGACGTTCGAGACGCTCTCCATGCCCTCGAGCCACGTACGCGCAGCAGGGTCAATCCACTCGACCAGAGACAACAGTTTTTTCAATTCGATGCCAGGATCGAATTCCAACAAAGAGTCCTGGTGCGCGCAGCGATTCCGAAGGTTGCGCATGTCGGTTACCGCTTTGTGGACGGATTCCCGACTACCTGGCGATCCGGGGAAAACGAAGCGCAAATGCTGCCGCCACAGCTCTTCGTTTGCTGGCTTTTTCTCTAGAAGGTTCGTCCAAAAACCAAGCGTAAGTTCTGAGATGATCGAGTCCGGCGACGCGACTTTGGTCGTGGAATCCATGCGGCGCTCGGCTGCCTTCACGACGCTGCCTAGATCTTGTTGCCAAGGGTATGCGAGCGGGTGGAGTGTTGAAAGCCGCCCCATGATCGCGTTTCGCAGAAGAACCTCCGTGTGGTGAAAACACTCGAAAAGTGCCGACGCAACTTTGGCGTTCCACTCATAAAGCGACCATGCCAGGTCAGTGTCTTGATCACACGCCTCCAGGAAGGGCGCGAATCGCGCGGGCGAGACCCAATCAACTTTGCGCGAAACCAATCGTGTTACTCTCTCCCTATTCCGCCTCTACCGTCTTTGATGGCACGCGGTCAGAGGGCTCGACGTTGCCTATGCTCATCAGAGTACGCATGTCGGGCCCTCCACTCGTGGGCGCCGCCCCCGATTCAAGCCGACACGTCGCGGTCGTCCGCGTGGCGCGCGAGGCGAGCGCCGTAGCGCTCGGTGAGCTGCACCATGAGATCTGGGGTGTCCCGGTCGAGCCCGAAGACATACTCGGGGAAGTCCAGCTCCCGCTGCCGGGCCTCGATGGCTTCGTGGTCGTTCGGCGAGGTGATCAGCGGGGGAGCGCCGACCGCGACCCAGCCGATCGGCACCGTCGTCCCCGGCGGCAGCATGGTGCGCAGGTGCACGATCGCGTCGATCCGTACCTCGCTGCCGCGGCCGATCACGGCGCCGTTGAACACACGGCTGCCGGTGGCGAGGAAAACCTCCGGCTCGATCGTCGCGCCCGAGACATACGCGTGCGGCCCAACCAGGCAGTGGTCGCCGATCGTGACGGCATTGCCGGTGACGCCGCGCACGACCGCGTTCTCCATCACGATCGTGCTCGCGCCGATTCGCACGCCGCCGCCCTCGGCCGTGATGACGGCCCCGTGCAGCACCTGCACTCCCTCGCCGATCTCGACATCGCCGCTGATGACGGCGCTCGGCGCGACCACCGCGGTCGGGTGCACGCGCGGCGCCGCTCCCTGATGTTCGTAGAGCATGCCTCACGCTAGCGCTCAGCGGCCCGGGCTCGTCTAGAGTGGATGTTTAGCCTGCGCGCGAGCGCGGGCTACCTTGCGCTGAACTGAATACCGGAAAGTCAATACAGAGGAGGCCGGCACATGGACATCGACCTCAGCGTCCTGCGTTTGATGGAGCGCGAGAAGGAGATCCCCTTCGACGAGCTCGTGCACATCATCGAGCAGGCGATCCTGACCGCCTACCTGAAGCACACAGGCCAGGCCGAGCAGCACCACCACGGAGCGCCCGCGCACACCGCAGGCGCGCAGAGCGCAGGGCATACGGATGCCGCGCCCAAGCAGGCGCCCGCACGCGTGCACCTCGACCGCAAGACCGGGCACGTCTCTGTCTTCGTCCCCGAGTACGACGACGAGGGCAACGTCATCGGCGAGGCGGAGGACAGCCCGAGCGACTTCGGCCGCATCGCCGCCTTCGCCGCCAAGCAGGTCATCAACCAGCGCCTGCGCGACATCCAGGACGAGTCGGTGCTCGGCGAGTTCAAGGGCCGCGAGGGCGACATCGTCGCCGGCATCATCCAGCAGGGTCCGAACCCGCGTATGGTGCACGTCGACCTCGGCACCATCGAGGCGATCCTTCCCCCTGAGGAGCAGGTCCCCGGTGAGGAATACGCCCACGGCTCCCGCATCCGCGTCTACGTGACCTCCGTCGCGAAGGGCCTGAAGGGCCCGCAGATCACCGTGAGCCGCACGCACCCGGCGCTCGTGCGCAAGCTGTTCGCGCTCGAGGTGCCCGAGATCGCCGGCGGCCTCGTCGAGATCGTCTCGCTCGCGCGCGAAGCCGGCCACCGCACCAAGATCGCGGTGCGCGCCGTCGAGCCCGGCATCAACGCCAAGGGGGCGTGCATCGGCGAGATGGGCTCGCGCGTGCGGGCCGTCACCGCCGAGCTCAACAACGAGAAGATCGACATCGTCGACTACTCGCCCGATCTGGCCGCCTTCGTGGCATCCGCCCTCAGTCCTGCCAAGGTGACGAAGGCGTACGTCGTCGACGAGAACCTCAAGGCGGTGCGCGCGCTCGTGCCCGACTATCAGCTCTCGCTCGCCATCGGCAAGGAAGGCCAGAACGCGCGCCTCGCGGCCAAGCTGACGGGCGCCAAGATCGACATCCAGCCGGACTCGGCGCAGTAAGAGGGGCGTCGCGGAATACGCCGTCGACGTTTCGCCTTAAGACAGGGGTCTAGAATGGAACCCGTCAGAACGTGCATCGGGTGCCGTTCTCGCGCTCCGCGGTCCTCTCTTCTGAGGGTCGTCGCCCAAGATTCCGTCCTCGTGGTGGATGAGTCGGCTCGCATGCCGGGGCGAGGCGCGTGGATTCATCCAAGTGCGGAATGCATCAAGAAGGCGCTCCAGCGCAAGGCCTTCGGGCGGGCGCTGCGAGTGCAGGGTGTCCTCGACACCGTCGAGATCACCCACCAGCTAGAGAACAGGCTGAACGGCTAATGGACAACTAATGAGCGGCTCGAAATGAGACCCGTCCACAACTAGCGCCTGCCCTGAACCGAGGGTGGGCCTCGGAACAGGAGAAATGTGGCTGCCAAACCACGCGTGAGTGAGATCGCCAAAGACCTCGGAATCGAGAGCAAGCAGGCGGTCGAGATCCTCAACGGCGAGTTGAAGGAGTTCGTCAAGACTCCCTCCTCGACGATCGAACCCCCGGCTGTGCGCAAGCTGCGCGCATACGTCAATGACCACCCCGAGCTCGTGACGTCGTCCGACGCCGGTGCCAAGGCGCCCGCGTCGTCGGCGAAGCCCGGCCCGGCCAAGCCCACGGCTCCGCGCCCGGCACCCGCCCGCAAGGCGGAGGCCCCCAAGGCTGAGGCGCCGGCGCAGGCCGAGGCTCCCGCCAAGACCGAGGCGCCCGCCGCCGCGAAGCCCGAGGCCGAGCGCCCCGCGGCATCCGCGTCCGACAGCGCGCGCGGCGGCTCGGCACCCACTCCCGGCCCGGCGAAGCCCGCCGCGCCGCGCCCCCAGGGCACCCCCCGCCCCGGGAACAACCCGTTCGCGTCGCAGCAGGGCATGGGCCAGCGCCCCGCCGGCACGCCGCGCCCGGGGAACAACCCGTTCGCGTCGCAGCAGGGCATGGGCCAGCGCCCGTCGCCCGGCAACATCCCGCGCCCGCAGGCTCCGCGCCCCGGCGCGCCCCGACCCGGCGCACCCCGTCCGGGCGCCCCGCGCCCCGGCCAGGGCTTCCAGCGTCAGGGTGCAGGCCAGGGCCGCCCCGGCGGTCCCGGTCGCCCGGGTGGAGGCGGCTTCCAGCGCCCCGGTGGCGGTGCAGGCGGTTTCCAGCGCCCCGGCGGCGCCCCAGGCGGCTTCGGCGGCCCGCGCCCCGGTGGTGGCGGCGGTCGCGGCCGTGGCCCCGGCGGCGGCACGGCCGGCGCATTCGGCCGCGGTGGCGGCAAGAGCCGCGCCCGCAAGTCGAAGCGGACGAAGCGTCAAGAGTTCGAGATGCGGGAAGCTCCGTCGCTTGGCGGCGTGAGCGTTCCCCGCGGTGACGGCTCGACGGTCATCCGTCTTCGCCGTGGTTCTTCGATCTCGGACTTCGCAGACAAGATCGACGCGAGCCCGGGCAACCTGGTGACCGTGCTGTTCCACCTCGGTGAGATGGCGACGGCGACCGAGTCGCTCGACGAGGCCACCTTCGAGGTGCTCGGCGCTGAGCTCGGCTACAAGATCCAGATCGTCTCGCCTGAGGACGAGGACAAGGAGCTCCTCGAGGGCTTCGACATCGACCTCGACCAGGAGCGCGAGGACGAGTCCGATGAGGACCTGCTGCCCCGGCCCCCGGTGGTCACCGTCGTCGGCCACGTCGACCACGGTAAGACGCGCCTCCTCGACGCGATCCGTCAGACGAACGTCATCGCGGGTGAGGCCGGCGGCATCACCCAGCACATCGGTGCGTACCAGGTGTGGACAGAGCACGAGGGCACCGAGCGTGCCGTCACCTTCATCGACACCCCGGGCCACGAGGCGTTCACCGCCATGCGTGCCCGTGGTGCGCAGGTCAGCGACGTGGCGATCCTCGTGGTCGCCGCCGACGACGGCATCATGCCCCAGACGGTCGAGGCGCTGAACCACATGCAGGCGGCCGACGTGCCGATCGTGGTCGCGGTCAACAAGATCGACAAGCCCGACGCCAACCCGGCGAAGGTGCGCCAGCAGCTCACCGAGTTCGGCCTCGTCGCCGAGGAGTACGGCGGCGACACGATGTTCGTCGACGTCTCGGCCCGCGAGGGCATCGGCCTCACGGAGCTGCTCGACGCGGTGCTGCTCACCGCAGACGCGGGCCTCGACCTGCGTGCGAACCCCGACCGGGACGCCCGCGGTGTCGCGATCGAAGCCAAGCTCGACAAGGGCCGCGGTGCTGTCGCGACGGTGCTCATCCAGTCCGGAACGCTGCACGTCGGCGACTCGATCGTCGCAGGCACGGCCTACGGCCGCGTCCGCGCGATGCTCGACGAGAACGGCGACAACGTCGATGAGGCTCTGCCGAGCCGCCCGGTCCAGGTGCAGGGTCTGTCGTCGGTGCCGCGCGCCGGTGACACCTTCATCGTGACCGAGGACGACCGCACCGCCCGCCAGATCGCCGAGAAGCGTGAAGCGGCCGAGCGCAACGCCCAGCTGGCGAAGGCGCGCAAGCGCATCAGCCTCGAGGACTTCACCCGCGCCCTTCAGGAGGGCAAGGTCGAGTCGCTCAACCTCATCATCAAGGGTGACGTCTCGGGTGCCGTCGAGGCCCTCGAAGAGTCGCTGCTCAAGATCGAGGTCGACGACAGCGTCCAGCTGCGCATCCTGCACCGCGGTGTCGGTGCGATCACGGAGTCCGATGTGGACCTCGCGACGATCGACAACGCGATCATCGTGGGCTTCAACGTCCGCCCGGACGTCAAGGCCCGCGAGCGCGCGGCCCGCGAGGGTGTCGACATCCGGTTCTACTCGGTCATCTACAACGCGATCGACGACATCGAGCAGTCCCTCAAGGGCATGCTCAAGCCGGAGTTCGAAGAGGTGCAGTCGGGTCTCGCCGAGATCCGCGAGGTGTTCCGCTCGTCCAAGTGGGGCAACATCGCGGGTGTCATCGTCCGCAGCGGCACGATCACGCGCAACGCCAAGGCGCGCGTCATCCGCGACGGCGTGGTGCTGGCCGACGGCCTCGCCATCGAGTCGCTGCGCCGCTTCAAGGACGACGTCACCGAGGTGCGCTCCGACTTCGAAGCCGGTATCGGCCTCGGCAAGTTCAACGACATCCAGGTCGGCGACGAGATCGAGACGATCGAGATGCGCGAGAAGCCGCGCGCGTAGCGCGCTGCCGCGCGGGGGCCGGTCTCGGCCCCCGCGCTCTTCTCTCAGAAAGGGGAAGTGCACATGGCTGATCCGGAACGCGCCAGGAAGCTGGCCGACCGCATCAAGGTCGTGATCGCGAAGCGCCTCGAGAAGGGCCTGCGCGACCCGCGCCTGGGGTTCGTGACCATCACGGACGTCCGGGTGACGGGCGATCTGCAGCACGCGAGCGTCTTCTACACCGTCTACGGCTCCGAGCAGGAACGCAGCGACTCGGCCAAAGCCCTCAAGGCTGCGACCGGCATGCTGCGCACCGAGGTGGGACGCAACATCAGCGTGCGGCTCACCCCGACGCTCGAGTTCATCGCCGACGCGATCCCCGAGAACGCCGCCCACATCGACGAGCTGCTGCGCTCCGCCGCCGCCCGCGACTCCGAGGTGGCGGCGCTCGCCAAGGGCGCCCAGTACGCCGGCGACGAGGACCCGTACGTGAAGCCGCGCGAGTTCGACGAGGACGACGACGAAGACTGAGGCGGATGCTTCAACAGAAGGCCCCGGGAGCGATCCTCCCGGGGCCTTCCGCTATCCACCCGGCGTCCAGAACCGCCGGGAGCTTCCAGGGCCGCCGTCAGCCGGCCGCCTTCGCCGCCTTCGACAGGGCGGCGACATAGTCCTTGAGGCCCCACGGCAGCGAGAGCGCGGTGGGCGGCGAGACCGCCGAGATGAAGGCGGGGCCGGTCAGCTGCGCGACGGCGCCGCTCTTCACCTGCTGCATGCCGGAGCCGTAGCTCGAGGTGAGGAACCGCTGCTGTGCGGCATCCGTATCGCCGTAGGACACCAGCACATCGCTCGTGAGCTGATCGACCTTCTCGGTGCTGAGCGCGTAGTAGAACGTCTGCTCCCCGTTTGCGAGCGCATCGACGCTCGGGGCAGAGGTGAAGCCGAGGTCGAGCGCGAACTGCACGCGCGGATCCTCCTTCTTGTAGACGTCGAATTCCTGCGGCGAGTCCCAGACCTCTGCGATCGTCTTGCCCTTGAACTCGGGGTGGGCGGCCGCGGCATCCGCGATCTGCTTATCGATCCCGTCGAGAACGCGCGCCGCCTTGGCGGGCTCCATGAGCGCCTTCCCCGAGATCGAGATGATGTCCTTCCACGGCGTCGCCCACGGTTGGTCGGGGTAGGCGACCGTCGGCGCGATGGCCTTGAGCAGCTTGTCCTGCTTGGCGGTCAGGCCCGAGTACGGCGCGAGGATCAGGTCGGGCTTCGCCGCGGCGATCGCCTCGTAGGGCGGGTCGTCGCTCGTGTTCGGCAGCACCGTCGGCAGCTTGAGCTTGTGCTGCTTCACATAGTCGGCGATCCAGGGCAGAACCCCCTTCTTGTCGCCCGCGTAGGCCTGGAACGGCATCGCGACGGGGTCGACGCCGATGGCGAGCGCCGCCTCGGTCGAGCCCCAGCCGAGCGTCACGACGCGCTTCGGGTTCGCCTTGATGACGGTGTCGCCGAACGCGTCGTGGATGGTGACCGCGGATGCCCCGGCCGAGCTCGTGGGCTCTGAGCCGGTGCCGCCGCCGGCCGCGCAGCCGGTCAGCACGAGGGCCGCCGCGGCGATCGCGGCAGCGGCGCCGATCAGGCGTCGACGTCGTGTGGTCATCTGTGTTCCTTTCGTCGGGTCGCCGCGGGAACCACGAGCGGGGAGCCCGTCTCGGGGTCGTCGATCACGCGGGCGGAGAGGCCGAACGCCTGCAGCAGCAAGGGTTCGGTGATCACGGATTGTGGGGAGCCGGTGGCGAGCACTCGGCCGTCGGCGACGACCACGAGCTCGTCGGCGTAGCGCGCCGCCAGGTTGAGGTCGTGCAGCACCATCACGACGGTGGTGCCCAGCCGCTCGTTCAGGTCGGCGAGCAGGTCGAGAACCTCGAGCTGATGCGCGACGTCGAGGAACGTGGTCGGCTCGTCGAGCAGCAGCACATCGGGGTTCTGGGCGAGGGCGAGGGCGATCCAGACGCGCTGGCGCTGGCCGCCCGAGAGCTCACCGACCCGGCTGCTCGCCAGCTCGAGCGTGTCGGTGAGGCGCAGCGCCTCCGCGACGACCGCCTCGTCCTGCGGGCTGCGGCCGCCGAAGACGCCCTGGTGCGGGTGCCGCCCGCGCATCACCAGCTCGGCGACCGTGACGCCTTCTGGCGCGATCGGCTCCTGCGGAAGGATTCCGAGCATGCGGGCGAGGCGGCGACCGGGGATGCCGCGCACATCGGCACCGTCGAGGGTCACGGTGCCCGCCCGCGGCGCCAGCAGCCGGGCGAGCCCGCGCAGCACCGTCGACTTCCCGCTGCCGTTCGCGCCGATGATGGCGGTGATGCGGCCGGGGGAGAGCTCGAGCTCGAGCTCGGGAACGATCGTGCGGCCGTCGTAGCCGAGCTCGAGTCCGTGCGCCGCGAGCGTGCGGGCGGCGGCGGGGGAGAGGGAGTCGCTCACGCGGCAGCACCGTCCTTCCTGGTGAGCAGCCAGAGCAGATAGGGCGCCCCGACGGCGCCGGTGACGAGGCCGACCGGGGCCTGGAAGTCGCCGAGGCGCGCGGCGACGAAGTCGGCCGCCGTGACGAGCGCGGCACCTGTGAGGGCGGATGCCGCAGGCTGCAGCCCGCCCGCACCGACCATCCGGCGGGCGATCGGCGCGCTCACAAACGCCACGAAGGCGACCGGCCCGGCGACTGCGGTGGCGACGGACGCCAGGGCGACCCCGACCGCGGTGGCGGCGATCGTCGTGCCGACCGGCCGCACCCCGAGGCCGCGCGCGGCATCGTCGCCCAGAGCAAGCACGCGCAGCGGCACGGCCAGCCACAGTGCGAGCGGCACGAGAACGACCAGAGCGATCGCGAGCATGCCCGTCTCGCCCCAGTTCGGGTCGCTCACGCTTCCGACGGTCCAGGCCAGTGCCTGCTGCGCTGCGCGCACGTCTGCGCGGGTGATGAGGTACGACAGACCGCCGCTGGCGAGGAACGCGAGCGCGATGCCGACCAGCACGAAGCGCTGCCCGGCGAAGCCCTCGCGCCACGAGAGCACGCCGATGGCGGCGGCCGCGACGGCGCCCCCGGCCAGCGCGGCCAGGGGAACGCCCGCCCCCGTCGCGTGGAACACGAGCATCGCGGTGACGGCCGCGAGGCTCGCGCCGCCGGAGACGCCGAGGATGTCGGGGCTCGCCAGCGGGTTCCGCAGCGTCGTCTGGAACAGCGTGCCGGCGAGTCCGAGCGCGATGCCGACCAGGGCACCGGTGGTCCAGCGGGGAAGTCGCAGGGTCAGCACGGCGAGGTTCTCGAGCGGGTCGCCGTGGCCGGTGAGCACAGCAGGCAGTCGCAACGGCGAGATCGGAATGGTGCCGAGACTGAGGCTCAGCACCGCGACGGCGACGACACCGGCCGCGAGCGCCGCCACGGTGATGATGCGGCGCCTGCGGCCGAGGGCGAGAGCACGATGCACCTCGACGGCGGGTGCGGGCGAGGCATCCATCGCCGCGATCTGCGCGGTCACGCGCTCATCACCGCCCGCCGCCTGCGCACCAGCGCGATCATGACGGGCGCGCCCACCAGGGCGATCACAACGCCGGCTTCGAGCTCACCGGGCGGCGCGACGAAGCGGCCGATGAGATCGGATGCCACGAGCGCAGCCGCCCCGATGACGGCGGCGAGTCCGATGAGCCAGCGGTGATCGTGCCGCGCGATCGGGCGGGCGGCGTGGGTCGCGACGAGTCCGACGAACACCACGGGCCCTGCGATCGAGGTGGCGCTGCCGGCCAGCAGCACGACCGCGACGGCGCAGATCGCGCGCGCGACCGGCACGTTGAGGCCGAGGCCGCGGGCGGCGTCGTCGCCGAGCGCGAGCACGTCGAGCATGCGGCCGCCGATGAGCGCGAGCGCGGCGCCGACCGCCGCAAACGGGGCGATGACACCGACGTCGTGCAGCGAGCGGCCCGACACCGACCCGACCTGCCAGAAGCGGTACTGCTGGAAGACGTCGAGGTGCGCGAGCAGCACGAGCGTGACGATCGAGGTGAGGGTCGCGGTGAGCGCGGCACCGGCGATCGCGAGACGCACGGGCGTCGCCCCGCCCGGCCCCAGCACGCCGATGGCGTAGACGACGGCCGCCGCGACCGCCGCGCCGCCGAACGCGAACCACACGTACCCCGACGCGGTCGCGATGCCGAACGCGCCGATCGCGGTCACCACTGCGAGCGAGGCCCCGGCGTTGACGCCGAGCAGGCCAGGGTCGGCGAGCGGGTTCCGGGTGACGCCCTGCATCACGGCGCCGGCCATGCCGAGCGCTGCCCCCGCGACGAGCGCGACGACGGTGCGCGGCAGGCGCAGACCGATCACGATCCGCTCGGCCTGGCCGCCGCCGAACGGATGCGCCAGCGCGGTCAGCAACTGGCCAGGCGTGAGCGCTTCGGCGCCCAGGCCCAGGCTCAGCAGCGTGAGCAGGGCGAGCGCGGCGAAGCAGACCACGATCGTCGTGGCCGCGCGAGTGGGGGACATGTCAGGCCGTCTCCGCCCGGCCCCGGCGCCAGTAACCCATGAAGGCGACTCGGCTGCGGTCGACGCCGAGCTCGTTGACGAGGAAGCGGCGCAGGGTGACGACCGTCTGTGTCTCGCCGGCGATCCACGCGTAGAAGCCGGAGTCGTCGGCGGCGGCCGGTGAGTCCCACACGATCCCGGATTCCGCGTCGGATTCATCCAGATCGGATGCCTGCGCGGCGCGCGCCGGGACGAGAAGGTGTCGTCGCGCGAGCGCCCAGTCACGCACATGGGTGATGAGGCGCTCGCCACGTGGGTGGGCGCCCTGCTCGGCGGTGTCGCGCGCGAGCCACGTCACCCGGTGGTCCGGGCAGGCGAGGGCGACATCGAGGGCGTCGGCTGCGTGCGGGATCTCGAGGAAGGCGCTGGCATGTACGTCGGGTTCCAGCGACTCGAGGATCGCGCAGACCGCGGGCACCGCCGTCTCGTCGCCGACGAGCAGCAGCTCGTCGCGGCTTCCGGGGTGCCAGTCGAGGCCGATGCGCCAGCCGGTCGAGGCGTCGTCAGGGCCGATGATGACGACCTCGTCGCCCGGCCGAGCCGCACGCACCCAGCGGCTCGCGGGGCCGCCGTCGCCGTGTACGGCGAAGTCGACGTCGAGCTCCCGTTCGCGCGGTCGGATGGCCCGCACCGTGTACGTGCGGAACGGATTGCGCAGTTCGGCGGGGGCGGCGCGCCACAGCTCGTACCAGCTGCCGGCCGCCACCGCGTCGGGATCGCAGATTCCGAGGTGGTCGAAGCCCGTCGGAGCACCGTCGCCCTCGAGCGGGAGCAGGATCTTGATGCGCTGGTCGAGCCCCGCCGTGCCGAACTCCGCAAGGTCGTCGCCGGCGAGAGTGACGCGCAGGAACGACGGCGAGAGGCGCACGACAGAGCGCACCGCCACCTGGAACGGGCGGTAGGCGGGGCGGTCGTCGCGGACACGATCGGAGGGGGCGGCTAAGGTAAGCATTACCTAACTAGCTAACGCGAGGAGGGCACGTCGCGCAAGTCATGGGGCCGGATACCCGGCTTAGATGAAGCGCACGCCCCGCTGCAGGCGGCTGCGCACCTCGAACAGGTCGAGGCCGACGGCGCGCGGGACCCCGGGGACCCCCGAGCGGAGCAGGTGGCCGAGCACCGAGCGCCGTACGGCGAGCAGAACGATGCCGCGGTGCTTCCCGATCTCGGCGACCGGCAGCTCGAGAGCGTCGTCGGGCAGCACGATGATGGCGCCGGCGAACTTCACGCCGAGGCCGCGACCGAGATGGCGGGCGCGTTCGGCGAGGTCATGCGCGGGCCGGCCGTCGAGCACCACGCCGGACTCTGCGGGAACGAGCTCACCGCGCTTCACGTCGACGCGCCCGCCGTAGTCCTCGGACTGCAGGGCGAACAGCCCGGTGGGGCCGAGCACGAGGTGGTCGATCTTCCCGCCGTCGTGCGCCAAGACGTCGTGCCACACTGTGTAGCCGATGCCGAGCTCGGCCGTCGCGCGCGCCGTGGCCTCCTCCGCGAGCGCATCGGCCAGCGTGTGCCGGATCTCGTACGGAGCCGAGCGCACGAGCGCCGGGTCGTACGGATCGTCGAGCTCGGGGCCGCGGCCGGCCCACTCGCGCATCATCGCGAGGTAGCGCTCGCGCCGCCAGCCGCCCGGGTGGCCGTAGGCGCGGGCGCGTGGGCGGGTGTCGCGCCTCGCCCCCTCGGTGCGCGAGGTCGCCCAGACGTGGTCGTCGCCGCCGCCCGAGGCGCTGCCGCCTTCGCCGCTGAACGGCGAGCGCGAGCGGTTGAACGCCGCCCGCGCCTCCGGTGTGCCGATGCGCTCCCATGCTTCCTGCACGGCGCGGAACTCGGCCGCAGAGCCACCCGTGTCGGGGTGCGTCTCGCGCAGCCGCTTCCGGTACGCGCGCTTGAGCTCCTCATCGCTCGCACGCGCATCGACGCCGAGCACCTCGTAGGGCGAGGCGGAGAGCGGCGATTCGGGCATCGACTCAGATTAGTGGCGGCACCGATGAACGCGCTTCACGGCTCATGACGGATGCCTCCGAGTGAGCTTTCCACTAGCTGACCAGGCTCTTGCGCATGACCAGGCGCGTGCGCCCGGCGCTGGTGGCGTTCGTCTCGCCGATGACCTCGAAGCCCTCGGCGGCGAACGCGGAGGCCACGCCGACGAACAGCAGCGTTCCGCTGAGCCGCCGCCCCTCTGTGTCGACCGGATAGCCCTCGATCGCCGGTGCCCCGTGTTCGCGGGCATACTGTGTGGCCCCGCGCAGCAGCTCGCGCATCAGGCCGCGGCGCCGGTGCGCGGTGGCGATGACGAAGCAGAGGACGCTCCAGACGGGCACGTCGTCCACGGGAAGAATCGTGCGCGAGCGCTGCAGCCGCCCGATCGCCTGGCGCGGGCCGAAGTTCACCCAGCCGGCGGGCGAGCCGTCCACATAGGCGAGCATGCCGGGCGCGATCGGCTCTGCCGTGAGCTGGCGCATTCGCTCGCGCCGCTGCGGCTCGGTGCGCAGCAGCCCGCGCTCGTGCGAATCGACGCGGCACGAGAGGCACCAGCATGCGGGGGTGCCGGGGCGCGACGGCGCGAGCAGAGCAGCCACGTCGTCGAAGCGCTCCAGGGTCGCAGGCACCACCTCAACCGTCATGGCGCAACGGTAGCGACGATCACCGACATCCGGACACCGCCAGCGGCTACGGCAGCACGTAGCCCTCGCCGCCCGGATCGCGCACCGCGAGGCCATCGGCGAGCAGCCCCGAGAGAGCGCGGGCGAGTTGCACGTCATCTGTCCAGAGAGCGTCGAGCTCGGCATCCGTCACGGGCGCGTGCGCGGCGCGCAGCTCGCGCATGATCAGCCCGCGCACGTGGCGGTCGCTGCCCTCGTATTTCTTCTGCACCGCACGCCGCGGACCGTTGTAGGCCGGGTAGCCGGCGGCGCGCCACGCGCAGACGGAGGCCAGGGGGCAGTCCACGCACCGCGGGGCGCGCGCGGTGCAGACGATCGCGCCGAGCTCCATCGCGCCGGCGTTGAAGACGCGCGCCTCGGCCTCATCGACCGGAAGCACCGCGGCCATCGCCGCCAGATCGCGCGTCGCCGACGGGGGACCGGGCTCGGCCTGCCCGTCGACCGCGCGCGCGAGCACGCGCCGCACGTTCGTGTCGACGACCGGGACGCGCACGCCATACGCGAAGGCGGCGACGGCCCGTGCCGTGTACGGCCCGATGCCGGGAAGGGCGAGCAGTGCATCCACGTCGGCCGGCACCACTCCGGCGTGCTGCTCGGTGATCGCGACTGCGCACGCGTGCAGCCACAGCGCGCGGCGCGGGTAACCGAGCCGGTTCCAGGCGCGCACAGCTTCGCCCGCGGGAACCGCAGCGAGCGCGGCGGGGGTCGGCCACCGCTCGAGCCAGGCCTGCCACTGCGGCAGCACGCGCGCGACCGGTGTCTGCTGCAGCATGAATTCCGAGACGAGGATGCCCCAGGCCGAGCATCCCGGCTCACGCCAGGGCAGCTCGCGCGCGTGCTCGCGGAACCACGCATTGACCGTCTCGCTCAGCGTCTCGGTCGCGGTCTCAGGCACCGTTCGAGCCTACTTTTCCCGCACGCCGGCTCGGCCCACGTGCGTGCCCGTGGGCGGCGTACGCTCGAGACATGCAGCTCGTGTCCACACCCCGCGTCGAGTTCCTCCGCGGCCTGCGCGACGAGATCCTGTCCAATTACCCGCGCGGGCGGCGCATCGTCGGCATCGATGGATTCCCCGGCGCGGGCGCCCGCGAGGTGGGCGACGACCTCGCTGCGGTGTTCGACGACGGCGGCGTCCCCGCCTTCCGCGCCTCGATGGGCGACTTCCTCAAGCCGAGGGCCTCGCGCGGCGCCGGCGACCAGGCCTATGACGAGACGACGTTCCGCCGCGTGCTGCTCGACCCGTGGCGGCTCGCCGGCAGCACAGGCTTCCAGACCGCGGCGTTCGATGCGTCCCGCGACGTGCCTGCGCTGTCCGAGTGGAAGACCGGCCCGGCCGACGCCGTGCTGATCGTAGACGGCGCCTATCTGCTCGGCTCGCTCAAGGGCATCTGGCACTACCTGATCTACGTCGACGCGCAGCAGGCGCAGGCCGACGACAGCTACCTCGTCGAGCAGACGCCGTTCTTCTCGGCTTCTGCGGTCATCGACACCTCGAACCCCGAGCTGCCGAAGCGCGTCCTCAGCGACTCCTGCTGAGGCACGAACGGGGCGGGTGTGCAACTCAGCGAGGCGGAGGCCCGCGGCCGTCTGGCCGCAGCGCGTGTGGCGCGCCTCGCCACGGTCGGCGGCGACGGCGCCCCGCACCTCGTGCCGATCACCTTCGCGCTCGAGGGTGACCTGATCTACACGGCCGTCGACCACAAGCCGAAGTCGACGCGAGACCTGCGCCGGCTGCGCAACATCGCGCAGAACCCGCAGGTCGCCCTGCTCGCCGACGAGTACAGCGACGAGTGGGACGCGCTGTGGTGGGTCCGCGCCGATGGGCGCGCGAGGGTGATAACGGATGCCGCCGCGATGCGGCATCCGATCGATTCACTCGTTGCGCGCTACAGCCAATACCGTGCGCGTCGCCCCGAGGGTCCGGTCGTCGTGATCCGCGTCGAGCGGTGGACGGGCTGGTCGGCGACTTAGCGCGCTCGGGCGATCGCCGTCTCGAGCTGGGCCAGCGCGCCGCCGCTCTCGAGGCGCGCCACGGCCGGGCGGGTCAGCAGGAAGTCGTCGAACTCGCGGACGATCTGTGACATCTCGGCGTGCAGTGCGCCGTGCGGATCGGCGCGCGCGAGCGCTGCGGCGCGCTCGCCGAAGCGGGACTCGGCGGTGGTCGCGTCGATGATCAGTGCTGTCTCGACGAACACCGCGCCGCACGTAGCCGCCGTCAGGGACAGGCGGTCGATGAACTCCGGGCGCCGAAGGTACTGCGGGACCACGACGTCGTGGCCGCTGCCGAGGTGCGCAGTGATGCCGGCGAGTGCGATGTCGCGTGCTGCGAGGCCGGCTTCCTGAAGCCGTTCGCGCCACCCGCCGAGCATCGACCTGAGCGCATCGAGGTCGAGGCAGAGCGGCAGGCCGTCCGCATGCCGCTCGCACCACGCGCGTGCGAGCGTGCTCTTGCCGCTCGCGGGCACGCCATTGATCAGAACGAGCGTCGGCACGACGGTTTCACCCAGCGGGCGCGAGCACGGAATCCGCGATCTGACGCGCCGCCGCTTCGGGCGTTGCGTGCGTGACGTCGATGACCGCTGCCTCGTCATGCAGCCACGTGCGGGCGGCCTCGAGGTAGGGCTCGACGTAGGCGTGGCGGAACCACGACGGCCCCATCACCGCGTCGTTGTCGATGCGGTGCCGCAGGGTGTCGCCGTCGGCGTGCAGCACGAAGTGATGCACCGGAATGCCGTGCTCGGCGAGGCCGGCGCTGATCTCACGCCAGTAGGGCTCGACCAGCACCGTCATCGGCATCACGAGCGTGCCGCCGACGTAATCGAGCACCCGGCGGGCGGTGTCGACGACGAGCGGGCGCCACGGGTCCCAGTGCTGGAAGTTGTCGGTCTCCGGCAGCCCTGGCGAGATGTCCATGAGCACCCCGCCGACCTTCTCCGCGTCGAGAACGCGCGAATCGGGCAGCAGCTGCTGCACCAGCGCGGCGGTCGTCGTCTTGCCGACGCCGTGGGTGCCGTTGATCCACACGATCATGTCTCGGACCCTAGCGCGTGATTGCCCCCGCTCTGGGACTCTCGACAGGGATAACGAATATCGATATGTTCAGGCCATGTCGCTCACCGACGAGGTCGCCCGCCCGCTCGCAAAGTCAGGCGCGCTGCGGTTCGTGTTCTGGATCTCATTGCTCTACCTCGCGATCTGCGCCCTGGGTCTCATCGGCAACGTGATCGACCTGGTCGACCGCCTGACGCGCCGCACTGCGGGAATCCAGTGGACGTGGGGTGTCGACTACTCGGTGCCACAGCCCACCGGGCGCACGTTCGACGGCGCGCCGTTCATCGTGCCGGGCAGCACGGCCACGTTCACCCAGATGAGGGCGACGGTGGCAGACCTTCCGGCTAGCGTGATCATCCTGCACAGCGCGGGCGACATCGTCGCGACGCTGACGGGCGCCGGCATCGCGGTCTGCCTGGTCGCGCTGATGAATCGCATGGCAGCCGGTGTGCCATTCGCGCGGGCGTCTCACCTCGCCCTGCTCTGGCTCGCCGGCGTCGTCTTCGTCGGGTTTGAGGCGGTCGATATTCTGCACGGCCTCGCCTCGATGGGCATCATGAGCATCCTGGCCGGCGCCCCCGATTCCGCCGATCTTACGAACTCCAACCAAGACGTCGTGCTCTTCGAGATGTGGCCGCTCTATGTCGGCGCCGCTCTCCTCGCGCTCGCCGCGGTCTTCCGCGTCGGCGCCGTCTATCGTCAGGACAGCGAGGGCCTCGTCTAGTGGCGCTCGTTCACTGCCGGCTCGACGAACTGCTCGCCGAGCGCGGCATGACGCTGGTCGAGCTCTCCGCCCGGGTCGGCGTGAGCGTCGTGAATCTCTCAGTGCTCAAGAACGACCGCGCGAAGGCGATTCGCTTCAGCACGCTCGAGGCGATCTGCGTAGCTCTCGGCTGCGAGATCGGCGAGCTGCTCACCCTCGCGCCGCAGCCCTGACCCGCTCCGCCAGCTCGTCCGGGGTGAAGAACCGCCCCGTGCGCTCGACCTCGTGCACGGCATCCGTCACCGCCTGATTGACCGGCGCGCGCTGCCCGACCGCGGCAGCCTGCGCGACCACGGCTCCGTTCAGGTAGTCGATCTCGGTCAGCTGGCCGCGCTTCAGGCTCTGCAGGGTCGAACCGAGGTTCGGCACCGCGCCCATGCGCCGGGCCATGAGCCGCGGCAGCACCTGCCCTGCCCACAGCGGAGCGGCGGCGACGAATCGCACCCCGGCGTGCGACAGGCCCTGAATCGGGTCGAAGTGCACCCCGTGTGCGAGCCCCGCCCGCGCGGCCTCGCGAATCAACGCGGTCACGATCGGCCGCAGCCGCCGGTCTGCCACGGTTCGCTGCACCGGCAGGCCGGTCGCCGCCGGCGTGCCGTTGACCATGTTGATCACGAGCTTCGTCCACTGTGCCCCGCGGAAGTTGTCCGTGACCTGCGCCGGCATGACCGAGGAGAGCAGCGCGGCCGCCTGCCGCGATCGGTCGACCACCGTCGTCCCAGTGGCCGTGATCGTGACCCGGCCCGGCTCGACGTTCTGCGCGGCATAGAGCGCGAGCGCGCCGAAGGCGGGGGAGTCGGGCAGGGCCCGCGCGACCGTCTCGAGCCCCTCGAGCCCGTTCTGCACAACGACGAGCGGCACGTTTCCGAGCTGGTCGCGATTCGCGGTGAGAGCGGATGCCGCATCCTGCGCCTTCGTCGCCAGGAACGCGATCTCGGGGGTGCGCGTCAGCGTCGCGCCCGCGGCCACCCGCGCGGTGTGCTCACCCCACTTGCCGTCGAGGCGCAGGCCCTCGGCGGCGATGGCGGCGAGGGTCGCGCCCCGCGCGGTCACCTCGACGTCGTGCCCGGCACGGTCGAGCAGCGCGGCGATCGTTCCGCCGATCGCTCCGGCTCCGATCACTGCGACACGCATGCCGCCCAGGCTATCGAGCAGTCGCCACAGGTCGGCGGCCAGGCAGCCAGAGCGCGACGATCGCTGCGGCGGCGAGCACTGCGGCGCCGACGTAGACGGCCTTCTGCGCGGCACCCACATAGCCGGTCGGCGTGAGCGTCCCGCCCGCGCCCGTGAACACCGCGGTGAGCACCGCGATGCCGAGCGCCGTGCCGATCTCGCGCAGGGTGGAATTCGCCCCGGAGGCCTTCGCGTGGTCGACATCGGGCATGTCCATGAGCACCGCCGTCGACGACGGCGCGAAGATCAACCCCATGCCGAGGCCCGCGAGCAGGAACGGCGGCACCATGTCGGCGTAGGCGAGATCGGGCGCCATGATCCAGGCGATCCACCCGATCGCGACGGCGGAGATGGCGAGGCCCACTGCGACAGGCATCCTCGGTCCGAATCTCGGCACCAGCAGGAAGCCGGTCAGGGGCGAGACGATCAGCGGCAGCATCGTCCATGGAATCGTCATCTCGCCCGCCTCGAGCGGGTTCTTGCCCTGCACCACCTGCAGGAACTGGATCAGGATGAAGATCGAGCCGAAGATGCCGAAGCTGAAGATCACGCCGACGGCGTTGGCGATGGTGAAGCTCGGGAAGCGGAACAGGCGCAGCGGCAGCATGGGCGCGGCGGCGCGCGTCTCCCACCAGATGAACGCCAGCAGCAGCACGCCGCCGCCGATCAGCGTGGTGAGCACCTCGCCGCTCGACCAGCCGGCGTCGTTGCCGCGCACGATGCCGTAGACGATGCCGAACACCCCGACGCCCGCGAGCACCAGGCCGAGCAGATCCGCGCGCAACCTGGCACCGAAGCTGTTCGGCAGCGCCCACAGCACGAGCGGGATGGCCACGGCGCCGACGGGGACGTTGATCCAGAAGATGCCCTGCCAGGCCCAGCCCTGCGTCACCGCGCCGCCGATGAGCGGGCCGAGAGCGACACCCAGGCCGGCCACGCCGCCCCACACGCCGATTGCGGCAGGTCGCGCCTTCTCGCTCACCGACCCGGCGAGCATCGTGAGCGACAGGGGCATGAGCGCAGCGGCACCGACCCCCTGCAGCGCCCGGGCGGCGATCAGCTGCCACGGCTCGGTGCTGAGAGCCGACAGGGCTGAGGCCACCGTGAACAGCGCGATGCCGACGACGAAGACCGGGCGGCGGCCGAGGCGGTCGCCGAGCGCCGCCGCCGTCAGGATGAAGCTCGCGAACGCCAGCGCATACGCGTTGATGACCCATTCGAGCTCGTCGATGCCGGCGCTCAGGTCTCGGCCGATGACCGGCAGGGCGTTCGTCACGACGAGGTTGTCGAGCGTGCCCATGAACAGCGGGAGCGACGCTGCGGCGATCACGAGCCACAGCGGCCGGCGGCGAGCGGTGGGGGCCACGGCAGCAGTCTGCGCCGGGTCCGTCGCGACGGGAACAGACACGTCGTCCTCCGAAGGTGGTAATTGGATGATTACAAGATCAGAGGCTAAGTAATGGATTGATAACATGTCAAGCGTGAGTGAGCCGAAGAGCGAGCGGATTCCTGCCGCGCAGCGTCGCGAGCAGATTCTGGATGCCGCGGCCGAGGTCTTCGGCGAGCGCGGCTATGCGGGAACGACCACCGATCAGGTCGCTCAGGCCGCCGGCATCAGCCAGCCCTACGTCGTGCGCATGTTCGGCAGCAAAGAGAACCTCTTCTGCGAGCTGCTGCTGCGCGCACGCGAGCGGCTCGAGACGCGGCTGCGCAACGCGCTGACCCGTCCTGAGGTGAAGGCGCTCTCTGCGGCCGAGCGCAAGGCATTCCTCGGCCGCGCCTATGTCGACCTGATCGGCGAGGGCGGCATCGTGCTTCCGCTCATGCAGGGCTTCCTGCTCGGCCACGACCCGGTGATCGGAAAGTACGCGCGGGAGGGGTTCCTCGTCATCTACCGTCTGCTGCGGGACGAGGGCGGGTTCTCGCAGGATGAGGTGCGGGACTTCCTCGCCGGCGGCATGCTCATCAACACGCTGCTGACGCTGCAGATGACCGGCCTCTACGACACCGACGACACCGCGCGCGAACTGCTCGGCTGCTCGTTCGGTGAGAAGATCGACATCGTGCTGAACGCCGGGTCCGCTTCGTGAGCTCTGCCGCGCCGACGCCGAACGGCGTCGTGCTGGTCGACAAGCCGCAGGGGCTCACCAGCCACGACGTCGTCGCGCGCCTGCGCCGCGCCGCGAACACCCGAAAGGTCGGTCACGCGGGAACGCTCGACCCCATGGCGACCGGCCTGCTGATCATCGGAGTCGGCACGGCGACCCGCCTGCTGACCCACGTCGTCGGCACCGACAAGGTCTACGAGGCGACGATCCGGCTGGGGGAGTCGACCGTCACCGACGACGCCGAGGGCGAGCTCACCGCGCGTGCAGAGGCCGCGGCGGTCGACGCCGTCACAGACGAGGCGATCGGTACAGGCATCCGCGCCCTCACCGGGCCCATCGAGCAGGTGCCGAGCACGGTGAGCGCGATCAAGGTCGACGGGAAGCGCGCGTATGCGCGCGCCCGCGCCGGCGAAGAGGTGGAGCTGAAGGCGCGGCCCGTCACGATCCACGCGTTCGAGGTGCGGGCGACCAGGCGGATGCCTGGGCTGATCGACCTCGAAGTACGGGTCGCGTGCTCCTCCGGCACCTACATCCGCGCGCTGGCGCGTGATCTCGGCCGCGCGCTCGGCGTCGGCGGCCACCTGACGGCTCTGCGTCGCACCGCAGTCGGGCCGTTCGACGTCGCCGAGGCGACCCCGCTCGACGCGCTGGTCGCCGGCGACATCGCGGTCGCCGACGTGCTGCAGAGCCCGGGGGATGCCGCGGCCAGACTGTTCCCGACGCTCGAGCTCGACCCCCAGCAGTCCGTCGACCTAGGGCACGGGAAGAAGCTTCACGTCGAGGCGCCCGACGCGCCTGGCATCCGCGCCGCCCTCGACCCGGCCGGCCACCTCGTGGCCCTCGCCAGCGTGTCGGCGACGGGCGTCGTGCGAGTCGAGACCGGTTTCCCGAACAGCCAGGAGTCCTGAGTGGTCGAGTGGTTCACCTTCACGCAGATCTTCATCGCGCTCGCCGCGGGGGCGCTCTGCCTCGTGCTCGGCTTCGCCGGCCGCACCCCGAGCGACCTCAGCATGGGGCCGATCGCCCTCGTCACGGTGCTGCTGATCGCGCAGCTCGTGATGGCGGCGATCGCGCCGGCGGTCGGAAACAGCCCGACGGGCAGCCTGCTCGAGTTCTGGATGTACCAGGTCGCGATCGTCATCGTGCCGCTGCTCGCCATGGTGTGGGCGCTGGTCGAGCGCGGGCGGTGGAGCGTCGTCGTGCTCGGGGTCTCGGGGCTCGCGGTGGCGATCATGCTGTATCGCATGTGGGTCATCTGGACAGGCGCGTGAGCGGCATGCCAGTGGCATGCCGCGAACCGCTCGGCCAGATGACCCCGGCGCGAGCGAAGCGAGCACCGGCGCCGGAGCGCAACCACACGCCCAACGGAGCGCAACCACAAGCCCAACTAGAATCGTGACTGCGATGTCCGAGTCCAAATCCGTCACCGAGAGGCTCTCGGCCGCTATGCCGCGCCTGGTCGGCACCGGCACCCTGACGGTTCTCATCGCGGTCTATGCGGTGCTCGTGATGGCGGCGGTGGGGCGCAGCGCGTTCCAGATCATCGACCACTTCGCGAAGGCGCCGATCGCGATCTCGATCTCGGGTGTCTCCGCCCTCGTCTACGTGCTGGCGATGGTCGCGCTGATCGTGCACCGCGGCGCCTGGTATCGCGTCGCGTGGGTGACGGTCTCGATCGAGTTCGCCGGCGTCGTGATCGTCGGTGCCATCACCACCTTCTTCCCCGACGCGCTCGGGCCCGATTCCGGCAACGCCTTCGGCGACACCGCGACGGTGTGGACGGTCTTCGGCCAGGGCTACTGGTTCGTGCCGCTTGTGCTTCCGCTCGCGGGCATGTGGTGGCTCAGGTCGCACCCCGTCGGGCTGCGCGCCGATCGTGCGCGGCGCGAGAGCGGAAAGGCGGCGGCGTGAGGGTCTTCCACTCAGAGGCCGAGATCGGTCCCGATTTCGGGCCGAGCGCGGTCACGATCGGCAAGTTCGACGGAGTGCACTCCGGCCACCGCGCCGTCATCGACCGGCTCGTCACCGCGGCGAAGGACGACGGCGTGGTCTCTGTCGTGGTCACCTTCGACAGGAATCCGCTCGAAGTCGTCGCCCCCGAGCGCTGCCCCGACGCGCTCTCGAGTCTCGACCAGAAGCTCGAGCTGCTCGCCGGCACCGGCGTCGACGCGACGCTGGTCGTGCGCTTCGACGAGGCGTTCGCGGCGGTGCCGGCCGACCGCTTCGTGACCGAGTACCTCGTCAAGGCGCTGCGCGCGCGCCGCGTCTTCGTCGGCAGCGACTTCCGCTTCGGAAGCGGCAACGCGGGTGACGTCGCGCAGCTGCGTGCGCTGGGTGAGGCGCACGGATTCACCGTCGAGCTGATCGATGACGTGGTCGGCACCGCGGGGGAGCGGGTCTCGTCGACGCGCATTCGCCAGCTGCTCGCCGCCGGCGAGGTCGAGCAGGCCGAGCGGCTGCTCGGGCGCGCGCCGATGCTGCGCGGGCTCGTCGTGCACGGCGCGAAGCGCGGCCGCGAGCTGGGCTTCCCCACGGCGAACCTCTCACCGCAGTCCGAGGGGCTCATTCCCGCCGACGGCATCTACGCCGGATGGCTCATCGATCAGGGCGTGCGTCACCCCGCCGCGATCTCGGTCGGCAACAACCCGACCTTCGAGGGCGTACCGCAGAAGCAGGTCGAGGCGCATGTCATCGACGAGACGATCGACCTCTACGACCACGAGGTCGAGGTCGTGTTCGTGGCGCGCATCCGCGGAATGACCGCCTTCACGGGCATCCCGGCCCTCATCGAGCAGATCGCCGACGACGTGCGTGTCGCGCGGCGCCTGCTCGGAATCGCTGGCTGACGGCGCCGCCCGCGCCCCTGCCCGGGCTCCCTGCCCCTCGCGTGCGCCACTGGCTTCCGCCGTGCGCTACTCGGATCCGAGTGGCGGAATGCGGAAGCCAGTGGCGCACGCGTGAGCGAGCGGCGGCTATGCCGGGATCTGGTCGGCGCGGTAGATCAGCGCGGCGGCGCCGATGAGCGGGCCCTCGCCCGAGAGTCCCGACGGCACGACCTTCACCTTGCGCACGAAGTCGAAGTGGTGCGTCGCGATCTGCGCACGGATGAAGTCGAACAGGTCGGGCGTGGCCTGCGAGAAGCCGCCGCCGATCGCGACGACCTCGAGGTCGAGCAGGGCCGTCGCGCTCGCGATCGCCTGGCCGACCGCGCGCCCGGTGCGCTCGATGGCGGCGCGGGCGACCGGGTCGCCCGCCGCGTAGGCCGCGGCGAGCTCCTCGCCGGTCGTGCCCTCGAACCCGTTCCGGCGTGCGAAGGCGACCGTGTGCGGCCCGCTCGCGATCGCCTCGAGCACGTGCGGGTTCCCGAACGTGTTCTCGCCGTCGATGCCGGCCACTTCGATGTGGCCGATGTGGCCTGCGTTACCGGTCTTGCCGACGATGACCTGCCCGTGGCTGATGAGACCGCCGCCGACGCCCGTCGAGATCACCATGCCCATGACGTTCTGAGCGCCCTGCGCCGCCCCGACCCAGTGCTCGGCGAGCACGATCGCGACGCCGTCCATCTCGAGCACGACCGGGGCTTCGTGCCCGGCGCCCGCCAGTACGCGCTGCACGAGCGCTCGCATCGGGTAGCCGCGCCACGACGGCACGTTGAGCGGCGAGATCGCGCCGGCTGCGCGGTCGATCGGGCCGGCGCACGCGACGCCCGCGCCGATCAACTCGGCGCCGGCGAGTGACGCGAGTGCGTGGTCGATCACCTGGGCGACGGATGCCTCGAGCTGCGGCACCTCGGCGGAGCGGCCGGTGGCGGCGCGGCTGCGCGAGCCTGCGACGAGGGAGCCGTCGGGGCGCACGAGCGCGGCCTCGACCTTGGTGCCGCCGAAGTCGACGGCGAGGACGACGGAATCGGGCATGCCTCTCAGCCTATTGGCGCTCGAAGGCGTGATTGTGCGCCGGGTCAGGCGTGCCGCTGAACGAGCCGCCTCGCGACGCCGGACACCGTCTGGCCGCGGCGCTTGACCAGCACCGTGCCGGCGACGAGCGCGGTCAGCAGGGGCATGATGCCCGAGACGGCCATGCCGACGTGCGGTCCGTAGTGGTCGACGATCCAGCCCATGAGGGGGCCGCCGATCGATTGCCCACCGAGCTGGATGAGGACGAAGACGCCCATCACCCGTCCGCGAATCGCGATGTTCGTGGACATCTGCACGAGCGAGTTCGAGGCGATGAAGTACAGCAGCTGAGACATCCCGGCGCCCACGAGAAGCACGCCGAAGATCGCGATCTGCGGCGCGAGACCGGCAAGCGCCTGCACGAACCCGAGCACGATGGCGCCGGTGATCACGGTGCGCAGGCTGACGGTCGCCCGCAGGTTGGAGAGCAGCGCGCCGCTCAGCGCCCCCAGCGCCACGAGCGCATTGAAGATGCCGTAGCCCGACGAGCCGACGCGGTAGACGTGGTCGGCGAACGCGGTGAGCAGCACCGGCATCGTGTAGACGAACAGCGCGACCGAGGTCAGCACGATGAGGGTGAACAGGATCTCGTCCTTGCGTGCGGCGTACTCGAGGCCCTCGCGCAACTGGCCTTTGCGACGCGGCGCCTTCGGCGCAGGTAGCAGCTGCGTCGGGTCGAGCCGGCTGAGTGCGAACACCGTGCCGAGGCAGGCGAGTGCGTTCACGCCGAACGACCAGCCCCCGCCGATGGCAGAGAGCAGGATGCCGCCGATGGCCGGCCCGATCAGCGCGCCGAGCTGGAACGTCGAGGAGTTGAGGCTCAGCGCATTGCGCAGGAGCGCCGGCCCCACGACCTCGGACACGAAGGATTGCCGCGCCGGGTTATCTACCAGGGTCGCGAACCCGCCGAGAAGCGCGATGCACCAGATCATCCACACCTGGATCGAGCCGGTGAAGATGAGCACCGCCATCGTCGCGGCAAGCGTCGCCATCATCGTCTGCGTGACCTGCAGGATGCGCCGCTTCGGGTAGCGGTCGGCGATCACGCCGCCATAGAGCCCGAAGACGAGCATGGGCGCGAACTGCAGCGCGACCGTGATGCCGACGTCGGCGACGTTGCCGGACAGCTGCAGGACGATCCAGTCCTGGGCGATGCGCTGCATGCCCTGCGCAGTCGTCGACACGATCTGGCCCGAGGCATACAGCCGATAGTTCGGCACTTTCAGCGACGCGAACATGTCTCGCCAGCGCGGCCGGCTGGTCATCACCATCATCGGCTCGGTCGGGGGATTCGCAGGCGTCGCAGTCACAGCCCTTCCAGGCTATTCGGATCGATTCGATAAATCCGTGGAATGATGGCAATAACTCCCATTGGGAAACGCAATACCTCGCCGAAGGGTGGCGCCGATGTTCGACCCCGTGCTGCTGCGCAGCTTCCTCGCCGTCGCCGAGACGGGCAGCTTCACCCGTGCCGCCCAGCGGCTGCAGCTCAGCCAGCCGACCGTGAGCCAGCATGTGCGCCGCCTTGAGACGCAGGCGGGGCGCATCCTCGTCGACCGGGACACCCGGCAGGTGCGGCTGACCGACAACGGCGACGCGATGGCGGGCTTCGCGCGAGGCATCCTCGCGGCACATGCGTCCGCCGAGAGCTACTTCAGCGGAAAGGCCATGCGGGGCCGCCTGCGTTTCGGCGCCGCCGACGACTTCACGATGACGCAGCTGCCCCGCATCCTCAGGGACTTCCGCGCGTTGCATCCCCAGCTCAACCTCGAGCTCACGGTGGGGCAGTCCGGAAGCCTGCACCGGCGCCTCAGCTCCGGCCAGCTCGACCTGATCTTCATCAAGCAGGCGCCCGGCCTCGGCGAGGGCACGAGGGTCAGCACCGACCAGATGGTGTGGATGGGCCTCGACGGCATCCAGCTCGCGCCCGATGAGCCCGTTCCTCTCGTCTCGTATCAGGAGCAGTCGATGAGCAGGCGGATGGCGATCGACGCGCTCGAAGGAGCGGGGCGCACGTGGCGCATCACCTGCAACACCCGCGAGGTCAACGGCGTGCTCTCGGCAGTCAGGGCCGGCCTCGGGGTCGCGGTGTTCCCACGCACCCTGATCCCCGGCGACCTCGTCAAGGTGAGCAACCGGCTCGCGCTCCCAGAGGTCGGCGACGTCGACTTCACCCTCATCTCGAACCCGCACTCGGCAGCTGAACCGGTTGAGGCGCTCAGCAGCGCCATCATGGGCCGCACACTCGTGCACTGACGGGCGCGTTCCGCCCCTCGCGCACCCGGGTAGTTCGCTAACTTAGGAACACGAGGAGGCCATGGATATGACCGCAGGGACCGTGACGGCATTCGTCGGCGACAGCCTGACCGAGCATGGCGACTGGCAGGCGCTGCTGCCAGACCAGAGCGTCATCAACTTCGGCGTCGGCGGCAACACCACGCACGATCTGCTCGAGCGGCTCGACGAGGTGGTCGCGGCCGGCCCGTCGACCGTCGTCGTTGAGATCGGCACGAACGATTTCGCGTGGCGCCTTCCGCTCGAAGAGGTCGTCGAGAACATCCAGGCGATTCTCTCGACCCTGCGTCAGAAGCTTCCCGACGCGGCGATCGTGATGCAGAGCATCCTGCCGCGCCAGCCCGAGTACGCGCATGTCGTGCGCACCGTCAATGAGCAGCTCGAGCGGTACGTGCCGAGCGTCTCATGCAGCTATGTGAACCTGTGGCCGGCTCTCGCAGACGAGAACGGCGGGCTGAAGCCCGAGTTCACAACGGACGGGCTGCATCTGACGGATGCCGGCTATCGGGCCTGGTTCGCTGCGCTCAAGCCGGCCCTGGGCGCCTGATCCAAGCCGCGTCGACGTTTCCTGCGCGCTTCAGGTGAGCGCCTTTAGTGGACGTCGGGCGCCAGGATGCGACGACACGCCGTCTTAGCCCCCGCATGGGGGAATACTCCGGCGGCGGTCTTGCCAGTAGCGTGCGTAGCGGGGTTGAGGAGAGTCAGTTCTACGACTTTTTGAAAGAGGCACGTCGTGCTCAAGAACCTCGACCCGATCCTGTCTGGCGCACTGCTATCCGTCCTCGACGAGATGGAGCCCGGCCAGTGGCTGACGCTCACGGCCGGCCCGATCAGCACACCGCGCAGCGGCCCGGACCACACCGTGATCGATCTGACGGGCGTCTCGACTGAAGCGGCCACCGCCGCCCTGCTGAGCGTTCTTCCGCTCGACCACAGCGGCGCCCCCATCGTCTACCTCGACAGTGCAGACGCCGCCGACGAGCTTCCCGACGTGGTGTTCGCCGTGTGCGGCATCGCCGCCGACGCCGAGCTGCGCCGGGTTCCGATGTCGCGCCTCGATGAGAAGGACTTCGCGCTGCTCGCCCAGCGCTCGGCACTCACCGTGCGCTCCGACCTCGGTGGAGAGCCCGCCGCCTTCCTGCTGCGCAAGGGCGAGCACGTCTCGTACGCGTGAGCGATCGGGTGCGTTCGTCGCCGCTGCGCGCCCAGCTGAGCCGGAGGCCTCACCCGATAGGCTTCCCTCGCCATGGCACGCCCGACGAACGCACCCCAGCCCGCCCGCCTCGCACTTGCACCCGGCTTCCTCGGGGCCATCGTGCTGATGGCCGGGCTCGCGCTCATCGGCACCAAGAACTACACCTGGATCGAATACCCCGCGGCGATTCTCGCGGCCATCATCGGCTGGTTCGCGATTCAGGGGAAGCAATGGTGGTTCGTTCCCGCGATGGCGGCCATCGTCGTGATCTGGAACCCGGTCTTCCCGCTGCCGCTTCCGAACATCGCGTTCCAGGGGTTGAGCATCGCCGGCGCCGCGACCTTCATCGCAGCCGGCGTGGTCATCAGAGTCACGCCGTCGTCGTGATGCGCGGCTGCCCGTCGCGGCAGGCGGTGCCGGTGGGCTTCGCCCGACTGAGGTAGGATAGGAGTCGCGCGGATTCCCGTTCCGCCGCGGCCCGAGAGGCTCTCGCTGCTCGTTCGTGCCTCGGCCCCGGAATCCGTCCAGCACATCGGGTGAATCCCCGGGGTCCTCCCGGTCGGCCCGCAGATCGTTCGTGGAGGCACATGTCCCAGACCGGAGAGCGCGTCGCACAGCAGCGGCGCTCCGGGCGTCGTCATCAGAACAATGACGGCCTCATCCCCGTCCTCGCGCGCCGCGTGCGCGAGGTCGAAGCAAAGGCCCAGGGCGGGAAGAAGCTCGGGCCGACCAACCGCACCAAGTTCCAGGTCATCGCCCTGCTGATGCGCGAAGAGCGCGCCCGAGCGAAGTCCGACCCGGAGCTCAGCGAGGCGCAGCGCGCAGAGCAGCTGAAGCGGCTCGACGGCATCGCGCAGATCCTCGCCAAGACCGCGGCCCGCGACACGAGCCTCATCCAGCTCCTCGAGACGGATGCCTCGCCATCGGCCGCCGCACAGAAGATGCGCCGCGACTGGCTGCTCGAGTCGGGAACGGCCCTCAGCCCCGACGACCTGATCATCGTCGTCGAAGAGCCCAAGGTGCTCGACAACAAGCCTGTGCTGTCTGCCGAGCTCGCCGAGAAGCAGGTCATCCCGCAGTCGGTGAAGGCGCGTCAGCTGTCGAACCCGTTCCTCGCGCCGGACTTCTCGCGCTACGCCGAGCAGGCCCGGCCGGCCCCGCGGCGCCGCCTCGACTCGTGGGAGCTGCTCGGACCGCTGTTCAAGTCGTTCGAGCAGGGCGCCGGCGGCCGCATCGCCAGTATGGAGCTGCCGCCCGCCCCGAAGATCGACCGCTACGCGCCTCCCGGTATGGAGCTCATGCACCACCAGGCGCAGTTCGTCGAGTCAGCACGCCTCGGGCACCGCACCTTCCTGCTCGCCGACGAGCCCGGCCTGGGAAAGACCGCGCAGTCTCTGCTGGCGGCATCCGTCGCCGATGCATACCCGCTTCTCGTCGTCGTGCCCAACGTCGTCAAGATGAACTGGCAGCGCGAGGTCGAGCGGTGGACGCCGCAGCGCCGCGCCACCGTGATCCACGGTGACGGCGCCGGCCTCGACGCATTCGCCGACATCGTGATCGTCAACTACGAGGTGCTCGACCGCCACCTGTCGTGGATCGCCCAGATGGGCTTCAAGGGCATGGTCGTCGACGAGGCGCACTTCATCAAGAACCTCCACTCGCAGCGCTCGCAGCACGTGCTCGCCCTCGCCGACACGATCCGCAAGACGGCCCCGGGCGGCGAGCCGCTGCTCATCGCGCTCACCGGCACCCCGCTGATCAACGACATCGACGACTTCCGGGCGATCTGGCAGTTCCTCGGCTGGATCGACGGCACCAAGCCGACGCGCGAGCTGATGGACCGCCTCGAAGAGACCGGTCTCACGCCCGCCGACCACGAGTTCTACCCGGAGGCGCGCGAGACGGTCATCGATCTCGGCATCGTGCGCCGCCGCAAGATCGACGTCGCCGCAGACCTGCCCTCTCGCCGCATCGTCGACATGCCCGTCGAACTCGATGACGAGCTGGGGCGCTCGATCAAGGCCGCAGAGCGCGAGCTGGCCGGCCGCCTCGTGTCGCGCTACCAGCGCGCGCTGGCCGCAGGCGTGGGCGAGAACGTCGAAGGCGGCACGGATGCCCGGCGCGAGCACCTCATCAGGGTCGTCGCCCACGCCGAGCTCGAGGAGTCGAAGAACGCCAAGTCCGGCGAGAACGTCTTCACGATGGTGCGCCGCATCGGCCAGGCGAAGGCCGGCCTCGCGGCCGACTACGCGGCGCAGCTCGCCCGCTCGACCGGCAAGGTCGTCTTCTTCGCCAAGCACATCGACGTCATGGACCAGGCGGAGGCACTGTTCGCGGCGCGCGAGCTGAAGGCGGTGTCGATCCGCGGCGACCAGAGCGCCATCGAGCGTCAGAAGTCGATCGACGCGTTCCAGAACGACCCTGAGGTCTCGGTCGTCGTCTGCTCTCTCACCGCCGCAGGAGTCGGCATCAACCTGCAAGTGTCGTCCAACGTGGTTCTCGCCGAGCTGTCGTGGACCTCGGCCGAGCAGACCCAGGCGATCGACCGCGTGCACCGCATCGGCCAGGAGGAGCCGGTCACCGCGTGGCGCATCATCGCCGCGCAGACGATCGACTCGAAGATCGCCGAGCTCATCGACGCCAAGCAGGGCCTCGCGCTGCGGGCGCTCGACGGCATCGACGTCGAGCCGGGCTCAGAGGCATCCGTTCAGCTCGACGCGCTGGTCTCCCTGCTGCGCGACGCGCTCGACTGAGCCAGCCGGTCTCCATTCGGCTGCGCCGAGTCGACCAGCGGGGACGATCACTCGTCGAAGTCGTCGAACTCCTCGTCCTCTTCGTCGAGCTCGTCCCCGTAACCCGTGGGGCGCTCGTCGTCGGGGAAGACCTCTTCGTCTGACTCGAAGTCGTCGTCGAGGTCGAGGTCTTCCTCGTCGAAGGCCTCCGTCTCGGGCTCGTAGTCCTCGACGTCCTCGGGTGCCTCGTCCTCGAGATCGACGTCGTCATCGTCGAATTCGTCAAGTCGGCTGTCGCTCATGGGATGCAGGCTACGCCGGGGCTCGCGGCAGGCCAATACCCGATTCCGGTTCGGTCGGCACGATGCCGCAGACTGTTCATATGAGCGGTGGCGACGTCGAGATCGAGCGCAAGTACGACGTGGACTCGGCCGCGCGCATGCCGTCGCTGATCGGCGCGGGGCGCGTCGCGAGCGCAGATGAGGCGGATGCCTTCGACCTCGACGCCACGTACTTCGACACCCCCGAGCTGACGCTCGCCGGGCAGCGCGTCGCGGTGCGGCGCCGCGTGGGCGGGCATGACGCCGGGTGGCACATCAAGTGGCCGCCGCTTGCCGAAGGGCGCCGCGAGCAGCAGTTCCCGCTGGGGGAGGGCGAGGGGGCAGAGCTTCCCGCGGAGGTCCGCGCCGCGCTCGGCGGGCTCGTCGGCGACAGCCCTCTCGTGCCGATCGCGCGCGTCCAGAACCACCGGGTCGCGACCGTGCTGCGTGATGCCGACGGCGAAGCTCTCGTCGAGCTCGCCGATGATCACGTTGTGGCCACCGACCTGCGCTCCGGTGCGACTCAGGGCACCGAGCGACGCTGGCAGGAGTGGGAGGTCGAACTCCTTCCTGGGGGGAGCGCCGGCGAGGCATCCGATCGCGCCGCGCTCCTGGATGCGATCGAAGTGCGCCTCGTTGCCGCAGGTGCGCAGCCGCCGTCATCGGGGTCGAAGCTGGCTCGGGCACTCGGACTGTCTCGATAGGACCCCAACGGTCGATAGTCTCCAAGCAGAAGGAGCTTTCATGCGAATCGGAATTCTGACCTCCGGTGGGGACTGCCCCGGACTCAACGCCGTCATCAGGGGCGCCGTCCTCAAGGGCGACCGCGTCTACGGGCACGAATTCGTGGGGTTCCGCTGGGGCTGGAAGGGTGTGGTCGAGGGCGACCTCATGGAGCTGCCCCGGCACCGTGTGCGCGGCCTGTCGAAGGAGGGCGGCACCATCCTCGGCTCGAGCCGCACCAACCCCTATGAGGCCGGCGGCGGCCCCGAGAACATTCAGAAGGTGCTCGACAAGAACGGCATCGACGCGATCATCGCGATCGGCGGCGAGGGCACGCTGGCCGCCGCCCGGCGTCTCTCCGACGACGGGCTGAAGATCGTCGGCGTCCCGAAGACGATCGACAACGACCTCCAGGCGACGGACTACACGTTCGGCTTCGACACCGCGGTCGGCATCGCCACCGAGGCGATCGACCGCCTGCGTACGACAGCCGAGTCCCACCAGCGCTGCATGGTCGTCGAGGTGATGGGGCGCTACGTCGGCTGGATCGCCTTGCACGCCGGTATGGCGGGCGGTGCACACGCCATCCTCATCCCCGAGGTCAGCACGACGATCGAGCAGATCTGCGAGTGGGTGGAATCGGTGCGCGACCGCGGCCGTGCGCCGGTGATCGTCGTCAGCGAGGGTTTTCACTTGCCGACGATGGACGGCGCGCACTCGCACAAGGGGCTCGACCCGTTCGGGCGCCCGCTTCTCGGCGGCATCGCGGACATCCTGGCCCCGATGATCGAAGAGCGCACGGGCATCGAGTCGCGCGCCACCGTCATCGGCCACATCCAGCGTGGCGGGGCTCCGAGCGCTTTCGACCGTGTGCTGGCGACCCGCTTCGGCATGGCGGCGGTTGACGCGGTGACCGAGGCCCGGTGGGGCACGATGGTCGCCCTGCGTGGAACCGACGTGGTCGACGTCAGCATCACCGAGGCGACCCGCAGCCTGAATTCGGTGCCGCGCCGCCGCTGGGAAGAGGCCGCCCTGCTCTTCGGCTGATCGCGCGTGCCGGGTCCGCGGCCCCAGCACATGACCTCAGCGGAGTTGAACTAGAGCCCCATTTCTCGCACAGATGACACCAATGGTGCTGACTCTGCACCATTGGTGTTGCCTTTGCACCATTGGTGTCGACCAAGCACCATTGGTGCTGACTGTGCACCATTGGTGTGGAGTGTGCACCATTGGTGCTCTCCGGGTTAGGAATGGTGCTCTCGTTCAAGTGCTTCCGAGGCGATGCGCTGCACGTCCTGCGGAATCGCACCGAGACGGAGAAGCGCGACGTACACGCGACGGGGAGCGACGGTGATCGCGTGGGCGAGATCCTCGGCCGCGAAGCCGTCATCGCACATCGCAGCAAGCAGTTCGCCGCTCTCGGCATAGGTCAGGCACGTCGTCATCGCTTGGCGCAACGCCTCACGCCACGGCATCCGCAAGCGGTCGGGCAGGCCTCCCTTGCGCGCTGAGCGCTTCGTGGCTTCAAGCGATGGAACGCGGGTGCGCGGCCCGCTCCAATGCACGCGAGCCAAAGGCGCATCGGCACGCCAGCGAGCTGCGGCTCCGCGCTGACCGCGCCGAAAGCGCAGGTGGGGATGATCGGGGGCAGCTATCGGCAGGCCCAACCCGGCGAGCACCGTGACGCAGTCCAGATGCCCGCCACACCAGGCCGCGAGTCGCTCTTCTTCGGTGAGGTGCGAGCAGATGTAGACGCCCATCCTGAGCAGTTCGGTGCGTCCGTAGCCCATGCGGAATGGGATGATGGCCGACTCCTGGCCATGGAACGTCCGCAGCAGTTCGGCATGCGTGGCGATGTGGCCGAAGGAGCACAGAGGGGATTCGCCTGTGGAGCGCAGCATGCGCACACTGTGGCGCAGCGGCCGCGACGCCGCGTCAGCTGTCCACAGGCGCAGCTCTGCGGGCTGGGGCTCAGGCGGCGAGGCCGAGGCGGTCGAGGAGCCAGGCGAGCTCCCACGCGCGTTCGCGCCACGCGTTGTAGCGGCCCGAGACACCGCCGTGGCCCGCGACCATCTCGATCTTCAGCTGCGCATCCGCGCCGACCTCGCGCAGGCGCGCCACCCACTTCGCCGGCTCGACGTAGAGCACGCGCGTGTCGTTGAGGCTGGTCACTGCCAGGATCGGCGGGTACGAGACATCCGTTCTCACGTTCTCGTACGGCGTGTAGGAACGCATGTACTCGTACACGGACGCATCGTGCAGCGGGTCGCCCCACTCGTCCCACTCGATCACCGTCAGCGGCAGCGACGGGTCGAGGATCGACGTGAGAGCGTCGACGAAGGGCACGTCCGCCAGGATTCCGGCGAAGAGCTCGGGCGCGAGGTTCGCGACGGCGCCCATCAGCAGGCCTCCGGCGCTGCCGCCCTCCGCGACGAGTCTGGACGGCGCCGTCCACCCGGTGTCGATCAGGTGGCGCGCGCACGCGACGAAGTCGGTGAAGGTGTTCTTCTTCGCGAGCTTCTTGCCGTTCTCGTACCAGGAGCGGCCGAGTTCGCCGCCGCCGCGCACGTGCGCGATGGCGAAGACGACGCCGCGGTCGAGCAGCGACAGTCGAGAGATGCCGAACGCGGGGTCGATGCTGTGTTCGTACGACCCGTAGCCGTAGAGCTCGAGCGGCGCGGGCGCCACGGGTCGCCCGCGCTCATCGGGCGGCACGAGGTCGCGGCGGTACACGAGTGAGATCGGCACGCGGGTGCCGTCCTCGGCGACGGCCCACTCGCGGCGCTGCTGGTACAGCTCGGGCGAGTACCCGCCGAGCACGGGCTGCTGCTTGAGAAGCCGCAGCTCGCCGGTGGCCGGCACCAGGTCGTAGACCGTCGACGGCGTCACGAGCGAGCCGTAGCTCAGGCGGACCGTCGGCTGCCGCCACTCGGGGTTGCCGGACGCGCGCACGGTGTACAGCGGCTCGTCGAACGGCACCTCGACGAGCTTCCCGTAGCCGGAATCCGTCAGCGGGATCAGCCCGAGCCTGGTCAGTCCCTCGCGCCGGTACTCGACGACGATGCGCTCGGCGAAGGCGTCGATGTCATCGAGCCGCACTGCCGGGTCGTGCGCGATCAGCACGCGAGGCGTGGCGGCAGGGTCGGATGCCGGCACGTCGACGAGTTCGAAATCGAGGGCGCCGTCGTTGTGCAGGATCAACAGCCGGTCCTCGCCGGCGACGACAGCATGGTCGACGGAGTACTCGACGCCCTCACGGCGCGGCCACACGATGCGGGGCGCTCCGGTCGGGTCATCCGCATCGATTAGCCAGGATTCGCTCGTGATCGACGACGACGCGCCCACTTCGATGAAGCGGCGGCTGCGCATGAGGCCGGCGCCGACCCAGAAGCGCTCATCGGGTTCGTAGAACACCTTCGCGTCGTCGGATGCCGGCGTGCCGACCGTGTGCCGCCACACGGTGTCCGGGCGCCAGGCCTCATCGACCGTGGTGTAGAAGACGAAACGGCCGTCGGGGCTGAAGAAGGCGCCCGCGGCGGTGCCGGGAACCTCGTCGTCGAGGTCCTCGCCGGTGGCGAGGTCTCGGACGCGCAGGGTGTAGCGCTCATCACCCTCGACGTCGACGGCGTAGGCGAGCAGGGTGCCGTCCGCCGACACATCGAAGGTGCCGAGCGAGAAGAAGTCGTGTCCCTCCGCTTCCCGGTTGGCGTCGAAGAGCACCTGCTCGCCGGGCAGCGCCGGCACCTCGGCCGAGACCTCGGCGGGCCGCGGGGGACTCCAATCATCCGGGCTCGCGATCGGCGCGCGGCACTGCACGCCGTACTGCTTCCCCTCGAACGAGCGCGAGTAATACCACCAGTCGCCCTCGCGCACGGGCACGCTCAGGTCGGTCTCGAGCGTGCGCGACTTGATCTCGGTGAAGATCGTCTCGCGCAGCCCGGCGAGGTGCGCGTTGCGGCTCTCGGCGTACGCGTTCTCGGCGGTGAGGTGCGCGATGACCTCGGGGTCGTCCTTCGCCCGCAGCCATTCGTAGTCATCGATGACGGTGTCGCCGTGGAAGGTGCGCTCGGTGGGGATCTTCTTCACGACGGGAGCGGTGTCGGTCACCTTGACCACGTTAGCGTTGCGTGCATGGCCCGTTTCGCGAGATTCGACCGGTTCGGCCCCACGGCCGAGGTGCTGCGCATCGTGCACGAGGAGCCGCCCCACCCGGGCCCAGGCGAGGTACGGGTGCACGTGTGCGCGAACGGACTGAACCCGGTCGACTACAAGATCGTGCGATCGGCGCAGAGCGCGGCGAACTACGGGCTCACCGACCCCGGCTCGATACCCGGTGGCGCCGGCGTCGGCTTCGATTTCGCGGGTGACATCGACGAGATCGGCGAGGGCGTCACCAGGTTCCGGGTCGGCGACGCCGTGCTCGGTGGCCGCCGCCATCACGCGATCGGCGATTTCGTGATCATCAAGGCGGCTGCAGAGGATGCCGGCAGCGACGGGATCCTGATCGAGAAACCCGCCGCGCTCGACTACGACACGGCCTCGGCGCTGCCCGTCGCGGGCCGCACGGCGATCGCCGCAATCGACCGCGTCGGTGCGGGCCCCGGCGACACCGTGCTCGTCAGCGCGGCCGCCGGGGGAGTGGGCCTCATCGCCGCGCAGCTCGCCGTGCTGCGCGGGGCGACCGTGATCGGCACGGCCAGCGAGCACAACCACGATTTCCTGCGCAGCCTGGGCGTCACGCCGGTCACGTACGGCGACGGACTGGTGGAGCGGTTGAAGGATGCCGCGCCCCAGGGTTTCACCGCCGCGCTCGACAACAACGGGCCGGACTCGGTCGATGCCGCGCTCGCCGTGGGAGTTCCCGTGGAGCGGATCAACACCATCGCGGCCCGCGGGCACCGCGGCGCCCAGGGGGTCGGCAACCCGCAGGCCACCATGCAGCAGTTCGCCGAGATCGTCCGATTGGTCGCCGACGGCTCGATCGTGGTGCCGATCGAGGCGGTGTACCCGCTCGAGCGCGTGGCCGAGGCATACGCGCGGCTCGAAGCGGGTCACGTGCGAGGCAAGCTCGTCGTCGTGACCCGCTGAGCGGCGGTGGGACTACTTGTCGGCGTCCGGGGTGGCCGTGCAGTCGACCGTGGCGAACTGTCCCGAGCTCGTCTGCTGCGCGACGACCTTGCCATCGACGGTGATCTTGCAGGCGATATCGGCGCCGGTCGTGCCGTTGGTGGCAGTGAGCGAATAGACGGGAATGAGGCCCTGCTTCTCGGTGATGGTCTTCGAGAACGGCAGCTTCTGACCCGTGGCCTGGGACATGCCGGACCCCGAGGCCGATGAGTAGGTCACGGTGGCGTCGGTGGACGTGCCCGTGACCTGGAACACGACGGTCACCTGCTTGTTCGCCTTCTTGTCGAGATCGTGACCGACCGACTGTGCGGCGGAGAAAATGGCGGCGTACACGACCGTCATCAGGATCGCGGCCAGCAGGGCGATGCCCGCGACGATCGTGCCGGCGACGGCGATTCCGCCCCGATGGCCGCGCAGGACGAGCGCGAGGATGCCGAGCAGCAGCCCGACACCGCCGAGTCCGATCGCGACGTAGCTCGCGAACGGGATCCAGGCGAGGACGAAGGCGATGATGCCGAGCACGAGGGCTGCGACGCCGAGGCCGCTTCGGCGCTTGAGCTGGGGCGCCTGAGGCGGGTTCGCGCCGACCGGCGCCTGCGGGGGAACGGGGGACTGGGTCTCGGACATGCGTACTCCTTGGCGACGTGGCGCCGGGGTGTTCCGGCGACGTGATCACCCTCGTGCGCCGCGCATGCCGCACGGATCGTCCTTCGGGCTCGTGATCGCCAGCCGATCGGCTGGCATCGTCGGCCCGGTGGCTGGAGCGCGATGTCGTCGGTCGCCCCTACGCTCGCGTCATGACCTCGACCCCGATCGTGGCCGCCCCTCGTCGCGGCGGCGTCCTGCGGCGCGTCCTCGCGGGCGGCTGGTCGACCGGGCTGTTCATCATGGGCGCGGTCGTCGACATCGTCGGCGTGATCAATGTGCCCGGCGCGGCTGGCCCCGGCGGCGACGGAACGCTGACGGTCACCGGGTTCGGCACGCTGCTGTGCCTCGTCGCGCTTGCCGCATGGGTGACCGTCTTCTGGCGACGGCAGGTGCCGTTGCTCACGGTGATCGCCGGTGCTGTGCTGTTGCTCGTCGGCGTCTCCTACCTGCTGTTCCTCGTCGGACTACTGCAGGCGCTTCTCGCGTGGCGATCTCGCACCACGCGCCTGGCCGCGATCGGTCTGGCCGGTGTCGGGCTGTACGTGGTTCGCGAGCTCGTCGGCCCGTGGGGTGGCGCGCTGGCGTATATCTTCACGACCGATGCCGGCACGGCATCCGCACACCCGGCGGTCTGGAACCTCGTCACCGTCCTGATCGCGCTCGTGGCGCTCGGGCTGACCCTGGTCACCTACCTGTACGGGCGCACGCGCGTCGAGGTGGATTCCAGTCGACGGCTCGCCGCGCGTGAGAGCCGCCGCGCCGACGAGCTCGGAATCGAGTTGGCGCGCCAGCGTGAGCGCGAGAGCGTCGCGCGCGACATCCACGACACCCTGGCCAGCGGGCTGTCGGTGCTGTCGCTGCAGGCCGGCGCCCTCGAGCTCACGGCCGAGAGCGCCGGGCCTGCCGAGCTCAAGGCGCGCGCTCGCGGCCTTCGGGAGCAGGCGCATTCCGCGCTCGAAGACCTGCGGGTGCTCCTCGGCGGCTTGCGCAGCTCCGGGCCCGGTGGTGGTGCCGCGTCGAGCGCCTCCAGCGCCTCGCTGAAGTCTCTGGGCGCGTTGATCAGGCACTACCGCGAGAACGGCGTCGTGATCGACTCGCACGTGCTGATCGAAGACGCAGAGCGGGCGACCGCCGCCTTCGAGGCATCCGTCTACCGCATCGTCCAAGAGAGCTTGACGAACGCGATCAAGCACGCGCCGGGGTCACGAGTGTCGCTCTTCCTCGAGGCGGCCGCGACGGTCGGCGCGCGCATCCGCGTCAGCAACCCGCTCGCCCCTTCTGGGCTGCGCGTGCCGGGTGCCGGCCGCGGCACTCAGGGCATCCGAGAGCGCGTGGCCGAGCTCGACGGCACAGCGTGGCTCGGCGAGCACGCGGGCGCGTTCATCGTCGACGTGACGCTGCCGTGGAGCGACCGCGAGCCCGCCTCGTCGCGCAGCGCCGGGTGATGTCGGCGGCCGTCGATACGCTCGCGACGTGAGTGTTGACCCCCTTCCCGCCGACTCGCGACCGTGGCGCGTGCTGATCGCCGACGACGATGCGATGTCGCGCCGCTTCATGGCAGAGATCCTCAGCTCGCAGGCCGACCTCGAGGTCGTCGCGCAGGCGCCCGACGGCGCCGCGGCGGTTGAGGCTGCTCGGCGTCACCGCCCCGACGTCGTCCTGATGGACGTGCAGATGCCGCATGTCGCCGGTCCCGCGGCCACCGAGACGATGCTGGCGCAGGTGCAGACGAACGTCGTCGCGATCACGAGCTACGCGACCGATGACATCGTCGATCAGATGCTGGTCGCTGGTGCGATGGGATTCCTGCTGAAGGACCAGCCGCCACACGAGCTGATCGACGGCGTGCGCACGGTGGCGCGCGGCGATGGCTTCGTCTCGCCTGCGGCGACGGCGCGGCTGATCCGCCGCTATGTGAGCGGCCGCGGCGAGGCTCACCGACAGGAGGCGCGGGAGAGGTTCGAGGCGTTGTCCGAGCGCGAGCGCGACATCGCGGTGCTCGTCGCGTCGGGCGCATCGAACCAGCAGATCGGGGCCGAGCTCCACCTGTCGGTGGCGACGGTCAAGACCCACCTCGAGCAGGCGCGCCTCAAGCTCGGCGCTGCCAACCGGGCGCTGGTCTGCGTGCTGGTCGAGCGTGCGGGGTTCGGCCCCGTCGGCTTCGGGTAGTGGCTGCCGGGCATCCCGCCTGCATAAGAAAAGACCCCGGTGAACCGGGGTCTTTCCGTCACTGCGAGTTAGGCGTCGGCGGTCTCGACGTGAGCGCCCTCTGCGTGGCTGCTCTCGACGGCCGGCTGGATGGTCTCGGCGCGGGAGTTCACCGCGATCTTGCGCGGCTTGGCCTTCTCGCTCATCGGGATCGTGATCGAGAGCACGCCGTTCGAGTAGTCGGCGGTGATGTTCTCGGTGTCGATGCCCTGGCCGAGGCTCAGCTGGCGCAGGAAGGTGCCGCCCTGGCGCTCGCGCGTCAGCCACTTCACGCCGTCGCCGGTGGCGAGGGTGCGCTGGGCGCGGATGGTCAGCAGCTGGCCGTCGACATCGATGTCGACCGAACCCGGGTCGATGCCGGGCAGATCAGCGGACAGGACGTAGGTCTCGCCGTCCTTGTAGAGGTCCATCGGCATCAGCCGAGGACCGGCGGGGCGGTCGAGGAACGAGCCCGCCAGGCGGTCGAACTCGCGGAACGGGTCGAAGTTCATGGCCATAGGAATCAGCTCCTTACTCAGTAGTCCCAAAGTTGAGCCCCATCGACTCAACTGTGACTTACATTAGCACTCGAACACCGAGAGTGCCAGATCCATTCCTTCCAGGTTCCGGGCGTAATAATGAGCCTGTGATCGCGAGCTCACTCGCCCGGCAGCTGCGGGACGCCGGGTTGGAATGGCATCCCGCTCCGGGCGACTTCTTCCGCATAGAGGGCCCGGAATTCGCCTCGGACGAGACCTTCACGGTCTCGGATATGACCGTCGAACCGCACGAGTTCGACACTGGAACGATCCTGGGCTTCAACGGCACCACCGAGTGGGCCCTCGACTCCGTCGCGCTCGAGCAGGCGCTCTGGCTGCCCCGCGAGGACCAGCTGCGCGAGCGCCTCGGCGCCTCGTTCCGGTCGCTGACGACGCTGCCCGACGGCGGGTGGCGCGTCACCACCCGTGGTGACGATGACACGGGCGAGGCCGTCTTCGACGCCGCAGCTGCGGAAACCGCCTACGCCCTCGCTCTTCTGGCGCTGATCGATGTCGCGGCGCTCCGGTAGCCGCTCGGCGCCGTTCCCGGTCGGGCCATGGCTGTGGACGGCGATGATGCTGCCGTTCGCACCGCTGCAGTCGCGCAGACTCAACGCCACTCCGGTGCGGACGGTCGATTATCTGCTCGACATCGACTACGTCGGCGATCGCCATTACGGCCACCGGCTCGACGTGCTGACCCCGCGTCGCGAGTCGGGGGCGACCGAGAAGCTGCCGGTCTACGTCTACTTCCACGGCGGCGGCTGGACCAGCGGCGACAAGTCAGCCCTGACGAAGTACTGCGCGGTGCAGGCATCCACCGGCATCGTCGTCGTCAACGTCAACTACCGGCGCGCCGGGCTGCGCGGCGGCGGCTTCGGCATGCGCCACATGCTGCACGACGCGAACGAGGCGTTGCGCTGGGTCGTAGCGCACATCGCCGAGCACGGCGGCGACCCGAGCACGATCGTGCTCGGCGGCGACTCTGCGGGCGCGCAGATCGCCGCGCTCCTGGCGGCGACGACGACGCGCCCCGAGCTCGCCTCCCACTTCCGGCTGCGGCCCGCCGTCACCCGCGACGAGATCGGCGGGCTCGTGCTGCACTGCGGCGCCGTCGACTTCTCGGTCGTGTTCGAGCCCGGCTTCATCATGAGCCACGATTTCGTACGGATGCTTCTTCCGGGCTACCGACGGCACCGCATGAAGCCGGCCTCGCTGCAGAGGGCCTCGCGGTGGCTCAGCCCGATCGAATGGGTCGACGAGAACTTCCCGCCCGTGCTCGTCACGACGAGCGAGCGCGACATCTTCTATCACGCCAACGTCAACTTCGCGAAGGCGGCGGAGCGGGCGGGCATCCCCGTCGAATTCGTCAGCTACGGCTGGGATTCACGCAACACCGAGCACACGTGGCAGCAGGATGCCGGGCATCCGGAATCAGCAGAGGTGTACGAGCGCCTGCAGAACTTCATCGCCCAGGTCAGCTCACGTGCACGATCGGCCGGCGCTTAGGGTTCTTCTCGGCCTCGCGCAGCACCTCGCGCGTCACCGGGGCGATCTCGCCCGTGCCGTCGAGCAGGAACCGCGCCATGTTGGAGATCGGGTTGCCCTCGTTCCACTGGAAATAGATGCTCGGCACGATGCCGGTCTGGTCGCGGATCTCGAGCAGCACCGCGGCGATCGCGTTGGGAATCGAGATCGACTCGACCCGCAGGATGCGGTAGCCGTGTTTCTCGACGCCCTTCACCTCGAGATCCTCGACGAAGTCGGAGGAGTCCTCTTTGGTGCGCGGCTTCGGCAGCACCTCGATGAACAGCAGCCTGGCCCCCTGCGGGATGTGGCTGAAGTAGCGCTCTGACCTGCTCTTGTCGCTGTACTCGTCCCTCGTGTCGGGGCCCGGCTCGTGCGCCACGATGCGGATGACGCCGGACTCGTCCTCGGCATCCTCTTGCAGCCACGCCTCGGCGACCGGGTCGAAGGTCACCGACGACGCGCGCAGCTCGAACGAGCGCTTCGCGCGCGAGGCCAGCGAGATGATCAGGATCGCGAGGATGAACAGTGCGGCGATGCGCACGCCGTCCGGCCGCTCGATGACGTTCACGACGGTCGAGTAGAGGAAGGCGACGGTGACGAAGCCGAACGCCCAGACGCGCTTGCGCTGACGGCGCCGGAACGCGGAGACGGTGACGGCGAAGGCGGCGGAGCACATCAGCACCAGCACGCCGGTCGCGTAGGCGCCGCCCTGCGCGTCGACGTTCGCGCGGAAGACGATCGTGATCAGGAAGGCGATGAGTCCGAACACGACCACGAGCGGGCGCACCGCGCTCGCCCACTGCGGTGCCATGCCGTAACGCGGCAAATATCGGGGGACCAGGTTCAGCAGGCCGGCCATGGCCGAGGCCCCGGCGAACCACAGGATCGCGATCGTCGAGACGTCATAGACCGAGCCGAAGGCAGGCCCGAGGTACTCGTGGGCGAGATAGGCGAGGGCGCGGCCGTTGGCCTGACCGCCCGCCTGGAACTCCTTCTGCGGGATCAGCAGGGTCGTCGTGATGCTCGAGGTGATCAGGAACACGCTCATGATGGCCGCGGCGGTGCCGAGCAGGCGCCGCGTGCCGCGGATGCGCCCCATCGGCAGCTTCGCCGTGTCGTGCGGGCCGCCTTTGATCTGCGGCATGACGGCGACGCCCGTCTCGAAGCCCGACATGCCGAGGGCGAGCTTCGGGAAGACCAGCAGCGAGATCCCGATGATCTGGGCCCAGTTGCCGTTCTGGCGGAACATGGCCGACCACCAGTCGTCGACCAGCACCGGATGATCGGCGATGTGCGCGAATGCGACGATCACGACGACCGCGTTCAGCAGCAGGTAGGCCGCGACGAGCACCACGGCGATGCCGATCGCCTCGCGGAACCCGCGCAGGAAGACCGCCGAGAGGATCGCGAGCAGGAACAGCGTGATGCCGATCTGCCAGCCGGTGCCCGACATCCACGTCGGCGTAAGCGGGTTCTCGATGGCGTGGGCGGTGGCGTCGGCCGCCGAGAGCGTCATCGTGATCATGAAGTCGGTCGCCGCGAAGCCGAGCAGTGCAAGCACGAGCAGCTTTCCCCACCAGTAGGGCAGGGTGCGCTCGAGCATGGCGATCGATCCGGAGCCCTTGAAGCTCTCGCGGGCCACCCGGCGATAGACCGGCAGGGCGCAGCACAGGGTGAGCAGCACGAGCACGACCGTCGCGAACGGCGCGATCAGACCGGCCGCGAGCGCCGCGATCGCCGGCTGGTAACCGAGCGTCGAGAAGTAGTCGAGGCCGGTGAGGCACATGACCCGCCACCACGACGCCGGCTTCTCGGCCTCCGCGGAATGCGGCCCGACCTGCGTGCCGCGGATGTCGGTCATGCCGGTCAGGAACCACTCCCGCGCGGTGGGGCGGGCGGCGTCGTTGGTCACAGGCCAGATGTTACGGGAGCGCGCTTTCGGGCGATCTGGATCTTCACGCGGTTCCGCGCCGCGTTCCGATCCAGGTCATGACGTGGTAGATGACGACGGCCGCGATGGCGCCGAAGGCGATTCCGGTGATCTGCACCTTCCCGAGCGTCAGGGTGACGTTCGCGATGCCGATGACCAGGGCGATCGCCGCGGTGAACTGGTTGCGCGGGCGCGCGAAGTCGACCTTGTTGTCGATCCAGATCTTGATGCCGATGACGCCGATCAGTCCGTAGAGCGCGATCGTCGCGCCGCCGAGGACCCCGGCGGGGATCGAGAAGATGATCGCGCCGATCTTGGGGCAGAGGCCGAGGGTGATCGCGATGACGCCGGCCACCCAGTAGGCCGCCGTCGAATAGACGCGCGTCGCCGCCATGGTGCCGATGTTCTCGCCGTAGGTGGTCGTGCCCGACCCGCCGAACATGCCGGCGATGACGGTCGACAGGCCGTCGGCGAACAGCGCGCGGCCGGTCAGCCGGTTGAGTTCCGGATGCCCCGACATGGCGGCCACGCCGCGGATGTGCCCGACGTTCTCAGCGATCAGAGCGAGCACGATCGGCAGGAACGCGGGCAGCAGGCCCCACGTGGGCAGGGCATCGCTGAACGGATTCGCCGGCAGGTGGAACTGGGGAAGCCCGAACCACGCCGCCTTGCCGACAGCCGAGAAATCCACCTGTCCCTGAATCGCGGCCGCGATCCAGCCGACGACCACGCCGAGGAAGATCGAGAGGCGGCCGAGCAGGCCGCGGAAGACCACGGCGATCAGGATGATCGCCGCGAGCGTGATTCCGGCGGTGAGCGGCGCCTGCGTGAAGTTGCCACCGGCCGTCGGTGCGAGGTTGAAGCCGATCAGCGCGACGATCGCGCCGGCGACGACAGGCGGCATGAGTGCGTCGATCCACGCGGTGCCGGTGATGATGACGAGCAGGCCGATGATCGCGAGCAGCACACCCACCGCGACGATGCCGAAGAGGGCGGCGGGCAAGTGGTCGGCGTGCTCGTACTTCGCGCCCATCGCGGCGGCGATCGGCGCGAGGAACGCGAACGAGGAGCCGAGGTAGCTGGGCAGTCGGTTCTTCGTGATCAGCAGGAACAGCAGCGTTCCGATGCCGGAGAACAGCAGGGTGGTCGCCGGCGGGAAGCCGGTGAGCACCGGAACGAGGAATGTCGCGCCGAACATGGCGACGACGTGCTGTGCGCCGATGCCGATGGTGCGGGGCCAGCTCAGCCGCTCGCCGGGGCCGACGATGGCGTGCGGTGCGATGGTCTTCCCGTCGCCGTGCAGGGACCAGGTGAGTCGACTCGGGGCAGGCGGCTGCTGTGGCATGAGAGCAATCTTGTCGGTAGCGGGCGGGTAACGTCGAACCCATGGCGATGGAGCATTCGAGTCCGGCATCCCTTGGCATCGACCCGGCGGCGATCACGGCATTCGCCGACGCGTCAGACACGCGCGGCCTCGGCGTTCACGGCCTGGTGGTGATGCGCCACGGTCGCGTCGCGGCCGAGGGGTGGTGGCACCCGTACCGGCCCGACGAGCCGCACATGATGTTCTCCGTCAGCAAGGCGTTCACCTCGATGGCGGTGGGGCTCGCGATCGACGAGGGCCTGCTCGCGCTCGACGAGCCGACGCACGACATCTTCCCCGAGTTCCGCGAGATCCCCGGGCAGACGGTGCGGCATCTGCTGACGATGACGAGCGGCCACCCCGACGATCTGTGGGGCGTGTTCATGGCGCTGCCCGAGCGTGACTGGGTCGAGCTGTTCTTCGAGTCGCCCGTGACGAGTGCCCCTGGCAGCCACTTCGTCTACAGCACGGCCTGCAGCTACGTGCTCGCCGCGGCAGTGGTGCGCCGCGCGGGCGTGAGCCTGACAGAGTTCCTGGAAGACCGTCTGTTCGTTCCCCTCGAGTGGCCGACTCCGCACTGGGAGCGCGACGCGCGCGGCATCGAGCACGGCGGCACAGGGCTCAAGCTCACGACGAGACAGCTCGCGCAGTTCGGCCAGCTGCTGCTGCAGCGCGGCCGGTGGGACGGCGCGCAGCTCGTGCCGGCCGAGTGGGTGGACCAGGCCAGCGCCAGCCAGACGCGCAACCCGTGGTTCGAGAGCCACGAGTCCCGCCTCGGCTACGGGTTCCAGCTGTGGCGATCGACGCACGGCTTCCGCGCAGACGGCATGTGCGGCCAGTTCGCCGTCGTCATTCCGGAACTCGATCTCGTCGTCGCCACGACGTCGGGGTCCGCCGACGCCAACCGCATTCTCGAGGCGATCTGGACGGAGCTGCTGCCCGGTGTCCAGCCGGGCTACGTGGTCACGGGCGATGCCGACGGCGAGCTGTTCGAGGTGGGGGGCCGGCACGTGCCCCAGCCGAAGATCGAGGCGGCGGATGCCACGGCTGAGCGGTCGCTGACGGGGCGCGTCTTCAGCCTGCCTGCCAACGAGGCCGGCATCGAAAGCCTCTCGCTCGCGTTCGATGACGACACGATCACCTTCCAGTTCGCGAGCGCCGCGGGCGCACAGCAGATCGTCGCGGGCCGCCGCGAGTGGGTTGCGGGGCGCACCTCGTCGCCGCTCGAGTCGCTGACCGACGTGCCGTGCGCGGCGCGCGCGGGGTGGAGCGCGGGCGTCCTCGAACTCCACCTGCAACTCACCGGCACACCGTTCCGGTGGCTGTGGCGGCTCGAGCCGAACAGCCCGGAGGGGCCGCGCCTGACCGCGGCGTTCGTACCGGATCTAGGCCTGCGCTCCCGCCAGGACCTCCTATTGACAACAGGTCAGTAAGGCTAGGCTGGCGCGCATGACGAGCACTTCTGTGGCGCGTGGCGCCGGTCAGGCATCCGTCGCCGATACGGTCGCGCGCCTGCGCGCGAGCTATGAGACGGGCCGCACCAAGCCGCTCGCCTGGCGCCTCGCGCAGCTCAAGGCGCTCGGCGCGCTGCTCACCGAGAACGGCCCGGCGCTCGAGCAGGCGCTCTGGGCCGACCTGCACAAGGCGCCGGCCGAGGCGCAGTACTCAGAGATCGGGTTCACGCTTTCTGAGCTCAACTCGGTGCAGAAGCACCTGCGCCGTTGGTTGCGGCCGACTCGAGTCGCGGCTCCTGCCGCGCTGCTGCCGGCCACCGCGAAGACCGTGCTCGAACCACTCGGCGTCGTCGCCGTGATCGCGCCGTGGAACTACCCCGTGCAGCTGACTCTTGCGCCCGCGATCGGCGCGCTCGCCGCGGGGAACGCGGTAGTGCTGAAGCCGAGCGAGCTCGCCCCGGCGACCGCGCGCGTGCTGGCCGAGCTCGTGCCCCGTTACCTCGACCCCTCGGCCGTGGTCGTCGTCGAGGGCGGGGTGCCGGAGACCACCGAATTGCTCGCGCAGAGGCTCGACCACATCTTCTACACGGGTAACGGCGCGGTGGGCCGCATCGTGCTCGAGGCCGCGGCCAAGAACCTGACGACGGTGACGCTCGAACTGGGCGGAAAGTCGCCCACCTACGTCGATGACACCGTCGATCTGGATGCCGCAGCTGCGCGCATCGCGTGGGGGAGGTTCCTGAACGCCGGTCAGACGTGCATCGCCCCCGACTACGTGCTGGCGACTGCCGCCGTGCAGCGCAAGCTCGGGCCGCTCGTCGCCAAGTGGATCGAGCGCTACTTCGGCGCTGACCCCCAGCGGAGTCCTGACTTCGGGCGCGTGATCAACGATCGGCACTTCTCGCGCCTGACCGGACTGCTCGGCGCAGGCACCGTGGTGACGGGCGGCCAGACGGATGCCTCTGAGCGCTACCTCGCGCCGACGGTGCTCGCCGACGTGCCGCGCGACGCGCCGGTCATGCGCGAGGAGATCTTCGGCCCGATCCTGCCCTTCGTCACGGTCGACGGTCTCGACGACGCAATTCGCTACATCAACGCCAACGACAAGCCGCTCGCGCTGTACGTCTTCAGCGAGGATGCCCGCACGCGCCGTCGGTTCCTCACCGAGACGTCCTCGGGGGCGATCGGGTTCGGCATCCCCCTCGGGCACATCGGCGTGCACGGGCTGCCGTTCGGCGGCGTCGGCCCGAGCGGGTCCGGCGCTTACCACGGCCGGCGTTCGCTCGAGGTGTTCAGCCACGAGAAGGCGGTGCTGACCAAGCCGCTGAAGCCGGACACGATCCAGCTCATCGCCCCGCCGTACACACCGGCACGCGAGCGGCTGATCAGAAAGGTGCTGGGCAAAATCAGCTAGCGGGGGCAGGGTGGTCTGGTGCGTACCGAGACAGACTCGCTGGGCGAGCGCCAGATACCCGACGAGGCATATTGGGGCATTCACACCGCCCGAGCCGTCGACAACTTCCCGATCAGCAAGCGGCAGATCTCGGTCTACCCCGAGCTCGTCGTCGCGTTGGCGTCTGTGAAGCAGGCCGCCGCTCGAGCCAACCTCGAACTGGGCGTACTCGCGCCCGACAAGGCGGCTCTGATCGATGCGGCGTGCGCCGAGGTGATCGGCGGGCGTTTGCACGATCAGTTCATCGTGGGCGTCATCCAGGGCGGGGCGGGCACGTCGACCAACATGAACGCGAACGAGGTCATCGCGAACCGCGCCCTCGAACTCGGAGGCCACGCGAAGGGTGAGTACGCCTTCCTGAGCCCGCTCGATGACGTCAACCGCAGCCAGTCGACCAACGACGTCTACCCGACGGCGATCAAGATCGCGATGATGTATTCCCTCTCGAGCATGCTGGGCGAGATGCGGATGCTGCGCGACGCCTTCGCGGCCAAGGGAGTGGAATTCGCGCACATCCTCAAGATCGGGCGAACGCAGCTGCAGGACGCCGTCCCGCTCACCCTCGGGCAGGAGTTCCACGGCTGGGCCACCACGATGTCGGAGGACATCGACCGCATCACCGACACCCTGCCGCTGCTGTCGGAGATCAACCTCGGCGCGACCGCGATCGGCACGGGCATCAACGCCGACCCGCGGTACGCGGCAGCGGTGCGCCGCCATCTCTCCGAGATCACCGAGCTCGAGCTTACCACCGCGGGCGATCTGATCGAGGCGACGAGCGACACGGGCGTGTTCATGACCTTCTCGTCGGCACTGAAGCGCGCGGCGGTCAAGCTGTCGAAGATCTGCAACGACCTGCGCCTGCTGTCGTCGGGGCCGCAGGCCGGCTTCGGCGAGATCAGTCTGCCGCCGAAGCAGGCCGGCTCGAGCATCATGCCCGGCAAGGTGAACCCGGTCATTCCCGAGGCGGTCAACCAGGTCGCCTTCTCCGTCGTCGGCGCCGACACGACCGTCACGATGGCGGTCGAGGCGGGCCAGCTGCAGCTGAACGCGTTCGAGCCGGTGATTGCGCACTCACTGCTGCAGTCGATCACCTGGATGCGCCAGGCGTTCCTCACCCTGCGCGTGAACTGCGTCGAGGGCATCGTCGCGAACGAGCAGCGGCTCGCGGGCATGGTCGGCTCGAGCGTCAGTGTCGTGACCGCACTGACGCCGTTCATCGGCTACCAGGCATCCGCAGCGCTGGCCAAGACGGCGCTGCTCACGGGCCGCAGCATCGCCGATCTCGTCGTTGAGTCCGGACTCATGACGCGCGAGCAGGTGACTCTCGAGCTGTCGCCCGAGCGGCTGTCGGGTGCGCCAGCCGGCGACTGATGGGTGGCCCGGGGCTGATGCCGGGTGAGGGCGGTGTCGGTGGCTCGATTTAGCGTGATTCTGCGGGCGGATGCCTGGGTGCGCGGGCGTGTGGAGAAGTCGGCGTGCTCGGGTCACATGTGAATAGGTATTCGTAACTGCGTCTTCCAATTCGAAGTTGTGTTCGGTAGACTCGGGGCATGTCGAAGGTCGGGTCTGCCGCGTGCGGGGCGCTTGCGCGCCTGGCGGGCGCGCTGCCTGTTGACCCTGCCGCGTTGACGGATGGGCAGCTGGTACGGCTTGCGGAGGATCTTGCCGCCGTCCGCCGACACCTGGATGCGGTGGAGCTGGCGGTCGCCGGGGAGGTGCAGCATCGCTCGGACCCCGAGGCGCCGGATTCCCTGGCGAGGCGGTTGGGGTTCAAGACCGCCGCCGGGGCTTTGCAGGGGATCACGAAGTCCTCGGGCAAGGAGGCTCAGAAGCTCGTCGCGCAGGCGACGGAGTTGAAGAAGCTTCCCACTGTCGAGGCCGCCGTGTTGGACGGGCGGATCGGGCGGGAGGCGGCCGCGGCGATCACCGGCGAGCTGCAGAAGGCGGCCGGGAAAGACCTCGGCCGCGCGGATGCCGCTGAACTCTCGCTGGTGGAGGCGGAGCTTGTGGAGCTCGCGACCACGGCCGGGGCGGATGAGGTGAAAGCTAAGGCGGCGGAGAAGGCCGCGCTGTTGGACGTTCGGGTCGTCGAAGACCAGGCGGCGAAGGCGATGGCGGAGCGGTTCTTCTGGATCAGCCCCACGGTGGATGGGGTGGCGAAGGTGTCCGGCCTGCTGCCGGCCGGGCACGCCGCCGTCATCCGCGGGGTGCTGGACGCGTTCGTCAACCCGAAAGGGAAGAAGACCGTCACCTTCACCCCGTCCGACGAGCTGACGCCGGGTGATGGGCGGGCACCTGCTGATGGGCGCACGCGCGGGCAGGTGAACGCCGACCTGCTGCGGGACGTGTTCGCCGCCCAGGCCCCCTCCGCCGAGGTGCCGGAGATGGGCGGGGACCACCCCACCGTGTGGATCTCCACCACCGTCAAAGAGCTGCAGTCGGGTGAGGGGTTGGCGTTCTACGCCGGCACCCCCGAACCCGTGCCTGTGGCTGAGGCCGAGCAGGCCGCGTGCGCGGGCGGGATCCAGACGGTGATCTTCGACGAGGACGGGCAGGTGCTGCGGCTCGGCCGCAGCGTGCGCGGGTTCACCCGCCGCCAAAGGCGCGCGATCGCCCTGCGGGACGGCGGCACCTGTCTGATCCCGGGGTGCACGGTGCCCGCGCAGTGGTGCGAGGTGCACCACGTGATCAGCTTCAAGGACGGCGGCAACACCGACCTCGACAACGGCGTCCTGCTGTGCTGGTTCCACCACCACGAAATCGACACCGGACCGTGGCGGATCCGGATCATCACCGGCACCCCCGAAACCCGCTACGCCCACGGCGGGCGGGTCATCGACTGGACACCCGCCGGCAACGGCACAGCCGCCAAACTCAACCAGCACGCCGGAGCACCACCCGGAGCGGCGCCACCCGGAGGACCGGTCGCCAGGTAGTGCGACCCGTCGCACCCCGGCCAGACTTGGCATGGCGGTCGGAATACCCGTGCAACGGGCTCGGTTTCCCCGGTGCGGCACGGTGAACAGGCGGATTCGTGAGGAAGAGCACAATAAGAGCTATGCAGACGGCGGTCGACACGCGGGCTGAAGCGGCCCGGCTCGACGCATCCCTGCAACCCATCGACTGGGCCGAGCCCGACCCGCGTGCTACCGCGTTCCGCTTCGAGGCTCCCAGTGGCATCCTCGCCGCCTGGTCGATCGGCGACCCCGTGAACCCCCGCGTCGTGCTCGTGCCGGGCGCCACCGGTTCTAAAGAGGACTTCCTGCTGCTCGCCCCTCCGCTCGTCGAGGCCGGGTACTTCGTGCAGGCCTACGACCTCGCGGGCCAGTACGAGTCCGCTGCCGCCGGCCCGTCGCGCACGACCGGACGCTGGGACTACGACCTCTACCTCGCCGACTTCATCGCCTTCCTCGAGGCGGGCGGCCCAGCACACGTGCTCGGGTACTCGTTCGCGGGCATCGTCGCGCAGCTCGCCCTGGTCGAACGACCGGAGCTATTCCTGAGCCTCACCCTGCTCACAGCTCCGCCACTGACCGGCAACGTGTTCCGCGGCATCAAGATCATCGGGCCGCTCGCGCGCTTCGCGACCGCGCACCTCGGGGCAGGGTTGATGCTGTGGGGCATCCAGACCAACAAGAATGCCGTCGACGAGCGCCGCCTCGCCTTCGTGCGCGCGCGCCTCGAGGTGACCAGGCGTGAGAGCGTCGACGACATCATCAGCCTCATGATGGCGACGCCGGATGTCACTGCGGCGGTCGCCGCTGCAGGCATCCCGATCCTGGTCGCCACCGGGCAGCACGACCTGTGGCCCGTCCGGCTGCATGCTGAGTACGCGGATAGGATCGGAGCAGAACTCGCTGTCTACCGCACGGGTCACAGCCCGTGCGAGACGACTCCCAACCAACTCGCGCTGGACATGATCACGACATTCCGACGCGCGGAGCAACTCGCATGACGCTTCCCACCACCGCCGAGCACGCCTACGGGCTCGATGAGGCACTGCCGCCGATCGACTGGTCCGTCGCGCCGAAGGGCACCCGGACGTACCGCTTCGAAGCCCCGAGCGGCTCCCTCGCGGCCTGGGATCTCGGCGACCCGGCGAACGAGCGCGTGGTCATGGTGCCCGGCATCACCGGCTCGAAAGAGGACTTCGCGCTCCTCGCGCCGATCCTCGCCGACGAGGGCTACTTCGTGCAGAGCTACGACCTGCCCGGCCAGTACGAGTCGGCAGACGCGGGCCCCGCCGGTGACGACGGCTGGAGCTACGAGCTGTTCGTCAAAGACATGGTCGCGTTCATCGAGGCCGGCACCACGCCGGTGCACCTGCTGGGGTTCTCGTTCGCAGGCATCGTGGCGCAGTTGGTCGCCGTGCAGCGACCCGAGCTCGTCCGCACCCTCACGCTGCTGGCGACGCCGCCGCTGACGGGCCAGGTGTTCCGCGGCATCCGTACCGTCGGCTGGCTCACGCGCCTGCCGTTCTTCACGAAGCACAACTTCGGCGGCGTGATGATCTGGAACGTGCGCACCAACTTCAGCAAGGTCACACCAGAGCGCCTGAAGTTCGCCAATGCGCGGCTCGACCACACCCGGCGCGAAAGCGTCGACGGCATCGTCGGTCTGATGATGACGACGCCGAACCTCTATCAGGAGCTGCGCGACTCGGCCATCCCGAAGCTCGTGGTCGCGGGGGAGCACGACCTGTGGCGCGCCAAGCTGTACCGCCGCTTCGCGAAGCGCATCGGCGCATCGGTGGCGGTCTATGCCACGGGGCACAGCCCGTGCGAGACGACACCGCACCAGCTCGCGCTCGACATGGTGCAACTGTTCCGCACCAGCGAGAAGCTCAGCGCGCGCTGAGCTCGTCCGGCCGCTGCGCGGCCGTGTCGGGGTCTGTGGCCTCCGCGGGCGTGACGGCGCGCGACACCCAATTGCGACGAGCCGCGCGGCGAGCCCAGGGGGATGCCTCGGGCCAGTGCGCCGCGAAGGTGCGGTACGCCCAGCCGAGCCGCCGACCGAGGCCGCCCCAGCTCTCCAGCGGCCGGGCCGAGACGCCGACGCGCAGCGTCTCGTCGTAGCGCACGACGACGTCGAGCGGCAGGTGCAGCGCGAGGTCGAGGTCGTCGTGCAGGCGCGGGTCATCACGGTGCACGAGCCCGCGCACCTCGTTCCACACCGAGGCCCGCATGACGAAGTTCGACCCGAAGATCGGCGGGCCGCCGAGCCAGGGGCCGACGATGTGGAAGTACGCGGGAATGTAGAGATGCTCGCCGAGCCAGTTGGCCCACCGGTGCGGTCCGTAGAACGAGCCAGGGCCCGTGAGAACTCCGACCGCGGGAGACGCATCGAGCTCGGCGACGACGCGCGCAGCCCAATCCGCCGGGGGGCGCGAGTCGGCGTCGATGCGCGCGATGAGATCGGTGTGCACGGCGTCGTACCCCGTCGCAGACGCCGACATGATTCCGCGCTGCGGCTGGAACAGGACGCGGGCGCCGCCCCTGCGGGCGACCTCGGCCGTGGCATCCGTACTGCCGTTGTCGACGACCACGATGTCATCCACCGGCCGCGTCTGCGCAGCCAGCGCCTCGAGCGCGTGCTGCAGCATCTCGGCGTCGTTCAGTGCGGGGATCACGACAGCGAGTGAGCTCACGTGACGTTCTCCTCTCCGCCCACCATCGTATGTCGGCAATAACATCGGGACATGGATCTCGTGGCCCGACTGACCTCCGAGCTGGGCGACGCGGTGACCGTCGCCCCTGAGCGGCTCGCGACGGTACGCACCGACAAATCAGGCTTCCTGGCCTCCGGCACTCCGCTCGCGCTCGTCGAGGCGACCAGTGTCGAGCAGGTGCAGGCGACGCTGCGGCTCGCCAGCGAGGCAGGCGTCGGGGTGGTGCCCCGCGGCGCGGGCACGGGTCTCGCCGCGGGCGCCGTCGGCGGCGCGGGCGTCATCGTCCTCTCGGTCGTCAAGATGAACCGCATTCTCGAGATCGACCCGGCGAACGAGCTCGCGGTCGTCGAACCCGGTGTGATCAACGCGGATCTCGACGCGGCACTCGCGCCCTACGGTCTCTGGTACGCCCCCGACCCCGCCAGCAAGGCGATCTCGTCGATCGGCGGCAACATCGCCACGAACGCGGGCGGCCTGCTGTGCGCCAAGTACGGCGTGACGCGCGAGGCGGTGCTCGGCCTCAAGGTGGTGCTCGCCGACGGGCGGCTGATCCAGACCGGCCACCGCACGGTCAAGGGCGTCACCGGCTACGACCTGACCGCGCTGTTCGTGGGCTCCGAGGGCACCCTCGGCGTCGTCGTCGAGGCGACGGTGCGGGTGCTTCCGCGTCCGACGGGTGACGTCGTCACCCTCGGCGCGTTCTTCCCGCAGGTGCGGCAGGCGGCCACTGCGGCGACCGCGATCGTCGGCGCCCGGTTGCGCCCCGCGGTGATGGAGCTCGTCGACAGCCAGGCGCTCGACGCCGTGCGCGAGTACCTGGGTGACGCGGTCATCCGCGACGCGATGGGCCCGGCGACGGGCGACGGATTCCTGCTCGTGCAGTTCGACGCGTCCCCCGCGCCGGACACGGTGCTGAGGGCCGTCGAGCTCATCGAGCAGGCGGGCGGGCAGGCGCGCGTGTCGACGGATGCCGCCACGGGGGAGCAGCTGCTCAGCATCCGCCGTGCCTTCCACCCCGCGCTCGCCTCCCGTGGCGAGGTGCTCATCGAGGACGTCTCGGTGCCGCGCACGCGGCTCGCCGACGCCTTCGACGTCATCGCGGAGATCTCGCGCGAGTTCGACGTGCGCATCCCGACCGTGGCGCACGCGGGCGACGGCAACCTGCACCCCAACTTCGTCGTCGAGGGCGGGGTGCTCACCCCGAAGGTGCGCGCCGCCTCTGACGCGCTGTTCCGCGCCGCGCTCGAGCTCGGCGGCACCCTGACGGGCGAGCACGGCGTCGGCATCCTCAAGCGCCACCACCTCATCGACGAGCTCGGGCCCGACTCGTATGCTCTTCAGCGCCAGGTGAAGGCCGTCTTCGACCCGCGGGGCATCCTGAACCCGGGCAAGGTGTTCGAGATCACCGAGTGAGACTGCGATGAACGCGACCGATCCGTACGCTCCGCCCACCTCCGATACGGGCGCCATCACGCCGGTCCTGCCCGCATTCTCCGGCCGCCCGCGCAACGTGACGATGAACGCCGCCATCGTCGTCGGCATCATCGTGTGCGCGATCGCCGTGATGTGGGTCGTCTCGTATCTCGTGAGTGTGCTCGGCATCGGCGGGGTCGTGCTCAACGGCCTGATCGCCCTCGTACCGCTGGTCGCGGTGCTCGCCGTCGTCCGGTGGGTCGACCGGTGGGAGCCCGAGCCGTTCCTCGCCCGGGTGTTCGCCTTCATGTGGGGTGCGGGCGTCTCGATTCTCACGGCGCTCGTGGTCGACGAGACCCTCAACCTCTACAGCCACCACCTCGGCGTCACCCGCAGCCAGTTCTTCATGATCACGGTGCAATCACCCGTCGTCGAGGAGGTCGCGAAGGGCGTCGGTGTGCTGCTGATCTTCCTGATCGCCCGACGCACCTTCGACGGTCCGGTCGACGGTGTCGTCTACGCCGCGACGATCGCCGCCGGCTTCGCCTTCGTCGAGAACATCCAGTACTTCGGGCTGGCGTTGCGCGACGGCGGTGACACCGACCTCGCCTACACGTTCTATGTGCGCGGCATCCTCTCGCCCTTCGCCCACCTCACCTTCACCTCGTGCACCGGCATCGCCCTCGGCTATGCGGGCCGCGGCCCTGCTCGCGTCGGGCGCACCATCGGCCTGTTCCTGGCGGGCCTCGCGCTCGCGATCGTGCTGCACGCCGGCTTCAACCTCGGCTCGGCGCTCAGCGAGAACGGCGCGTTCTTCTTCTATCTGATCGTCGAACTGCCGATCTTCGCCCTCGTGGCGATCTTCGTGCTGATCGCCAGGCGGCGTGACGCGCAGCTGACCTATCAGGCGCTGACGCTGTATGCGCGGGCCGGCTGGTTCACCGCGGCCGAGGTCGATCTGCTCGGCACGAGCGGGGGCCGTCGTCAGGCGCGGCTATGGGCGCGCACTCACGGCGTCCGCGTGCGGCAGGCGATGCGGCGCTTCATCCGCGATGCGACAGAGCTCGCGTACACGCGGCAGCGCATCCAGAGCGATCACGGGCGGGCGCGGGCGCAGCGCGACGAGCTGCGGCTGCTGCACGCCGTCACCGAGGATCGCCAGCGCGTTCTCACGGGCTGACCGGCGGGCGAGCGGATGCCCGGGCCGCACGACTGCGTCAGAGACGGACTCAGCGTTTCGCGCACATGAAAACTCGCCGACCCTGGTGCGGCTGAGCCTGCAGCCGAGCGGTCGACGAGTTCCTTCCTCAAGTGTCGCGCCGTCGTGGCGAACAGGCAAGAGCGGGCTGTGGATCCACTGACCGCTTTGCGCGCGCAGCGCCCGAACCGGTTTGATTGACGGCATGGCAGATACCGAAAAGACCAAGCCCGAGATCGAGGCGCCCGAGGGCCCGGCTCCGACCGAGCTCGAGATCGTCGACCTCGAGGTCGGCACCGGGGCAGAGGCCGTGCCCGGCGCCACGGTCGACGTGCACTACGTCGGCGTTGGCTTCGACAGCGGCGAGGAGTTCGACTCGTCGTGGAGCCGCGGCCAGTCCATCCAGTTCCCGCTGCGCGGACTGATCGCCGGCTGGCAGGAAGGCATCCCCGGCATGAAGGTCGGCGGTCGCCGCAAGCTCACGATCCCGCCGCACCTCGCGTACGGACCCGCCGGCAGCGGCCACCCGCTCGGCGGCCAGACCCTGATCTTCGTGATCGACCTGCTGGGCGTTCAGTAATCCAGCGGTCATGACGCAAGAGCCCCGGGCTTTCCGCCCGGGGCTTTTGCGTACCGCCTGTGTGCCTGGCTACGCGACCGGGTGCAGTGCGTCGTATTCGCGGAACGACCGCTGCGCGCGCACGAGCAGGAAGATCAGGACGACGATCAGGATGCCGCCGAGCACCGGCCCCGGCCACAGCGCGACCGCGATCGTGCTCATGAGCCCGATGTAGAGGTCGCCGACGCGCGGGCCGGCCGTCACGACGACGATGAAGACGCTCTGGATGCGGCCGCGCATGGCATCGGGCGCGGCCGCCTGCAGGATCGTGCCGCGGAAGATCGCGCTCACGTTGTCGGCGCCGCCCGCGACGAGAAGTGCGGCGGCCGCGGCGACGAGCGCCGGCCAGTGCACGTCGCCCCACTGCTGTGAGACGCGCCCGTGGCCCCCGGTCGTCTGCACCAGCAGCACGATGCCGAAGGCCAGCATCGCCGCGCCGTACACCGTGATCGCCCGGCCGACCGCGCGGCCCTGCGCGCGCACGTGCCCGAGCGGGCCCGAGAACACGCTCGACAGCAGGCCGCCGACCGCGTATGCGGCGGTCAGCACGCCGACGGTCACGGCGCCCCCGCCGATCAGCACGGCGCCGGCGGCGGGGAACAGAACGCGCGGCTGGCCGAAGGTCATCGCGATGATGTCGGCGATGAACGAGGTGCGGATGTTCGCCGCCCGCCGCAGGAAGCGTGCGCCCTCGAGCAGCGAGCGCAGGCCGGGCCGTTCGGCGCCGGGCTCCGGCACGATCGGCGGCAGCAGCACGACGGCGAGGAACGCGCAGGTGAAGGTGACGACGTCGATCGAGAAGGTCGGCGCGTAGCCGACCGCGGCCACGAGCACGCCCGCCACCGCGGGGCCGACGGTGATCGAGATCGCGGCCGAGATGCCGCCCAGCGCGGCCGCCGCGGGCAGCAGCCCGGGGCGCAGCAGGCGCGGGGTGATCGCAGTGTCCGCCGACGAGAACACCGTCGCGCCCACCGTGTTGAGCATGGTGAGCACATAGAGCGGCCACACCGTCTCGTTGTGCAGCCAGGCGAGCGCGCAGATGCCCGCCGTCGACACCCACGCGACGAGCGCCGAGATCAGTGCGACCCTGCGGCGGTCGAAGACGTCGGCGAGCATGCCGCCGTAGATCCCGAACACGACCATCGGGCCGAGCGCGAACAGCGCGACGAATGAGACGGCGAGCGTCGAGTGGGTCAGGTCGTAGATCTGCAGCCCGACCGCGACGACGGTGATCTGGCTGCCGATGCCGGCGATGGCATTGCCTGCCCACAGGCGCGCGAACTCGGGGCTCTCGCGCAGGGGAGCGATGTCGACGAACAGCGAGCGGCGGCGGGTCTCAGCGGGGGCGGCAGGGGCGGGATGGTCCGGGTCGCTCACCGATCAAGGCTACGGCAGGTAAGGCGCGAGCTTCGTCTTGAGCGGTGCCGACAGCTTGCTCGCGTAGCTGGCCGTCAGGTGGTGCGAGTCGCGGTAGACGAGCGTGTCGCCGACGATCGCCGGACACGTGTCCGCGCAGAAGTACTGGGTGAGGTCGACGATGTCGGCCCTGGTCGACGCGGCCGCGCGGTACGCCGCGACGCGCCCCGGCGAGCTCAGCGCCTTCGCCGCCGAACGCGCGCACGCATCGGCGTCGTCGACGTGCTGCGACAGGCACTCGATCGGGCTCGTGCCGAAGTCAGGACTGTCGGCGAGCAGCAGCACGCGCGACTGCGCCGGCAACCGGCTGATCGTGTCGGCAAGACCATCGGCCCACGTCTTCTCGGCGTCCCTGCCCTTGGGCAGCTCCTCGTTGGCGTAGTCGGCGAGCACGATGACGGCGGGCGGATCGGCATTCAGTTGCTCGAGCACCTTCTTCCGCCAGGCGTCGCACGAGGGGTACGGGCCGCCGTCGCGCACGTGCGTGATCAGGGTCGAGGCGCAGCCGCTCTTCGTCTGGGTGACCAGCCGGTCTCCTGAGGACACGACTGCCTGCTGCAACCCGGGTGCCCACTGCGCTGCGGCCGAGTCGCCCCACAGCACCACGGTCGGCGCGTCGTCCGGGCCGAAGCTGCATGGCTTCGGCCGCGACGTCGAGAAATCCAGCTCGCACCCGTCCGCGTACAGCGACGGGTTGTCGTTCGGCGCCGCGGCAAGCGACGGCTTCAGGTTCTTCGGCACGAAGCCGGTGGCCTTCACCGGCGCCGTAGGGGTCTGATCGGCGACGGCGCGCCCTGTGTGCAGGGGCGGGTTCGCGGTCATGATGATGGCGATGGCGGATGCTGCGGCCAGCACCCCGCTGCCACCGAGGGCCGCCAGCAGGCTGCGACGCGGTCCCGCCTCGGCGAGGACGCGCGCATGCCGAACGGGGTTCTCGAGCAGCCGGTACATGAGCCAGGCGAGCGGCACGGCGAGCAGTGCCAGGGCGACCTTCACCGACAGCGGCAGCGGGTTCTCATACCCCACGGCTGCCTGTGGCAGTTGCTCGAGCGGCCAGTGCACCAGGTAAAGCGAGTACGAGATCGTGCCGAGGAACACGAGCGGCTTGAGCGACAGCAGTGCCCCGACGGAGCCGCGCACGGACACGCCGCCCGCCGCAATCACCGCGGCCGCAGACATCACGGGCAGCAGCGCCGCTGCCCCGGGGAACACCGTGTCTGCGGTGAACAGCGTGCACGCGGCGACGATCCCGGCGAGCCCGGCCCAACCGAGCAGGCGGGCGACCCACGGTGGCAGCAGCCGAGCCACCGCCGGCGCGGCGAGGGCGAGCAGGCCGCCGGCCGCGAGCTCCCACGCGCGCGGCCACAGGGCGAAGAACGCCCATGGCTGGTTCGTCCGGGTGAGAACGAGCCCCGCGGCAAAGGATGCGGCGGCGAGTACTCCGAGAACCCCGGCCACGGCGCCGCGGCGCCGACGCAGCACGAACCACGAGACCCCGAGTAGGGCAGGCCAGAGCAGATAGAACTGCTCCTCGACGCCGAGCGACCAGTAGTGCTGGAACACCGACGGCGTCGTGTTCGCGAGATAGTCGGTGCCGCGGGCCGCGAAGACATAATTCGGCGCGTAGACAGCGACGGCTGCGGCATCCGTCATCGCCCGCGACCTCAGTGTGGGCGGAACGCACAGCAGCACGCCGAGCGCGGTCAGCACGAGCACCGCGAGTGACGCGGGCAGGATGCGGCGGGCGCGGCGCGCGTAGAAGTCGGCGAAGCCGACGCGCCCGGTGTCCCCGAGCCGACGCGCGAGCTGGCCCGTGATGAGGAACCCTGAGACCACGAAGAAGATGTCGACGCCGACGTAGCCGCCGCCCACCCCCGGTACGCCCGCGTGGTCCATGACGACCGCCCCGACCGCCAATGCTCGCAGACCCTGGATGTCCCATCTCGTCCCCCGCATGCGGCACATGATGCCAAGCGAAGGTGGCCGAAGTGCTCAGGAGGGCGTCGAGGCCGGCCCCCATCGAGAGCGGCGCTTCTGCTCTGTTAGACTGTGAAGGTTGCCGTCCAACGGCCGCGGAATAAGAGAGCTCAGGCATCCTGCCCCGGGCACCGCGCAACGAGAGAAAGGGGATCCATTCATGGCACTTGATGCAGAGGCCAAGAAGGCGATCATCGACGAGTACGCTACCCACCCCGGTGACACCGGATCCCCTGAGGTCCAGGTCGCGATCCTCACCAAGCGGATCAAGGACCTGACCGAGCACCTCAAGGAGCACAAGCACGACCACCACTCGCGTCGTGGTCTGCTGATCCTGGTCGGTCACCGTCGCCGCCTGCTGGGTTACCTGCAGGAGATCGACATCGCGCGTTACCGCGCGCTGATCGAGCGCCTGGGTCTGCGTCGATAAGACGCCTTCACGGCTTCACAGGGCCGCTACCCGTTTTCGGGTGGCGGCCTTTGTGATTTCAGGGGATGCCTGACCGCAGCGCCCTTCGGCTACCGGTCACCGCCCGGCTAGTATCCCCTCACCATGCGAACAAAGACGTTCCTGTCGTACGTGCCGTACGCCCTCGCCGCCCTGATCAACCTCGGCGCGAATCTCGCTCACGCCACCGCGGTCGCCACGGGCGCCCAGTGGCTCCTCATGCCGCTGCTCGTCCTTGCGGTGCTGCAGGCCATGCGCCCTCTGCGGAACCCGGTGACGCCCTGGCTCATCGCGGCGCTGGTCTTCTCGTGGGGCGGCGACGTGCTGCTCGGCGTCTCGTTCGCGCTCGGGCTCGGCTCATTCCTGCTGGCGCACGTCTGCTTCATCGTGGCGTTCACGCGGCGCACGGTGCGGGGCGGCAACCCCGAGTGGCGGCCGCGCCGTATCTGGCCCTACGTCGCGCTCTTCTTTGCGCTGCTCAGCCTTGTCGTCACGCACGTCGGCGCCATGCTTCCGGCCGTCATCGTCTACGGACTCGCGCTGTGCACGATGGCCTGCGTCGCGGGCTTCACCTCACGAGTGCTCGAGCTCGGCGGCGTCGTGTTCGTCGTCTCCGACGGGCTGCTCGCGGTGCACCTCTTCCGTGCCGACCTGCACGTGCCGCAGGCGAGCTTCTGGGTGATGCTCACCTACATCGCGGCCGAGCTGCTGCTGGCCATCGGTCTCACACGTGCCGTGCGGCGTGCGCCCAGCCCCGCTCCACTAGCGTTGCAGGATGCCCAGGCCACGTCGTAAGCCCTTCCTGCGCTGGGCTCCGCTGCCCTGGCTCGTGCTGGTGCTGCTCATGCTCGTGACCGGCTCGCTGCACGACATCGGCGCGGACGCCCTATACGTCGTCGGCATCGTCGTCACGGTGCTCTTCGTCGTCGCGCTCATCATCGGCATCACCGTCGCCGCCCGTCGTCGCGGCCCGAATTTCACCGCGGAGGGCCACCTGGCGCGGCTCGAGGGACTCGAGCTCATCGAGGCGCCTGCGGCGGGGCATCCGATCACCGTCGCCGACGTCCGGCGGCACCAGATCTCGATCGGCGCCGCGCTCGCGCGCTCGACGCGCGAGCCGCGCGCGATCCTGGTGCCTGACGTCGGCAACTGGTGGAACCGGCGCTCGGACATCGGCGTGTACCTGCTGTCCGACCACGACTTCCACCACGTCGGCCGCATCGGCGATCAGGCGCAGGTCGCCTGGCAGCGCGAGCTCGATGAGCTGCGCGCTCAGGGCCGCTTCGCCGTCGTGCCTGCGGTCGTCACGGGAGTGGCGCCGAAGTTCGCCGTCGATGTGCGCTTGGAGGGCCTGCGGGCGGTGGAGGCCGCCGGCGCCGGCGCGACCGAACCCGGGGTGACCGCCTGATGTTCCGCCGCCACCCCGTTCTCGCACCGCTCACGCTCATCTATCTCGCGATCGTCGCGTGGGTGACCCTCGGACCGCAGCCGCTGGATCACCGCGGGGCCCACTGGGTCTACGTGCTGCTGCACGAGGGGCGCCTGCTCACGCAGTCGCACTGGCCGAGGCTCGCGGCGCAGCTGACCTACGCGCACGCCGAGTTCGCCGGCAACATCCTGATGTTCCTGCCGATCGGCCTGTTCCTCGTGCTGCTTCTCGGTCGCCGGTTCTGGTGGGCCGCCGTGCTGCTCTGCGTCGCGCTGACCGGGGCCATCGAAACCGCGCAGCGCTTCATCCCGGGCCGCGTGTCCGACGTGCGCGATCTCGTCGCGAACAGCGTCGGCGGAATCGTGGGCGTCATCATCGCGCTGATCGTGACGATCCCGGCATACCGTCGCGAGAGCGATCGCCATCGCATCCGCGAGCTCGAGGCAGAGCTCTCGCGCTACCGCAACGTGGCCTGAGCCGTCAGGGTTCCTCGCTTCGTGGCGAGAACCTCGAGCAGCGCGTTCGCCGCGGCACCCCGGCGCGCCGACGCGATGACCGACAGCACCCAGCGCGGCCCATCGCGCAGCGGAACGGCGACGACGCCGCGGGCATCGACGGATGTGACGGTGGGCACCACCGCGATGCCGAGCCCCGCTGCGACGTAGCGCGGCACTGCGGGCAGCTCGGGCACGTCGGCGATGACGGTGCGCGGGCGACCGAGCGCCTCGAACGCCCGGTCGACGGCCACACGGTTGCCGAAGCCGGGCGGGGTGTCGACGAAGCGCTCGTCCGCCAGCGCGGCAAGCGTGACCGTCTTGCGTGCGGCGAGCGGATGCCCGGCGGGCAGCACCGCGACGAATCCGGTCTCACCGATCTCGACGCTCTCGAGGCCCTGCAGCTCGTTGCGCGGCATGCCGACGAGCGCGACGTCGAGCCGGCCATGCCGCACGTCGTCGAGCAGCCCGCTGGAGCCGGTCGGCGAGACGGCGAGACGCAGGTTGACGAGCGGATTGTCGCGGTGGAAGCGGCCGATGAGCTGCGGCAGGTCGAGGAACTCGAGACTCGAGAAGATGCCGAGCCGCACGCGGCCGCGCAGGCCGCCGGCCTCCGGTGCCGCTGCGCTGCGGATGCGGTCGATGGCCTCCAGCGCCTCGAGGGCGTCGGCGAGCGTCGACTCACCGAGGGCGGTCGGCTCGACCGAGCGGGTCGAGCGCTCGAAGAGCGGCGCGCCCAGCTCCGCCTCGAGAGCGCGCACGGCTGCAGAGACGGTCGATTGGGCAGCGAACAGCCGGCGGGCGGCACGGGTGAAGCTGCGCTCCTCGGCGACGGCGGCGAAGATCTCGAGCTGACGGGCATCCACGCAGTCATTATCGAGGAATTCGATTGATCTGTTCAATGATCTTCGCTGGTGCTGATGAATATCGCGGCTCAGGATGTGGTTGTGACGAGCATGAGCACCGTGTCAGCACACACGACCGCCGCCCCGAGCCGGGCGGCGCACCACACCGGTTTCTGGATCGTCGCAGGGGCGTTCCTCTTCTCGATGGCGTTCACGACCGTGCCGACGCCGCTGTACCCGATCTACGAGCAGCGCGACGGCTTCGGGGGCTTCGTCGTCACTCTCGTGTTCGCGGCCTACGCCGTCGGCGTCATGGCGGCGCTGTATCTCGCGGGTCATGTCAGCGACTGGCTGGGGCGCCGCAGGCTGCTGATCGCGTCTGTCGCGATCGAGGCGATCGCGGCAGTGCTGTTCCTGGTCTGGAACGCCCTCCCTGGCCTGCTCACGGCGCGCTTCGTGTCGGGCATCGGCGTCGGAACTCTGACGGCGACGGCGACGGCCTACCTCGCCGAGCTGCGCGCGGTGTCGCACCCCGGTGAGCCGCGCGCGAAGGCGGCGACCGCGGCGACGGTGATCAACACCGGCGGCCTGGCCCTCGGCCCCCTCATCGGTGGCCTGCTCGCCCAGTTCCTGCCGGCTCCGGTCGTCACGCCGTTCGCGGTGTTCCTCGTGCTGCTGGTCGTGGCGCTCGGCCTCGTGCTGTTCGTGCCAGAGACCGTCGACGTCGCGGGCAGCCGCCGCCGCTACGCGCCGCAGCGGGTCAGCGTTCCGGCCGAGGCGCGAGCGACCTTCGCCGCGGCCGCCATCGGGGCGGCGGCCGCCTTCAGCGTGCTCGGCTTCTTCACCGCGCTCACCGCGAGCATCGTGGTGGGGCTGCTGCACCTCGGCGGCCACCTCGTCGCCGGCGCCGTGGTGTTCGGCGTGGTCGGCGCGAGCGCCACGTCGCAGTTCGCACTGGCGCGGGTCGAGGGCCGCCGCAAGCTGCAGCTGGGTGTCGCGCTCATGGTGATCGGGCTCGCGCTCGTCGCGATGGTCGGCCTCGCGCCATCGCTCGCTCTGCTGATCGTCGGAGGCGTGATCGCGGGGTCTGGGGTGGGGCTCGTCTTCACGTCGTCCATCGGCGTGGCCGCAGCATCCGCTCGCCCCGACAACCGCGGCGAGGTGCTCGCCGGAATGTTCCTGGCCGCCTACGCGGGCCTCACCGTCCCCGTGATCGCGGTCGGCGTCGCGCTCGCGTTCTTCCCGATCCCGAACGTGCTGGTCGTGTTCGCCCTGGTGGTCCTCGTGATCGTGGTGCTCGCGGGGGTTCCCCTGCTGCGCCGTCGCTGACGAGACTGGGGGAGTGGACACCCTCGTCAAAGAGAACCCGGACGCGCCAGAGGGCTTCTTCGAGTCGGAGGCCGCCGGCCTGCGCTGGCTCGCCGAGGCGACGGAGGGCGGTGGCGCGCGCGTCGTGGCGGTGATCGACGTCTCGCCGGCGCACATCGAGCTCGAGCGCATCCACGCCGCTCGCCCCACACCGGAGATGGCGCGCGCATTCGGTGCGGCGCTCGCGCGCACGCACGATGCCGGGGCGGATGCCTTCGGAGCACCGCCTCGCGGCTGGCAAGGCCCGGGCTTCATCGGAAAGAGGCGACAGCTCTACGCCACCGAGACGCGCTGGGGCCTGTTCTACGCACGCGAGCGCGTGCTGCCGTTCCTCGAGATCGCCGAGCAGGCCGGCAGCGTGACGGCGACCGAAGCCCGCAGCATCCGCGCCGCCTGTGAATTGGTCGCGCGCGGCGAGTTCGACGACGACCAGCCGCCCGCTCGCATTCACGGCGACCTCTGGAACGGCAACCTGCTGTGGGACGAGGCCGGGGGAGTGCTGATCGACCCGGCCGCGCACGGCGGCCACCGCGAGACGGACCTCGCGATGCTCGCGCTGTTCGGGGCGCCGCACCTCGGCGACATCGTCGCGGGGTACGAGTCGGTTCACCCGCTGGTCGAGGGCTGGCGCGAGCGGATTCCCGTCCACCAGCTGCACCCGCTCGCGGTGCACGCCGCGGGCTACGGCCGTGGCTACGGCGTCGAGCTCGCCGACGCGGCGCGCAGAACGCTGGCGCTCCGGGGCCGGTGAGGGGCCGCCTGATAAGATCTCAGCCGTAGGGGCAGGCCGACAGGGAGCTGGTCCTCGGTGGTGGATTTCGGAAGCGCGCAGCACTGCGCGGCATCCGCGCTCTTCTACTGGTGGCCAGCATGAGTTCGAGGAACATCGCCTCGTGCTCACTCCTGTCCGATCCCTGCTCCTCGTGTACGCCCGCGTCCGCAACACGGCGGCGCGGAACCACAAAGGAGTAAGACCTCGATGGAAGGTCCCGAAATCAAGTTCGCCGAAGCCGTTCTCGACAACGGCAAGTTCGGCAAGCGCGTCGTCCGGTTCGAGACCGGCCGCCTCGCGCAGCAGGCGCAGGGCGCCGTCGCCGCCTACCTCGACGAGGAGACGATGCTGCTCTCCGCGACGAGCGCGAGCAAGCACCCCAAAGACCAGTTCGACTTCTTCCCGCTGACGGTCGACGTCGAAGAGCGCGCATATGCCGCCGGCAAGATCCCCGGCTCGTTCTTCCGCCGTGAGGGCCGCCCCTCGACCGAGGCGATCCTCGTCTGCCGCCTCATCGACCGCCCCCTGCGCCCGTCGTTCGTCGACGGCCTGCGCAACGAGGTCCAGATCGTCATCACGGTCCTCTCGATCGCGCCCGACGAGTTCTACGACGCTCTCGCGATCAACGCGGCGTCGGCCTCGACGCAGATCTCGGGCCTGCCGTTCAGCGGCCCGATCGCGGGTGTGCGCCTCGCCCTCATCGGCGACCAGTGGGTCGCCTTCCCGAAGCACAGCCAGCTCTCCGAGGCCGTGTTCGACATCGTCGTCGCCGGCCGCGTGGTCACCGACGCCGAGGGCAACGAGGACGTCGCGATCATGATGGTCGAGGCGGAGGCTACCGAGCACAGCTGGGACCTCATCCAGGCCGGTGCCACCAAGCCCTCCGAAGAGGTCGTCGCGCAGGGCCTCGAGGCGGCCAAGCCGTTCATCAAGACCCTCGTGGAGGCGCAGGCGAAGCTCGCCGCGCAGTCCGCGAAGGAAGTGCAGGACTACCCCGTCTTCCTGCCCTACACCGACGAGACCTACGCGGCCGTCGAGTCGCTCGCGCTCGCCGACCTCGGCCCCGTCTACCGGATCGCCGACAAGATCGAGCGCCAGGACGCCGACGACGCACTCAAGGCGCGCGTCAAGGAGGCCATCGCCGCGAAGGTCGAGGCGGGCGAGCTGCCCGAGTCGGCCATCAACGAGGTCTCCGCCGCCTACAAGTCGGTCTCGAAGAAGGTCATGCGCGGCCGCGTGCTCAGCGAAGGCATCCGCATCGACGGTCGCGGCCTGCGCGACATCCGGCCGCTCGACGCCGAGGTGCAGGTCATCCCGCGCGTCCACGGCTCGGCGATCTTCCAGCGCGGCGAGACCCAGATCCTGGGCGTCACCACGCTGAACATGCTCAAGATGGAGCAGCAGATCGACTCGCTGAACCCCGTCACGAGCAAGCGCTACCTGCACCACTACAACTTCCCGCCCTACTCGACCGGTGAGACCGGCCGCGTGGGCAGCCCCAAGCGCCGCGAGATCGGCCACGGCTTCCTCGCGGAGCGCGCGCTCGTCCCGGTGCTTCCCGCCCGTGACGAGTTCCCCTACGCGATCCGCCAGGTCTCCGAGGCCCTCGGCTCGAACGGGTCGACCTCGATGGGCTCCGTCTGCGCCTCGACGCTCTCGCTGCTCAACGCGGGTGTGCCGCTGAAGGCGCCGGTCGCGGGTATCGCGATGGGCCTCATCTCCGAGACGGTCGACGGCGAGACCAAGTTCGCCGCCCTGACCGACATCCTCGGCGCTGAGGACGCCCTCGGCGACATGGACTTCAAGGTCGCCGGCACCAGCGAGTTCGTCACCGCCATCCAGCTCGACACCAAGCTCGACGGCATCCCGTCGTCGGTCCTGGCCGGCGCGCTGCAGCAGGCGCACGACGCCCGCATCACCATCCTCGGCGTCCTGAACCAGGCCATCGAGGGCCCCGACGAGATGGCGCCGACGGCGCCGCGCGTCATCAGCGTGCAGATCCCGACCGACAAGATCGGCGAGCTGATCGGCCCGAAGGGCAAGACGATCAACGCCATCCAGGACGAGACCGGCGCAGAGATCTCGATCGAAGAGGACGGCACCGTCTACATCGGCGCGACCGACGGCCCGAGCGCAGAGGCCGCGCGTGCGCAGGTCAACGCGATCGCGAACCCGACCAACCCCGAGGTCGGCGAGCAGTTCCTGGGCACGGTCGTCAAGATCGCGACCTTCGGTGCGTTCATCTCGCTGCTGCCCGGCAAGGACGGCCTGCTGCACATCTCCGAGGTGCGCAAGCTCGCCGGCGGCAAGCGCGTCGAGAACGTCGAGGACGTGCTCGGCGTCGGCCAGAAGATCCTCGTCGAGATCACCAAGATCGACGACCGCGGCAAGCTCTCGCTCGCTCCGGTGATCGCCGAGGCCGAGGCTGCCACGCCCGCCACGGAGGGCGCGGCCGAGTAAGGCGCGTCGCTTCGCAGACGAACGGATGCCTGCTCCGACACTGTCGGGGCAGGCATCCGTCGTTGTACCGCACCGGGCACTGGCCGGTGTGCGAACTTTTCGTAACGCTTACGCGATTCACCGCGCCCCGTGTCGGAGGTCTGACATAACCTCAGCGTGAGAGCGGCGGTGGGGCTGCTCTCACGGGAAGGGGGCCCGCATGAGCGATTACTCGCCGGTCGGGGCGCGCGAGCACATCAGTCACACGGGGCGGGGGGCTCTGACGAGCCGCGACGCGGAGTTGAGCGGGGCTGCGGGCTCCGGCTCGATCTTCGCCGCCGACGACGCCGCGTTCACGCGACCGGTGCCGATCGTCGCCGAGCGCCGGCTCGCTGACACCGAGCTGACGACGTTCCCGTTCGCGCTCGGCACTGCCCGTCTCGCGGCCGTCGACGACGTCGTCGCCGGCCGCATCCTGAATCGGTTCGCGGTGCGCGGTGGCAGCCTCTACGACGTCGGCGACGAAGACGGCTCCGGTCGCAATCAGGAACTGGTCGGCCGCTGGCTGGGGTCAGAGCGGCTGAGCAAGGCGCTGACCGTGCTGACGCCCGCCGTGCAGCGCGATGGTGGTCGCGCGAGCGGCGCCAACCGCGTCGTGCGCGCGGTCGAGGCGTCGTTGCGCGCGCTGCGCCTCGAGCGTGTGGATCTCTTGATGCTCGACCTGCGTGAATCGGCAGAGCTCGGGCTCGCCATCGACGAGGTGCTCGGCGCCGCCGACGAGCTCGTGCGTGCGGGAAAGGTGCGCTACCTGGGTGCGACAGGTGCCACCGGGCAGCAGCTGCTCGAGGCGCGCGTGCTCGCCGGCAACGGCCTGCCGCGGCTGTCGGCCATCCGCCTGCCGTGGGCCATCACCGACAAGGTCGGCGACGCCGCCGAGGTGCGCATGGGCGCCGCCGCCCAGCAGCTCGGAATCCTCCCCGATGCGACGACCGCCTCGCTTGCGCTCACCAGCCCCTCGCTGCCGCCCAAGGTGCTCGCGAGCCGTGGCGCGCGGCTGAGCCAGGCGGCGGGCGCCCGCATCGCGAAGCCTGAGCGCGAGCGCGCCATCGGGGTGTTCGCGAGCCGCGGTCGTGAGCACCGCATCGCCGTGGCACTCGACCGCGTCTCCGCAGAGCTTGACGTGCCGCCCGCGACGACGCAGCTCGCCTGGCTGCTCGCCAAGCGCGGGGTGGTCGCGCCCATCGTGAGCGTGACCCGTGCCGAGCAGGTCGATGTGCTGATGGACGCCGCGGCGGTGCGTCTCACCCGGGCGCAGATGCTCGAGCTCGACCGCTCGGTCGAGACGCTGCGCTGAGCCGCGGCGGCGGCCCGAACCGAGCCTTGCCTACGCCGTGCGCAGGTGGGTGCCGGAGCCCGCGGAGCGCTCGGCGATGATGCGCTCGACCGCGCGTGCGAGCGCGCGATAGGCGCGCTCGGGGTCGCCGACATTGCTGCCAGACAGGGCGCCGTCGCGGAACAGGATGAGGTCGTCGATCGCGTCCTCAGGGGCAGGGTGGCCCAGCTCGGTCACGAGCTCGGCGACGACCGAGCGCTCCCAGGCGCGGTGCCTGGCGACCGCCTGCCGAACGGGGTGGTCGACGTCGCTGAACTGCGCCGCGGCGTTGATGAACGGGCAGCCGTGGAATCCGGTGCGCACCGCGATCTGCCCGATCAGCGCCGCGAGGGCCCGCAGCACGCTCGCCGGGTCCGTCAGGTTCGCCCGCGCCTCGTCGACCAGGTTCTTCGCCCGGTAGTGCCGCCCCTCGACGTACGCGACGATCAGCAGGTCCTTGGAGCGGTAGTGCTTGTAGAAGGTGGCCTTCGTGACGTGAGCCTCATTGATGATGCGGTCGACGCCCACGGTGTGGATGCCCTCGGTGTAGAACAGCCGGTCGGCGACCTCGAGGATCTTCAACTTCGCAGGGGCGGGTGGACGAGGGGCGACAGCTGCGGGGATCATTCAGCGAGTCCTTCTGAAGGGCTGTGAAAGTGCTGGTCGTGGGGGAAATCCAGCGCGGGGGTAAAGGTGGTGCGAGGTCGCCAGTATATCTAGACCGGCGGCTTGGAGTCCTCACTGCGGGGGACAAGGCCTTTCCGCGTGTCACAACTTCGGGGGACGGGGCCGGGCGGTGCGGCCCGCTCGGCGCGCGCCATAGAGTGGTCGGTGATGAACGGCGCCGTGACACTTCCGCTCGACCAGGCCGAGCTGGCGTTCGCGGCATCCGGCGACGCTCTGGTGCGCCGCACCGTGCTGCCGAACGGCGCGCGTGTGCTCAGCGAGCGCGTGCCGGGCGCACGGAGCGCGACGGTCGGCTTCTGGGTGACCGTCGGCTCGCGTGACGAGACCGGCGCCGATGCCGGGCACAGCGCGAGCTTCGGCTCGACTCACTTCCTCGAGCATCTCCTCTTCAAGGGCACGCAGACGCGCACGGCCCTCGACATCGCGGTCTCGTTCGACGCCGTCGGGGGCGAGCACAACGCGGCGACGACCAAGGAGTACACCTGCTACTACGCCAAGGTGCAGGACAAGGACCTGTCGATGGCGGTCGAGGTCATCGGCGACATGATCACCGCGAGCCTGATCGACCCCGACGAGTTCGACAACGAGCGCCAGGTGATCCTCGAAGAGCTCGCCATGGCCGACGACGACCCGGCGGATGTGGCGAGCGAGCAGCTCTACAAGTCCGTGCTGGGCGGGCATCCTCTCGGTCGCCCCATCGGCGGTGACCCCGCAACCATCCGCACCGCGACCCGCGACGGCGTCTGGCAGCACTATCGCGCGACTCATCGGCCCGAGCATCTCGTGATCGCCGCGGCCGGTGCGGTCGACCACGACCGCCTCGTCGCCGACGTCACGGCGGCGCTCGCGCGCGGCGGGCTCGATGAGCCGGGCACGCCTGCGCCGCGGCGGCCGATAGAGCCGGCCGAGCTGGGGTACCGATCCTCCGTGGTGACCATCACGCGACCGGTCGAGCAGGTGAACCTGCTTCTGGGCGTGCCCGGTCTCGTCGCAACCGACGAGCGCCGCACGACGCTCGCCGTCTTGAACGCGGTGTTCGGTGGCGGCATGTCGAGCCGGTTGTTCCAAGAGGTGCGGGAGAAGCGCGGGCTCGCGTACTCCGTGTATTCGTTCGCGTCGGGGTTCGCGGATGCCGGGCTGTTCGGCGTCTACGCGGGGTGCGCGCCGCACAAGGCCCCGCAGGTCGTCGAGCTCGTGCGTGCAGAGCTCGAGCGGATCGCGGAATACGGCATCACCGGCGAGGAACTGCGTCGTGCGGTCGGCCAGCTCTCTGGCGGATCCGCGCTCGCCCTCGAGGACTCCGACACGCGCATGACGCGCCTCGGCCGCGCCGAGATCACCATGGGGGAGTTCAGCGACCTCGACGAGAGCCTGCGCCGTCTTGCGCTGGTGACGGCAGGCGAGGTGCAGGAGCTCGCCGCCGAGTTCGCGGCCGTGCCGCCCGCGCTCGCGGCGGTCGGCGACGTGCAGCCCGAGGCGTTCGCAGGGCTGGGCCTCGGATGACGCACTATCTCTACCTCGTCCGCCACGGCGAGCAGCAGGACGCAGAGCATGGCATGCAGGACGGCCCCCTGTCTCCGCGTGGCGTTCGCCAGGTGCGGATGCTTGCCGACCGCCTCGGCGGCGTGCCGTTCACCGGCGCCTATCACTCGCCGCTCACCCGCGGCGAGCAGACGGCGAAGGTGCTTGCCGAGCGCCTTCCGGCGATCGACCCCGAACCGTCGAACCTGCTCTTCGACTGCATCCCGTCCGGCCCCGAGCCCGGCACGCCCAAGTCGTTCGAGCCGTTCTTCCACGGCGTGAGCGAGGCGCAGATCGAAGCCGGCCATGCGCAGATGGACGACGCCGTCGCCGAGTTCCTCTCGCCCTCGCGCGCCGACCACCACGACCTGTTGATCACGCACAACTTCGTGATCGCCTGGTTCGTGCGCGAGGTGCTGGATGCCCCGACCTGGCGGTGGCTCGGCCTGAACGCCGCGAACGCCTCGCTCACCGTGATCCGCCACCGCCCGGCGAAGAAGCCCGAGCTGCTGGTCTTCAACGACCTCGGGCACCTGCCCGCCGAGCTGCGCACGGGCCTGCCGGAGGTGCTGCCCTTCTAGGCGTCGTCGCCCGAGCTGGCGTGAGGCGAACGTCAGTGCGGGGCCGCGGGCGTGATCGAACGGGAGGAACCCGATCGCGCGGCGTCCAGCCTGTCGAGGAATGCCCGCGCAGCGAGCATCGGCGCCGGCCGGTGGAGGACGCCGAGCTTGGAGCCCCACTCGTCGTCGGCGATACGGAGCGTGACGAGCTCGTCCCAGCCGAGCGCCGTCGTCGAGCTGACGATGCCGACGCCGAGCCCTCGGGAGGCGAGCGCCGCCACATACGTCGGAGACGCGACCTCCCAGCGCGGCGCTCGAAGCGCCCCGACTCGACTCAGTGCTCGGTCGAGTGCTGAGCGCGCGCCCGTGCCGACCGGCAGCGCGATCAGGTCCGCGCGGGCCAGCTCGGCGAGCCGCACGCGCGTGCGTGCCGCCCAGGGGTGGTCGCGCGCGACGACGGCGACGAGCACGTCGTCGAACACGACGTCGACCTCGAGCCCGTCGGGGCTGTCGCCCGACCAGGCAGCGAAGGCGACGTCGAGCGCTCCCGAGCGCACCTGGCTGATGAGATCGTCGGACTCACCTTCCTGAACGCGGATGTCGACGCCCGGGTGCTGGGCATGGATGTCGGCGAGTGCGTCGAACAGCGGGCCCCATGCGAACCCCGTCACCGTGCCGACGCGCAGCGAGCCGATGACGAGCCCACGAAGGGCGTTCGCGGTCTCGGCCACCTCGTCCACCGCCGCGACCGCCGCACGCGCCTGCGCCACCACCCGCTCGCCCTCCGGCGTCAGGGTGACCCGACGCGCCGAGCGATCGAAGATCGTCACCCCGAGCTCGCGCTCGAGCTTCTGCACCTGTGTGCTGACGCCGGACTGGTGAACCCGGACCGCCGCGGCGGCCGCGGTGAACGACCCCTGCTCGACGACGGCGAGCACGTACCGCAGCTGATGCAGTTCCATGCGCAGAAAGCATAGTTTCCATGTGAATCAATTGTTGGACAGATGGGATGCCCCGGCCCGACGCTGGTCGTGAGGAAAGGATCACCACGAACATGACCACGACCACCGTCGACATCCCGGTGCGGCTCGACGTCGACGCCGCCGCACCCGTGTTCTCCAAGGCTCTCGCCGCTCTCGACGCCTCCGCGACGCGCGAGCTCGACGCCGCCGGCATCGAGCCCGGCCTGCGTGAGCTCGTCCGCTTGCGCGCATCGCAGCTCAATGGGTGCGCATACTGCGTCGACCAGCACACCAAGGCGGCGCTCGGCGCGGGCGAGCCGGTCGGTCGCGTCGCCGCGGTGAGCGTCTGGCGGGAGTCGCCGTTCTTCACCGCGCGCGAGCGTGCCGCGCTCGGCCTGACTGACGCCATGACTCGTGTCGCCGAGACGCACGTCTCTGACGCTGACTGGCGCGAGGCCGCGGCGTTCCTGAGCCCTCCAGAGCTCGGCGCGCTCATCGCGCTCATCGTCGTCATCAACGCCTGGAACACCGTCGGCGTCACCGCGCGTCCGTGGGCGCCCGAGCTCTGACCCCGAGGGCAGAGAGGAGAGTCCGAGATGTCCGACACCGACCGCACCCGTGAGGCAGTGACGGCCTATTTCGACGCCTGGCGCGCCCGCGACTTCGACCGGCTGCGCACCGTGCTCGACCCTGCCGTCAGCTTCGTGGGCCCGCTCGGAACCGCTGACGGGGTCGATGAATGCATCGCCGGCCTGCAGGGAATGGCTGAGCGGATCATGGTCGACCTCGTGCTTCGCGCCCGCGTCGTCGACGGCTCAGACGCGATCACCTGGTTCGACCTCGTCACCGCTCGCACCGCGCCGATCCCGACCGCCAACTGGAGCCACGTCGAGCACGGTCTGATCACGCGCATCCGCGCCGCTTTCGACCCGAGGCCGCTGTTCGCAGCCGGCTGAGCTGCCTGACGGATTCCGCCGATCAGAAGCGATAGTTCGTCTGACTGAACGGGTCGCCCTTGGAGTGGGCGAACGCCTTGGTCGGCGTGACCTCGAAGGGCACCAGCGGGAACTCCCGGTCTCGGAAGTCGTCCAAGCGACCCTCGAGCACTCGAAGCTTCCAGCGCCCGTCCCAGCGGGACGCATAGAGCTCGACCACCTCGCGCAGCACTGCCTCGTCGGTCACGGGTGCAGCCACGCCCTCGACGACGACGTCGAGGCCGCACTCCCAGGCGGTGTCGCCGGCGAGCACCAGGACGTGCGGGTTGGACTCGAGATTCGTGTGCTTGACCTCGGGCGCACCGGTGTGGAAATACACCTTGTCGTCGCGCACCACCGGCGTCATCGGCGTCGAATGCGGCCGGCCGTCCGGTCGCACGGTCACGATCCACGCGACCTCCGCGGCGGCCAGACGCGCCACGGCCTGCTTCCAGGGCACGGCATCTGCCGCCGGGTCGCTGTAACGCGAATCGATCCGTTCGCTCGTCGGCTCCATTGCCTCTCCTCAACTGAAACTGATTGCGGTTTGAAAGCGGTGACCCCAAGCTAGCAGTTCCGATTGCAAACTACAATCAGACTCATGGCGAACCCAGGCGTAGGCGAGCACCGTTCCGGCTGCCCGATCAATCTGTCGATCGAGGTACTCGGCGACAAGTGGTCACTCGTCGTACTGCGCGACGTGATGTTCGGCGACCGGCACTACTTCCGCGAGCTGCTGACGGGCTCCGAAGAGGGGATCGCGTCCAACATCCTGGCCGACCGGCTCCGCCGCCTCGTGGCGAACGGCCTTCTCTGGACATCGGACGACGCGAGCCACAAGCAGAAGATCCGCTACAGCCTCACGGAGGCCGGCATCCAACTCGTCCCCGTAATGGCAGCGCTGGGCTCGTGGGGGCGGCGGCACCTGCCCGCGAGCCACGAGCTGTCGGTCCGCGCCGAGGTGCTAGAGCGGGGCGGCCCCGAGCTCTGGGAACGGTTCATGGATGAGTTGCGAGAGCAGCATCTCGGCACGCCACGACGTGCAGGTCAGGCATCCGTGTTCGCCGAGTTGAACACCGCCTATGCGGCTGCCATCGCCACGGCGCCCTGAGTGCCTACGCGAGGTCCTTGCGGAACCACGTCGTCGCGTTGCCGTTGTCGTTGTAGGCGGGGATCGAGAGGTAGCCGCTCGAGGTGTAGAGGTTGTTCGCGGCGACAAGGCTCGCGTTCGTGTCGAGCACGATCGAGGTGGCGCCACGCGCCGCGGCCCGGCGCTCGAGCTCAGCGAGCAGCGCACGGCCCGTCCCGCGGCCCCGCCCGGCATCCGCGACCCACAGGTGCTTGACCTCCCACACGACGCGAGGCGCGCCGAGCACGTCGTCGGGCAGGCGGCGGATGCCGCCGCACCCGATCGCGACGCCGCCGTCATCGAGGGCGATCAGGAACTCGCCCGCGGGCGGGGTGAAGGCCGTAGGGTCCGGCAGCTTCACGACGTAGCCGTCGGCAACGGGGAAGGTCGCCGAGCGGTACGCGAAATAGTCACTCAGCAGCTGCTGGGCACGCTCGTCGGTGACCGGTACGGATTCGAAGGGCACGAGACCCAACACTAAACTCGAAGCCATGACGATCCGCGTGGCCGTGGTCGGTGCGACCGGCAAGCTCGGCTCGGCGGCGACGGCGCTGCTTGAGCGCACAGAAGGTTTCGAGGTGGTTGCGCGGCTCGGGTCGTCGAGCGAGCTCGACGAGATGCTGGGGTCGGCGGATGCCCCGAGCGACGTGGTTCTCGACGTGACGCTGCCGCAGGTGAGCCCCGGGGTCGTCGACTTCGCGGTCACGCACGGCCGCAACGTGGTCGTCGGCACCTCCGGCTGGTCGGCTGAGCGACTCGCGACGCTGAACACACTGCTCGGCAGGCACCCCGAGCGCGGCGTCGTGGTCATTCCCAACTTCTCGCTCGGCAGTGCGCTGGGCACGGCGTTCGCGGCCGCCGCGAGCCGCTTCTTCGACGCGATCGAGATCGTCGAGACGCATGGCGCGGGCAAGATCGACTCGCCGTCGGGCACCGCGGTGCGCACGGCCGAGCTGATCCAGGCCGCGCGCGGCGAGCTCGGGCCGGTGGCCGCACCGCACATCGACCAGCGGGCGCGCGGGCAGCAGGTCGGCTCGGTGCCGATCCACAGCCTGAGGCTGCCCGGCGTCTCCGCCCGGCAGGAGGTCACCTTCGGCGCCGACGGCGAGACGCTCGTGATCAGCCACAACGTCATCAGCCCGAGCGCGTACTCCGCGGGCATCCTGCTCGCGCTGCGTGCCGCCACCGACCGCACCGGACTCACGGTCGGTCTCGACGCGCTCATCGACCTCGGGATCGCCGCGGGCGAGCGATGAAGAACCGCTTCGCCGCGCTGTTCATGGCGGTGCTGCTGCTGCTCTACATCGTCGTCGCGGGGCAGCGGGCCGTGCTGCTGTTCGAGGGCGGCACGGCGCTCGGCATCGCCGGTGGCTGTGCGCTCATCGTCTTCCCGCTGATCGCGATCTGGGCATTGGGCCGTGAGCTGTGGTTCGGGTTCCAGACCGAGAAGCTCGTGAAGGTGCTGGCGGCAGAGGGGGCCCTTCCCGTCGAGACCGCGGTCACGGCATCCGGTCGCGCCGTGCGCGAGGTCGCCGACGAGGAGTTCCCGCGTTACAAGGCCGAGGTAGAGGCGGCGCCGGAGAGCTGGCGCGCCTGGTTCCGTCTGGGACTCGCGTACGACGCCTCTGGGGACCGCCGCCGCGCGCGCTGGGCGCTGCGCGAGGCCATCAAGCTGTCGCGCTCCGCCGTTAGTGACCAGCAGCCGAAGGCCGCGTCTCGAAGCGATCGCCCGTAGGCTTCCTGCGTGACTCTCAGCAGCGAAGCCGCCCTCGTCGACGGACTCATCGAGGCGATCCCCGACTTCCCGCAGAAGGGCGTGACGTTCCGCGACCTCACCCCCGTCTTCGCTGACGGCGCGGCCCTGAAGGCACTCGCGACGGCGCTGACTCGGCCGTTCGAGGGCCACTTCGACTCGATCGGCGGCCTGGAGGCGCGCGGATTCCTGATCGCGGGCGCCGCCTCGGTGGTGAGCGGCGCCGGCGTGCTCAGCGTCCGCAAAGCGGGCAAGCTGCCGCGGGCCGTGCTCAGCCAGGAATACGCCCTCGAGTACGGTACGGCCGCGTTCGAGGTGCACGTGGGCCAGTTGCCGGCAGGCAGTCGGGTGCTCATCATCGACGACGTGCTCGCGACCGGGGGCACGGCCCTCGCCGCGGTCAACCTGATCGAGCGGGCCGGCTGGCACGTCGCGGGGTTCGCCGTCGCCCTCGAGCTCGACGGCCTCGGCGGCCGGTCGAAGCTCGAGGAGCGCGGCGTCGAGACGTTCTCGCTGCTTCAGTACTGAAGCGGGGTGTTACGAAGCCAGCGTGGCTTCGAGGGTGATCGTGATTCCGGCGAGGGCCTTCGAGACGGGGCATCCAGCCTTCGCGGCGGCGGCGATCTGCTGGAACTCGTCCTCAGAGATGCCGGGCACCTCGGCGTCGACGACGAGGTGGCTGCCCGTGATGCCGCCCTGCGACGGATCGAAGGTGACGGCGGCCTTCGCCGACACGCGCGTCGCGGTGTGACCCGCCGTCGCGAGCTCGTTCGAGAACGCCATGGCGAAACAGCCCGCGTGCGCGGCCGCGATCAGCTCTTCCGGGGTCGAGACGCCGTTCTCGCCCTCGGAGCGCGCCTTCCAGTTGTACGAGAAGGTCGCGAGCTGGGACGAGTCGAGGGTGATCTGCCCGCTGCCGCTCGGCAGATCGCCGTTCCAGACAGCCGAAGCTTCGCTCGTGAGTGCCATGTTGTGCCTCCTTGGATTGTCGGCCACGGCCGTCGACCGCGGTCCTCGTTCAGCCTAGGAGGGCGTGGCGGCTAAGCGGCAGTCCCTGCGCCGCGGCGGATGAGGCCGGCGCGCACGAGCAGCAGGTAGATCTGGCAGCCGAGGCAGTAGCCGAACACCGAGTTGAGGAAAGCGGCGACGAAGGCCAGCGCCGCAGCGATCACGACGATCACCGGGAACCAGATGCCGAGGATGACGCCGAGGCCGGTGATGATGAGCCCGACGAGCTGCGCGAAGGTCGGCGGAGCCGGGTCCTCGAGCTCGGTCGGCGCTGCGAGTCGGGGCCGCAGCACCGCACGATAGAGCGCGCCGTACGGGTGCTTCTGCACGCCGGCCACGGCACCCCACAGGAACAGAACGGCGATGACGGCGAGCAGGATCCAGGCGGCGAGCTGAAGCCCGACCAGCCCCAGCACGAGGTCGACGGCGAGCAGCACTGCCGTGATGCCGGCCGAGAAGCGGGGCCCGCGGGGGTCGATGCCCTGGGTTCCGGGCAGAGGGCGAAGATCAGGCTGCGACACGGTCGTCTCCAGTTCGGTCGAGCGCCGCCTGCGGCGGCGCGGCTAGGCGGCTCGGGTTTCGCCGAGCAGGATTTCAGCGAGGGATGCCTCGAGCTCAGGCCGCTTCGGAGCGCCGCCGATCCGCGCGCGAACGGCGCCGCTGCCGTCGAGCACGAGAGTCGTCGGCGTCTGCAGAACGTTGAAGCGCTGCGCGAGCTCGGGGGAGTGGGTCAGGTCGATGTCGATGTGCTCGACGCCGTCGTTCCTCTCGGCGAGCGCACCCAGCACGCGGCGCGTGGCGGGGCAGTAGGCGCAGAACTCCGTCGAAAACTGCAGCAGGGTCGCCTTCTCGCCGAAGGGAGCGTCTGTGCCGACATCCGCCGGCGTCACGACGTTGTCGCTCGTCGCGCGCGCGGGCGTCGTCACGCGGCCCGTACGCGCCTTCCAGATCAGGCCGACGACGGTCGTGACGGCGATGAGGCCGACGACCGCGAGGACAGCTTCCAGAGGGGACATACCGCTATTAACGGTACGCGGCGTGGAGCGCGAGCGCAGGGCGCGTGACGAATAGTGACGGAAGTCGCAGACAGCTCGAACCGGTAATCTGAATGCCATGCAGGCCGCTGAGAACCCCTTCGGCCAGGTGCTCACCGCCCTGGTCACCCCGATGACCGCCGACGGCGAGGTCGACTGGGCCGGGTTCGAGAAGCACGTCGACCACGTCGTCGCCAACGGCTCAGACGGACTGATCGTGTCGGGCACGACCGGCGAGACCTCGACGTTGACCGACGCCGAGAAACTGCGCGCCATCGAGGTGGCGAAAGACGTCGCCGCCGGCCGCGCGAAGATCATCCAGGCGGGCGGCTCGAACGAGACCGCCCACGCGATCCAGCTCTACAAGAAGAGCGAGAAGCTCGGCATCGACGGCATCATGATCGTCACGCCGTACTACAACAAGCCGACCCAGGCGGGCGTCCTGACGCACTTCCGGCTCATCGCCGACGCGACCGACCTGCCGGTCATCCTGTACGACATCCCTGGCCGCACCGGCATCCCGATCACCTACGAGACCCTGGTGCGCGCGTCGAAGCATCCGAACATCCGCGCCGTCAAGGACGCGAAGGGCAACTTCGCCGAGGTGAGCCGGGTGCTCAACAACACCGATCTGCTCTACTTCTCCGGCGACGATGCCAACGTGCTGCCGCACCTCGCGATCGGCGCGGCGGGACTGGTCGGGACGACCTCGAACATCACCTCGCGCCCGTACCGCATCATCGTCGACGCCGTGAACCGGGGCGATCTCGCGACGGCGACCACGCAGCACAAGAAGCTCGAGCCGCTGGTGCGCGCGGTCATGACGCACGTGCCGGGAACGGTGGCCGTCAAGTACATCCTGCACGGGCTCGGCCGCATCGAGTCGCCGCGGGTGCGCCTGCCGCTCGTCGGCCCGGAGGACTTCGAGGCAGCCATCATCGAGGACGAGCTCGACCTCGTGCGCGACGTCGAGGGCGTCGACTTCCGCAACTTCCGCCCCGACCGCAACGCGGCCGCGGGCGGCGCACTGCCCAAGGTCGCCGGCACCACCCGCTGAGCGCGACGCCCGGGCAGGCATCCGTACCCAAAAGAGAAGGACTCATGGCAGAAGCCGTCTTCGATCCGCCCGCACTCGAGCCGCACACGCTGCGGGTCTTCCCCACCGGCGGCCTCGGTGAGGTCGGGCGCAACATGACGGTGTATGAGATCGACGGGAAGATCCTCATCGTCGACTGCGGCGTGCTCTTCCCGGAGCCCGACCAGCTCGGCGTCGACCTGATCCTTCCCGACTTCGGGCCGATCAGGAATCGCCTCGACGACGTGATCGGCATCGTTCTCACGCACGGCCACGAAGACCACATCGGCGCGGTGCCCTACCTGCTCAAGCTGCGCGGTGACATCCCGCTGATCGGCTCGGGGCTGACGCTCGCGCTCGTCGAGGCGAAGCTCAAAGAGCACCGCATCAAGCCGTACACGCTGCAGGTCAAAGAAGGCGACGTCGAGACGCTCGGGCCGTTCACGCTCGAGTTCATCGCGGTCAACCACTCGATTCCGGATGCTTTGGCCGTCGCCATCACGACGTGGGCCGGCGTCGTGCTGCACACCGGCGACTTCAAGATGGACCAGCTGCCCCTCGACGGCCGTCTGACCGACCTGCGCGCCTTCGCCCGCCTTGGCGAGAACGGGGTCGACCTGTTCCTGCCCGACTCGACGAACGCCGACGTGCCGGGCTTCACGCCGATCGAGCGCGAGATCGGCCCGGTGATCGCGAATGTGATCGCGAACGCGCCGCGACGCGTCGTCGTTGCGAGCTTCTCGAGCCATGTGCACCGGGTGCAGCAGGTGCTCGACGCCGCGGCGCAGAACGGCCGCCGGGTGGCCCTGCTCGGGCGCTCGATGGTGCGCAACATGGGCATCGCCGCCGAGCTCGGGTACCTCAAGGTGCCCGACGGCGTGCTGATCGACTACAAGAAGGCCGCCGACCTCCCTGACAACAAGATCGTCTACATGTCGACCGGGTCGCAGGGCGAGCCGATGGCGGTGCTCGCGCGCATGGCGAACCTCGACCACCAGATCGAGCTGGGGCCCGGCGACACGGTGATTCTCGCCTCGAGCCTGATCCCCGGCAATGAGAACTCGGTCTATCGGGTGATCGACGGGCTGACGAAGCTCGGTGCGACGGTCGTGCACAAGGGCAACGCCAAGGTGCACGTCTCCGGCCACGCGTCGGCCGGCGAGCTGCTGTACTGCTACAACATCCTGAAGCCGACGTTCGTCATGCCCGTGCACGGCGAATACCGGCATCTGGATGCCAGCGCGAAGCTCGCGCGTCAGACCGGCATCCCCGCGGACAACACGATCCTCGCCTCGAACGGCACGGTCGTCGACCTGCACGAGGGCGTGGCGAAGGTGGTCGGCCAGCTCGACATCGGCTACGTCTACGTCGACGGGTCGAGCGTGGGCGAGATCACCGACGCCGACCTCAAGGACCGCCGCATCCTCGGCGAAGAGGGCTTCATCTCGGTGATCGTCGTCGTCGAGGCCGCGAGCGGCCGCATCGTCGCCGGGCCCGAGATCCACGCGCGCGGCTTCGCCGAGGACGACGCCGTGTTCGACGACGTCAAGCCGAAGATCGCCGCTGCGCTCAAGGAAGCCGCAGGCAACGGGGTACGCGACAACCACGCGCTCACCCAGCTCGTGCGCCGCACGGTCGGCCGCTGGGTGAACACCAGCTACCGCCGTCGGCCGATGATCGTGCCGCTGGTCATCGAGGCCTAGCCGCTCCGCTGGTCGACTCGGCGCAGCCGAATGGAGACCGCGCGTCCCAGACTCTCCGACCCCCTTCCGGGGCGATGTCACAGGTTGCGGCTAGGTTCGCACCATGGCCACGAGCACCAAGTCGTCAGCGCGCGCTCGCACCGCGAGCAGCGGCGGCACGCGCGGTCAATCGACCAGGCAGAAGACCGCCGCAACGAAGAAGCTTCCGACGAATCAGACCGTCGTCATCGAGACCACAGAGCACGCGTTGATCGCCAAGGCGTGGATGGGGCTCGCCCACCTGGTGGGCGGCGCCGCGCGCGCTCTCGGCCCCGAGACGCTCGCAAAAGAGGAGCGCCGCGACGGGCTGCCGTTCTTCCTCGTGCTGCTCGCCGTCGCCGGCGCGGGCGTCGAGTGGTTCTTCATCAATGCCTCGTGGGCGCACGCGCTCGACGCGTGGTCGTTCGGCGGCCTGCTCGGCCGCGTCGCCTTCGTGCTGCCGGTGGTGCTGTTCCTGTTCGCGGTGTGGCTGTTCCGGCATCCCTCGTCTGTTCACGACAACACGCGCATCGGAATCGGCCTCGTCCTGGCGCTCATCAGCATCTCGGGGCTCTGCCACATCTTCAGCAGCCGCCCGCAGGCGGTTGACGGCATCGACGTGCTCGCCGGGGCCGGCGGCGTCATCGGGTGGATGATCGGGGCGTCGCTCATCCACGTGACGACGCAATACGGGGCGACGGCGATCATGATCGTGCTGCTCGCGCTGAGCCTGCTCATCATCACCAAGACGCCGCCGAATCGCATCGGGCGTCGACTGCACGAGCTCTACGCCTACCTGTTCGGCACGACTCTTCCCACCGAGGAAGAGCGTGAGGCGGCGAAGGCCGCCAAGGCAGAGAAGACCGCCCAGGTCGAGCTCGACGGCCTCGACGACGAGCCGAGCGATTCCGACAAGCTGCCGTGGTGGCGCCGCAACAAGAGCGGCCGCGAAGAGGATCCCGACTTCGCGTCCGATGAGAACGCGCTGACGGATGTCTTCGGCGACGGCGCCCCGGCGCAGGGCGGCTTCTCGACCGCGCTCGAGCCGGACCCTGAGCCGGCGCAGGGCGCTCTGGACGTGTTCGCCGAACTCGCCAACGCGGAAGAGGCGGTCAAGCGGTTCACGGGCGAGATCCCCGACGGTGCCGCCGGGCTGCGCAGCGACAACATGACCGAGGTCGTGCCCGTCGACGAGCTGCCGCTCGAGGAATCCGCAGAGAACGCGCCCATCATCAAGCCGGCCGAGCCCACCCGCCCCTACGTGCTGCCCTCGGCCAACACTCTGTCGGCGGGGCCGCCGCCGAAGACGCGGTCGGCCGCCAACGACGAAGTCGTGCGCGCCATCACGTCGGTGCTCGAGCAGTTCGGCGTCGACGCCAAGGTCACCGGGTTCTCGCGCGGCCCGACAGTCACCCAGTACGAGATCGAGCTCGGTCCCGGCGTCAAGGTCGAGCGCGTGACCGCGCTGTCCAAGAACCTGTCGTACGCGGTCGCCTCCAATGAGGTGCGCATCCTCTCGCCGATCCCGGGCAAGAGCGCCATCGGCATCGAGATCCCGAACTCCGACCGCGAGACGGTGTCGCTCGGCGACGTGCTGCGCTCGGCCGCGGCCACGAACAGCAAGCATCCGATGACCATCGGCGTCGGCAAAGACGTGGGCGGCGGCTACGTGGTCGCCAACCTCGCGAAGATGCCTCACCTGCTCGTCGCAGGCTCGACGGGCTCCGGCAAGTCGAGCTTCGTGAACTCGATGATCACCTCGCTGCTGATGCGCGCCAAGCCGTCAGAGGTGCGTATGGTGCTCATCGACCCGAAGCGCGTCGAGCTCACGATCTACGGCGGTGTGCCGCACCTGATCACGCCCATCATCACGAACCCCAAGAAGGCCGCAGAGGCACTGCAGTGGGTCGTGAAAGAGATGGACATGCGGTACGACGACCTCGCGTCGTTCGGCTTCCGTCACATCGACGACTTCAACAAGGCCGTCGTCAACAACGAGATCGTCCTGCCGCCGGGCAGCGAGCGCCAGCTCAAGCCGTACCCGTACCTGCTGGTCGTGGTCGACGAGCTCGCTGATCTGATGATGGTCGCCCCGCGTGACGTCGAAGACTCGATCGTGCGCATCACGCAGCTGGCGCGCGCCTCGGGCATCCACCTCGTCCTCGCGACCCAGCGCCCGTCCGTCGACGTCGTCACCGGCCTCATCAAGGCGAACGTGCCGTCGCGCCTCGCGTTCGCGGTCACCTCGGTCACCGACTCGCGGGTCATCCTCGACCAGCCGGGTGCCGACAAGCTCATCGGCCAGGGTGACGCCCTGTTCCTGCCGATGGGGGCCGGCAAGCCCCTGCGCGTGCAAGGCGCCTGGGTCAACGAGTCCGAGATCCAGAAGGTCGTCGACCATGTGACGCGCCAGGCGCGGCCCGACTACCGGCAAGACGTCGTGCCCGCCGCCGAGAAGAAGCAGATCGATTCCGACATCGGCGACGACCTCGAGCTGCTGCTCGCCGCCGCCGAGCTCGTGGTCTCGACGCAGTTCGGCTCGACGTCGATGCTGCAGCGCAAGCTGCGTGTCGGGTTCGCGAAGGCGGGCCGTCTCATGGACCTGCTCGAGTCGCGTGAGATCGTCGGTCCGTCAGAGGGGTCGAAGGCCCGCGATGTGCTCGTGACGGCCGAGCAGCTGCCCGGAGTGCTCGCGAAGATCCGTGGAGAGGACGTGCCGTCGGCCGCACCCGCGCCGAGGGCTGCGGCCCCGGCATCCGGTGCCGCCGGGCCGACCGGCTCAGCCGACCAGGAAGCGGGCGGGCCCGCCGACGACCGCTACGGCAGCGACCCGCTCGCGGAGGACTACGACGGACTCGAAGAGGTCGAGGCGTCCTCCGATGAGGACGCCTGGGGCCTGACGGGCCGCGACTGAGCCACGACCGTCGGCGTGCGAGTGCCTAGGCTGGGTCTGTGACCGAACAGCCACCGCGGGTGAGCAACTGGAATCTGCCCAACGCGATCACGATCGTGCGAATCCTGTTCGCGCCCGTCTTCTTCTGGCTGCTGCTCGCCGACGCGGGCCACGACGGCCCGCTGCGGTGGTGGGCGGCGGTGCTGTTCATCGTGGGCATCGCGAGCGACGGCATCGACGGCCACCTCGCGCGCAGTCGCGGCCTCGTCACTGAGCTCGGCAAGCTGCTCGATCCGATCGCGGACAAGGTGCTGACCGGCGCTGCGCTGGTCGGCCTCTCGATCCTCGGCGAGCTGTGGTGGTGGGTCACGATCGTGATCCTCGTTCGCGAGATCGGCATCACGGTCTACCGCTTCGCGGTGATCCGTGGCGGCGTCATCCCGGCGAGCCGCGGCGGCAAGCTCAAGACCGTCGCTCAGGCGATCGCGATCTCTCTGGCGCTCGTGCCGCTCTGGGTTCCGCTCGGCGACTGGGTGCACTGGGTCAACTGGGTGTTCATGGGCATCGCGCTCGTCCTCACGATCATCTCTGGTCTCGACTACCTGTGGAACGCGGTGAAGCTGCACCGAGAGAAGAAGGGGCAGACGGATGCCTGACGAGCAGCCTGCTCCGACGACCGACCACACTGCAGCGCTCATTGCGCTGCTCGCGGCGAGGGGTCTGACCGTGGCCGTTGCCGAGTCCCTCACCGGCGGTCAGCTGACTGCCGAATTGACGAGGCCGGCGGGCGCTTCGGCCGTCGTCAACGGGGGAGTGGTGGCCTACGCGACCGAACTGAAGCACAGCGTCGTCGGAGTCGACGAAACCCTGCTCAGTGAGCACGGCCCGGTGCATCCCGACGTCGCGCGACAGCTCGCGGAGCGCGTGCGCGTCGTGCTCGCGGTCGATGGCAAGGCGGCCGACATCGGCCTGTCGACGACGGGCGTGGCCGGCCCGGACCCGCAGGGTGGGCGACCGGTCGGCACGGTGTTCGTCGGTCTCGCGATCGGCCAGGAGACGTGGGTGGACGAGCTTCGGCTGAGTGGCGACCGCGCCGACATCCGCGCCGAGACCGTCGCCTCGGCGGTCAGTGCCCTCATCAGCAGGGTCACGGAATAGGCACCATTTCGCTCACGTTACTTTTCATACGATTAGCCAGCGGATTGCAGGGAACGTGAACTACAGTGCAACGCAAGAAGGGCTCGGAATGAGCGCTTCGCCCAAGGGCCGAATGCTCGGCCGACCAATGAAGAAGGGGGCTCCCATGATTCTGGTACGTCAGGAGATCGGTGACGTTCTGCGGGACTTCCGTCTTCAGAAGGGCCGCACGCTGCGGCAGGTCGCGAGCAAGGCGAGCGTCGCTCTCGGCTACTTGAGCGAGGTGGAGCGCGGGCAGAAAGAGGCGTCCAGCGAGATCCTCGCCTCGGTCGCCGAAGCGCTCGACACCCCCATCTCGGTCATCATGCGCGAGGTGGGCGATCGCCTCGCCGTCCTCGAGGGCATCGAGTCCATCGTGCCCGATGCTCTGCCCGAGGACTTCGCAGCCGGCTTCGACGGCGAGCTGGTCAGCCAGCGCTGATCTTCTTCTCTTTCATCACGGATGCCCCGGGCTTCGGCCCGGGGCATCCGTCTGTCTACCCTGGAAAGCGATGCGACTGAGTGAATTCAACCGGGCCGTCGAAGGCGAGTTCGGCGCCGCCTATGGCGGTCAGCTCGTGCGCGAGCTCGTGATTCTCGAGCTCGGTTCGCGCACGGCCGAGCAGGCGATCACCGCGGGCGTGCCACCGCGCGACGCCTGGCTCGCGCTGTGCGAGGCGATGGATGTGCCCGTGGCACGGCGACACGGCGTCGGTCTCGCGGACCCGAAGAAGCGCCAGGGCTGATACGAAATTCGCTTCACGACACGCCGTGTTCATGTCGAACACGGATTCGACCGTTGCTATCGTGGATTCAGCGGGGACTTGACCAGCACAGGCGGGCTCCTCGCCGAGTTTCACACCGATACGCGTGCACGGGCGGCCAATGTCAGACCCTGCGCGTACTGTCGCAGACGTCACCCGCTAGTCCGTGTCGAAAGGGAATCCAATGCCTACTCCAGCCGATCGTGAAAAGGCGCTCGAGACCGCTCTCGCGCAGATCGACCGCCAGTTCGGCAAGGGCTCGGTCATGCGCCTCGGAAGCGATGAGCGCGCCCCCGTCGAGGTGGTGCCGACCGGTTCCATCGCGCTCGACGTGGCGCTCGGCATCGGCGGCCTGCCGCGCGGCCGAATCGTCGAGATCTACGGCCCTGAGTCGTCGGGTAAGACGACCCTGACGCTGCACGCGATCGCCAATGCGCAGAAGAACGGCGGCATCGCCGCCTTCATCGACGCAGAGCACGCCCTCGACCCCGAATACGCGAAGAAGCTCGGCGTCGACATCGACTCGCTGCTCGTCTCGCAGCCAGACACCGGTGAGCAGGCGCTTGAGATCGCCGACATGCTGGTGCGCTCCGGTTCGATCGATCTGATCGTGATCGACTCGGTCGCCGCGCTCGTGCCCCGCGCCGAGATCGAGGGCGAGATGGGTGACTCGCACGTCGGTCTGCAGGCGCGCCTCATGTCGCAGGCGCTGCGCAAGCTCACCGGTGCGCTCAACCAGACCAACACCACGATGATCTTCATCAACCAGCTGCGCGAGAAGGTCGGCGTGTTCTTCGGCAGCCCCGAGACCACCTCGGGCGGCAAGGCGCTCAAGTTCTACGCCTCGGTGCGCCTCGACATCCGTCGCATCGAGACCCTGAAAGACGGCGCAGACGCGGTGGGCAACCGCACGCGCGTCAAGGTGGTCAAGAACAAGATGGCCCCGCCCTTCAAGCAGGCCGAGTTCGACATCCTCTACGGTGTCGGCATCTCGCGTGAGGGCAGCCTGCTCGACTTCGGCGTCGAGCACGGCATTGTGAAGAAGTCCGGCGCCTGGTACACCTACGAGGGCGATCAGTTGGGCCAGGGCAAAGAGAACTCGCGCAACTTCCTCATCCAGCACGCAGAGGTCGCGGCCGAGATCGAGCAGAAGATCCTCGTGAAGCTCGGGGTCGTGAAGGACCCGAACGCCGCTGTCGAGGCTCCCGCCGCTGAGAACGTGGCCAAGCTGCCGCAGCGCAAGGGCGCCTAGCGGGTTCCGCCATGGTCGTCCGGTTCTTTCCGTCGGAAGACGAGCGCTCCGGCGACGGCGACGGCCGCCGCAAGAGCCCGAAGCGCGCGTCGCGACGCCCGGCGGGCGAAGCGGCCGTCGCCTATCTGCCCGGGGCGGCCCCGAGCGAGCGGGCCCAGGCGGCAGTCGCGGCCGTTCGCTCGGTCGCCGAGGCAGACGCGGCCGCCGCGGCCGAGAAAGACGCCGCAGAGCGCGCTCTCGACAAGGTGCGCGAGAAGGCCGGCAAGCGCGCCACCAATGTGTCCTTGCATCAGCTCGCGCGTCGCGGTATGTCCCGGTGGGAGCTCGAGCAGGTGCTGCGCAAGCGCGAGGTCGACGAGGTGGTCGCAGAGGCCGAGCTCGACCGGCTCGAGAGCGTCGGGCTGCTCGACGACGAGGCCTTGGCCGTCTCGCTCGTCTACGCCGCAAGGGCCCGCAAGGGTCAGGGCAGGCAGGCGATCGAGCACGAGCTGCGCCGGCGCCATATCGATGAAGAGGCGATTCAGACGGCTCTGGCCGACTACGACCAAGAGGAAGAGCTCGACCGGGCGATCGAGATGGCGAAGAAGCGGGTCGCGCAGCTGCACGACCTCGACGACCAGACCGCACAGCGCCGCCTGTATGGCTACCTGCAGCGGCGCGGCTACTCGGGCGAGGCGATCTGCATCGCGGTCGGCGATGCGATGGCAACGAGGCACTGAGTGCCGAGTGTGCGCTCGTCCTCGTCCGGCGTGCGCAGAGCCGACGCGTACGTAGAATTGACGCACCATGAGCACCGTCACCCCCAGCCGTGAGGCGAGCCGGCCCAGCGAAGCGCCGACGCTGATCGCCGAGTCCGACGCCGCCGTCGACCAGGCGGGTCGTCGGCGAACCTACGAAGTGCGCACCTACGGGTGCCAGATGAATGTGCACGACTCCGAGCGTCTTGCGGGCTCTCTCGAGGCGGCCGGTTACGTCCCGGCCGACGGCGCCGAGGCCGACATCGTCGTCATCAACACCTGCGCGGTGCGAGAGAACGCCGACAACAAGCTCTACGGGAACCTCGGTCACCTGGCCTCGGTGAAGCGCCGGCACGCGGGCATGCAGATCGCGGTCGGCGGCTGCCTCGCGCAGAAGGACAAGAACGTCATCCTCGAGAAGGCTCCGTGGGTCGATGTGGTCTTCGGAACGCACAACATGGGCTCGCTGCCGAGCCTGCTCGAGCGGGCCAGACACAACGACGCCGCAGAGATCGAGATCCTCGAGGCGCTCGAGACCTTCCCCTCCACGCTGCCGACGAAGCGGGACTCGAGCTACAGCGGCTGGGTCTCCATCTCCGTCGGCTGCAACAACACCTGCACCTTCTGCATCGTCCCGTCGCTGCGCGGCAAAGAGCGCGACCGCCGCCCCGGCGAGATCCTCGCCGAGATCCAATCGCTCGTCGATCAAGGCGCCATCGAGGTCACGCTGCTCGGGCAGAACGTGAACTCTTACGGTGTCGAGTTCGGCGACCGCCAGGCCTTCGGGAAGCTGCTGCGGGCAGCAGGCGCGATCGAGGGACTCGAGCGCGTGCGCTTCACCAGCCCGCATCCTGCGGCGTTCACCGACGACGTCATCGACGCGATGGCCGAGACGCCGAATGTGATGCCGCAGCTGCACATGCCGCTGCAGTCCGGCTCCGATCGGGTGCTGCGCGCGATGCGCCGCTCCTATCGTTCCGAGAAGTTCCTCGGCATCCTCGACCGCGTGCGCGCGAAGATCCCTAACGCGGCGATCTCGACGGACATCATCGTCGGCTTCCCCGGCGAGACCGAAGAGGACTTCCAAGACACCCTGCGCGTCGTCGAGCAGGCTCGGTTCGCGTCGGCGTTCACCTTCCAGTACTCGATCCGCCCCGGAACCCCGGCCGCCACCATGGGTGACCAGGTGCCGAAGCAGGTCGTGCAGGAGCGCTACGACCGACTCGTCGCTCTGCAGGAGCGCATCTCGCTCGAAGAGAACCAGAAGCAGCTCGGCCGCACGGTCGAGGTTCTGGTCTCCACCGGCGAGGGGAAGAAAGACGGCGAGACGCACCGCATGAGCGGTCGCGCGCAAGACAGCCGCCTCGTGCACTTCGAGGTCCCTGCCGGCTCGCCCGTGCCCCGGCCCGGCGACGTCGTCACCGTCGAGGTGACGCACGCGGCGCCGTTCCACCTGCTGGCAGACTCGCGCGACGGCGCTCCGCTCGCAATCCGGCGCACCCGTGCCGGCGACGCCTGGGACCTGGAGCAGGCGGAGTCCTGCGGCATCCCGAGCGGCCACGGTCACGGTGCCACCGCCGCAGCGGGCTCGGTCTCGCTCGGCATGCCGACACTTCGCCCCCTCGGCGAGACGACCATCTCGGTCGCGACCACGCCGATCTACGACCCGCACGACGAGCTGCGCTGACCGTGAGTACCGCGCCGCTTGTCGTCATCGTCGGCGCGACGGGCACGGGCAAGTCCGAACTCGCCCTGCGCATCGGCGAGCTGCTGCGCGCCCGAGGCGAGGCGGCAGAAATCGTCAACGCCGACGCGATGCAGCTCTATCGCGGCATGGACATCGGCACCGCGAAGGTCCCGGAAGGTGAGCGCCGCGGCATCCCGCATCATCTCCTCGATGTCCTCGACGTCACGGAAGAGGCGAGTGTCGCCGCCTACCAGCGTGACGCGCGTGCGGCGATCGACGACATCGGCGCGCGCGGCGCGGTGCCGATTCTCGTCGGCGGCTCGGGTCTCTATGTCTCGAGCGTCATCTACGACTTCCGGTTTCCCGGTCGTGATCGCGAGCTGCGCGCGCGCCTCGAAGCCGAGCTGGACGAGCTCGGGCCGGGCGCGCTCCACGCTCGGCTCAAGGCCTCCGACCCGGAGACCGCCACGAAGGTCGACCCTGCGAACGGCCGGCGGATCGTGCGAGCCCTCGAGATCCACGAGCTCGCCGAGCGCGGCCACGGAGCCACCCTGCCAGAGTCGCCGCGGCTGTGGCATCCCTCGCTCATCATCGGACTGACGACGCCGCGTGAGATCCTCGTCGGGCGTCTCGACGCACGCGTCACGGCGATGTGGTCGGGCGGGATGCTTGCCGAGGTCGACCGCCTGCGCGCCGCCGGCATCGAGCGGGGCGTCACCGCCTCGCGCGCGATCGGCTACGCACAGGCCCTCGCCCAGCTGCGCGGCGAGCTCGCCGAGCAGGACGCGATCGCGCAGACGCAGGCGCTGACGCGCCGCTACGCCCGTCGCCAGGTCAGCTGGTTCAAGCGCTACGAGCACGTCACGTGGTTCGACACCGAGGCGACGGATGCCACGCACAGGGCGCTCGCCGCCGTCGATAGGCTGGACGAATGGCGGTCAAGCTCCACTTCAGCAAGGGTCACGGCACCGGCAACGACTTCATCCTCTTCGCCGACCCCGACGGCTCTCTCGAGCTGACCGCCGAGCAGATCCGCGCGCTGTGCGACCGGCACTTCGGCATCGGCGCCGACGGCGTGATCCGCGCTGTGCGGTCCGCGAACCTCGACGCAGGGGCCGCGGCCCTCGTCGAGAACCCGGGCGCCGAGTGGTATATGGACTACTACAACGCGGACGGCTCGGTTGCCGAGATGTGCGGCAACGGCGTGCGTGTCTATGCGGAGTTCCTGACCCGCAGCGGTCTCGCCGAGCTCGCCCAGGGCGAGATCCTGCCGATCGGCACGCGCGCAGGCGTGCGCGATGTGCAGCGCTCCGCCCTCGGCTACCAGGTCGACATGGGCCGCTGGTGGCTCGAAGACGATGAGCCGTTGGTCAGCGCCAAAGGCCTCAAGGTGGCCCGCCCGGGCCTCGGCATCGACGTCGGCAACCCGCACGTCGTCGTCGCGCTCTCCGATGACGCAGAGCTCGAGGCGCTCGACCTCGCGTACGTGCCCGTCATCGATCCCGAGCCGGTGAACGGCGCGAACGTCGAGTTCGTCGTGCCGGGGGAGCCGCTCATCAGAGACGGTGTCGGCCACATCAGCATGCGCGTCCACGAACGGGGCGTCGGCGAGACGCTGTCGTGCGGCACGGGCACAGTCGCTGCCGCGCTCGCGATCCGACACTGGGCGGGCGAGCGCGCACCGGACGAGTGGCGCGTTACCATCCCAGGCGGCACGGTGGCCGTGCGCATGTTCCCGACCGAGGAAGACGGCGAGCATGTTTCGCTCTCCGGGCCGGCCGAGCTCGTCTTCGACGGCGAGGTCACCCTCGCCTGAAGCTGAAGCTGAGGCTGAGGCTGAGGCTGAGGCTGAGGCTGAGGCTGAGGCTGAGGCGGCGTCTCAGTCCTGATGCCGGCGCACGCGCAGCACGCGGAAGCCCTTGCTGGTCGCCGCGCGCGTGGTGCCGAACGCCGGCAGCGACGCCTCGAGCCACCGCTGCAGCGAGTCCGAGCCCAGGTTGCGCGCGACCACCAGCCAGGCATCCGACCCGACCTCGAGTCGCGGCAGCCACGTCTGCAGCAGGCTATGCAGCTCGTTCTTGCCCACGCGGATCGGCGGGTTCGACCAGATCGTCATGAAAAACACGTCGGCCGGAACATCCTCAGGGCGCACCGCGTTGACGTTGGTGAGTCCGAGGGTGGCCGCGTTGCGGCTGACGAGATCGAGTGCCCGCTCGTTCACGTCGACGGCCCACACCGTCGCATGCGGGGAGTTGAGCGCGAGTGACAGCGCGATCGGCCCCCAGCCGCAGCCGAGGTCGAGCAGATGACCTCCCGGTGGCGGCTCCGGGGTGTTGCCGAGCAGCACGGCGGTTCCGGTGTCCACATGGTCGGGGCTGAACACCCCGGCGCCGGTCGTCACCGTGAGGTCGCGCCCGGCGAGGCGCACATCGATAGGCCTCAGCTTCGGGTCGCTTCCCGGTGACGCGCTGAAGTAGTGGTCACCGGAAGACATGTCAGAAACGTACAGCACCGACAGAACTAGAGTTAATCCTCAAATATGACCTCAGATCACACCACCTCCTCCGAGAACGACAGCCGCGTCGACGACGACGTCGTTGCTCGCGTTCTCGCGCACGCCGATTCGAAGGCGGCCGGGTATTCCCTGTTCGGCCAGCGCGCGCAGGCGTTGCAGGCGACGACGGATGCCTCACCCTTCGGCGACGCCGACGGCGAGCAGTTCGACCGCGATGAGCGCGCGGCGCTGCGCCGCGTGGGCGGACTCTCGACCGAGCTCGAAGACGTCACCGAGGTCGAATATCGGCAACTGCGCCTCGAGAACGTCGTTCTGATCGGCGTCTACTCGGGCGGCTCGCTCGAAGATGCAGAGAACTCGCTGCGCGAGCTCGCGGCGCTGGCAGAGACGGCCGGGGCGGTTGTGCTCGACGGCCTGCTGCAGCGCCGTCCGCACCCCGACCCCAGCACCTACCTCGGCCGCGGCAAGGCGGAAGAGCTCGCCGCGATCGTCGCGCACCTCGGCGCTGACACGGTGATCGCCGACACCGAGCTCGCGCCGAGCCAGCGTCGTGCGCTCGAAGACGTCGTCAAGGTGAAGGTCATCGACCGCACCGCCGTGATCCTCGACATCTTCAGCCAGCACGCCAAGAGCCGCGAGGGCAAGGCGCAGGTCGAGCTCGCGCAGCTCGAGTACCTGCTGCCCCGTCTGCGCGGGTGGGGCGAGTCCATGAGCCGTCAGGCCGGTGGCCAGGTCGGCGGCGCCGGAAACGGCATGGGGAGCCGCGGCCCCGGTGAGACCAAGATCGAGCTCGATCGCCGCCGCATCCACTCGCGCATGGCGAAGCTGCGCCGTCAGATCAAGGACATGAAGCCGGCCCGTGACGCCAAGCGCGCGAATCGCCGCCGCAACGAGGTGCCATCGGTCGCCATCGCGGGCTACACCAACGCGGGCAAGTCGAGTCTGCTCAACCGCATCACGCGTGCGGGAGTGCTCGTCGAGAACGCCCTCTTCGCGACGCTGGACTCGACGGTGCGCCGCTCGCAGACACTCGACGGCCGACCGTACACGCTGGCCGACACCGTCGGATTCGTGCGCAACCTTCCCCACCAGCTCGTCGAGGCCTTCCGCTCGACGCTCGAGGAGGTTCAGGACTCCGACGTGATCGTGCACGTCGTCGACGCCTCTCACCCCGACCCGGCGAGCCAGCTGCAGACGGTGCGCGACGTCATCGGCGAGGTGGGTGCGCGAGACATCCCCGAGCTCGTGGTGTTCAACAAATCCGATCTGATCGATGACGACACCCGCCTCGTGCTGCGTGGACTCGTGCCCGGCGCCGTCTTCGCGAGCGCCCGCACCGGCGAGGGTATCGACGAGGTGCTCGCCCGCATCGCGTACCTGATTCCCGACCACTCGGTCCCGATCGAGCTGCTCGTCCCCTACGAGCACGGCGAGATCATCGCGGCGCTCCACGATCACGGCCGCGTGACCTCGCAGAGCTACACCGAGCAGGGCACGCGCATCTCGGCGCTCATCGACCCGAGCCGCGTCGCGCCGTTCGAGCCGTATCGCCTCGAGGCGGCTCCGCGCGCATGAGGAAGGTGCCGTTCTCGTTCGAGCTGCATCCCGCCCGCTCCGAGCACATCGCGAAGCAGCTGCCCGACCGCATCGCGCGCCTCGTCGCCGCGGGGCCCGAATTCGTCTCGGTGACCTACGGCGCGGGCGGTTCGTCGCAAGACGCATCGCTGGACGTGCTGAAGCACGTGATCGAGAACCACCCCGGAGTGCGGACCATGGCGCACCTCACCTGCGTCGGGTCGACGGTGCAGCACGCGCACGAAACCGTGCGGACCTTCATGGATGCCGGCGTGCACAGCTTCCTCGCCGTCCGCGGTGATCTGCCCGTCGGCGCACCTGAGGATGCCTTCCCCGGCGACATCCGCACAGCAGCCGAACTCGTCCAGCTGATCCATGCAGTCCAGAACGAGCGCAGGCCGTGGCGCGAGGTCGCGGTTCCGGGCACGCCGGGAATCACGGTCGACCGCGACGGGCGCGAGCGCGCGGCCATCGCCGTCGCCGCGTTCCCGAACGGACACCCGTCCTCCCGCTCCTGGCAGCAGGACATCGACACGCTGCTCGCCAAGCAAGCTGCCGGCGCCAACCTCGCGATCTGCCAGATGATCTTCCACGCCGAGGACTACTTCCGCATGGTCGACGCCGCGCGCGCCGCCGGTGTCGAGCTGCCGATCCTGCCCGCGATCACGCCCGTGACGACACCGGCGGGACTGGCGCGCAATCTCGAGCTCTCGGGCGAGCAAGCACCGGCCGACTTCGCCGTGGCGCTCGAGGTCGAGCCGACCGAGGCCGGTCGGCGCGAGATCGGCATCGACTTCGCCGCGAAGCTCACCGAGCGCCTCATCGAAGGCGGGGCGCCAGGCATCCATCTGTACACGCGGAACATGCACGAGGTACCCCTCGCCGTGCTTGCGCGCGTCGGCCTCATCGACGACGCGCGCTATGCGCAGTTGATCGCGCCCGAGTTCACGAGCGAGGCGCAGGCCATCGTCGGGGAGCCCGCCTCGTAGGCCCCCCGACGTGCTTGAGCGTCAGACCGCGCGCAGAACGGCGACGACCTTGCCGAGGATGACCGCCTCGTCGCCCACGATCGGCTCGAAGGCCGAGTTGCGCGGCAGCAGCCAGGTGTGGCCGTCACGCTGACGGAACACCTTCACCGTGGCCTCGCCCTCGAGCATCGCGGCCACGATCTCGCCGTTCACGGCGTCCTGCTGCTGGCGCACGACCACCCAGTCGCCGTCGCAGATCGCGGCGTCGATCATCGATTCGCCGGCGACCTTGAGCATGAACAGGTCGCCGTTGCCGACGAGGCGGCGGGGGAGGGGGAACACCTCTTCCACCTGCTGGTCGGCGGTGATGGGGATGCCTGCGGCGATGCGCCCGACGAGGGGAACGAGCATCGCGTCGCCGACGGGCGCCTTGGTCTCGAAGTCGTCGGTCTGCTCGGCCGGTGACGGAGGGTCGATGAGGATCTCGAGCGCGCGTGGCCGATTCGGGTCGCGGCGCAGGTAGCCGGAGAGCTCGAGCTGGTTGAGCTGGTGCGTCACGCTCGACAGTGAGGCGAGACCGACCGCGTCGCCGATCTCGCGCATGCTCGGCGGGTAGCCGCGCGCGGCGAGCGACTTCTTGATCACGTCGAGGATCGCGAGCTGCTTGTCGCTGAGGTTCTTGCGGCGGCGGGTACGGCGCTTCGGTGCAGCGCCGGTGTCGGCGCTGACGGCATCTGTGGTCACGTCAAATCCCCAATGTCAGTGGTCGCTGGTTGCATTTCCACCAGTGAGCCACACACTAGCGACAAACCCCCTCTGTGTAGGGGATTTGTTCGAGCGAGTCGCCGAAACCGGTGGATAAGTTCGTGAATCATGCGGGGCTTGCATCAAGTTTAGATCGAAGATAGGTTCGTAAGCGTCCGAAATATCGAACAGGCGTTCCGAACCAGGTGACGAAGGTTGAGGGTTGAGATGAGCAGCTTCACTGTTCACACGTCCGCGAGGGCAGCGTTCAACGTGCGACGGCCCGTCGGCACGCCGGCGCATCCCGGCCCGGCGGTTCGCTCGCGACTCCGTGTGACCCGGCGCGGCAGGCTCGCGCTGGTCGCGCTGGCGTCGGCGCCTCTGCTGGCCGCCGCGCTCTGGTTCGGCGTCAGCACCGGGGCCGCGTCCGCGCAGGCGCCGTCGGCGGCGACCGCACACGGCAGCGTCGAGCACGTCACTGTCGCGCAAGGTGAGTCGCTGTGGCAGATCGCCGAGCGTGTCGCCCCTCACGCCGACCCGCGTGAAGTGATCGACGCAATCGTTGACATGAACGGGCTGCAGAGCACCGTCGTGACGCCCGGCGAATCGCTCGCGATCCCCGCGCAGTACGCGAGGTAGCTCAAGCGGAGGCCTGTCAAGGCGCCGCCTACGATAGAGGCGTGACGTCTCTCTCAGACCTCCCGATCCGTGACGACCTGCGCGGCCGTGAGCCGTATGGCGCGCCGCAGAAGCATGTCAGGGTCGAGCTGAACGTCAACGAGAACACTCACCCCATCCCCGACGACGTGCAGGCCGACGTGCTCGAGCGGCTCGCGAAGGCTGTGAGCGGCGCGAATCGCTACCCCGACCGCGAGTTCGTCGAGCTGCGCGACGCGCTGGCCGGCTATCTGGGCCACGGCCTGACGCGCGACAACCTCTGGGCGGCGAATGGTTCGAACGAGATCCTGCAGCAGCTGCTCCAGGTGTTCGGTGGCCCGGGCCGCACTGTGCTCGGCTTCGCGCCGACATACTCGATGTATCCGCTGCTTGCCTCCGGCACCGGCACCGAGTGGGTCGCGGGCGACCGAGACGCCGATTATGAGCTGTCGGCTGAGCGAGCCGCCGACTGGGTGCGCCGCACTCAGCCTGACGTGGTGATCCTGTGCTCGCCGAACAACCCCACGGGCACGCCTCTGTCTCTCGACGTCGTCGAGGCGGTCTACGAGGTGGCGCCCGGCATCGTGATCGTCGACGAGGCATATGCCGAGTTCTTCCCGGCCGGTGAGCCGAGTGCGCTCACGCTGCTGCCTGGTCGTGAGCGCCTCGTCGTCTCGCGAACGATGAGCAAGGCGTTCGCCTTCGCGGGCGTCCGACTCGGGTACCTCGCGGCAGACCCCGCCATCGCCGACGCGCTCCGCCTCGTCCGGCTGCCGTACCACCTGTCCGCGCTGACGCAGGCGGCGGCGCTTGGGGCGCTCGCCCACGCGCGCGAGATGCTCGCGATGGTCGACGAGATCAAGGTGCAGCGCGACCGCATCGTCACCGAGTTGACGGCGCTCGGGTTCCACCCCTACCGCACGTGGTCCAACTTCGTCCTCTTCGATCGCGTCGCCAACCCGCGCGAGGTGTTCGACGAGCTGCTGGCGGAGGGCATCATCATCCGTGAGATGGGCATCCCGAACAGCCTCCGCGTCTCCGCGGGAACCGAGTCTGAGACGAGCGAGTTCCTCGACGCGATGGCTCGCTACGTCGAGCGTCACGGCAGCCCGCTCGCGGAAACATCCGAGCGCGCCCCAGTAGGCTGAGCGCATGACCGCAGGCCCCCGCACCGCCTCCATCACGCGAGAGACCAGTGAGTCGCGCATCGAGCTGAGCCTCGACCTCGATGGCACCGGGCGCAGCGACATCCAGAGCGCTGTGCCGTTCTACGACCACCTGCTCACGGCCTTCGCCAAGCACTCGCTCACCGACCTCACCGTTCGCGCGACCGGCGACACCCACATCGACGTCCACCACACCGCCGAAGACACCGGCATCGTCCTCGGTCAGGCGATCCGCCAGGCGCTCGGCGACAAGAGCGGCATCAGCCGGTTCGGCGACGCGCTCGTGCCGCTCGATGATGCGCTCGTGCAGGCGGTCGTCGACATCTCCGGCCGGCCCTACCTCGTCCACTCCGGCGAGCCCGCCGGGTTCGAGCTGCACCTCATCGGCGGCCACTTCACGGGCTCGATGGTCAGGCACGTCTTCGAGGCGATCGCTTTCAACGCGGCTCTCACGGTGCACGTGCGCGTGCTCGACGGGCGTGACCCGCACCACATCGCTGAAGCCGAGTTCAAGGCATTCGCCCGCGCTTTCCGCCAGGCGAAGGCCTTCGACGCCGCGGTCAGCGGCATCCCATCCACCAAGGGCGCCCTGTGACCGACGCGCCATCGCGCCCCACGGTCGTGATCCTCGACTACGGCAGCGGCAACGTCCACTCGGCGGCCAAAGCGCTCGAGGCGGCGGGTGCAGCGGTCACGATCACGCGCGACCGCCAGGCCGTGATGGATGCCGACGGGCTGCTGGTCCCCGGCGTCGGTGCCTTCCGCGCCGTCGTCGACCAGCTCAAGTCGGTGCGCGGCGACGAGCTGATCGAGCGCAGGCTGGCGGGTGGCCGCCCCGTACTCGGCATCTGCGTCGGCATGCAGGTCATGTTCGAGCATGGCGACGAGCGCGGCGTCGAGACCGACGGACTGGGGGAGTGGCCCGGCGACGTCACCGAACTCGATGCGCCGGTCCTTCCGCACATCGGCTGGAACGAGGTAGAGGCACCAGAGGGCTCGGTGCTCTTCGATGGGCTCGAGGGGGAGCGGTTCTACTTCGTGCACTCCTACGCCGCCCAGGACTGGCGGCTCGAGACGCAGCCGCCCTTCCCGGCCCCGCGCGTCACCTGGGCCGAGCACGGCGCGCGGTTCATCGCCGCCGTCGAGAACGGGCCGCTCAGCGCCACGCAGTTCCACCCCGAGAAGTCCGGGCAGGCAGGCATCCGTCTGCTCACCAACTGGGTGAACTCGCTGCGCAAGTAATCAGCGCACCGGCGGCCGGCTCGCGCCCCCAACGATCCACACGCATCACAAGAGAGACCCGAATGACTGACGCCACCACCTCGCCCAAGCTCGTCCTTCTGCCCGCAGTCGACGTCGCGGGCGGTCAGGCCGTGCGCCTGACCCAGGGCGAGGCCGGCAGCGAGACCAGCTACGGCAGCCCCATCGACGCGGCGCTCGACTGGGCGCAACAGGGCGCGGAATGGATCCACCTGGTCGACCTCGACGCGGCATTCGGCCGAGGTGAGAACCGGTCGGTCATGCGCGACGTGCTGCGCGAGGTGCAGGGCGTGAAGATCGAGCTCTCGGGCGGCATCCGCGACGACGCGTCGCTCGAGCATGCCCTCGAACTCGGCGCGACGCGCGTGAACCTCGGAACGGCCGCCCTCGAGAACCCCGACTGGGCCGACGCCGTCATCGGGAAGTTCGGCGAGGCGATCGCTGTCGGCCTCGACGTGCGCGGCACGACCCTCGCCGCACGCGGCTGGACCCGCGAGGGCGGCGATGTGTGGGAGGTGCTCTCGCGCCTCGAGGATGCCGGCTGCCGCCGCTACGTCGTCACCGACGTCACCAAAGACGGCACGCTGCGCGGCCCCAACGTCGAGCTGCTCACCGAGCTCGCGGCGAAGACCGACAAGCCGGTCGTGGCCTCGGGCGGCATCTCGAGTCTCGACGACATCGCGGCGCTGCGCGCACTGGTGCCGAACGGCATCGAGGGGGCGATCGTCGGCAAGGCCCTCTATTCGGGCCGCTTCACGCTGACCGAGGCGCTCGGTGTCGCCGGCGCCTGAGTCGCACAACGGCGTCGGCGACGGCCACCATGGCCACCACGGTGGCCGCAACGATCCGGCGCCGACGGATTCCGCGGGCCAGCCGTGGGCCGGCCGCAGCTTCACGCCGAATCCGGCGGCGGCCGATGACGGCTCTGCAGATCCCGCGCTTCTCCATGCGCTGAACGGATTCGCCGCCGGCACAGCCCGCCCGGAAGACGTCGTCGAGGCATTCCGCTCCGCACGCGTGCTCATCCCGCTGCTCGCCCACGCGGGCGAGGTCGGCGTCGCGGCCGACGGTCACCTGGTCGACAAGACGCAGGAGCTCTCGATCGTCACGGTCGCAGGGCCCGACGGCCGCAAGGTCCTGCCTGCCTTCACCTCGGTGCAGACGCTCGCGGCCTGGGATCCCCAGGCACGGCCCGTCCCCGCGGCCGGTCCCCGCGTCGCTCTCGCCGCGGTGAGCGAGCAGACGGAGTTGATCGTCATCGACCCGGCGAGCCCGACCGAGTTCGTGCTGCGTCGGCCCGCCGTCTTCGCCCTCGCCCAAGGCGAACCGTGGCGGTCGCCGGAGCGCGACCCGGCCGTGCGCGCGGCGTTCGAGCGCTCCCGAGCCGATGAGCCCGACGTTCTGGGCCTCGAGCTCATCCCCGGCGACCCGCAGCACCGGATGCGGGCGGCGGAGCTGGCGATCCGGCTGCGGCTGCGTGACGGGCTCGATCAGGCGGCGCTGCAGGCGCTGACCTCGCGGCTGTCGTCTCGCTGGGCGGCCTCGCCGGCGATCGCGACGAGCGTCGATTCGCTCGCCCTTCAGCTGGTTCGGGCCTGACGGCGCGAGCGCGACTGAGCCTTAGTGCGAGCCGTGCCTGCCGCCCGACGAAGGCGGGGCGGTCGGCGTCGCCGAGGCGGTCGGAACAGGCGAGTCGGGCGTCGGCAAATCGCTCACCGCGGGGGAGGTCGGCGAATCATCGACATCCGGCGACGTCGTCGGGGCGGGCGCGGGCGGCACGCTCGGCGCCTTCGTGCGCCCGGACGAGCTCGGTGACGCCGGCGCACCCGTGCCCGACCAGTCGACGTCGGCCAGCGCGGTGCGCGCGAGTGCATGACGCAGCGCGGCACTGCCGCTCGAATCATCGCCGGCCATCTCGACATCGAGGTCGCCTGAGGCGAGGTTCCAGGTGTAGGGCACGGTCACGTGGACCGACGTGACGCCGGGGACGGAAGCAGCGACCTCGACCGCGCGGGAGACCGACTCGACCGTGGAGCGCGCGACCGGCGTGTCGAACGCATTTCGGTATTCGATGACGGATGCCGCGTGCCGCGCGTTCGCCGGCAGGGTGAGCTCGAGGTTCACTCGCCCGTTGCGCAGCTGCTGAGTCATGGCGTAGACGACGTCGGTGCTCTCCGCGGCTGTGGCGTCGGCATCCATTGTCACGGCTACGTCGTAGCTGACGGTCTTCGCGTGCGAGCCGGTGGTGACGGTGCTGCTTGCCGCAGCGACCCCGGGCATCGACTCGAGCGCCGAGACGGTGTGCTGCAGGCTGGCGACCTCGGCGGCAAGCGGCGTGGCGCCGGTGTCGCGCGCGTCGCCACTCTGCAGCTGCGAGGCGGATGCCTGAAGGTAGCGGTGCACGGCGACGCTGCTCAGAACGAGGCCGCCGGCGATGACGAGGGCGACAGAGCAGACGGCCGCACCGAGCCACCCGAGAGCCTGTCGCCTACCCACGTCGATGACGCTAACCGGGTCGTCTGGCAGGAACCCGGACGCGAGCGCCGAAGGACCTAGGTATCGCCGGGGGATCGGCGGCGATCCTCAGATAAGGGGTCAGTTGACCGGGCCGGTCCACTTCTCGCCGGGTCCCTTGCCCGGCTCGTCCGGGAAGGTCGACGCCTCGCGGAAGGCGAGCTGCAGCGTGCGCAGCCCGTCCCGCAGCGGTCGGGCGTGCTGGTCGCCGATATGCGGGGCGGATGCCGTCACGAGACCGGCCAGCGCGTCGATCAGCTTCCGCGCCTCGTCGAGATCGAGGTCCTTCTCGCCGTTCTCGGCGAGACCGAGCTTGACCGCGGCTGCGCTCATCAAGTGAACGGACACCGTGGTGATCAGTTCGGCTGCCGGCACTTCGGCGATGTCTCGCGTGGCATCCTCGAGGTCGCTCATCTTCCTGCTTTCATGCGTGCTTCGTCGGGGCAGCGCCGTCTGGTAGACTCGATCACTGGCTCCGGTGTCTCAGTGCGCCGGAACGAAAGTGGAATCTCTTTCCCACCCGCGTTGACCGCCTCAACAGGTTACCGGGTCGATACCCTCCGCCGGTTCTCCGGTAGGCCGGCTCGCCGGCACAGGGCGCAAGCTCTTGGGGGTGTGCCGAGTGATTGCACGCGCAGGTGCGCGGGCGTCGCGGTGAAAGTCGTTCTCCTCTCGTTGCGCAAGGCAGCCGGAAGTTCTCTAACAGAGGAGCTACGCATCAGCGATCCCCGTACCAATGACCGCATCCGCGTCCCCGAAGTGCGACTCGTCGGCCCCAGTGGCGAGCAGATCGGTGTCGTGAAGATCGAGGTCGCCCTGCGCCTGGCGCAGGAAGCGGACCTCGACCTCGTTGAGGTCGCCCCGAACTCCAAGCCGCCCGTGGTGAAGATCATGGACTACGGCAAGTTCAAGTACGAGGCTGCGCAGAAGGCCAAAGAGGCCAGGCGCAACCAGGCGAACACGATCCTCAAAGAGGTTCGGTTCCGCCTCAAGATCGACAAGCACGACTACGAGACGAAGATGAAGCGCGCCATCGGCTTCCTCCAGGCGGGGGACAAGGTGAAGGCGATGATCCTCTTCCGTGGTCGTGAGCAGTCCCGCCCCGAGCAGGGCGTCCGCCTGCTCCAGAGATTTGCCGAGGATGTCGCGGAATTCGGTTCTGTGGAATCGAACCCGACCATCGACGGTCGAAACATGGTCATGGTCATCGGCCCGCTGAAGAACAAGGCGGAGGCGAAGGCCGAGGCCAACGCGCGCAGGGCAGAGGCGAAAGCCGACGCACGCGCGCAGGACACGAACGACTCGCCCGCTGAGGCCCCTCAGCCCCAGGCGACGAACGAGAAGGAATAACAAGATGCCCAAGCAGAAGTCCCACTCGGGCGCCAAGAAGCGCTTCAAGGTCACCGGCAGCGGCAAGGTCATGAAGCAGCAGGCCGGCATGCGCCACAACCTCGAGCTCAAGTCGAGCCGCCGCACCCGTCGCCTCAACGAGGACCAGGTCCTCCCGAAGAGCGACGCCAAGATCATCAAGCGCCTGCTCGCCAGCTGAGCCCGGCCCCGAACGTTTAAGGAAGTACAGAAATGGCACGTGTCAAGCGCGCAGTAAACGCACACAAGAAGCGTCGGACCATCCTGGAGCGCGCCGAGGGCTACCGCGGCCAGCGCTCGCGCCTTTACCGCAAGGCGAAGGAGCAGGTCACCCACTCGCTCGTCTACGCCTACCGCGACCGTCACGCTCGCAAGGGCGAGTTCCGTCGCCTGTGGATCCAGCGCATCAACGCCGCGTCGCGCCAGAACGGCCTGACCTACAACCGTCTCATCCAGGGCCTGAACCTGGCCGGCATCGAGGTCGACCGTCGCATCCTCGCTGACCTCGCCGTCAACGAGCCCGCCACCTTCGCGGGCCTCGTCGAGGCCGCGAAGAAGGCGCTCCCGGCCGACACCTCGGCCCCCAAGGCTGCGTAAGCATCTCGCTCAGGAAGGCCCGGTCACCGCACGGTGACCGGGCCTTCTGCTGTTCCCCCGCGCCGCATCCGGAATGCGACGGGCGGTTTCCGTACACTTGCGGCTGTGCTCGACAATCCCCGCTCTCCGCGCGTTCGCGCCGTCGCCAAGCTCGCGAAGAAGACCGCCAGGGCCGAGACGGGCGCATTTCTGCTCGAAGGCCCGCAGGCCGCGAGTGAGGTTCTCGCCTACCGCCCAGAGCTGGTCATCGAGCTCTATGCGACGCCGACGGCGCTCGAGCGCTACGGCGACATCGCGCGGGCAGCATCCGATGCCGGCATCGACGTCGAGTTCGTCACCGAAGAAGTCCTGAACGCGATGGCCGACACGGTCACGCCGCAGGGCTTCGTCGGCGTCGTGCGCCAGTTCCCGACCTCGGTGAAAGACATCTTCTCGGCAGAGCCGAAGCTGATCGCGGTGCTCGAAGAGGTGCGCGACCCGGGCAATGCGGGCACGATCGTGCGTGCCGCGGACTCGGCGGGGGCGGATGCCGTGATCTTCACGGGCCGCTCGGTCGACCTCTACAACCCGAAGGTCGTGCGGTCGACCACGGGGTCCCTCTTCCATCTGCCGGTCGCGGTCGGGGCCGGGCTCGCAGACGTCGTCAGCCGCGCCCACTCCGCCGGCCTGCAGGTGCTCGCCGCCGATGTGAAGGGCGAGGACCTTCTGCTCGCCCGGCACGAGAACCTGCTCGCCGCACCGACCGCCTGGGTATTCGGCAACGAGGCGCGCGGCCTCGAAGACGACGACCTCGAGCTCGTCGATCGCGTCATCACCGTCCCCGTGTACGGGCACGCGGAGTCGATGAACCTCGCCACCGCGGCGTCCGTCTGCCTCTACGAATCGGCGTTCGCGCAGCGCAGCTGACCTCGCTCGCGGTCGTCGGGGCGCCCAGAGCGGCCCCGATAGGATTGATGATCGTGTCAGACACTCCCGAGCTCAACGAGGAGTCCGTCCGCGCCGCCGTCGACGCCGCCCTCGCGGCCATCGCTGCAGCCGACGACTCCGCAGCCCTGAAGGACGTGCGCGCGCAGCACCTCGGCGAGCATTCGCCGCTCGCTCGCCTGAACGGCCAGCTGCGCAGCGTGCCCAACGAGCAGAAAGCCGTGCTCGGCAAGCTGGTCGGCGGCGCCCGTGGTCAGGTCAATCAGGCCTTCGCCGCCAAGGAGGCCGAGATCTCGGCGGCAGAAGAGCGCGCCCAGCTCGCGGCAGAGGCTGTCGATGTCACGGCTCTTGCGGTGCCGGGCCGCGTCGGCTCGAGGCATCCGCTCTCGCTCATCCAAGAGAAGGTGAGTGACATCTTCATCGGCATGGGCTGGGAGATCGCGGAAGGCCCCGAACTCGAGAACGAGTGGTTCAACTTCGACGCGCTCAACTTCGATGAGGACCACCCCGCCCGCGCCATGCAGGACACGTTCTTCGTCGAGCCGGCCGAAGGCCACCTCGTGATGCGCACGCACACGAGCCCGGTGCAGGTCCGCTCGCTGCTCGACCGCGAGCTGCCCGTCTACATCGTCGCCCCCGGTCGCGTCTTCCGCACCGACGAGATCGACGCGACCCACCTGCCGGTCTTCAGCCAGATCGAGGGCCTCGCCGTCGACAAGGGCCTCACCATGGCGCACCTGCGCGGCACGCTCGAGCACTTCGCCCGCGTCATGTTCGGCGAAGAGGCGAAGATCCGCCTGCGGCCGAACTACTTCCCGTTCACCGAGCCCTCGGCCGAGCTCGACGTCTGGCACCCGTCCGCCAAGGGCGGCGCGCGGTGGATCGAGTGGGGCGGTTGCGGCATGATCAACGCCAATGTGCTGCGCGCCGCCGGCGTCGACCCCGAGGTGTACACCGGCTTCGCCTTCGGCATGGGCCTCGAGCGCACGCTGCAGTTCCGCAACGACCTGAGCGACATGCGCGACTTCCTCGAGGGCGACATCCGCTTCTCGCACGCTTTCGGAATGGTGGTCTGATGCGCGTCCCACTCAGCTGGCTCGCCGAATACGTCGAGCTGCTCCCCGGCTCGACCCCTGAAGACGTGCACGCAGCGCTCGTCAAGGTCGGCCTTGAGGAGGAGGAGATCCACCGCTTCGAGGTGAGCGGGCCGATCGTCGTCGGCCAGGTGCTCGAGTTCGTGGAAGAGCCGCAGAGCAACGGCAAGACCATCCGGTGGTGCCAGGTCGACGTCGGCGAGGCGAACGGGGGAGTGCGCGGCATCGTCTGCGGCGCCCACAACTTCGCGGCAGGCGACAAGGTCGCGGTCACGCTTCCCGGCGCGGTGCTGCCCGGTCCGTTCCCGATCGCGGCGCGCAAGACCTACGGTCACACGAGCGACGGCATGATCGCCTCCGGCCGTGAGCTCGGCCTCAACGACGAGCACGCCGGCATCCTCGTGCTCTCGACCCTGGGTCTCGACCCCGAGGTCGGCACCGACGCGATCACGCTGCTCGGTCTCGACGACGCCGCCGTCGAGGTCAACGTCACCCCTGATCGCGGCTACGCGTTCTCGATTCGCGGAATCGCACGCGAGTATTCCCACGCGACCGGCGCGGTCTTCCGCGACCCGGCTGAGCAGGTCGATACGGATGCCCCAGCCGACGGCTTCCCGCTGGCGATCTCCGACGACGCACCGGTGCGCGGCAACGTCGGCGCCTCGGTCTTCGTGGCGCGCGCGGTCGAGGGCATCGACGCGACCCGGCCGACGCCGCCGTGGCTGGCGGCGCGACTGCGGCTCGCAGGCGTCCGCTCGATCTCGCTGCCCGTCGACATCACGAACTACGTGATGCTCGAGATCGGTCAGCCGATTCACGGCTATGACCTCGACAAGCTGCGCGGCGGCATCACCGTGCGCCGCGCTCAGCCGGGCGAGAAGCTCACGACCCTCGACGGAGTCGAGCGCACGCTCGACCCGGAGGATCTGCTGATCACCGACGACTCGGGCGCGATCGGGCTCGCCGGCGTCATGGGTGGCGCGCAGACCGAGATGTCCGACACGACGACGCGCGTGCTGGTCGAGGCCGCGAACTTCGACCCCGTGTCGATCGCGCGCACGGCCCGCCGTCACAAGCTGCCCTCCGAGGCGTCGCGGCGCTTCGAGCGCGGCGTCGACCCGGCTGTGGCCGAGGCAGCCGCCGCCCGCGTGGTGCAGTTGCTCGAGCAGCTCGCCGGCGGGCATGCGGTTCCGCTGGGGGCGCGCATCCACAACGAGCGCGCGCCGCAGCCGATCGAGCTCGCCGACGGTGCGGTCAGCCGCCTGATCGGCGTCGACTACGACGACGCCGAGATCGAGCGCACGCTGACCGCGATCGGCGCCGACGTCGCCAAGACGGATGCCGGCTTCTCGGTGACTCCCCCGAGCTGGCGCCCCGACCTGATCGACGCGGCCACGCTCGCGGAAGAGGTGGCGCGTGTCGGCGGGTACGACCGGATTCCGAGCGTCATCCCGGTCGCACCGCCCGGCCGCGGCCTCACGCGCGAGCAGCAGCTGCGCCGCCAGGCGGCGTGGGCGCTCGCGGGCAGCGGCCTCACCGAGGTACTCGCGATGCCGTTCGTCACGGCAGCGCAGAACAACGCCTTCGGCTCAGCGGCCGGCGGCCCGGTCCCGGCGGTCAAGCTCGCCAATGCGCTTGACGCCCGGGTTCCGTTCCTGCGCACGTCGCTGCTGCCTGGTCTGATCGACATCGCTCAGCGCAACCTGTCCCGCGGGCTCACCGACCTGGCGATCTACGAGCTCGGTCTCGTGTTCCGCCCCGAAGCGGGCGTGCGCTACGGCATCGACGGCCTGCCGATCGGGAACGCGCGGCCGGACGACGCCACCTTGGCAGCGCTCAACGACAGCATCCCGCCCCAGCCGCGCTTCGCGTCTGGCCTTTTCCTCGGCAACGCGACGCCCAAGCAGCCGGGCCGCGCGGCCGTGCCGGCTGGCCTCGCCGACGCGCTGGCGGCGGTGCGCACGCTGGCGGCCTCCGTGGGCGTCGAGGTCGAGGTGCGACAGGGCTCGCACGCGAGCCTGCACCCGGGCCGCACCGCCGAGCTGTTCGTCGTGACGCCGGCCGGTGAGGAATCCGTCGGGTACGCGGGCGAGCTGCTGCCGGCCCTCGCCGCCGAGCTCGACCTGCCGCGCGTGGTCGCCGTGTTCGAGCTCGACCTCGGCAAGCTCATCGCGGCCTCGCCGGTGCAGCTCGAGATCGAGCCGATCTCGTCGTACCCGGCGGCGACGCAGGATCTGTCGCTGGTCGTGCCCCGTGAGCTTCCGGCCGGCGAGGTCCTCGCCGCCGTCGTCGAGGGCGCCGGCGAGCTGCTCGAGCGCGCGCACCTCGTGGATGACTATCGCGGGCAGGGGGTGGCCGAGGAGGCGAAGAGCCTCACCTTCGCGTTGCGCTTCCGCGCAGACGACCGCACGCTCACCGCGGCCGAGGCGACCGAGGCGAAGCTCGCCGGTGCGCGGCTCGCGGGCGAGCGCTTCGGCGCGGTGGTTCGCGAGTGAGCCGCGACGACCGATATGCTGACCGCATGACTTCCGTCCGCCGCACCGTCGTCGCGCGTCAGCGCGCTCGTCGCGTGCTGCGTCGACGTCTTCTGGCCGGCCGAATCTCGGCGGCGCTCGCGTAACCGTCACCACTGTCGGTTCCACGCAGGCGTCGCCGTGACAACGATTCCGTCGCCGTCCAGATAGAACAAGGAACCCACATGACGTACACGGTCGCCGTCGCCGGAGCATCCGGTTACGCCGGCGGGGAGGTCCTGCGGCTGCTCGCAGGCCACCCGGAACTCGAGGTGACGACCGTCACCGCCTCATCGAACGCGGGCAAACCGCTCGTCGAGCTGCAGCCGCACCTGCGGTCGTACGCTCATCTCATCCTGAAAGAGACCACGGCCGAGGTCCTCGGGAGCCACGACGTCGTCTTCCTCGCGCTGCCGCATGGGGCATCCGGCGCCATCACGGCCCAGCTGCCCGATGACGTGCTCGTCATCGACTGCGGCGCCGACCACCGCCTCACCGATGAGGCGGCGTGGGCGAAGTTCTACGGCGGCGAATTCAACGAACCGTGGGCTTACGGCGTGCCCGAGCTCGCTGCCGACGGTGGCAAGCTGCGCGACCGGCTCGCCGGTGCGAAGAAGATCGCAGCGCCGGGATGCAACGCGAGTGCCGTCTCGTTGGCGATCGCCCCCGGCATCACCGCCGGACTCATCGAGGAAGACGTGGTCGCGGTGCTCGCCGTCGGGCCATCGGGCGCCGGCAAGAACCTCAAGGTGCAGTACCTCGCGAGCGAGCTGCTCGGGTCGGCGAATCCCTACGGCGTCGGCGGCGGCCACCGGCACATCCCCGAGATCGTGCAGAACCTGAAGCTCGCAGGCGCGACCGATCCGAAGGTGTCGTTCACCCCGGTGCTCGTGCCGATGGCACGCGGCATCCTCGCCACTGTCACCGCGCCGCTCAAGCCGGGCGTCACCGGCGCCCAGGTGCGCGAGGCATGGCAGGCCGCCTACGACGGCGAGGCCTTTGTCCAGCTTCTGCCCGACGGCGTCTGGCCGCGCACCGCCGACGTGCTCGGCGCGAACACCGCGCTCATCGGCGTGACCGTCGATGAAGCGGCGGGCAAGGTCGTCGCCATCATCGCCGTCGACAACCTCGTCAAGGGCACCGCCGGTGCCGCGATCCAATCCGCCAACATCGCGCTCGGTCTGCCTGAGGGCACCGCGCTGACCACGAACGGAGTCGCCCCGTGAGCGTGACCGCCGCCGCCGGATTCCTCGCCGCGGGTGTCCCCGCAGGGCTGAAGTCGACAGGGAAGCGCGACGTCGCTCTCGTGCGCAACGTCGGCCCGCTGCAGAACGCAGCGACGGTGTTCACGAGCAACCGGTGTCTCGCGAACCCCGTGCTGTGGAGCAAAGAGGTCATCAAAGACGGCACCGTCTCGGCGATCGTCCTGAACTCGGGCGGCGCCAACTGCTACACCGGGGCGCAGGGCTTCCAGACGACGCACGCGACCGCCGAGCGGGTGGCAGAGCTGCTCGACGTGTCCGCCGCAGACGTCCTCGTGTGCTCGACCGGCCTGATCGGCGAGCAGCTCGATCTGGCCAAGGTGACGGCAGGTGTGACGGATGCCGCGGCCGCACTCGCCGGCACGGCTGAGGGCGGTCAGGCCGCGGCCGAGGCGATCATGACGACCGACACCGTCGCGAAGCAGGCGGTGCATACGTCACCCGCCGGCTGGACGGTCGGCGGCATGGCGAAGGGCGCTGGCATGCTCGCCCCCGGCCTCGCGACGATGCTCGTGGTGATCACGACCGACGCCGAGCTCTCGAGCGCCCAGCTCGACCGCGCGCTGCGCGCGGCGACCCGCGTCACGTTCGACCGGCTCGACTCCGACGGGGCGATGTCGACCAACGACACCGTGGCGCTGCTCGGCTCAGGTGCGAGCGGCGTGACGGCCGACGAAGCCGAGTTCACGGCGGCGCTCACCGAGGTGTGCCAGAGCCTGGCGGAGCAGCTGCAGAGCGATGCGGAGGGAGCATCCCACGACATCGCCATCCGCGTCGAGAACGCGAGGAGCGAGAGCGACGCAGTGGAAGTGGGCCGCGCCGTCGCCCGCAACAACCTCTTCAAGGCCGCGATCTTCGGCAACGATCCCAACTGGGGCCGCGTGCTCGCAGCGGTCGGCACGACTTCGGCCGAGTTCGATCCCTACGACGTCGACGTGTGGTTCAACGGCATCCGCGTGTGCGCAGCGGGTGAGCCCGACCAGCCGCGCGATCTGGTCGACCTCACACCTCGCCGGGTCGACATCCGCATCGACCTGAAGGTCGGCACCGAGACCGCGACGATCCTGACCAACGACCTCACGCACGACTACGTGCACGAGAACAGTGCGTATTCGAGCTGAGACCATGGCAGACGAGACCCTCACCACGATCGATCCGGAAGACGCAGAGATCGTCGCCGCCCGCGAGGAAGCGCTCGACAAGACCGCGATCCTCATCGAGTCGCTGCCGTGGCTCGGCAAGTTCCACGACAAGATCGTCGTCATCAAGTTCGGCGGCAATGCCATGGTGCGCCCCGAGCTCCAGCGCACTTTCGCCGAAGACCTCGTCTACCTGCGCTACGTGGGCCTGCGGCCCGTCGTGGTGCACGGGGGCGGCCCCCAGATCTCCGCGATGCTCGACAAGCTCGGCATCGAGAGCGAATTCAAGGGCGGCTACCGGGTGACGACGCCTGAGGCGATGGAGGTCGTGCGCATGGTGCTCACCGGCCACATCAACCGCGGCATCGTGCGCTCGATCAACGACCTCAACCCGACGCTCTCGCTCGGCATGTCCGGCGAAGACGCCGGCCTGTTCACGGGCCGGAAGCGCGGCGCGATCGTCGACGGCGTCGAGGTCGACCTCGGCCTCGTCGGCGACGTCGTCGCGGTCGACCCCGAGGCGATCCTCACGCAGCTCGACGCGGGGCGCATCCCGATCGTCTCCTCGGTCGCGCCCGACGCGGACGTTCCCGGGCAATCGTTGAATGTGAACGCGGATGCCGCGGCTGCGGCTCTCGCCGTCGCGCTCGGCGCCGAGAAGCTGGTCGTCCTCACCGATGTCGCCGGCCTGTATCGCGACTGGCCGGATCGCTCGTCGATGCTCACGAGCATCCCCGCCGACGAACTGCGCGAACTGCTGCCAGGCCTCGAGTCCGGCATGATCCCCAAGATGTCGGCATGCCTCGACGCCGTCGACGGGGGAGTCCCCAAGGCCGCGATCATCGACGGCCGCATCCCGCACTCGATCCTGCTCGAGATCTTCACCCAGCAGGGCATCGGAACGGAGGTCACCCCGTGAACGACCAGCCATCTGCGGCGAACGCGCCCTGGAAGCAGCGTTACGAGCACGACCTCGTCTCGACCTTCTCGACGCCGCCCCTGCTGCTCGACCGCGGTGAGGGCGCCTGGGTGTGGGACGCCGAAGGCAGGAAGTACCTCGACTTCCTCGGCGGCATCGCCGTCAACTCACTCGGCCACGCGCATCCCGCGCTCGTCGAGGCAGTCACCCGCCAGGTGTCGCTCGCGGCGCACGTCTCGAACCTGTTCGCCTCCGCGCCTCAGCTCGAGCTCGCCGAGCGTCTGAAGCGGCTCACCGGCGCAGGCGAGGCAGGGCGCGTCTTCTTCGCCAACTCGGGCACCGAGGCGAATGAAGCAGCCTTCAAGCTGGCCAGGCTCAACCGCGGCACCGGCTCGAGGACGCGCATCATCGCGCTCGAGAACGCGTTCCACGGGCGCTCGATGGGCGCGCTCGCGCTCACCGGGAAGGCGTACATGCGCGAGCCGTTCCTGCCGATGGTTCCGGGCGTCGAGCACATCCCGGCGACTTTCGAGGCGCTCGAGGCGGCGATCGACGCGTCGGTCGCGGCGGTCTTCATCGAGCCGCTCCAGGGCGAGGCCGGCGTCATCGAGTTGCCCGCAGGCTTTCTCTCCAAAGCGCGCGAACTCACCGAGCGGAACGGCGCGCTCCTCATCCTCGATGAGGTGCAGACCGGCGCTGGCCGCACCGGCGATTGGTTCGGGTTCCAGCACGAGGGCATCACCCCCGACGCGATCACGCTCGCCAAGGGCATGGCCGGCGGTGTGCCCATCGGTGCCCTGGTCACCTTCGGCGCAGCGTCGCAGCTGTTCCACACCGGTCAGCACGGCACGACGTTCGGCGGCAACCCGCTCGCCACGGCGGCGGCCAACGCCGTGCTCGGCGAGATCGAGCGCGCGGGCCTGGTCGAGAACGCCCGCATTCGCGGCGAGCAGCTCAAGCAGCTCATCGCCGGGCTCGGCTCACCCCTCGTCGCCGGCACCCGCGGTCGCGGCCTGCTCATCGGCATCGCGCTCGCCCAGCCGGTGAGCGGCGAGCTCGTCGCAGCGGCGCGTGATCAGGGCCTCATCATCAACGCGACCGGCCCGGACAGCATCCGCCTCGCTCCACCGCTCATCATCGGCGACCTCGAGCTCCGTGAGTTCCGCGACCGCTTCGGCGCTGCCCTCGCGAAGGTCGCCGCGACAACCGCCGACAGCGAGCCCACGACCCGGAAGGTGACCGCGTGACCCGCCATTTCCTGCGCGACGACGACGTGACCCCGGCCGAACAGGCCGAGATCCTCGATCTCGCCGCCCGCCTCAAGGCAGACCGGTTCGCGGCGGCGCCGCTCGCCGGGCCGCAGACCGTCGCCCTCATCATGGACAAGCCGACGCTGCGCACCCAGACCTCCTTCACGGTGGGCGTCACCGAGCTGCAGGGCGCGCCGTTCCTCGTCGACGGAGCGAAGGCCCAGATCGGCACGCGCGAGTCCGTGCCGGACGTGGCGCGCATCATCGGCCGACAGGTCGCTGCGATCGTGTGGCGTACCTACGCGCAGTCCGATCTCGAGACGATGGCGCAGTACGCCGGGGTTCCGGTCATCAACGCCCTCACCGATGACTTCCACCCCTGCCAGCTGCTCGCCGATCTGCTGACGATACGCGAGCACAAGGGAACTCTCGCCGGCCTCACCCTGAGCTACCTCGGCGACGGCGCGAACAACATGGCGCACTCGTACCTGCTCGCGGGCGCGACCGCCGGCATGAACGTGCGCATCGTCACCCCCGCGGCCTACCAGCCGCGGCAGGACATCCTCGCCGAAGCGGCGCGCATCGCGGCTGCGACGGGCGGCAGCGTCTCGGTTCTCGCCGAGCCGGGGGAGGGCGCCGCCGGGGCCGATGTCGTCGTCACCGACACGTGGGCCTCGATGGGCCAGGAAGACGAGAAGGAAGCCCGCGCCGTCGCCTTCGCCGGCTACACCGTCACCGCCGAGCTGATGGCCACGGCGGCGCCCGATGCGATCTTCCTGCACTGCCTGCCGGCCTATCGCGGCTACGAGGTCACGGCCGAGGTCATCGACGGCCCGCAGTCGGTCATCTGGGACGAGGCCGAGAACCGCTTGCACGCGCAGAAGGCGCTGCTGGCCTGGCTGCTTGCCGAGAACGAAGGGGGCACGGATGCCTGATCAGGTCAACCGCGCGGGCGAGGCCGGCGCGCTCTGGGGCGGCCGATTCGCGGGCGGCCCGTCGCCCGAGCTCGCGCGGCTCAGCAAGTCGACGCACTTCGACTGGCAGCTCGCGGGCTACGACCTCACCGGCTCGCGCGCCCATGCCCGCGCGCTGAATCGCGCCGGGTATCTCGACGACGCGGAGCTCGAGGGCATGATCGCCGCTATCGATGAGCTGCAGCGTCGCGTCGACGCGGGCGAGTTCGTGCCCGCCGCGACCGACGAAGACGTGCACTCGGCGCTCGAGCGCGGCCTGATCGAGATCGCGGGCGCGGAGCTCGGCGGCAAGCTGCGCGCAGGCCGCAGCCGCAACGACCAGATCGCGACGCTGATCAGGATGCTGCTGCGCGACCACTCCGCCGAGCTGGCGCGCCTCATCGTCGACCTCATCGACGCCCTCGCCGCTCAGGCCGAGGCGAACGGCTCGGCCATCATGCCGGGCCGCACCCACCTGCAGCACGCCCAGCCCGTGCTGCTCGCGCACCACCTGCTGGCGCACTGCTGGCCGCTCGTGCGCGATCTCGAACGACTCGATGACTGGCGCAGGCGCGCGGATTCCTCGCCCTATGGCTCCGGCGCACTCGCCGGCAACACGTTGGGTCTCGATGCGAAACTCATCGCCGACGAACTCGGCTTCGCGGCCGTCGCTCCCAACTCAATCGATGCGACGGCGTCGCGCGACCTCGTCGCCGAGTTCGCGTTCGTGACGGCCCAGATCGGCATCGACCTGTCCCGCCTCGCGGAAGAGATCATCCTCTGGAACACCCGCGAGTTCGGGTTCGTCACGCTCGACGACTCCTATTCGACGGGTTCGTCGATCATGCCGCAGAAGAAGAACCCCGACATCGCCGAGCTGGCGCGCGGCAAGTCGGGCCGCCTCATCGGCAACCTCACGGGCCTGCTCACCACGCTCAAGGGCCTGCCCCTCGCGTACAACCGCGACCTGCAGGAAGACAAGGAGCCCGTCTTCGACTCCATCGAGACGCTCGAGATCCTGTTGCCCGCTTTCACCGGCATGGTGGCGACACTGCGCTTCCACACCGACCGCATGCGCGAGCTGGCACCCGAGGGCTACTCGCTCGCGACCGACGTCGCCGAGTGGCTCGTGAAGCAGCACGTCCCCTTCCGCGACGCCCACGAGATCACGGGCTCGCTCGTCTCGTTCGCGGAATCCCGCGGCATCGGCCTCGAAGAGGTCGACGACGACTCGCTCGCCGCGATCTCGCCGCACCTCACCCCCGAGGTGCGCCAGGTGCTGACGATCGAGGGCTCGGTGGGCAGCCGCGACGGTATCGCCGGCACGGCCCCGGCTCGTGTCGCCGAGCAGCGCGCCCTGCTCGCCGAGCGCGTGCGCCAGGTCACCGCGCGTATCGGCGCGACGCAGGAGGCGCTGTGATGGCCCGCTTCCGGCTCGACAGCACCCCGCGCCCGAAGAAGGCGATGGCGCCCTGGCTCTGGTACGCGATCCTCGGCGTCGCCGTCGCGATCATCGTGGCCGGGATCATCGTGACCTACGCCGTCGGCGGCCACCTCTTCTGACGTGGCAGAGGGCGGCCTCTTCACCCCCGACCGCGATTTCTTCGCGCGGCCGGCTACCGAGATCGCGCCGCTGCTGCTCGGGGCTCGGCTGACGCATGAGACGGATGCCGGGGCCGTGGTCCTGCGCATCACCGAGGTCGAGGCGTACCTCGGTGACGGCGCCGACCCCGGCTCCCACGCGTTCCGCGGCCGCACGCGCCGCAACGGTGTGATGTTCGATGACCCGGGCTACGTCTACGTGTATTTCACCTACGGCATGCACGCGTGCGCGAACATCGTGTGCTCACCCCCGGGCAGCGCCTCTGCGGTGCTGCTGCGCGCCGCAGAGGTCGTCGACGGCGCGCCGCTCGCACAGCTCCGCCGTGGCTCCGTTCCGCCACGCGACCTCGCCCGTGGGCCGGCGCGCCTCACCGTCGCAGCCGGAATCCGCCTCGATGAGAACGGCGCCGACCTGCTCGCGCCTCCGTTCGCCATCGAACTCGAGACGCATCCGTCGGCGCACCTGACCGGCCCGCGCGTCGGCGTCTCGGGAGAGGGCGGGGGAGAGGCGTTCCCGTGGCGGTTCTGGATCGCCGGTGACCCGACCGTTTCGGTCTATCGTCCGGCTACCAGGCGAGGTGCGCGAGCGCCCCGCACACCGCGGCCCAACCCAAGCTGACGAACGTCCCGATGATGAAGCGCTCCTGCGCTTCTGACGCCCCGAGCTCGCTGAACCGGCCGACGCCCTTGACCGCGATCACGACGGCGATCGCCTCGGGGACTCCGGCCAGGATCGACGCCGTCGTCGCGATCCGCTCGAGGATGCCGATCGTCAGGCCGCCTCGCAGCACCTCGCGCTTGGGCTCACCATCGACGGCGTCGCGCGGTGCCACCAGGATGCCGCCGGCCTCGCCTTCGACCACCTGCCGTGTCGCGAGCGACAGCACGGTGCGCACCGCAGGCGAGCCGCCGAAGGCAGAGATCGCGACGGCGCCGAGCGCGACCAGCGCGCCGAGCAGCGCCGGCCCCTGCGGGTGTGGCAGCCCGACCATCACCACGGCCACCAGCAGGAACGCAGCCGCGGCGATCACCGGCCATCGGCCGCCCTTGACGGCGAGCACCGAGAAGACCACTCCGCCGGCGACGACGAGCGTCAGTACAGCCCAGAAGAGCACGGTCAGAATGAGTCCCGGTCCGGCGTAGCTCACGGCTCACGGCTCCTGTCTCGTCATGAGGTCGGTCTGCTCCAAGAGCCTAGTGAGCGCAGGGATCGCCGCGAGCTCCGCCTTCACGTGCGCGGCCTTGGCGCGCGCGCTCGCGGCGGGCGCCGAGATTCCGAGCCGTGCGGCGGCCTCGGCCTGGGTGTGCCCTTCGACGATCAGATCGAACAGCTCCCATCCGGCCTCCGATCGGCGCTCGCGAACGATCAGCAGCAGAGCGAGCAGGGCCTCGGCTTCGTCCGCGCGCGCGCTGTCCCCGTTCGCCTCGCGCTGGGTCTGGATGGCGAGTCGGATGTCTGCCCGCTTCGCCCTCGTCGCGGCATCCCGCGCCGCGAAGAACGCGGGCCCGCTGGCCTCACGTGTGGACTCCGGCAGCGGCGACCGCACGGGCCCGATCCCGATGCCGACGTGAAAGGCCCGTGTGCGGGTCAGCTCGAGCGCCAGCGCGAGCGCCGTCTCCGCATCCGCCGTCAGCGCCTGCAACTCATCGCCCGCGGTGCGGTCGACCGGAAGCGCGAGCCGTGCGCCGTAGCTCGACTGGATCCGGTCTCGTTCGGCTCCCGCGAGGTCGTCGCCGGTGCGAGAGTCGATCTGGTCCGCTGTGATGACGAACATCCGCCTCCTTAAGCCTCTACACCTAATTACGGTCAAATAAAGCCTAGACCCTTAACCACTGTCGCCTCTAGGTGAATCCTGGAATCCCGGCGTCCGCCCGCTGATACCGTTGAGCGCGTGTCAACGCCTGAGATCCTGGCAGCGCAGCACAACGATCCGTCCTTCGAGACCATCTGGGACGAGCTCGTCTGGCGCGGCCTCATTCATGTCTCCACCGATGAGAACGAGCTGAAGCAGCTCCTCGCAGGCGACCCGATCACGTATTACTGCGGCTTCGACCCGACCGCGCCCAGCCTGCACCTTGGAAACCTGGTGCAGCTCATCCTGCTGCGGCGCCTCCAGCTCGCCGGCCACCGCCCGCTCGGACTGGTCGGCGGCTCGACGGGCCTCATCGGCGATCCGCGCCCCACCGCCGAGCGCACGCTCAACGACAAAGACACCGTGGCGAAGTGGGTCGGCTACCTCCAGGCGCAGGTTTCGAAGTTCTTGAGCTTCGAGGGCGACAACGCCGCGCGCCTCGTGAACAACCTCGACTGGTTCGGTCAGCTCAGCGCGATCGACTTCCTGCGTGACATCGGCAAGCACTATCGCGTCGGCACCATGCTGAAGAAGGACGCAGTGGCGGCCCGGCTCAACTCCGACGCCGGCATCTCCTACACCGAGTTCAGCTACCAGATCCTCCAGGGTCTCGACTTCCTCGAGCTCTACCGGCAGCACGGCTGCGTCCTGCAGACGGGCGGTAGCGATCAGTGGGGCAACCTGACGAGCGGGACGGACCTCATCCGGCGGGTCGAGGGGGTGTCGGCGCATGCGATCGGCACTCCGCTGATCACGAACAGCGACGGCACCAAGTTCGGCAAGAGCGAAGGCAATGCGGTGTGGCTCGACGAGTCGCTCACGAGTCCCTACGCGTTCTACCAGTTCTGGCTCAACACCGACGATGCCGATGTGATCGCGCGTCTCAAGATCTTCACCTTCCTCGATCGCGCCGAGATCGAGCGTCTCGAGCAGGCGGTGGCGAATGAGCCCTTCCGGCGCGAGGCGCAGCGCGCGCTTGCGCTCGAGGTCACGACGCTCGTGCACGGGGCGGATGCCGCGAACGCGGCGATCCTCGCGTCGCAGGCTCTCTTCGGCAACGGCGACCTCGGCGCCCTCGACTCCGCGACTCTCGAGGCGGCTCTGCGAGAGCTACCCAGCGCTGACGCGCAGCCGACGTCAAGCGTCGCTCAACTGCTCGTCGACGCGGGGCTCACCGGCAGCCTCTCCGAGTCCCGTCGCGCCATCGCCCAGGGCGGCGTCTACGTCAACAACCTCAAGATCGACGACGACCAGGCCACGATCGGCGCGCACCTGATCGACGGCCGGCTGGCCGTGCTTCGCCGTGGGAAGAAGACCCTGGCGGGCGTGTTCGCGGCGAACTAGGGCGCGACACGCCCGGGGTGCGAGCCGGATTTGAGCACCCCGCCCGATCCACGTAAATTACTTACTTGTCACCCCAAAGGTGCGGCTGAGCCGGTCGGCTCGCCGGCCTCAAGCGGGACCTCATCACAAGCCTCCGAAGGTCACTTGTCTGACCCGAGTCGAGTGCTTAGGATGGGAAGTCCACACCGGCTCCCGGTCGCGTCTAGCGGCCAGGTGAGGGCCGCGAGTGTGGTAACTTTGGAAAGTTGCCCCGGTGCGATGGCCGAAAGGTCTAGGCCGGGTGCGTACGGTCCTTGAGAACTCAACAGCGTGCACATTGTCAATGCCAATACCCCGGTGTCTGGCCTTTTTGGTTGGGCATGGGATTCCTTTTGGTTTATTTGATTATTTGAATGTCAGTTTT